>JBJHCG010000003.1:0-195051 GCA_050485885.1 Gemmatimonadales bacterium | reverse complement strand
GCCCAGCGCCGGGACCCCCCGGGCGGAGGCGGCGGGGAGGATCTCCTCCTGCGCTGAGTTCGGGCATACGCCCTCGGGGACCTGAGGTCCCTGGCGTACCCTGTGCGTGGAACCGACGCCCCTCGGAGGCCCTCATGCGGCTTCCGAGGGGCGTCGCCTCTTCGGTCCGGTCGCGTCGCGTGCCTCCAGGGCGTGCTCCAGGATCCGTCCCACCTGATCCTCCTCCACGAGGAAGGCGTCGTGGCCGTGCATGGAGTGGATCTCATGGTACCTGCGCGGTGCCTCTCCCGGCCCGTGCGCCGCCGCCTCCACCCACCCCCGGACCATTTCGGCGGGGTAGAGAAGGTCACCGGGGATGCCCACCCCGTGAAGGGTGGAACGCACCCGGGAGAGGGCCGCTCCGACCCCACCCCGCCCTCTTCCGACATCGTGGTGGTCCATGGCGTCGAGGAGGGCGCGGTACCGCTCCACCGAGAAACGGGCCACCAGCCGGGCCCCATGGTGATCAAGCCAGGACGCCACCTGGGGAAGGCCGTCGTCCCGCCGGGTGGCACCGAAGCGGTGGTCCAGCCCCTCCGGGGTCCGGTAGGTGAGCATGGCGGCGGCCCGGGCCAGGGCCAGCCCGCGGGCTTCCTCCCCCAGCTCTCCTCCCAGGTCGAGGAGGCTTCGCTGAAGGTGGTTCCACCCGGTGGCGTGCGCCGGGTGCACCGCCGGTGCGGCGAAGACCACGACATGGTCCGCCCGGGTCGGCCACCGGGCCGCCCATTCGAGGGCCACCATCCCCCCCACCGAGCCGCCCACCGCCATCCGGATCCGGCCGATCCCGAGCTGGTCCAGGAGGGCGCCCGCCACCCCCGCCATGGCGCGGGTGGTGAGTCGGGGCGCCGGGGGGTGAAGCTCGGGCGGTTCGGTACCCAGGGGGACCAGGTCGGGGGCCACGAGGGCCCACCGCCGGGTGTCGAGGAGGCGGCCAGGCCCCACGAGGTTCGGCCACCATCCGCCCGGATCCGGCTCCCCGGTGAGGGCATGGAAGAAAAGGATCACATTCGATCCATCGGCCTCCGGGGCCGCACCATGGAGGCGCCACCGGGCAGGAGGAATCAGGCGCTCGTCCATGTCAGCACCTCCCGGGTCAGGGCCCCGGGCGCCACGACCGTGCCCCCGGGGCGGAGGGGGTGGGCCCGGTAGTGGTGGATCCGGAGGCGAACCCCAGCCTGGAGGGCGCGCTCCGCCGCCTGCGCCTGGACGACTTCCGCGCCCTCGGCCGCCCACCTCGCCAGTCGACCCGGGTCCACCGAGGGGAGGGGGCGGGAACCTGGAGCGGGGCGACGGGGGTCGGCAGGGTCAGGGGGATGGATCCCCGACACATCCTTGACCAGGGCGCATTCCCGGGCACCCAGCGCCTCGGCCAGCGCCACCGCGGTGAGGTCCGACCCTCCCCGCCCCAGCGTCCTGAGCTCTCCATGGAGGTCCGCTCCCTGGAATCCCGCCACCACCGGGACCCAGCCCCGGCGAATGAGGTCCCTCAGGGGCGCCGGGTCCACCACCACCGTCCCGTCGGGCAGGACCCCGATCCCCGCCTCGGGCCCCGAAACCGAGCGGGCCGCCGCCCCCCGACCGAGAAGGGCCAGGGCGAGGAGGGCCGAGGCCCCGGCCTCTCCCGTGGCCAGGAGCCGGTCCCGCTCCCGCCGCTCCGGTCCCTCCTCCTCCCCGGCCTCGCCCGCGCCTCCGGCCGGACCGGCCACGGTCCCCACCCGCGCAAGGAGGCGGTCGGTGGTGGGGCCCGGGGCGCTCGTCACCACCACCGGGATCCGGCCGGCACGGAGCAGGGTCTCGATGCGGGAGGCGGCCAGACGGACCCGTCGGGGCCCGGCCAGCGCCGCCCCCCCGAACTTGACCACGAGGTCCACCTGCGGAGTCTCATGCGGCATGGTGGGCCTCCTCCCGGGCGTGGGGGGCTCCCTCACCTTCCCCGGGCACTTCGTCCCCCCGCAGGGCTTGGTCAAGGTCGGCCTCCAGATCCGCCACCTCCTCGATTCCCACCGAGATCCGGATTCCCCCCGGCGTGACCCCCGCCGCCCGCCGCTCGGCCTCGGTGAGCTGTTCGTGGGTGGTGCTCCAGGGGTGGATGATGAGGCTCTTCGCATCGCCCACATTGGCCAGAAGGGAGAAGAGGCGAGTCCGGGCAATGAGGGCCCGGGCCGCAGCCTCCCCCCCCTCCACCTCGAAGGTCACCACCCCGCCGAACCCCCCGTTCAGGACCCGGGCTGCCGTCTCGTGGGAGGGGTGGGAGGGGAGACCCGGGTAGAGGACCGACGACACCCCCGGGTGGGACTCGAGGAAGCGGGCCAGGCGGAGGGCGTTGGCGGCATGGGCCCGGATCCGGAGGGGGAGGGTCTCGAGCCCCTGGAGGAGGAGGAAGGCGTTGAAGGGAGAGAGCGCCGCGCCTACATCGCGCAGGAGGACGGTGCGGAGGCGGATGGCGTAGGCCAGCTCCCCGAAGGCCTCGGCAAAGCGGAGGCCGTGGTAGGCCGGCTCCGGCTCGGCGTAGAAGCTCCGGAACCGGGGCTCCTTTCCCCAGTCGAATCGCCCGCCATCGACGACCACCCCTCCAATGGCCGTGCCATGGCCTCCGATCCACTTCGTGGCCGAGTGGATCACGATGTCGGCGCCCTGCTCCAGGGGGCGGGCCAGGAGGGGGGTGGCGAAGGTGTTGTCGACCACGAGGGGAAGGCCGTGGCGATGGGCCACCTCGGCCAGGGCCGAGAGGTCGGGCACCTCGAGGGAGGGGTTTCCGATGGTCTCCACGTACACGGCCCGCGTCGTCTCGTCGATGGCCGCCTCCACCGAGGCCGGGTCCCGGTTCACGAAGCGGGTCGTGATCCCCAGGCGGGGGAGGGTGTGCCGGAAGAGGGCCACCGTCCCCCCGTAGAGGGCGTTCGAGGCCACGATGGAATCCCCGGCCTGGGCCAGGTTCAGGAGGGCCAGGGTCTGGGCGGCCTGTCCGCTCGCCGTGGCCACCGCCGCCACCCCACCCTCCAGGGCCGCCACCCGCTTTTCGAACACATCGGTGGTGGGGTTCATGATCCGGGTGTAGATGTTTCCGAACTCCTTCAGCCCGAAGAGGGAGGCGGCGTGGTCGGGGGAGTCGAAGACGTACGAGGTGGTGGCATAGATGGGAACGGCCCGGGCCCCCGTGGCGGGGTCGGGAGCTTCCTGGCCTGCATGCACGGCCAGGGTATCGAGGGCGAGGGAGGGGGGGGTGGACGGGCTCATGGACAGGTGCCTTTTCGGGAGGAAGCGAGGGTTCAGCGGGTGATGCGACGGAGTGGAACGAGGGCGAAGGGGACAAAAAAAGCCCGGCCCCTCGGGAAGGAGGGACCGGGCGGAAGCGCACGATGGCGCTGATCAGGTCAGCGTGGGGAACCTCGTCCGTGCACGCCGCCTCCCCCGGCCCCCCCGAGGGGGGGCATCATCTTCATGCCACAGCACATCCCGCCCGGGACCGGACCGACCGAACCCCGGACTTCCGCACGCAGACCACCCGCACCCCGGGCCGGGAAGGCCGGGGCGAGGGTCAGGCGGGAAGGAAGGGGGGTGGGCATGGGGGGAGGTGCGATGGGAAGGGTTTCGGAGACGCGGCAGCGGTGGGGAGGGCGGAACCCTCGTGCGGTGGACCCGGCTCGCGAAGGAACGCCTTCGGTGCGAGCGGGGCACGGTCCGAGCTTCGCACCGTGCCTTCGCCCCTGTCAACCCCCGTCCTCCCCCCGGGAGGAGCGGTCTGTGGCCGTGGAGCTCAGCGGGTCAGGCGGAACTCCAGCCCCCAGGCCGTCTCGGGGGTGAGGAAGAACTCGCCATGCATGCTGGGGCCGTGAAGCCACCGAAGCGCCGCCCGCCCGGAACGGCTTCCCACCCGGAAGGAGGTCCCCGCCAGCACCCCCCACTGGGTTTGCCAGTTCGTCCGTTCGGCACTCGTGAGGTCCACCGCGACGAACCCGGCAAGGGGACTTCCCGTGGCAGGAATTCCGCGCTCGAGCTCGGCGCCGGCATGCATCTCCCACCCGTCGTCCCATCCGCGACCGAGCTCCTCCAGGGTACCCGAGGTCTCGGATCGAAGGATGCGTGTGACCCCGGCATACCCGCGAAGGGGCCGGACCCCGCCCCCCTGGGCGCCCCCCGGGTCGCCGGGGCTCCGGGCGGTGGCCAGGAGGAGGGTGGCGCCCTCGTGTCCGAACCCGACGCGACCCACCCCGGCGCGCTCCATGATCTCGTCTCCCAGGTGTGCGCTCCGGTGAAAGAGGAGAAAACGTCCCTCCACCCCCCGGCGCGCGAATTCCACCGGGAGCCCCACCACCCAGTCCGAGGCCACGTACTCGTTGGCCGAGGTGGCCAGGCGGAACCGGGCCGTCACCCCCACCTGGATCCCGACCTGAACGCCGGTGCGCCCCCGGCCGAAACGGCGCACGGGGTAGGACTCTCCCAGCGAAACGATTCCCTGGAAGTCCCGACCCCCGGGGCGCAGGTCCCCCACCTCGGGGGGAGGGCGTTCGGCGCCCTGGGTGTCGCCCCGGAGGAGGTCGGTGCTCACGGCCGCACCCCGGAACCCGGGTTCGAGGGGCGCGGCCATGGGCGGCCGGAAGAGCCGGGTCCCGGGGAACCAGGGAGAGGCCCCGGGGCCGAGCTCCACCGGGGGTTCGCCCGGGGCTTCCGTCGGTGGGGAAAGCGCCCGGGTTTCCTCCCCGGAGGTGGGGGGCGGCGCGGCCTGCGCGGCAAGGGGGAGGGCACTCCAGGCCAGAGCGCTTCCTGCCACCAGGCATCCCACCCAGAGGGGCGGGCGAAACCCCCGGGGCTGCTTCAGCGGGCCCTCTCCTCGATGACGAAGCGGCGCCGGGTCACGGCAGCTTCCAGGTCGTCGACCTGGATCTCGAGGAAGAGATCGTAGCGACCGGGATCGAGGTCGGGGAACTGGAGCTCCACGGCCCGGAAAATCACCCCGGGATCCTCCGGCGGAGCATCATCCCACCGGATCACCACGGGCTGCGGAGGCTCCAGGACCCGGAAGAACTCCCCCAGCCGACGGGCAAAGCTCCGTTCGGCTCGTTCAAGCCCCAGCGCAACCCGGGCCTGCCCCCCCTCGGGGATCCCGTACACCTCCCACCCGATCCGGACGCTGGCCCCGGCGCGGAAGCGCACGGTGGGGAGGACTTCGTCCAGGGCCGCCTCCAGCGTCTCGGGAAGGTCGTCCGATGCGGCCCCCAGGAAGATGGGGTCCGAGATCGAGACCGGGCCGGTGGGGGGCGGGAGGCGCTCGAGCCCCCGCCGGGTCCGCCATGCCCGCCGTTCGAACCGATCCAGGGCCTCGAGGCTCAGGATCCAGTCCGTGTCCGGATCCACCTCGGCGGTCCAGACCCCCTCGAGGGTCGACCCCTCCCGGGCCGGGCGGGGCCCTTCCTCGATGATGGGTCCCACCAGGGGGAGGAGGAAGAGGGCCGTCCGGAGATCTCTCGGGGTGGGGGCCTGGGCCTCCTCCCCTGTTTCCAGAGAGGCATCGCGGGCAAAGGCATGGACCACCTTCATCGTGGGCGCGTCTGCACTCCCCCGCCGGAACCGGGCCGTCTGGGAGGAGAGGTTCTCCACCACCGGGGCATAGGCGGGGGAATACCCCGACGGCTCCGGGCCGGTGAGCACGCGAAGGGCGTCGTCTTCGGTGGCGGGGAAGTCCTGAAGCTCGGGTCCGGTGGGGAGGTAGCGGCGGCGATCCGGATCGAGACGGGCCGTCATCCGGGTCTGGGAGATCTGCCGGAAGCTGGGGGCTCCCTGGGAGCGTTCCCACCCCACCGCCCAGCCATAGCGCAGGAGGAGCTCCTCCAGGTCGATGTCCCAGGGGAGGTCGAAGGCATTCGTTGCCTCTTCCAGGATCCGCGCCTGGGTGAGCCGGGCCATGTGGGCCGTCCACCGGTCGTTTCCGGGAACCAGGTAGAGGGGATCGGAGAGCCGCCAGAGAAGGGCGCGGCGACGGTCCCGCTCGCCCCGGTCGGACACATCGAGGAACCGCCGCCCGTCGCGCTCCAGGAGGAAGGACTCGCCCTCCCACCGGGCAAGCTCCCGAGGGGGCATGGCTTCGAGGGCATCGAGGAAGGCCTCCCCCGCATCGACCCAGGCGTCGTTCTCGTGGTGGGCCAGGCCGCGCAGGGCGTCGCACCACCACTGCGTCCCCCGACACGCCTCGGCGGCGCGAAGCGCACCCCCCGGGTCCCGCATCTCGAGGAGATAGTGTACCCGCTGCCCTGCGATCCAGTCGTCGCCGGGGAAGCCGGCGGCTGCAGCTTCGAGCCGAACGAGAAGGTCGTCCATCCGCTCCTGCACGGGGCGAGGCGCCGGGGCCGGGGCGGGGCGGGGCTCGGACCCCCGGGGATAGATGAGGCAGAGGCGCCCCACCGGTTCATCGCAACGCTGGACCCGCCCGGGGTCGTTCCGCTGGGCCGGGGTCTGCGTATGGCGGAAGCGCTCGAAGTCCTGCTGGGCCCGGCGCATGTCCCGGAGGGTGCGGGCCGAGTCGGGGGGGAGGGCGTCGTGCGCGCCGGGCGCGGGGTTCGGCGCCGGCGCGACGGGGCCGGCATCGGGCGCCGGGAGGACCCCCACGGGCAGGGCCGTCGCGGAAAGGACCGTCGCGGAAAGGGCCGTCGCGGGGGCGCCTCCCGCGAGGGCGAGGAGGAGACCGGCAAGAAGGGAGATCACGGGAGGCTCGGCGGGGGAGACGGAGGGGAGACCGGGAAGGGACGCGAATGCGGGGGGCCGGGAAGGAACGGGGACGGGGTCGGGGTAAGGCCCGGGTGGGGCCGGGGCCCGGAGGCGCCAGGGTCGGATGCGGGCTCCTGCGGTGTGCGCGGCGGTGTGCGCGGGCGAGCCCGTGGGTTGTCCAGGGTCCGAGCGTGATACCCAGTCCGGTCGGGGCGGGTCCGGCCGGGGCGCCGAGGGGTGAAGGCCCGGGCCCCGAGCCTCGTAAGAGGGGCGGTCCCGGTCGCGCGCCGAGCGGCAGATCGGGACGCCCGTCCCCTCTCCCCTTTACCGGGCCCGCGGCCCTGGAGCGACCCCATGAGCATCAAGGATCCGAGCGGGGCGCGGCCCCCCGGGCCTCCCCCCGGCGAAGCCGGCCGGAAGGGGGGGTCAGGACGCGCCCCCCGAACCCTCCCCCTCGATGGCGATCGCACCCTTCGCATCTTCAGGCGCGGAATCCCCGCGGCCCTTGCAGCCGTGGTGCTCCTGGTGCTGCTCACCGGCGGGATCTACCAGGTGCAGGCCGAGGAGGTGGGCGTCATTACCCGCTTCGGGAAGGTCGTGGGGCAGTCCGAACCGGGGCTTCACATGAAGATCCCCCTGGTGGACCGCCTTCACCGGGTCCCCGTGCAGCGGCAGCTCAAGGAGGAGTTCGGCTTCCGGACCCAGGAGGGTCAGGGCGAGGGGGGCGCGCGCTACCGGGCGGTTCCGGCCGAGGCCCTCATGCTAACCGGCGACCTGAACGTGGTCCATGCCGAGTGGGTCGTGCAGTACCGGGTGGTGGACCCGGTCCGCTACCTCTTCGAGGTGCGGAATCCGGCCCGCACCCTCCGGGCCCTGGCCGAGTCGGTCATGCGCCAGACCGTGGGCGACCGCACCGTGACCGAGGTTCTCACGGTGGGGCGGCAGGAGATCGAGGATACCGCCCTCCTGGCGCTGAACGAGCTCGTGGACCAGTACGCCATGGGGGTCCGGGTCGTGCAGGTCATCATGCAGGATGCCACCCCCCCGACCCCGGTACGACCGGCCTGGGACTCGGTGAATGGCGCCCAGCAGCAGCGGGAGCGCATGATCAACGAGGCCTGGGCCGAATACAATCGCGACGTGCCCCGGGCCGAGGGAGAGGCCCAGGAGGCCCTCCTCCGGGCGGAAGGGTATGCCCTGGACCGGGTGAACCGGGCCGCCGGCGAGGTGGACCGCTTCAACGCCCTGCTCGTGGAGTACCGCAGGGCCCCCGACGTGACCCGGACCCGCCTCCTCCTCGAGGCCCAGGAGCGGGTCCTGGGGCAGGTCAGCGGGAAGGTCTTCGTGGATCCGGAGATGCGAGGGATCATGCCGCTTTTCGGCCAGCCCGGGCTGAACGGGGCGCCGGGGACCCTCCTTCCCGTTCCCCTCCCGGGGACCACCACCTCCGATCCGTCCGCCCCCCGCGCGAATGCACCCGCCCAGAACGCCCCCCGAGGCGGAGGTGAGCGATGAGATTCATCGTTGCAGGCATCGTGGCCCTCCTGGGGCTTCTCGCCTTCTCCCTCTCGACCTTTACCGTGTCGGAATGGGACCAGGTCATCATCACGGAGTTCGGCCGGCCGGTGGGGGAGGCGCGGACCGAGGCCGGACTCCACTGGAAGAAGCCCTTCGTGCAGCGGGTCCACCGCATGGACCGGCGCTACCTGGAGTGGGACGGCGAGCCCACCCGGATCGCCACCCGCGACAAGCGCTTTCTCCTGGTGGACGGCTTCGGGCGGTGGCGAATCGCCGACCCCCTCCTCTTCTACCAGCGCGTTCGCGACGAGCGCCTGGCCCAGACCCGGATCGACGACATCATGGATGGCGAGATCCGGAACGCCGTGAGCCGCCACGACCTCATCGAGAATGTGCGGAGCACGAACCGTCCGCCGGAGGAGATCGCCATCGACCTGGAGGTGGAGGAGGCGATCTTCGAGCCCATCGCCGTCGGGCGGGCCCGGATTGCCCGGGAAATCACGGAGCGGGCCAACGCCCGGCTCCTTCCCGAGCTGGGAATCGAGCTCCTGGACTTCCGCTTCAAGCGCACCGACTACGTGGAGGAGGTGCAGGCCGATGTCTTTGCCCGGATGATTTCGGAGCGACATCGCGCCGCCGAGGAGTTCCGCTCCATGGGGGCGGGGGAGCAGGCGCGGATCCGGGGAATGCGGGAGCGGGAGCTGTCGCGCATTCGCTCGGAAGCCTTTGCCGACGCGGAGCGGGTCCGGGGGGCCGCCGACGCCGAGGCTGCCGCCCTCTACGCGGCAGCCCATCGCCAGGACGCCTCCTTCTACGAGTTCCTCCGCTCCCTGGAGGCGGCGAGCCATGTGGTGGACGGCTCCTCCACCCTTCTCATGGGTACCGATTCGAGGCTCTTCCGGATGCTGGAAGGGCGACGCTGACTGGGGGGATCCCTTCCCCTCGCGGCGGCATGCGCCGTGCTGTATTCTGCTGCATTCCGACAAACGGGGAGCCGGACCCGGAGCTTTCTTCCGGGTTCGGCATCCTCCCCCCTGCGCCTCGCGGAGCCCCCATGCCGTCTCTTCCCCGCCCCATCGCATCACCGGCCTCCGCACCCCTCCTCCTCGCCCTCCTGCTCGGGGGAGGGATCCTTGCCGACACGGCGCCCGTCGCAGCGCAGGCCATCGACGTGGCTGCGGTCCAGTACGCCGAGGACCGGGCCGTGCTGGGGCAGTTCCGCCCGGGGAACACCTTCTGGGCCCATGTCTTCACGATCCCCGACGGGTCCGTGGCCTTCGGAAGCGCCACCGATGGACGCCTCCTCGTGACCTTTCCCGCCCGGGGCGACTGGCACAGGGAGGGTCGCTGGGAAGACCCCTCCATGGCCCGCCTCCTGAACGGGGTTCGGCTCGAATCGGTGGCCTCGCTGCGGAGGGAGCAGGTGGCGGAGATCCTCATGGCCGCCACCTCGGCCCCGGTGATCCACAACGCCACCCGGGGCACCTTCGTCGCGCCCAACGCCCGGCGGTACGGGGGTTTCCTCGAGGAATGGGGGCAGATCTACGAGCATTTCGGGGTCCCGGCAGAGATCGGGCTGGCCCAGGCGATGATCGAGTCTGGGTGGCATCCCACCGTGCGCTCCGAGGCGCGGGCCGTGGGGTTCTGCCAGTGGCTCGATCGGAACTGGGACCTGATGAAGCGCCTCTCCCCCCACGAGATCGAGGGGCACAACCAGACCACGCAGGCCATGTACTGCGCGGCCTACCTCCGCATTCTGGCCACGAAGTACGGGAGCTTCATTCCCGCCCTCTCCGAGCACCATGCCGGAGGGACGAATGTGGGACGCACGGTCATCAATGGCGCCCGGCTGGGTGGGGGTGACATTCGGGAGCAGTACTTCCTGGGCGCCCAGTTCGCCGTGGACCTCCGGGGGATCTCCTCGACCCGCTTCCGCGATGTGGTCTACAGCTACGGCCCCCGCTCCTTCCTCTACGCCGAAATGGTGTTCGGGAACACGCACCGGGTGGCCGAGATCCGCGAGCGCACCCGACAGGACCGGATCCACGCCATGCGGACCACCCGGAACGTCTCCTTCGACGAGGTGGTGCGCCGGAGCGGGCTCTCGGCCGACGAGGTGCGCCGCTACAACCCGGCCCTCATCCGCCAGGTCCCGGCCCGGGCCACCCTCTACCTCCCCATGCACATCGACGACCTGGGGCGCGACGTGGCCTTCTGGCACCGGGCTCCCCACCCGGATTTCAGCGAGGTGCTCCGGGCCTTCATGCGTCTCGACGTGTCGCCGGACCGTTGGCACGACCCCCTCTTCCGCCCTGTCCTGGACGAGTTCCGGCGCCGTTTCGAGGGAACCCGCACGGAAGAGGGGACGGTCATGGCCACCGTGATCGCGTACAAGATGGGGGAGCTCTTCACCGGGCGCCGGGCCGAGATCCTGGCCGAGTACCGGACCGATCCGCGGGTCCAGGCCCTCGTCAGCGAGGGGCTCCGGGAGCTGGAGTCGCTGGGCGTGACCACCTTCACCGTCCGGTGATGCAGGGAGCGTTCGGCGCACGCACTCGCCCGGCATGATCCACGACCTCGAACTCCGGGTCGATCCCCGCACCGCCGCCGAGCCCGAGGCCCTTCGCGAGGCCGCGCTCCGTGCCCTGGGCCCGGGGGTCCCGGCCTCGGAGGTGCGCGAAGTCGAGGTGATTCGGCGCTCCATCGATGCCCGGGGGCGGGAGGTCCGGATCCAGCTCCGTCTCAGGGTCTACGAGGGGGAGGACCCGGCCCCTGATCCGCCGCGCCTCCCCGACTACCCCCAGGTGGAGGGGGCGCCGGAAGTCCTCGTGGTGGGCGCGGGCCCGGCCGGGCTCTTCGCCGCCCTTCGCCTTGTGGAGGCAGGGCTTCGCCCCATCGTCCTCGAGCGGGGGAAGGATGTGAGGGCCCGGGTCCGCGATCTGAAGGCCATCAACACCCGCCACGAGGTGAATCCCGACTCGAACTACTGCTTCGGCGAAGGGGGCGCAGGCACCTACTCCGACGGGAAGCTCTACACCCGCTCGAAGAAGCGGGGCGATGTGCGGCGCATCCTCGAACGCCTGGTGGGGTTCGGAGCCGACCCCGACATCCTGGTGGAGGCGCACCCGCACATCGGCACGAACCGCCTCCCCCGCCTCATTGCCCGGGTACGGGAGCACCTTCGGGCCCACGGCGCCGAGATCCGCTTCGAGACCCGGGTCACCGACCTCCTCTTCGAGGGGGGCGCCGGAGAGGGCACCCCCGGCCACCCCGACCGCCTCGTGGGGGTGCGCACCGCCGGGGGGGAGACGATCCGGGCGCCGGCCACGATCCTGGCCACGGGGCACTCGGCCCGCGACATCTTCCGGCTTCTCCACACCCGGGGGGTGGAGATCGAGCTCAAGCCGCTGGCCGTGGGGGTCCGGGTAGAGCACCCCCAGTCCCTCATCGACCGGATCCAGTACGCCTGCGGCACCGACCGGGGGCCCTACCTTCCCCCTTCGTCGTATGCCATTACCCGACAGGTCCAGGGACGGGGCGTCTACTCCTTCTGCATGTGCCCCGGAGGCGTGATCTGCCCCTCGGCCACCGAGCCCGGGCAGGTCGTCACGAACGGGTGGTCGGCCTCCACCCGGGCGCGCCCCACCGCCAACTCCGGGGTGGTGGTGGAACTCGGCCCCGGGGACTTCGAGCCCTTCGCATCGCAGGGGCCCCTGGCCGCCATGGCCTTCCAGGCCGCCATCGAGGAACGGGCCTGGGCCCTCGGGGGGAAGACCCAGGCCGCCCCCGCCCAGCGCCTCGAGGACTTCACCACCGGCCGGGTCTCTCAGAGCCTTCCGCGCACCTCGTACCCCCCGGGCATCACCTCGGTGGAGCTGGGCGAGGTCCTCCCGGACTTCGTGGCTTCGGCGCTCCGGGAGGGCTTTCGCCTCTTCGACCGCTCCATGCGCGGCTACCTCACGAACGAGGCCGTGGTCCATGCCCCCGAGACCCGAACCTCCTCGCCGGTGCGCATTCCCCGCGATGCGAAGACGCTGGAACACCCCCGGGTGGCCGGCCTCTTTCCCTGCGGCGAGGGGGCGGGCTACGCCGGGGGGATCGTCAGCGCCGCCATGGATGGGGAGCGGATCGCCGAAGCGGCGGCGCGTGCGGTGAAGGGGGCCGGAAAGGGGTAGGCCCGCCGCGGAGGGGGCGGACGGACCCCTCGCGGCAGGCGGACGCCCGCGGCGGGTGGCAACCCTCCAGGGGGACCGCCTCGCGGCGACCGCCCCCTCACTACGGGCGGGCACCCGGCACCCGACGTTACCCCTCCGGGACCTCGGGCACGTCCGGGACCTCCGGGACCTCCTCCGCTTCCGGATTCTCCGGAACGAGAGACACCCGCACGAGACGGTCCTCGGTGAAGGCCTCGGCCATGATGGCCTGGATCACCTCCGGCGTCACCGCGGCAATCCGGTCCTCGAGGGCGAAGATGGTGCCGAGGGGGCGGTCTTCCCTGATCAGCCCCTCGATGGACGAAGCCCAGAAGGCGTTCTGGCGAAGGGCCGTCTCCCGCTCCCGACGCTGGATCTCGCGAACCCGGGACATCTCGTCGGCGGTGGGGCCTTCGTCGCGGAGGCGCCCGAGCTCGGTGAAGACGGCCTGGGTCAGCTCCTCCAGCCTCTCCGGATCGGTTCCGAAGGCAATCTGGAGGGTGAAGCGCTCATCGGGCTCCCGGCGGGTGGTCTGGACCACCTGCACCCCGTAGGTCCCCCCCAGGTCTTCGCGGAGCACCTCGCGAAGACGAAGGCGGAGCACTTCCACCGCCGAGGAAAGGGCGAAGTTCCGGTCGGGCTCCCAGTTCCAGGGGCCGTGGAAGATGATCTGCGTTCGGCTCTGGGGCTCGATCCCCCGGGCCACCGTGCGCTCCACCACGCCGTCGGGGGGGCGGATCCCCGGGTCGGCCGGGGTGTCGATGCGTCCCTGCACGGGGAGGTTCCCCAGGTACCGCCGCACGAGGGGCTCCACCTGCTCCAGGTCGAGGTTCCCCACGAGAAGGAAGGTGAACCCGTCGGCATGGCCGAAGCGGTCACGGTAGATGGCGTAGGCCCGCTCGGGGTCGATCTCCTCCAGGAGGGCCGTGGAGATGGGACGGGCCCGGGGGTGCCCCTGGCTCAGCGTGACCTGCAGCGTATCCGCAAAGTGGGCGTTGGGATCGGCCCCCCGGTTGGCGAGAATGGCCCGGATCTGCCCCAGGATCGCCTGTACCGGCGCCTCGTCGTAGCGGGGCTCGGTGAAGTGCAGCCAGGCGAGCTGGAAGAGGGTCTCGAGGTCGCGGGGGGAGGCGCTCCCCTGGACCCGCTGTTCCCGCTCGGTCAGGGCCACGGACACGGAGGCCGCCTTTCCGGCCAGCTCGCGCTGCAGCGCCGTGACATTGAAGGCACCGAGCCCGCTCACCCCCACCACATCGGTGGCGAAGGAGGCCGACGGATAGTCCTCGTCCGGCACGAGGGAGCTCCCCCCCGGCGCCCACCCCCGGAAGACGATCTCGTCGTCACGGAAGTCGGTGGGGCGAAGAAGGACCCGCACCCCGTTGGCCAGGGTCCAGTCGTGAACCTCCACCTCCTCGTGGAAGCGGCGCTCGGTGATTTCGGCGAGGGGGGGGAGTTCGGCCACGAGGGGGGCGTCCGTCACCTCGTCCACGTAGGGTTCGACCTCCAGCGCGTCCACCGAGGCCAGCACGGTGGTGAGGGCCTCCGGGGTCGGCACCGCGCCCCCTTCCTCGGCGGCCGGCGCCGTGACCAGGACGACCCGGTTCTCCTCCGACATCCACCCGCGGGCCAGGGCATTGATCTCGTCGAGCTCGATCCCCGGGAGGAGGGCCCGGGCCAGCTCCAGCTCGGCCTCGATTCCGGGCACCGGACTCCCCGCCAGATAGTGGTTCACGAGTTCCTGGGCGAAGACCCCGGAATTCGTGCGCTCCCGCTCGTCGTAGGCGCGCTCGAGCCCCCGGAGAAGGTTCGTCCGGGCCCGGTCCAGCTCCGTGGCCGTGAATCCGTGCCGGTTCACCCGCTCGGACTCGGTGAGGAGTGCGGCGAGCCCGGCCTCCGTTCCCCCCTCGGCCACCACGGCCGAAAGGGAATACTGGCGCGCCCCCCGCACCAGGCTCCCCCGGCTCGCTCCGGCGTTCAGGAAGGGGGCGTCGGGTTCACGGGTGATCTCCTGGAAGCGGGAGTTCAGCATGGCGGTGTAGAGGCGGGCCGCCAGGCGTTCGCGGTAGGCCCCCACCGAAGCCGGGTCCAGGGCCGCGTCCGCGCCCGCCTGCGCCGTAGCGCCACCAACCTCCGCATCCTTGTGGAGAAGCTCGATCTGGGTCAGGGACAGCTCGGGGTCGGTCACCACGCTGAAGAGGGTCTCGGCGTGGGCCGGAAGGGGGAACTCCGGGCGCTCGGGGGCGCCGGCCGGCACGCTCAGATCGGCGAAGAGCTCGCGGATCCGGGCCTCCATGGCGTCGGGATCCACATCGCCCACCGCCACCACCGCCATGAGATCCGGGCGGTACCATCGCTCGTAGAAGCCCCGGAGATCCTCCGCAGTGGCTCCCTCCAGCACCTCCAGCGTCCCGATGGGGAGGCGCTGGGCGTGCCGCGACCCCTGGAGCATCACAGGAAGGTGCTGGTCCAGGACCCGGGCCTGTGCTCCCCGCCGGCCACGCCACTCCTCGATGACCACCCCCCGCTCCCGATCCACGTCGTCGGAGTGGATCGTCACCTCCGAGGCCCAGTCCCGGAGAATGCGCAGCGCAGTCTCGACCATGTCGGGGTCGTCGGTGGGCACGGTGAGGAGGTAGACCGTTTCGTCGAAGCTCGTGTAGGCGTTCAGGTCGGGGCCGAACCGCATGCCGATGGACTCGAGGTACCCCACCAGCGCCTGCCGCTCGAAGTTCGTGGTCCCGCGAAAGGCCATGTGCTCGAGAAAGTGGGCGAGCCCCTGCTCGTGCTCCTCCTCGAGGAGGGAGCCGGCATTCACCGCGAGACGGAGCTCCACCCGGCCCTCGGGGCGCGCGTTGGGCTGAACGAACCAGGTGAGCCCGTTTTCCAGCGTCCCCGTGCGGACCCGGGGGTTCAGCTCGAGTTGCCGCTCCGGATCCACCTCCGCCGCCTCCTGCGCCGCAGGGGGCGGAGGTACCGGCTCCTGGGCCTTGAGCGCCTCGAAGGGCGCCGCGAAAAGGAGGAGGAGGGCAGCCAGAACAAGGGGGGTCCGGTTCAGGGAGGCTGCGTCGAACCGGGTCCTGTGGGAGATGCGAAGTCGGGGAACCATGCGTCGTTGCCAGGCGCGAAGGGGGAGAGGGTCTCGGGAAGGCCGCCCAGGGCTGGCCCCATCGAACCCGCCGGTCCTTGTCAGAATGGACCCTGTCAGGGAAGATAAGGCGGAGGTGCAGGAATAGGGGAGGGGTCGAGGGGCCGGCGCGGGCACGCACCAGGTCGGCCCCGCACCCGGTCGGCCCCTCTGCCTCAACCGCGTTCTCCCTCCTCCTCGACCCCACCGCCGCCCCCCGCCACCATGCTCCCCCCGGACACCCTCCTCCTCGCCCTGGGATTCCTCGCCGGGGGTGGAGCAGCCCTCCTCTCCTGGCGCCGTCGCCGGGGTCGAGGGGCGGCCCTCGCCTGGGGGCTCTTCGTGGCCTCCCTCTTCTGGGTGGCCCGCTCGGGCTGGCTCTCGAACCAGGCCGACGAAATGGCCGGGATCCCCCACGCCCTCGCCGCTGGCCTCCTCTTCTGGTTCGTGACCGTGCCCAGCGCCCTCGTCCTGGTCTGGGTGGCGCGCACGAGAAAGGGGTGAGACGGGGGGGGTGAGCCGGGCCGAGCCGGGCGGCGGTTCGAGCCCGGCCGGGTGAGCCAGGCCGGGTGGCGGTTCGAGCCCGGCGCCTACCGTGCCACGGGCACGAACCTCTGGACCCGCTTCCCGGTGTCGACCTCGGTGGTGTAGAGGTTTCCGCGGGAATCCACCGCCACATTGTGCACCCACTGGAACTGGCCGGCGTTCTTCCCGTGACGCCCGAAGTTGTTCACGACCTCGAGGGTGTGGCGGTCCAGGATCCAGAGGGTGTAGTTCGTGCCGTCGGGCACGTAGAGCCAGCGCTCCTCGGGGTCGCGGGAGAGGGCCACATCCCAGGTCGAGCCCATGGAGCGGGTCTCGCGCTGGATGAAGCCTTCGCGAAGGAACTCGCCTTCGCGGGTGAAGACCTGGATCCGGTTCTCGCGGCGGTCGGTCACGAAGACCTCGCCGTCGCGGGAAATCGTGATCCCGTGCACGGGCCCGCGGAATTGCTGGGCCGGGGGGGCGTCGGGATCATAGGCGCCCAGGGGTCCGTCGTCGGGGACATTTCCGTAGGCCCCCCAGTGACGCCGGTACTCGCCCGTCTCCGCATCGAAGACGATGACGCGCCGGTTGATGTACCCATCGGCAATGAAGAGCTCGTTCGTCTCGGGGTCCACCTCCAGCGCCGCCGGGCCGCCCAGGAGCTCGGTGTCGTTGCTCCCCCCCGTCTCTCCGGCGCGCCCGATCTGGAGGAGGAACTCCCCGTCGCGGGTGAACTTGAGGACCTGGGTCGTGGTGGCTCCCGGACCGCTCCCGATCCAGACATGGCCTTCGTGATCCACATGGATGCCATGCTCGCCCACCCCCATCCCGGTGGCGGGCCACTCGTACCCCTCGCCGGGGCCGCCCCAGGCCCGAACCACGTTCCCGTCGGGGTCGAACTGGATGACCGGAGGCGCCGGGTCACAGCACATCCCCGTCGGGGGGTCCGTGTAGGAGCCCAGTTCCCGATCGGTAATGCTCCCCGGGCGATGCACGATCCAGATGTGGTCGTCCGCATCGACGGCGACCCCCGTCACCTGACCGACCGTCCAGTTGTTCGGGAGGTCACCCGGGAAGTGGGGGTCCACCTCGAAGGTGGTGGCCGCCGCGGCGCTGGGTGCCCCCGTTCCCTCCCGGGCGTCGCTCTCGGCACATCCGGAGAGGACCGCGAGGCCGAACACGGCCGGAAGGGAGGCGAGGAGGACGGGGTTCGGTCGGCGCATGTCAGGCTCTCGGCGAGAAAGGGGGAGTGCGGGCAGCGTCGTGCGAGCAGGGTGGCGCGGACAGGGTGGCGCGGGCGGAAGGCATGGGCGGGGGACTGCGGGTCCGGCACCGGACCCGGCACGTGGCATGAGCCCCGCCGTTGACATGAGCCCCACCGGCGACACTCGGCCCGCCGGTGCTCGCCGGTGCCCTCCGGGCAGGGCGGCGGCCCGCGTTGAGACCGGTGGACCGCGGCGGGACGGGTGGCCCGCCGTGGGCCGGGTGGGTCCGCCCGCGGGCCGGTGCACTTCCGTCCGTGAGACGGGCGAAGGTAGAAACCGCGTCCACCCCCGGCAAGGTGCGGGCGAGACGGGGCGCGCCTGGACACACCGGCACCCACGCATCCGAGGCCGCACGAGATGTACCCTTTGCCGGGTTCGCAGCCGTTCTCGTCGCGATGGCACGGTTCGATACCGCATAGGGTCCGAACCGTGCAATCGTGCGTCCGGCGCTGTCACGGTTGCACCATTCGATACCTATAGCGTATCGAACCGTGCCATCGCCGGGTCGACCCCTCACGAACCCGGCGATCGATACCCGGACAACCCGGGGGCCGAGGGGTGGGCAGCCCGATGGTGGGCAGCCCGATGGGTCGGGCGGCTCAGGCGGAGGGCGTCCGGCACCGCGCAGTCCGAAAACCGAGGCGTGAGCACCCGGCGCACCGGGGGGTGGGCAGCCGGGGCGAAGCGCCGCCGGATGCCCGGGATGCCCGGAGGCCGACACCGGGGCCCGAACGCCAGCACCGGGGCCCGGACACCA
Source organism: Gemmatimonadales bacterium (assembly GCA_050485885.1). Lineage (GTDB taxonomy): Bacteria > Gemmatimonadota > Gemmatimonadetes > Longimicrobiales > Gaopeijiaceae > SKNW01. The sequence goes on along the minus strand of JBJHCG010000003.1, from coordinate 176,928 downwards.
ACCCCGGGGTCCGAACGCCGACGCCAATGTCCAGACGCCGAACGAAGCGCGGCCGGAGGTCCGGAATCCAGCGGCCGAGGCTGCCGTCTGCGTGCTGCCCTGCCTCCCTGCCTCGCGTGGGTCGGGGGCAGCCATTAGCGTAGGGAATGTCCGACGCTCCCCTCCCCGACAGCATCCGCTCGATCCTCGCCCACCCCGACCCCGCCCAGGTCCTCCACGAGGTCTTCGGGTTCCGGGAGTTTCGACCGGGGCAGGAGCAGGTGATCGAGGCGGTTCTCGAGGGGCGGGACTGCATTGCCGTCATGCCCACGGGGGCCGGAAAGTCCCTCACCTACCAGCTCCCGGCCCGCATCCTCCCCGGGGCGGTGCTCGTGATTTCGCCCCTCATCTCCCTCATGAAGGACCAGGTGGATGCCCTCCTGGCCTTCGGGTTCCGGGCCGCCGAGATCAACTCGACCCTCGACTTCGAGGAACGCACCGCGCGCCTCCAGGCGCTCCGCCGCGGGGAACTCGAGATCGTCTTTCTCGCTCCCGAGGCCCTCGACGGGTCGCTCCGCGACTTCATCCAGGGGTGCCCCATCTCCCTCCTCGTGGTGGATGAAGCACACTGCATTTCCCAGTGGGGACATGACTTCCGCCCCTCGTACCGGCGCCTCCAGGGACTTCGCGAGGCGCTGGACGTGCCCGTCCTCGCCCTCACCGCCACCGCCACCCGCACCGTGGCGCGCGACATTCTGCGGCAGCTTGGAATGCGGAAGCCGGCGGGCTTCAAGGGCTCCTTCTTTCGCCCGAACCTCAAGATCGGCGCTCGAAAGAAGGGGTCGGGCGACACCCGCCGCGAGATCCTGGCCCTGATCCGCGACCAGGGGGGCGAGCCGGGGATCGTCTACTGCCTCTCCCGCCGCACCGTGGAGCAGACCGCCGACTTCCTCCGGAAGAACGGGATCGAGGCCCTCCCCTACCATGCCGGTCTCGACGCGGAAGTCCGGGCCCGGAATCAGGAGGCCTTCCAGCGCGACGACGTCCCGGTGGTGGTGGCCACGGTGGCCTTCGGGATGGGGATCGACAAGTCGAATGTCCGGTGGGTCGTCCACCGCGACATGCCGAAGGATGTGGAATCCTGGTTTCAGGAAATCGGCCGCGCCGGGCGCGACGGGCTCGATGCCCAGTGCATCCTCTTCTACTCGTGGGCCGATGTGAAGCTGCACGAGCGCTTCCTGAACGAGATCGACGATCCGGACCTCTGGCACCAGAAGCGACAGGCCACCGTCGATCTCTTCAACCTGGTCGAGGCTGAAGGATGCCGTCACCAGGGAATCGTCCGGCACTTCGACGAGGCCATGCCTCCCTGCGGCGATGCCTGCGACGTCTGCACCGGGGTCTCTGTGGCGGACCGCGCCGAGGAAGCCCGCCTCCGGCAGCGGGGGCGCGGGGTCCGGGGCGCCGGCGGGTCGCGGGGGGGTACGGGGAGCGGCCACACACGCGGGGACAGGCGCGGAGGTGGCCCCGGCGCGGGCCTGGCGAATGCCGATCTCACCCCGGGGCAGGCCCACACCTTCGAGCGGCTGCGTGCGCTCCGGAAGGAGCTTGCCGATGCCCGGGGCGTCCCGGCCTACATCGTCTTCAACGACCGGGTCCTCCTGGAAATGGCCGTCACCCGGCCCTCCACCCCCTCGGCCCTTCTCGAGATCTCGGGGGTGGGCCCGGCCAAGCTCGAGCGCTACGGGGAGGCCTTTCTCCAGGCGCTGGCGGAGGAGGGCGGGAAATGAGCGCTCGCGACGAGAGCAGGGGGCCCAAACCGACACCCACATCCGCGCCCACCGCCACCCCCGCCGCCGCAACCCCCACCACGGCCACCCTGGGCGGAGCCTCGCCCCCCTCCCCCGCCCCTCCCCTTCTCGACGTGGTCACGGTCCACGCCGGTACGCGTTACCCGGACCTTTACGTGGAGCGCCTCCGGAACATGGTGGCCCGCCATCTCCCCATGCCGCATCGCTTCGTGGTCTGGACCGATGAGCCGGCTGGCGCTCCCCGCACCTTCGGCCCCGGGGTGGAGTGTCGCGATCTCTCGGCATGGCGCATGGCCGGTACCCGGAACAAGCTCCGGCTCTTCGATCCGGCGGTTGGAGGAGAGCGGCCCTTTCTCTTCCTGGATTCGACCCTCGTCATCCGGAAGTCCCTCCTCCCCCTGGTGCAGCGGGGGCGCGCCACCCGGGCCAGCCTGGTCGCGGTCCAGGACTGGAACTACCCGACCCTGAACTCCAGCGTCATGTGGGTCCGCCCCGACGAGCACACGGCCCGGGTCTGGGAGGAATGGGTCCGCACCGGAAACGAAAACTGGACGATCCGGGGTGACCAGAACTGGATCAACCATGTCTTCCGAAGCCAGTCGCCCGAGGCCCTCACCTTCTGGGCCACCGGCCGGGTGGCCTCCTACAAGGCACTTCGGAAGCGGGCGCGCCACGACCCCACGGGGGCCATGGCGGCGGCCCGGGCCTGCACGATCCTCAAGTTCCATGGGCTTCCCAAGCCCACCCACGTGCTCGAGCCCCGCTCCCACCTCCGCTCCACCGTGCTCCGGCACCCCCTCCAGCCCCGCCTCTGGCGGTTCCTCGAAGGAGAGATCCGGGAGCACTGGCGGTAGAACATGTGGAGGGCCCCGCCCCCCCGGCGGCTCAGGGCAGCATGAGGGTCACCGAGGTGTGGTACGTTTCCCGGTGGATGCGGCTCCACCCATCGATGGTCCGGTTCCAGGCCACCAGCCGGAAGGTGTGGGCGCACCGGGTGGAGGTGGGATCGCCAGGCTCGGCGGCCTGCCAGGGCGCGGCGGCGCCCTCGGGCACGATGGCCCCGGCCACCCCGCCCCACCGACGGCTCGGGGAGGCGTGGTTCGCGTAGCTGTCGCTGGCCACACCCTTCGAGCGGTTGTTCCCCCAGAGCGCCACCAGATCCCAGTTCAGGAGGTGCTCCCGCACCCCCCGGGCCGTGATCCGGAAGGTGAAGGCGTCGGGGCCCGAGTCCACGATCCCGCACGCCCCCACCACCGACCCGTCGTGGAGGATTTCGTCGATGGAGAGCTGGGGGCGGGTATTGTCGATCTGGAGGGGAACGGAGCGCCCTGCCACTGCGAGCCCCCCGAGCTCCGAGGCCAGGTTCGTCCCGGAGTAGAAGCGAAGGAGGAGGGTGCGAGGTCCGTCGCCCAGCGTCCGGCTGTCGAGGCGGTATCCCAGAAAGGGATGATACCAGAGCTCGTGGGGAGGGCGCACCCGGTAGAAGCCCCCGCTGTCGGGGTTGATCTGCTGGGTCACGAAGCGGTCCACCGAGGTGCTCCAGCGGAGGTCGGTCCACCCCTGGCGGGGCTCCACCCCGTCCACGAAGAGCTTGTAGAAGCGCGCCCCCGCCCCCCACGCCCGGGGAAAGTTCACCATCACGGGGAGCACGCCACCAAAGGGGGCATCCCGGACCTGGAAGAAGTACCCGCCGAGCCCGGTGGTGTCGGCGTATCCGGCCCGGGCCGGGTTCGCCCCACGGGAGATCCGGTCGGCGGGCACATGCCCGATCCCCAGGAGGAGGGGCCCCCCCGCCCCGAGCACGGCATCGGCCAGCGCCACCCGCGAGATCACGGCATCGCTCAGTACGAGGAGGTCCGACTCCGAGACGAGGCTCACGCTGGAGGGCCGTGCGGGCACCCCCGACACCACCACCCGGCTCTCGGCACTCCCCCCCTCGGCCGCCAGCTCCACCCGGGTAATCCGGTTCGCCGGATCGCGCTCGGGCACGAGGATCGCGGTCTCGGCCGGGTCGGCCCATCGAAGGAAGAAGGGGTTCACGAGCCCCGAGACCACCACCTGGCTCTGCCCCGAATCGAGCCGGTACCGCACGAGGCGCCCCCCGCCGGGTGCGGCCCCCTGCTCGGTGATCCAGGCCGAGGTCCCCTCGGCATCGACAAGAAGCCCCACCGCCCGGGAGAGCCCGGTGAGAAGGGTGCTCTGGGCCCCGGTGGTCAGGTCAATCCGGAGGAGGCGGCCATTCGTGGCGTGCTCCACCACGTACGCCTGGCCGTGGGCCTCGTCCAGGGCAATCTGGTGGGGCGCGTGGAGCCCCGAGGCCACCACCTGCGCCGCACTCCGGGCCGGGTTCGAAAGCTGGACCCGGAGAAGATTCCCCCTCCGCTCGGTGATCCAGGCCACCGTACCGTCGGTCGAGAGCGCCACATCTTCCGGCTCCTGGTACCCGGTGGCCAGCACCCGATACGCCGGCGAGATGCGGTAGGTGGCATACCGGATGCGCAGGTCGTACCCGGTGCTCACCACCTGGAGCTTGGCGTAGTTCCCGCCATGGGTCCGCACGGCCACCACCGTACCCGGCGTCATCCGGTTTCCCGACCCCGGCGTCCCCGGAATGGGGTCCGAGGTGTACGTGAGGGCCATGAGCTCGGGGTAGGTGAGCTGCCCGTAGCTCGCAGGCCCCAGGCGGTGGAGCCCGGTGCCATCGCGCGGGGTGAGCTGGCGGGTGGTGGAGGTCATCTGCTGCCACCAGAGGTCGGCCCCGGGGCCACTGGGACTCAGGGTGCCCGTATCGAGGTCGAAGGTGTGGGTCCCGGGAATCGTCACCGTCCCCGATCGCAGGATCTGCCCGCGGGGCACGAGATCGAGGCGCGAGAACTTCCCGTCGAACTCCACGAAGTAGAGGCGGTTCAGGGCGGCGCGAAACGCTCCGCCAATGGCCCCGCCAAGACCGGTTACGAGGGGGGTGGGAGAAGGCGTGGGCATGGGTCGGACCTCCGTCGGATGAACGCTGGACATGCGAAGCGTCCGACAAGGTGGGAGGCCCCCGACTCCGCCCCGTCTCCCTGGCGTCTCCCCGGTGTCACCGCGGAGGTTCGCCCGCCCTCTCGCAGCGGCGTCCCCCGGGCCCGGTGCTCACGACCCCGGGCGCGATACCCCCCCCCGGGGCGCGATGCCGAACCCCTCCCACCCGGCACGCCCTCCTCCCGCCCGGTCCTCACTCCCCCGGCCAGGGGCGGATCGCCGAGGCGTCGAGCCCCCAGGCCGCCGTGCCCAGGTCGTGGTCCCGGATCACGGTGCGGAGTTCGCCCTCCACCCAGAAGGCATCCTCGAGGCGTTCCAGGGCGAGGCCCCGAGGGTACTGCACATGGATCATCTGGTTGGGCGGCGGGGGGGGCAGGTGAATACATGCACCAAAATAGGGCACCAGGAAAAACTCGATGACCCGATTTTGTGCATCCATTTCCAGGGGAACCACGAATCCCGGGATCCGGGAGCGGGTGCCGTGGAGGGAGGCCACCGTGTTCCTGGAATGAAGCGCCTCCCAGTAGCGGCGCCCGGCTTCATCGCGGCTGAAGCGGGCCTCGGCCATCACGTCGTCGTCCGAGCCTTCCTCGATCTCGTCGAGCCAGTCCGGAGGGTTCATGAGGGCTTCGAAGTCCTCGTCCGGAAGGAGGTCGATCCACTCCAGGGTCCGGACCTCTCCCTGCGTCGCCTCGGCGCGGGAGGACGCGGGCCCCTGGCCCTCCTCCCCTCCGCATCCGGCGAAGAGAACCGTGGCCATGGCGGCCAGGGCGAAGAGGACCGGGGTGACCGGAGCGGGAGCCGAGGCCCCGGGGGCCCGGGACAGGGACGAGGAGGGGCGGCCGCCGGGAGAGGGCAGGCCGGGAGAGGCAAGGCTGCAGGAGAGCAGGCCGCAGGAGGCCAGGCTGCAGGAGGCCAGGCTGCGGGAGAGCAGGCCGGGGGGGCCGGGATCGGCCGTCCCCTGGCTCCGCCTACCCCTTCGCATCTCCCCCTTCTCCGTCCGGCCCCTTCCTCCCCTCTTCATCCTTCAGGGGGGCGGCATCGTCATGGAGCTTCTCCATCTCGGGCTCCCCCTCGGCGGCCTTCTCCGCCTCCTTCCGCTTCAGCTCGCGCTCGTCGGGCTGGGTGGCCTCATCCGGGGGCGGAGGATCGTCGGCGCCGGGGGAGGGGTTGGGGGCGGGGGTCTTCGAAGCCTTGTCATCCATGGGAGTCTGGAGCAGGGGGGGCGGGGGAGCCGGGGGCAGGGGCGACGGGGGCGGTGGCGTATCGGGCCGGGATGGGACGGGATCGGTTGTATCAGGCCGGAGCGTGTCGGCGCTGCGGGTCCCGGGATCGGGCGTGTCGGCGCTGCGGGTCCCGGGCTCGGGCGTGTTGAGATCCGGTTCTCGGGAGGAAGCTCGATCCGGGAGGGGGGAAGGGTCAACCCCTCGCATCCCCCGTTCCGAGAGGAGGGTTCGGGGAAGCTCGAGGAGGGTGGCCCACCCGAACCCCAGGGCCAGCCCCAGGGCGATCCCGGAGGGGGCCGCCCACCCGGCCACCACGGTGCCCAGGGCCACGGAGCAGAGGAGGAAGGTCCCCACCCCGGCGGTGATGACCCCCGGCGTCCACCCCCACCGGCGCGCTGCCACGGCCGTGGCGTGCACGAGGAGAACGGCAGCCACCGTCACCGGGACGGACGGGTACTCGGCGCCGGGGACCACCCCCTCCAGCACATGCAGGTCGAGGGCCCAGGCACCTCCCCCGCCCACCACCACCCCCAGACCGACCCGAAGGGCCGGCACCCACCCGGCGATCCAGGCCGTGAGGGCCGCCGCCGGGAGGGCCACGGCGAGAAGCCCGGGCCAGCGGAGGTACTGGAGCACCCCGCGGGAGAAGCGGACCGCCTCCTCCGTCCGGGTGGCCACCATCCACTCCAGCACCGGAAAGTCCACCAGGGCCAGCCCCTGCACGGCCCGGGTCTGGCTCATGACCACCCCCACCGCCCCCACCGCTCCCACCAGGAGGAGGAAGGCCAGGGTCAGGCTCAGGCCATGGGCCACCCGGGGGTCGAACCGCCGGCCGAGCCAGACGAGCCCTGGCGCCACCTGCCGGGCCACCCCGCCCAGTCCCGTGGCCCGGAGCATCACCCGGAAGGCAGCCTGCATCCAGCGCTGGTTCGCCGCCACCCGGGCCGTGACCCACCGGATCACCACCGCCGTCACGAAGAGGAGGAGAACGAGGAGCGCCGCCCGCCCTGCCACCTCCTGGAGGCGCTCCCACGACTCCCCCAGCACGTACCCGAGCCCCACCCAGGCCGTGGCCCAGACGAGGGTGGCGGGCACGTCGAAGGCCACGAAGCGGCGGTAGGGAAGGCGGGAGGCCCCGGCCAGGAAGGGCACCACGATCCGGGTGGGGGTGGCAAGGCGCCCCAGGACGATGGCCCACTCCCCCCGTTGCCGCATGAAGGTCTCGGCCCGCTCGATGGAGGGCCCGAAGACCCGCCGGAGGGGGGCCCAGGCCAGGATCCCCGTGCCCCACCGCCGGCCCAGGGCGTACCCGGTGGCGTTTCCCGCCAGCGTCCCCACCACCACCACGGCCAGGAGGATCCCCACCGCCACCTGCCCCCGGGAGGCCAGGATTCCCCCGGTGGCCACCGCCAGTTCCCCGGGGGTCACGAAGCCCAGGAAGAAGGCGGCTTCGGCCCAGCACAGGACCACGACCAGGAGGTAGACGGCGGCGGCCGGGAGCCCGAGGAGGGTATCGAGGAGCTGTTCGGCCAGTGCGCCCACGGGCGGGTTTCCGGAGTGAAGGCGGGGAGGAGGGCCGAGGAAGATGCATCGCCCGCCCGCGCCATGCCACCCTCCGGGGGTTGTGGCCGCCGCCTTCCGGAGCCTACCTTCGGCGCCTCTTTTGGCAATCCCCGCTTCGCAGGGGGTGCGCCTCGCGGGGAGGCGCGCGTGCATCCCTTCCCTCCTCCTGCTCCCTCCCTCCTCCCGGCCCCCTCCCCGCCCCTCCCTTCATGACCGCTCTCACCCCCCGCGCCATGGGCGTCGGCGAGATTCTCGACACCGGCTTCACCCTCTACCGCCGGCACTTCCTCGCCCTCTTCCTCATCGCCCTTCTCCCGCGGATCCCCGAGGTCCTCTACTGGATCGGGCTCACGGCCTTCGTCCCGGCCGAATCCCGCGACATCGGGGCCCTCCTCATTCTCCCGTGGAGCTTCTTCGTGACCTTCCTCACCCTGGCCGCCCTGGCGGCGGCGGCGGGCGCCGCGTGGGAAGGACGCGAACCCGAGGTGGGTGCCTCCCTCCGGGAAGGCCTCTCCCGCTGGGTCCCGGTCACGATCTCGGGGGTGGTGGCCTACCTCTGCATCGGGATGGGCTTCGGGCTCGGGGCCGGCCTCATCGCGCTGCCCGGCGGCCTCCTCTTCGCCCTCTTCGTGGCTGGAGCACCGTCCGGGGGAGGGTTGGCCGCGGTGGGCCTCGTGGCCATGATCGTGGGCGGGGTCCTCGCCCTCCTCCTCGCCGCCGCCCCCTCCCTCTTCCTCCTTGCCTCCTTCTTCGCCTTCGCCCCCGTGGCGACCCTGGAGCGTGCCGGCGCCGGTCAGGCCCTCACCCGTTCCTGGGCCCTGGCCAGGGGCGGGCGCCTCCGCATTCTGGGGGTCACCGTGGTGGCGTACATCCTCGTGCTCATTCCCACCCTGGCTGCCACCGTCACCGGATTCCTCCTCGTGGGCGGGGGAGCCGGCCTCTTCTCCGACGACCCGGTGGCGGCCGAAGGCTCCATGGTCTGGCTCGACGGGATGATCCAGGTGGCCGGGCCCATCATTTCCGCCCTGGTCTGGCCTCTCTTCGTCACGGTCCTCGTGATCCTCTACCTGGACCGGCGCGCGCGGGTCGATGCGCCCGAGCTCGAGGATGCCCTGGAACGCCTCTGAGGAAGGGGCCACCCTTTCGGGAATGGACCCCGTCGACGAGGCGCTGGCCGGGATCCTGGCCCGCCCCGAGTTCACCCCGCGCACCCCCTCCCCGCTGGAGCGGGTGCTGCAATGGATCCGCGAGGGGGTGGGTGACCTCCTCGGATGGGTCCTGGAGCGCCTTCCCCGCCTCGACGCGGTGGGCGACACCCTCGGCGGGTGGGCCGAAACCCTTCTGTACGTGGCCCTGGGCATCGCGGTGATCGGGGTCGGATGGTTCGTGGCGAGAGCCCTCGCCCGGCGGTCGCGCCGCCCCGGGGCGCATCCGGCCTCGGAGGCCCAGGCCGCCCCCGAGGCGCTGGACCCGGCCACCTGGGAAGCCCGGGCCCGGGGGGCGGCCGAGGCCGGGCGGTTCCGGGAGGCGGCGCTCTTCCGGTACCGCGCCCTCCTCCTGCGTCTGGCTGCGAGGGATCTCCTCCGCCTGGGCGAAGGGCGCACCCCGGGGGAGTACCACCGGGAATTGCGCCGCGGGGGAGAAATGCCGCAGGAAGGGGCGGGCGGAGCGGGGGGGGGTGGCCCGGTGCAGGGCGGTCAGGGGCCCGGTGGAGTCGCGCCCGGCGGGGTGGCCGGGGCCTTCGGGGGCTTTCTCCGACACTTCCACCGGGTGGCCTTCGGCTCCGAGCCCCCGGAGCGGTCCGGGTGGGAAGCGCTCGCCCTTGCCGCCGCCGAGGTGGAAGGTCGCCTTCCTGGAGCAGGACTCCGGACGCGGGACGCCGGGGGTCGGACATGAGGGGCGCGCGCATGCAGGGTGCGCCCTCGGGCACCGCGCCCGGGGCCTCCTCCCTGCGTCGGTCCCAGGCCCTCGCCCTGGCCTCCATCCTGGGCGTTCTCCTCCTCCTCGCCCTCCTGGCCGGTCCGCGGGGGGGCGCGCTCGAGGGGGACGCCCGCCCCACCTCCTACCGATCCGGACCGGAGGGGACCCGGGCCCTGGCCATGCTCCTCCAGGAACTGGACATCCCCACCGCCCGCCTCCGCGAGCCCTGGAGCCCGGAGTTGGAGGCCGGGATTCTGGTGGTCTTCTCCCCCACCCTCCCCGTGGACCCGGACCGGACCCGCGACCTTCGGGAATGGGTGGAGGGCGGGGGGACCCTCGTCCTGGCCGTGGAGCCCGACCACCCCCTGGCCCGGGGGCTCGGGGTTTCGGGGGCCCTCCGGGGCCAACGGGATCCGGCCGTGGAGGATCCCGACGACGCCCCCCCTCCCTCCGCCCCCCTCACCCTTCCGCTGGGGGAAGGACGGGTGGTGGCCTGGCCCGGGGTGGACCCCCTGCGGAACGGGGCGCTCCGGGAGGACGCGTCTCCAGCCCGGGCCTTCGTGGCCGCCGTGCAGGGCGAGGTGACGCCGGACCGCCCCGTTCTCTTTGACGAGTATGTGCATGGGTTCCGGGGCGACGGGAGCCCGGCCCAGGCCCTGGGCACCCTGCTGACCACCACCGCCTGGGGGCAGTGGGCCCTCCAGGGAGGGGTGGCGGTCCTCCTCCTCCTCCTGGCCCATGGGATCCGTTTCGGGGCGCCCCTCCCTCCCCCTCCGCCCCCGCTCCGGACTTCGCTGGAGCATGCCGAAGCGCTGGCGGCGGTGTACCGGAAGGCCGGGGCGCTGGACACCGCCCGCCGGACCCTCCTGGCCGGCCTCTCCCGCCGACTCGGGGTCCGCCTCCAGCCCGGGGGACCCGGGAGCGGCGCCTCCGCTGGCGGCGAGACCGAGCTTCATCTCCCCCCCGGAATCCGCGAACTCCCCTCGGCCCCCGCCCTGGAGGCGGCGTGGCAGACCCCCGGGGAAGACGGGCTCCTGGCCCTGGCCCGGGCCGCCGATGCCCTCCTGGCCGAACGGCGTACCCCCGGGAGGGGCCGCGCCTCCACCCCCTGACCCTCGCATCCCCCCTCATGACCGACGATCTCTCCCTCCCCTTCGACGACGCGCCCGCCGACGCCCCCGCCGGCGCCCCCGCCGACCCCCCCGCCGGCAGCGATGCACCGGGCCCTGAGGCTCGGCAGCCAGCTTCGGCGGAGCCTTCGCCCGAGCCGCCGCCGGCCGACGCGGCCGACGCCTCGGCCTCCACCCTCCCCCCGACTCCCCCCGGAGACGATCCCACCGCCCTGGCCCAGGCACTGGCCGAGGGCCTGGAAGGGGTGATCCTCGGGCAGGAGGAGGTGATCCGGCAGATGCTCGTGGTTCTCCTGGCCGGGGGGCACGGCCTCCTGGAAGGGGTCCCGGGCACGGCGAAGACGCTCGCCATTCGTGCCCTGGCCCGAACCCTTCGCCTCCGCTTCGGGAGGGTGCAGTTCACCCCGGACCTCATGCCCACCGACCTCACCGGGGTGAGCATGCTCGACGAGGCGCGGCGCACCTTCGTCTTCCGCGAAGGGCCCGTTTTTGCCGACCTACTCCTGGCCGACGAGATCAACCGGGCCCCGGCCAAGACCCAGGCCGCCCTCCTCGAGTCCATGCAGGAGGGGCAGGTCACCGTCGACGGCACAACCCACCCTCTCCCCCCGGCCTTCACCGTCTTCGCCACCCAGAACCCGGTGGAGCAGGAGGGGACCTACCCCCTCCCCGAGGCCCAGCTCGACCGCTTCCTCCTCAAGATCCAGGTACCCTACCCTTCGCGGGAGGCGGAGCGGGCCCTCCTGGACCGGGTCTCGGAGGGCTTCCGCGCCGACCGCCCCGACACCTACGGAGTGGAGCCCATGGCCGGGGTGGAGGAGCTCGAGGCGCTCCGCGAGCGGGTCGCCCGGATCCATGTGGAGCCGGCGGTTCGGGACTACGTGGTCGACGTGGTGCGTGCCACCCGGGAAGACCCCTCCCTGACGCTGGCGGCGAGCCCCCGGGCCGGGGTCGCCCTCTACCGGGCGGCCCAGGCCGAGGCCTGCCTCTCCGGGCGGGACTTCGTGATCCCCGATGATGTGAAGGCCATGGTACTCCCCGTCCTCCGGCACCGGGTCCGCCTCACCCCCGAGGCCGAGGTGGAGGGCGAGCTCCCCGACGACCGCCTCCGTGCACTCCTAGAGCGGGTGCGGACCCCCTGACTGGAGGGGGTGGGGGCCCCCTGACACGGGGGTTCCCCGAGCCACTCCGCCCGCGGTACCCGGTCCACCCGATCCACCCGACCCACCCGGTCCGCTCGCTCCGCTCGCGCCCTGCACTCCCTCATCCCGCCATCGTTCGCCCCGCCGTCCAGCGCCCGCCCCGCCCCTGTCCCGGCCGTCCCGCCCTTCGGCGCCCTCCGCCGCCCTTCGTCGCTCCCTGCCCAGCCGCCCAGCGCCCCCGCCTCCCCATGCGCCTTGCCCTCCTCCCCACCCCCCGCCTGGCGGCCCTCGTGGCCGGAGGGGGTGCTGCCTTTCTCCTGGGTCCCCTCCCGGCGCTGGCGGTAAACGCCCTCCTCCTGGGACTCCTCCTCCGGGAGGGCGTCCTCCTGACCCGGGGGCGCCCGCCCCGGGTGGAACGGAGCCTTCCGGGGCGGGTGGAGCTGGGGGAGGAGGTCCGGGTGGAGGTGACCTTCGAGGGAACCCCGGGCACGCGCATCCACTGGACGGACGATCCCGGGCCCGGGCTCGCCCGTGTCCCCCCCACCTCCGGGAGGGTGACCCTCGTCCCGGCCCCGGGCACGGGAGGCGCAGGAGGGGGGCGGGCGGTCGACGACTACACCCTCCGGGCCCTGACCCGGGGTCCCACCCGGGTGGGGGACCTCCACCTCCGGGTCTCCGGCCCCCTCGACCTCCTGCGGCGAAGGATCCGGGTCGAGGCGAGCCAGGAGGTGGTGGTCCAGCCCGGGATGCGGGCCCTGCGGGAGCGTCGCATCCCCGGGCTTCACACCCGGCAGGACCACGGGGCCCACCGCGAACGCTTTCGCGACGGAGGACGGGAGTTCGCCCGCCTGCGCGAATACGTGCGGGGCGACGATCCGCGCCGCATCGACTGGAAGGCCACCGCGAGGAAAGGGCACGCGGTGGTGCGGGAGTACGAGGCCGAGCGGAGCCAGAATCTCGTTCTCCTGGTCGATGCCGGGCGGCTCATGTCGGAGGGGGTGGGGGCGCGTTCCCGCCTCGATCACGCGCTGGGAGCCGGCCTCCTCCTGGCCGATGCGGCGCTGGCCCGGGGCGACCAGGTGGGGCTCCTCACCGTGGCCGACACGGTGCAGGGGTGGCTCCCTCCCGGGCATCATCCCCTGTCCCGCCTGGCCGATGCCCTGGCCCGGGTGGAGGGGAGGCCGGTGGAGCCCGACTACCCCGAGGCCTTTCAGCGCCTTGCCCGCCAGCTTCGACGGCGCTCCCTCCTCGTGATCTTTACCGATGTGGTGGACCCGGGCACCTCCCGCCCCCTCCTGGCCCACCTGATCCGGAGCGCACGGCAGCATCTCCCCCTCCTCGTGGCCCTCCGCAACACGGCCCTCGACCGGGTGGCCCAACACCCCCCGGAACTCCCTGAAGACGCCTGGCGACGGGCCGCTGCCGAGGAGCTCCTGGAGGAACGGGAGGTGGCGCTCCGCGGACTTCGCAGGCGAGGGGTCCTGGTGGCCGACGTGGACCCGGAGGAGGTCCTTCCCCGGGTGCTGGAGCGCTATGCCGAGGTGAAGCGGCGCGGACTGCTCTGATGAGGCAGGATTCGCGCTGATCGGGTGCATGGGGCGGGCGAGCGCCCTCCCGTGAAGGCGCCGGCCCGCCTTCGGCAGACGCCACGGGCAAACGCAGGGGGCGATCGCAGGGGACGTTTCCGCGGAAGGGTCGGCGCGCTTGCGGCGAAGGCAAGGCACGTTTCAGCGGAAGGGTCGGCCCGCTTCAGCGGCAAGCTCGATGAGCACCTTTCCGCAGAAAGGTCGGCACGTTTCAGCGGAAGGACCGGCGCGTCTCGGCCGGAGGGCGGAGACGTTTCCGCGGAAAGGTGGGCGCGTCCCAGCCGGAGGGCAGAGACGTTTCCGCGGAAAGGTCGGCGCGGTCCAGCGGAAGCGTCGGCGCCGTCCAGCGGAAGCGTCGGCGCGTTTCAGCGGAAAGGTGGGCGAGCACGTTTCCGCGGAAAGGTCGGGCGAGGGATCCCCTACCCGGACGCCGCCGCCGGCCCCTTCGGCCGGGCCTCCCCCTCCTCCTCCCCCCCCCCACCCTCCTCCCGTCCCCCCAGGGCGAGCCAGGGAAAGAGGATCACTCCGGTCACGATCCCGAAGAGGATCTTCGCGCCCTCCCCCAGATTGGGCGAGGGCGAGATGAACCCCTCGATGATCCCGGCCACCACCAGAAGGACCACCACACCTCCCAGGACCCCCACCGCCTCCCTGGATCGGGCCGCGAGGGTCTCGCCCCGGGTCTGGCGCCCCGGGAGGAGGAAGGCCGAGCCCATCCAGAGCCCGGCCCCGCCGGCCAGGCAGATGGCGGTGAGCTCCAGGACCCCGTGGGGGAAGACGAAGGCCCAGAGGTGGAGGGACTGCCCCTCGAGCTGGAAGGCCGCCCCTCCCCCTCCGAGCATGACCCCGTTCAGGACGAGGACCAGGACGGTTCCCACCCCCGCCAGGATCCCGCCGGCGAAGGCCATGAAGGTCACCCGCACATTGTTCGTGAGGATGGATGCCGCCGCCCAGGGGCGCTCCGCATCGGCGATCACGGCCTCCCCGTACCCGATCCCCTGGGCCCGCTGCTCCTCGGCCGCCCGGGCCCGGTCCAGGAGCACGGCAGGCACCACCGTCTCGGCCCGGGAGGGCTCGGCCAGGACCGAGATCCAGGTGGCCGCGCCCGGGCCGAAGAAGAGAAGGGCACTGATGGCCATGGGGAGGGCAAGCCGACGCACGAGGCGAGGAAACCCATGGGTGAAGGCCCGCAGGAGGGACCGGGGGGAGCGGCGCGGCGCCGTGTAGAGAAGGTTGTACCCCCGCCCCACCGAGGTTTCGAGGGAGGCCAGGAGGTCGGGGTGCCCCCGATAGGTGCGGGCCCGGGCCAGGTCGGCGCTCACTTCCCGGTAGAGCGACGCAAAGTCGGCCAGCTCCCCCTCGGCCAGCGCCGGAAGCCCCCGCCGCCGGGCCTGCCAGAGGAGCTCCTCCCACCGCCACCACCGGGCCCCCTGGCGACGAAGGAGGGTGGCAGCGGCAGGTGATCCCGCCCCGACGAGACCGACACCCCTTCGCGCCCCCTTCTCCGACCTTCCTCCTCGCCGACGCACCTCCTCCCCATGGAGCCAGGTCAGGAGCGCCTCCTTCTCCTTCAGGGTGGCGGGAAAGGTCGTGCCGGGGAGTCGCTCCGGATGCCGCTCGGCCACGACCTCATGGAGTCGGGTGGCCACCCGCCTGCGGGCGGCCCCGGCCAGGGAGCGGTGATCCCGCTGCCAGGTTTCGAGGAGGGCCCAGACCGGGTCGGGAAGACGTTCCCCGATCCCGGACCCCGAGTCGGTCCCTGCCCCATCGACCGCCAGGCCGGAGGCTCCGAGGTCTTCCCGGCCCCCTCCCATCTTCACGAAGTCCGCCAGGTCGGGAACAGGACGCTCCCGGATCACCACCGTCCCTGCCGCCAGGTCACCGGGGCGCTGGGCCCGGGGGTGAAAGAGAATGAAGAGCCCCCCCACGAGGCCGGTGACCCCGGGCTGGAGATCCACCACCCGGATGAGGTTCCGGATCACCGCCCCCGGAAGCTCCAGGGGAAACCCCGAGGCCTGGATCACGCGGAGTCCCATCCACCGCTTCCCCGGGGTCTGCCCCCCCCGCATCCCCTCGAAGAAGACGAAATAGCCCCAGAGGAAGATGAAGTTCAGGAGGACAAAGAGGGCCGGAAGCCAGATGGGCCCTGCCCCCAGCCCGGTCCTCGCGGCGGCCAGGACGCTTCCGAAGAAGAGAAAGGCGGACCCGATCCAGAGCGCCGCCAGGGTCAGGAGAAGGAGGAGTGCGTCGAGGAGAAAGGCGGTGAAGCGCGACCCTGGCCCTGCGAGTTCGTACCCCACCGCCACCTGCTCCGGGGTCTCGACCCGGAGGGTCCGGTCCGGAATCCCCCCGCGGGAGGTGGAGGCCGGGGGAGGAGGAGGCGGCGGCGGAGGAGGAGGCGGCATGCGGGGTGGAGGGAGGGAGAGGGGGGCGAACGCGACGCACCGGAGCGCGGGGCGGGTGCCCGCCGGAGGGCGGTGGAGCCGAACCGGAAGGGGGCGATGCGGAGGCGGAAGATGGGACAGGGGCTGCCGTGGGGCCAGTGAGCCCCTCCCGACCGGCCGTTGCACGATTGCGACAAATCCCCCTCCCCGCGAAACACCCTCGCGCCCTTCCGCCCCCGCACCGGGAGGGCCCGCCGAAGAAGCCAGGGGGGCAGGAGATGAGAAGGCACGCGGCTTTCCGGCAAGGCAGACCCCTTTCCCGACTCCGGATGGCACGAACTTTCCCTCCCCGGAAAGGTCAGGTGGCCCCGGGTCCGGTCGAGTGCGCGTTCGGGGGAAGGCCCAGACCTCCCCCCGACATGCGAATGGCCCCGGACGCGCCCCCCTCCCCCCTGAGCCCCACCCACGCGCCGGAGTCCTGCCATGAAGATCCTCGTCGCCACCGACGGCTCCCGTCATGCCCGGGAGGCCCTCGGCCTCGTGAAGGGATTCGACCTGACCCCCGATACCGAGGTGGAGGTCGTGGCGGTGATCCCGCGCCCCGCTCCCACACGTGGCGTGGTCGAATCCGGCGGCGTGGGCCGGGTCGAGGACCGGGTGCGGGCCGAGGTGGCCGAGAGGTGGCTGGCGGATGCAGCCGAGGCCCTCCGCCGCCCCGGGCTCGAGCCCCGCCGGACCCTGCTTCGCGGCGAGCCCGAGACCGCCCTCCTGGAGCATTGCGAGGGGGGAGGGCACGACCTGGTGGTGGCAGGGGTGAAGGGCCGGGGCGCCGGTCCCTTCTTCGAGCTGGGGCGGGTGGCCCTCCATCTGGTGCGGTGGGCCCCGGCCTCGGTCCTCCTGGCCCGTCGGCCCCGGGTGGGGGCCGGGCGCGGGGGCGACGCCCTCCGGGGTCGGATCACCGGGGCGCAGATGGAGGCCGCGGGCGAAGCCCCGGGACTTCGCATTCTCCTCCCCACCGACGGGGATGCCCGGTGCCTCGAGGCCGCATGGCAGATGATCGAGTCCCTCACCCCCGAGGAGGCCGCAGTGGAGGTGGTGAGCGTGGCCGAACCCGCCCTGGCCCGGGCCGCCACGCCGGCCGGGGAGATGGGGTGGTCCTCCCCCGGCAGCGAAGGGGGCGAAGGGGGGGAACCGGCGCGGCGGTGGCTCTCGCAGGCGGTGCGGGAACTCCCCCCGCGGCGGGTGGCCTCCCCCGGAACCCTCCTCCACGGGCGGCCGGCGTCGGCCATTTCCCGGTGGGCCGCCGCCAGCGGGTCGGACCTCATGGTGGTGGGGACCCGGCGCCTGGAAGGGTCCCGGGAGTGTCACATCGGCCGCACCGGACGGGAACTGGCCTGGAGCACCCCCTGCTCCGTTCTCATGGTCCGGGCCTGACCCGTCGAGTAGCCGGGGCCGAGAGGGGGTCGTCGGGCCAGAAGTGCCTGGGGTAGCGACCCCGCAGATCCTTCCGCACCTCGAAGTATCCCTCGCGCCAGAAGCTGGCCAGGTCCCGGGTCACCTGCACGGGGCGCCGGGCCGGGGAGAGGAGGTGGACGAGGAGGGGGACCGACCCGCCGGCGATCCGGGGGGTTTCGGTCATTCCGAAGAGCTCCTGGATCCGGGCGGCGAGCACGGGGGCCTCCGGGTCGCCGTAGTCCAGGGTGATCCGTGAGCCCGAAGGGACCGCGAGGTGCGTGGGCGCCAGGCGGTCCAGGGTGCTTCGGGCCTCCCAGGGGACCCGCGAGAGAAGGGCCTCCGCCAGGTCGACCCGGGCCAGGTCGGCAAGGGATCGGGCCCCGGGTGCAAAGGGAAGGAGCCACCCTTCGAGGTCAGCGAGGAGCGCCTCGTCCGACACCGGGGGCCAGGTCGGAGTGGGGTTCGGACCTGCCTCGGCCCCGGCCCCCGCCGGTGCCCCCGGAGCCCTCTCGAACGGTTCCTCCCTCCGGGCGTGGAGGAAGGCCAGCCGCTCCCTGAGCTGGCGGGTTTCCCGGCTCCAGGGGAGGGCGGCCTCGAGCCCCACCCCCCGGATCCCGGCGGCGAGCGCCGCCCACACGGCCTCGGGGGCCGGGTCGTGGAGGCGCCCCCGCTCCACCTCGATGGCGCCGAGGCGGCGGATCCGGAGTGCCTCCACCCGCTCCCCCTCGGGGTCCCACCGGACCTCGTCCTCCTCCACCACCGCCAGTCCGCCTTCGGAAGGTCCCGCGAGGAGGGTCTGGAGGGTGGCTTCGTCCAGGGGGAGGGCCAGCGTCACCTCGCCCTCGCGCCCCCGCCCCTCCACCCCCACCGCCACGATCCAGGGGGCGCCCAGAAGGGAGGCCTCCCGGGGGAGGGCCACCCCGCGCCCCCCGGAAAGGAGGTAGCGCCCCTCCCCCCGGTGACGCCCCACCCGATCGGGCCAGGCCAGGGCGGCGAGAAGGGCCAGGTCGCCGGGTTCGGGTGGCGTGGCGGCGTCCCCTCCTCCCACCCGGCGGCGCCAGTGGGCCGCTTCCTGGCGGGCCCGGGCCAGCGCCCCCCGGTCCACCTCGTGGCCGGCCGGGGGGACCCGGGCCCCGGGGCCCCGGGCCAGCGCCTCCGTGCGAAGCCGGAGATCGGGGTCGGGGCGGCGCCCCGGGGCCCGGATCGGGTCCCGGTCCGCCAGAACCGCCACCAGGTCACAGGCGGCGCCCACGAGCCCCCGCTCCCGGGCCACCACGAGGAGGTGGCCGATCCGGGGGTGGGCCCCCAGTGCCGCTACCGCCTCACCATGAGGCGTGAGGCGCCCCTCGGCGGTCACGACCCCCAGGGTGCGAAGGAGCTCGGCGGCCACGGCCACCGCGCCCTCCGGGGGAGGGTCGATCCAGCGGAGGTCGCCGGGGTCGCTTCCCCACCGGGCCAGCTCCAGGAGGAGGGGGGCGAGGTCGGCTTCGAGGAGTTCCGGGGTTCGAGTGGGCACGAGCCCCCGCTCCTCCCCTTCCGTCCAGAGGCGGTAGCAGACCCCGGGCTCGGTTCGCCCTGCCCGCCCCCGACGCTGGTCGGCGGCATCGCGGGAGACGCGCACCGTTTCGAGGCGGGTGAGACCCGAGCGTGCATCGAAGCGGGGCACCCGCATGAGCCCCCCGTCCACCACGATCCGGACCCCTTCGAAGGTGAGGGACGATTCGGCCACCGCCGACGCGAGAATGACCTTGCGGCGCCCCGGAGGAGCGGGGGCCATGGCCGCCTCCTGGGCCTCCCGGGGAAGACTCCCATGGAGAATGTGGAGATCCACCTGGCCCAGGTCCCCCGGCAGGGCATCCGCCCCGGAGGCCAGGGCCTCCTCCAGGCGGCGGGCCGTCCGGTGGATCTCCGCCGCACCGGGGAGAAAGACAAGAACGTCGCCCCGGGCCTCCGTCTCGAGGGCGTCGAGGACGGTGTCGGCCACGGCAGGCTCGATCCATCGGTCACCCAGGGGTCGGTCCCGCCACCGGGTCGTGACCGGGTAGCTCCGCCCCTCGCTCTCGAGCACGGGAGCCGGCGCTCCCTCCCCGCCCAGGAGTCGGGCCACGGGCTCGGCCTCGAGGGTGGCCGACATGACGAGAAGGCGCAGGTCGGGCCGGAGGAGCTCCCGGGCCTCCAGCGCCAGGGCGAGCCCCAGGTCGGCGTGGAGGGATCGCTCGTGGAATTCGTCGAAGAGAATGGCCCCGACCCCTTCGAGCGCCGGGTCGTCCTGGAGGAGTCGGGTGAGGACGCCCTCGGTCACCACCTCGATCCGGGTCCTGCGCCCCACCCGGGTGTCGAGGCGGATCCGGTACCCCACCGTCCCGCCCACCTCCCGTTCCCCCAGGAGGGAGGCCATCCGCCAGGCGGCGGCCCGGGCCGCCAGTCGCCGGGGCTCGAGGAGGAGGAGCTTTCGTCCCCCCATCCAGGGTGCCTGGAGGAGGGAGAGGGGAACCAGGGTCGTCTTCCCCGCCCCCGGGGGAGCCACGAGGACCGCCCCGGGGTGGGGGCCTCCCCCCACATGCGGCGACGAGTCCTCCTCCCCCGGGGACTGCTCCGGGGTCTGGTCGCCCCCCATCGGCGCCTCGATCGTGGCGAGGGCGGAATGGAGTGCGGGGAGGAGTGCGGCCACCGGAAGGCCCGCAGCCGCCACCCCGGGGGGGAGGAGGGAGTGTGGATTCACACAGGCGGTCGTCCGCGCAGGGCCCGGACGAGGAAGGAGAGAACGAGAAGGACGAGGAAGACCACGAAGAGGATCTGGGCAATCCCGGCCGAGGCTCCGGCCACGCCGGAGAAGCCGAAAGCACCCGCGACAATGGCAAGAATCAGGAAGAGCAGGACCCATCCGAGCATGGAGACCTCCAGGGAGGGGGAAAGGGAAAGGAAAGGGCGATCGTGCTGCCCGGACAAGGGGGCATCGAGCATGCCGACCCCCCTTGGAGTCGCCTCCAAATGGTTCTCCTATAAAGATTTGCACCGCCTCCTCAGGCCCTCGTCCCGGGTGGCACCGGGAAGGCGATTCCCGCCTCGATGGAAGAAGTTTCCCGGTGCGACCCGATGGATTCGCTCAAGAGCACCCCCTTTCCTGCCGATACAACGGGGGAGCCCTGGAGCCCTGCCTCTTCCGGCAGGACCACCCTGGCCCTCCCCATCGAGGTCCGCAACCCCGACCTCGAAACCGGAACGCGCCACCCGCGCGCACCGCCCACGCTTCACCGAGAACCTGCCATGCGTTTCGCCCGCACCGCGATCGCCGCCGCTGCCGCCCTCGTCCTCGTGGTGGCCCCTGCCACCCCGGCCGAGGCCCAGTCGATGGGCGATCGCCTCTCCCTGCACGGGTTCCTGACCCAGGGATACGGAAAGGCCACCGAGGCCCCCCTCTTCGGGATTCCCGAGGCCGGCACCGCCGACATGCGCTCCGCCGCCCTCCAGTCGCGCTTCTCCTTCACCCGGTCCTCCCAGGCGGTGGTCCAGGTGTCTCACCGCCGGCTGGGGCAGAGCCTCATGGCGGAAATGGAAAACACCGTCGAGCTGGACTGGCTCTACTACGCCCACCGGTTCGGCGGAGCTCAGTTCCGCGCCGGCCGGATCCCCATGCCCCGGGGGCTCTTCAACGAGACCCGCGAAGTGGGGGTGATCCTCCCCTTCTACCGCGCGTCCAAGGCCTTCTATTCGGAAGGGGTCCGGACGGTGGACGGCGCCCTCGTGGGGTATCAGCGTGCCCTGGGTGACTGGGGGATCGAGACCTCCGCCTTCTATGGCGACTTCGAGATTCGCACCCAGTTCCTCGATGCCTCCGGCCTCGTGGCCGTGAAGTCCGACTGGGAGCACGCCGTGGGCGGGCAGTTCATCGTGAACACCCCCGTTCCCGGGCTCCGCGCCGGGGCCACCCTCCAGCGCGCCCAGGCGGTGGCCAGCGACGCCACGAACCGGATCTGGACCGCCTCCATCGACGGGACCTTCGATCGGAGCTTCGCCCGGGCCGAGTATCAGCTCTACCACCAGGCCGAGGCCATCGATTACGAGGCCTACTACCTCCAGGGTGGCGTGAACCTGATCGGCGGCCTCTGGGTCAACACGCAGCTCGAGTGGAACAACAATACCTACCTCCAGCCCGGGCTGAACGGACTCAAGGTGGCCGCCATCCGCGACTACGCCCTCGGCGTGTCGTACCGGTGGAACCCCCAGCTGGTGTTCAAGGTCGAGGGGCATGACTTCAAGGGGTACGAGCTGGATCGCCCGGTCAGCCCCATGGGGCCGGCCGAGAGCACCCGCTACCTCATTCTCAGCATTTCGACGGCCTTCTGAGCCAACACCCAAGGGAGATCGTCATGAGAACGTGCATGTTCCTTCTCGCGGTGCTGGTCACCGCCCCTTTCTTCGGGCCCGGGGCCGTGGAGGCCCAGGGCTTCCAGGTGGTAGCCCACAGCTCGGTTCCCGTGAGCGAGATCACGAAGTCCGAGCTCTCCCGGGTCTTCCAGAAGCGGAGCAACCGGATCCAGGGCACCGCGGTCGTGCCGGTGGACCTGGGGCGGGACTCGGCGGTCCGGGAGTCCTTCAGCCAGGCCGTGCATGGCCGCTCCGCCTCGGCCATCGAGTCCTTCTGGCAGCAGCAGGTTTTCTCCGGGCGCGAGGTTCCGCCCGACCAGATGGCCAGCGATGCCGCCGTCCTCGCCTTCGTGAACTCCACCCCGGGGGCCATCGGCTACGTGTCGAGCGGCGCTTCGGTGAGTGGGGGCGCCAAGGTCCTTCGCATCACCGACGGCTGATTCGACCATGCTCAGCAACCTGACCCTCGCCCGGAAGATCGGCCTTCTCCCCCTGGTGGCCGGAGTCACGGCCGTGGCCCTCCTCCTCGTGGTGGGGGTCATGGGGCAGCGTACCTCCGAGACCCTCGTCACGATCGAGTCCTCCTTCTACCCCTCGGTGGAAGCGAGCCGCGATCTGGAGGAGCAGCTCACCACGCTGCAGCGCACCCTGCAGGACGCCGTGGCCGCTGCCGATGACTGGCAGCTCATGGATGCCGACGGCGTGGCCGAGGCCTTCCGGGAGACCCTGGCCCATGCCAGGGCGCTCCCGGGGGCCGACGCTGCCGAACTCGACGCCCTTGCCTCCACCTTCGATGCCTACTTCGATCATGCGCGCCGGACTTCGGAGCGGATGATCCTGGCCGAGGGTGGAAGCGAGACCATGGACGACCTCCGGGCCATGGCCACAGCCTACAACGCACTGGCAGAGCGGATCCATGCCCGGACCGAAGCGGACCAGGCCCGGATTGCCGAGGGCTTCGCGGAGGCCCGGAGCCTCCAGCGGCTCACCACCCTTCTCTCGGTGGGGGGCGTCTTCTTCCTTCTCACCGCCATGATCGGGATCTCCTTCTGGCTCATCCGGAGCGTCTCGACCGGGCTTCGGGAGATCACCCGGGCGGCGCAGCGGATTCAGGAGGGGCGCATCGACCAGGAGGTCACCTACCGCTCCGGCGACGAGGTGGGGATCGTGGCCGACGCCTTCCGCTCCATGATCGAGTACCTCCGCGACGTGGCCCAGGCCGCGCGCTCGGTGGCCCAGGGCGACCTGGATCACCAGGTCCGGATCCGGTCGGAGCAGGACGAGCTCTCCCGGAACATGGCCGAGGCCCTCCACACCCTTCGGGGGGTGGTGGACGAGACCGGGCACCTCATCGAGGCGGCCCGGAAGGGCGACCTTTCGAAGCGGGGAGAGGCCCAGCGCTTCTCCGGGGCCTATGCCCAGCTCATCGGGGGAACGAACGAGATGCTCGATGCGGTGGCCCGGCCCCTTCACGATGCCTCGAGCGCCCTGGAGCGGGTGGCCGACCGCGACCTCTCCGTGCGCATGGAGGGGAGCTACGAGGGAGACTTCCTCCGGATCCGGGACTCCCTGAACACCGCCGTTTCGAATCTGGACCAGGCCCTTCTCGAGGTGCAGGCAGCCAGCGACCAGGTGGCCTCGGCGGCCGACCAGATTTCCACAAGCTCCCAGTCGCTGGCCCGGGGCGCCCATGACCAGGCCTCGGACCTGGGCGAGGTGTCGGGCCGCCTTCAGGAACTCTCGGCGGTGACCCAGCAGAACTCGGCGAACGCCCGGGAGGCCCAGGGGATCAGCGAGGAGGCCGGCTCCGCCACTGGCGAGGGCGTCCGCGCGATGACGGCCCTCTCCCAGGCCATGGAGCGGATCCGGGTCAGCTCCGATGACACGGCCCGGATCGTCAAGACCATCGACGAGATCGCCTTCCAGACGAACCTCCTGGCGCTGAACGCCGCAGTGGAGGCGGCCCGGGCCGGCGATGCCGGGAAGGGCTTCGCCGTGGTGGCCGAGGAGGTCCGGAACCTGGCCATGCGGAGTGCCGAGGCCGCGAAGGACACGGCCCGCCTCATCGAGGATGCGGTGCGTCATGCCCGCGACGGCGCCACGATCAACACCGAGGTGGTCCGCCACCTGGGGGCCATCGAGGAGGGTGTGGGCCGCGTACGCACCGTGATCGGCGAGATCCACACGGCCTCCGAACAGCAGGCCGAAGGGGTGGAGCGGATCGGGGCCTCGGTGGTGCAGGTGAACGAGGTGACCCGCCTTGCCGCCACGAGCGCGGAAGAGAGCGCCTCGGCTTCGGAGGAACTCACCGGTCAGGCGCACCGGGTAAGGGAGCTCGTTCGGGGCTTCCGCCTCTCCGACGAGGAGCCGGGCGCGGCGCCGGAACACGCCCCGGGACGCCATGCGGCCCGGACCTCGGACGGGTGGGGAGAGGAGGGGTGGGAAGACGAGCGCTGGGAGGCGGCACCGGAGGAAGAAGCCGGCCAGGAGGTAGGCGCCGGGTTCTGACCCCCGGTCCGGCGCCGCCGCCGGGACGCACGGTACCCTGTCCAGGTCGTCGAGCCGGGCGCTGCCGGGAGGATCTTCCGGGGGCGCCCGGCTCGGGCTACTCTTGGGGCAGGAAGCGTGTCCAGGGGAAGCGAATCGGGGGGGTTCCCCCGCGGCGGCTTTCTTCCGCATCCCGGGCACGAGCCCGGGTCTGCGCCTGGCACCCCCCGGATGACCCCGGTCGGCCCTCCGCCGCCGGGGACGGTCCCCTCCCCCGGTCTCTGCCTTCATGCCCCGCCCGCCCGCCCGCCTTCTGTTCCCAGCCTCCTCCCCCACCCTCGCGCGCTTCGCTCTCGTCCCCCTTCTGGCCGCCCTGGCCTCGGGGTGCGGGTCGAACGAAGGCCCCGGAGCCATCGAGCTCCCCACCGAACGCTACACCCTGGAGAATGGCCTCGAGGTCGTCCTCCATGTGGACCGGTCGAACCCGGTGGTGGGGGTGGTCCTGACCTTCAAGGTGGGGTCTTCCCACGAGGTGGAGGGTCGAACGGGCTTCGCCCACCTCTTCGAGCACCTCTTCTTCCTGGACTCGGAAAACCTGGGGCCCGGGGGCCTCGACCGCCTCATGACCCGGATCGGGAGCTCCACGAACGGCTCCA
The DNA here is from genome assembly GCA_050485885.1 of Gemmatimonadales bacterium. Taxonomy (GTDB): domain Bacteria; phylum Gemmatimonadota; class Gemmatimonadetes; order Longimicrobiales; family Gaopeijiaceae; genus SKNW01. Next base: position 152,200 of record JBJHCG010000003.1, on the reverse strand, counting down.
CGAGCCGCGACTGGACGAACTACTTCCAGCTCGTTCCCCGCGACGCGCTGGAGAAGACCCTCTGGGCCGAGGCCGACAAGCTGGGCTTCTTCATCAACACCGTCACCCCCGACGTGCTGGCGAAGGAGAAGCAGGTGGTGAAGAACGAGAAGCGGCAGGGGGTCGACAACCAGCCCTACGGGCATCTGTGGGATGTCACGGACCGGGCCCTCTTCCCCGAAGGCCACCCCTACCGGTGGCAGGTCATCGGCTCCCTCGAAGACCTGGACGCAGCCACCCTCGAGGATGTGCACGAATTCCACGAGCGGTGGTACGGTCCGGGGAACGCCCTCCTCGTGCTGGCCGGTGACCTTGACGTGGAAGCGACGAAGGCCTGGATCGAGCACTACTTCGGTGAGATCCCGGCCCGGGATCCGCCGGAGCGCCCGGCCCCCCCCGAGGTGCAGCTGGACGAGACGATCCGCCTCTACCACGAGGACAACTTCGCCCGCCTCCCCCAGCTCACCCTGACCTGGCCCACCGTGCCCGAGTTCCACTCGGACCACTCCGCCCTGGAGCTCCTGGCGGGGATCCTCACCGACGGCCGCGCCACCCCCTTCCACCAGGTCCTGGTGGAGGAGCTGGAGCTCGCCCCCGGAGCGGTGGCCTTCCAGCGGGGCGACAAGCTGGCCGGGTCCTTCACCCTCCAGGTTCGGGCCTACGCAGACCGCCCCCTGGACGAGGTCCAGGCCGGGATCGACCGGGCCCTTGCCCGCTTCGAGGAGGAAGGGGTGAACCCGCAGGAGCTTCGCCGCCTCCAGGCCGGCGCCGAGCGGCGCGTCTACCAGTCCATGACGAGCGTCCTCGGCAAGGCCTTCCGGATGGCCCACGGGACCCTCTTCGCCGACGCTCCGGACCAGATCGTCCGCGACCTGGAGCGAACGCTGGCCGTGGACGACGCCGAGGTACGCCAGGTCTACGAGCGCTACCTCCAGGGGCGCCCCCATGTGGCGGCCTCCTTCGTGCCCCGGGGCTCGTCCGCCCTGGCGCTGGCCGGGTCCACCCGAGCCACCGTCTTCGAGGAGCCCATCGTGGAGGGGGCCGAGGAGCCCATCGAGATCCGTGACCGGGGCGAGATCGCCCGGACACCCTCGCGCATCGACCGTTCGGTGGAGCCCCCCTTCGGCGATCCCCCCGCCCTCACTCCGCCCCAGGTCTGGGAGGAGACCCTCCCCAACGGGATGCGCGTTCTCGGGATCGAGGACCGGGGCCTCCCCCTGGTCCAGTTCTCCCTCCGGGTGAATGGGGGGATGCTCGTGGACGACCCGGCCCGCCCGGGGACCGCGAACCTCCTGGCCGAAACCCTCACCCGGGGAACGGCGCGGCGGACCGCCGAGGAACTCGAGCTCGCCATTCAGCTCCTGGGGGCCTCCGTGAACGTGTCGGCGGGAGCCGAGACCCTCGTGGTGAGCGGAGCGACGCTGGCCCGGAACTGGGGCCCCACGCTGGAGCTCGTGGAGGAGATCCTCCTCGAGCCCCGCTTCGACAGCACCGAGTTCGAACTGGCCCGCCGCCGGGTGGAGACCCAGCTCCAGGAGCGGGGGGCGAACCCCAACGCCGTGGCGGACGACGCCTTCCGCCTCCTCCTCCATGGAGACCACCCCCTGGCGAGGGACCCCCGGGGAACCCCCGCCTCCCTCCAGGCCCTCACCCTGGACGACCTTCGTGCCTGGCACGCCCGGAACCTTCACCCGAGGCTGGCCACCCTCCACCTGAGCGGGGCGGTGGCCCCGGACGCGGCGCGGCGGAGCCTTCGCGCCCTGGGAGAAGGATGGACCCGGGAGGGAGAGGCCCCGGCCTTCCCCGCCGACCCGGCCTGGGAGCTGGAACGGGCCGGCCTCTACTTCATCGAGGTGCCCGGCGCGCCCCAGTCCGTGCTCCGCATCGGGTATCTGGCCATGCCCGAGTCCCACCCCGATTTCTGGCCCGCCCACGTCATGAACTTCCGTCTCGGGGGCGGCGGCTTCGCCTCGGAGCTCGTCCTGACCCTCCGGGAGGGGCTCGGGTACACCTACAACATCGGCTCCTCCTTCCGGGGCGGCGTCCGCCCGGGCCCCTTCCAGATCGCGACCGGGGTGCGGGCCAATGTCACCCTCGAATCTCTCGAGGTGATCCGGGATCTTCTCGAGGCCCATGGTCCGGGCTTCACCGAAGAGGACCTGGCCCTCACCCAGGGCTTCCTGGTCCGGAACCTGGCCGGGGCCTTCGAGTCGCCGGCGGCCAAGGTGGGGCTCCTCTCCACCATGTCGGCCCACGGCTTCGGTGCCGACTACCCCCTCCGGCGGGCGGAAGCGGCCCAGGCCCTCACCGTGGCCGAGATCCAGGCGCTCGCCGAGCGCACCCTGGCCCCCGAGGGGATGATCTGGCTCGTGGTGGGAGATGCAGCGACCCAGCTTCCCCGGCTCGACCGGCTGGGGCTCGGCCCCGTCACCCTCCTGGGTCGGGACGGACGCCCGAGTGCGGCCTCGCCCGCGGAGGAGGGAGCCAGGCCCTGAGGGGCTCGGCCCGGGCCTCGATCCATCGCCCGGTAGCCGTTCCCCCCACCGCCCCGAGAAGGGCACCCACCCCCGCCTCCCAGGGAAGGGGACCCAGGCCCGGGACCCAGAGCGGGGAGAGGAGAAGCACGAGCCCGACCCCGGCAGCTGCCCCCACGGCCACGGGGAGGGAGCGGGCCCAGAAGGTGGCGAGAAGGAGGAGGCCGGCGCACCAGAGCACGCCGAGGATCCGTCGCCCCCCCTCCCCCAGGTGGGGAGGCACGTAGAGGAGGCTCCACCCCGAGGCCGGGGTGCTTCCGGGCAGGAGGTGCACCCGGGGGTCGGGGGCACCACCCCCCTCCGCAGCGTCCGGGGTGGCGCCCCGGTCCGCAGGGGCAGGAGGGGGCCACTCCTCCACCTGGAGCCTTCCCCCCGGGAGAAGCCGGAAGGCCAGGTGGACCACCTCACCGGGGGCGTACCGCCCTACCAGCCCCGGGAGGACGGGGCGGGGTCCCGACATCCCCCAGAGGGCTGCCCGGGCCCCCACCACCACCCGGAGATCCACCCCCTCTTCCACGGTAAGGGAGAGAATGGGCTGGCCATCGAAGCGCGAGAGGAGGCGGTAGAGCCCGGTGGTCCCGGGGGGGACGGGCTCCGTACTCACCTCGAATCCCACCACGAGGGGCTCTCCGGCGCGCCAGGCCCGGCGTATGGCCTCGTCGGCGTTCAGGGCTCCGGGGGGAAGGGAGCGCGCCCCCAGTCGAGCCTCCACCACGGGGCCCGGGTAGGCCACCCCCCCGGCCCCGATCCGGGGATTCCACTGGCTCCAGAAGTCGCCCCCGGCGTCGTGGGGAACGAGGAGGAGGGCCGGGGCCACGGCCCCGCCCAGGGCGGCGGCGCAGGCCAGCGAGAGGAGGACCCGACGGCGCCAGGGGCCGGGCAGGAGCCACGCCGAGGCCCCCCGGGCCAGGCGGGCCCCCACCCATCCCCCTGTCCCATTGGCCAGAAGGTCTACCAGGAGGGGGTTTCGGCCCGGGATGAAGTTCTGGGTGAACTCCACCCCGGCCGTCAGGGCAAAGGCCAGAAGGGTGGCTCGCCCCACCGAGAGTCCGGCCAGGACGAGACAGTACCCCAGGGGAACGAAGAGAATCACGTTCCGCACGAGGTTGGCCAGCCCGGCGCCCCCGCAGAAGGGACAGAAGAAGCCCCCCCCCACGAGGCTCGAGGCGGTGGAGGGGGTGAGAGTGGCCCAGAGGATCAGTGCCGCCGAGATGGCGGCGCCGACCCGGCCCCACCAGGCGCGGTCCATGGGTCGCATGGGGGGGAACCTCGCGCGGGAGGGGAGCAGACGAAAGCCCTCCCCCCGTTCCGGCGCGGGCCCGTGAAAGGGAGCGCCGGTGGGGGGAGGGCCGAATGGAGGTCCGAGGGGGGGCATCCCGCTCCTGCATGGGATGCCCCCGCCTGGATCAGCCCTCCTTCACCGCCTGAATGTCGAGGGCGAGCTTCACCTCGTTGGAGACGAGCACGCCGCCCGTTTCCAGCGCCTGGTTCCAGGTGAGGCCGAAGTCACGCCGGTCGATCTTCCCGGTGGCGGTGAAGCTCCGACGCGTTCCGCCCCAAGGATCCTGCCCCTCGCCCTCGTAGGTCACGTCGAGGGTCACGGGCTTCGTGGTGCCGCGAATCGTGAGCTCGCCCCGAAGCTTGAAGGTGTCGCCGGGGGTGGCGAAGGATCCCTCGATCCCCTTCGAGACGAAGGTCAGGTGCGGGTGGCTCTCGGCGTCGAAGAAGTCGCCCGAGCGAAGGTGCTCGTCGCGCTGGTCGACCCCGGTATTGATGGAGGCCACCGGGATCTTCACATCGGCGGTGGCCGCAGCCACTCCGCCCTCGGGAACAATGATCGATCCCTCGACGTCGGCGAAGCGCCCCTTCACGGTGGTGATCATCATGTGCTTCGTGGAGAACTCGAGGGTGCAGTGGGTGGGGTCGAGCTTCCAGGTGGTGCCTGCTTCGGTTGCCGTGCTCATGGTCAGACTCCTTCAGGGGGTCAGGGTTGGGGTGGGGAGAGGGCCTCCCCGGGGGTGAGGGAGCCGGAAGGGGACGCCATCGACGCCCTCCCCTCCAATGCTCGCCTTGTCATTCATGGACCTGCCTACTTCTCACTTCCAAGATTTATCACCACACGAGAACCCGCGGATCCAGCCGGGGTTCCCCCGGCCTCACCCGGGCTTCTCCCGGGCCGCGGCCCCCTTCCCCAGCTTCCGAAGAAGAGGGAGGAGGGCCTCGATCTCGTCAGGAGCGACTCCTTCCATGGCGGCCTCGATCACCGCCTGGTGAAGGGGGAAGATCCGCGTCATGGCCTCTCTCCCCCGGGGGGTGAGCTCCACCACGGTGGCGCGCCGATCCGAGGGGAGGGGTTTCCGGACCACGAGCTCCTTCTCCTCCAGCCTGTCGATGACCCAGGTCGTGCCCCCGCTCGACACGAGAATCTTCCGCTGAAGCTCGCCCAGGGTGAGGGGGCCCTTGTGGTAGAGCACCTCCAGGGCACCGAACTCCCCCGGCGAGAACCCGTGCCGGGCAAAGTCCGCCCGGGCGTGGGCCTCCACGGCCGCAAAGGCCCGCGAGAGCACCACCCAGAGGCGGAGCGGCCGCGAGTCCGGAATGGGCGCGGGGGCCGTGGAGGGGGTGGGAGGGGTGGTGGGGGCAACCATGGGGTTCGGTACGGGCGCGGTGGCGGTGTCGTGGAGTGCGGAGGCGGGGGCGGGGAGCGCGGGTGCGGTGGCGGGGAGCGCGGGTCCGGTGGGTGGTTTCGTGGGGTGCAGTGCGAGTGCGGGCGTGGGTTCGGGTTCGGTGAGCGTGGAGGGTGACGGTAGCGGTGACGATGCGATGTGGTCGACTTCGCTTCGTCAGATGCTCGAGCCCCCTTTGTCTCGAAGGCGAGCATCACGGCACCAAGTTATTGACGCGTCATCTATCTGTCAACACCGACCCCTCCCTTCGCCCCATCCCGCCCCTACCTCCCCCAGTGCGCCCCCACCCTCCGGAGCCCGGCCATCCCCTCGATGTCTTCCCGCTCCAGGGGCACCTGGATCCGGGGGAGCCCGGGAAAGGTCTCGGCGATCCGGTCCAGCCAGCGCCCCTCCTGGAGGCGGCGCGCCTCGAGAAAATCCCCCAGGGGGCCCGGCGGCAGGACCCGGTTCACCACGAGCCCCACCACCGGGACCTGGTGCTCCCGGAGGACCTCCAGCGCCGACGCGGTTTCGAGAAGGGGGAGCTTCTCGGGGTTCAGCACGAGGATGAAGCCCGTGGCCTCGGGATCGAGGAGGAGGCGACGGGCGCGGCTGAAGCGTCGGCGGCGCTCGAGCAGGACCTCCTGGAGCCGCTTCATCCGCGGGTCGGAGGGGGCCTCGTCGGGGGTGGCCAGGTGGGGAAGCTCGGAGGTGGGGCGCGGCGCGCCTCCCCCCATGGCCTTCTCCGCCCGCCCCAGGGCCTGGGCCCGCTCCCGGCGGCGAAGGAGCCCGTCGGTCCAGGCCGACATGAGCTCAGGAAGGGCCAGGAGGCGGAGGGTGTGCCCGGTGGGCGCCGTGTCGAAGAGGACCCGGTCCCACCGCCCCGGCCCCTCGGCCATGAGGGTGGCCATCCGCTCCATGAGGGCGGCCTCCATGGCCCCGGGGGCGTGGCGGGTCAGGGCCACCTGACGCTCCACCTCGGCGTAGAGGGCCGGGCGGACGAAGCTCCGCATGGCATCGCGCACCCCCTCGAGGTAGCGCTCCGTCTCGGCCCCCGGGTCGATTTCCAGCGCCGCCAGGACCCCGCCCCCGGGGGCCTCCAGGAGGGTCCGTTCCCGGTCGCCCACCCGGGTATCGAAGAGGTCCCCCAGGGAGTGGGCCGGGTCGGTGGACACGAGAAGGACCCGCTCCCCGCCCCGCTCGGCCAGGGCCAGGGCCAGGGAGGCGGCGGTGGTGGTCTTCCCCACCCCGCCCTTTCCCCCCACGAAGAGGAGGGGGCGCCGGCCCACCGGGAGGGCGGGGGTCAGCAGCACCGGATGTGGTCCAGGGGGGAGCGCTCCATGCCCATGCGGCGGTGCCAGTCGTGGAACTCCTCGTAGACGAGGGGGAGGAGCTCCAGGGTGTGGTAGGCCGCCGGGTTCGGGACCCCCATCATTTCGGAGAAGACCAGGAGGAGGAAGAGGTCCTCCTCCTCGCGCCGGGCCCGGGCCAGGGCGCCTCGATGGGGCGCGTCGTAGAACTCGCGCAGGAGTCCGAGCGCCCTGCGAAACCGGTCCGGGAGTCCCTCGCTCACCCGGTTGCCTTCCGCTCTGCCTTCGCCTTCCTCAGGGCACCCACCGACTCGAGGACCACGAAGACGGCCGCCACGAGGATCACCAGGTCCAGGACCACCAGGAAGTACTGCTCGTTCACCCAGAACTGCCGGAGCTGAACGAGGAGGGCCCAGGTGGCCATGGTCATGAGGAAGAGGAAGGGGATCAGGGTGAAGCGGCTCCGGCGCCCGAGCTTCATCAGGAAGACCGAGAGCACGAGAAGGGTGAGGCCGGCCAGGAGCTGGTTCGTGGTCCCGAAGAGGGGCCAGATCACGAGACCGCCGGTCCCCGCTCCCCCCCCGGCCCCGAAGGCCAGGGCCAGGCAGGTCACCACCGCGATTCCGGTGGCGAGGTAGCGCCCTCCCAGCGCCGGAATGCGGTAGATGGCGCCCCACTCCTGGATGATGTAGCGCTGGAGCCGGACCCCGGTGTCCATGGTGGTGGCGGCAAAGAGAACGGCCATCACGGCCAGGAGGGTCTCGCCGAAGTGCTGGGGGAGGCGGAGTCCCTGGGCGAGGATGCTCCCGCCCCCCTGGACGAAGGCCCCGAGCCCCCCCGAGGCGAAGGACTGGTAGAAGGCCTGCCAGTCCCCGAGCGATGCGAAGCCCGCCGTGCACGCCACGATGGCCGCCAGCGCCAGCGCCCCCTCGCCGGTGGCCCCCAGGAATCCCACGAAGCGGACGTCGCGCTCGTTGTCGAGCTGCTTCGAGGTGGTCCCCGACGAGACGAGCCCGTGAAAGCCCGAAATGGCGCCGCAGGCAATGGTCACGAAGAGAAGGGGAAGGAAGCTCGGGACATCGGCCGGAAGGTCGGGGTTCACCGCCGGGGCCACCACCTGGGGAGAGGCCAGGAGCACGGCCAGGAAGAAGAGGGCGAGCCCCACGAAGAGCTGGAGACCATTGATGTAGTCCCGGGGCTGGAGGAGGACCCAGACCGGGAGGAGGGAGGCAATGGCGGCGTAGGCGAAGAGGAGGAGAACCCACTGGGCCGGCACGTCCAGGGGGCCGATGGCGCCGGGGAGGGCCACCGGGACAAGGTCTCCCACCCACATGGAGGCGTAGAGGAGGACAAGGGCAATGAGGGAGGGCCAGAAGAGGGGCACCCCCCGACGGTAGAGGAGCCACCCGATGGCCAGCGCCACGGCGATCACGAACCAGGCCGGGATCACGCTCGAGGGGAAGTCCACGAAGAGGCGGGCAATGATGATGGCGAAGACCGCGTTCACCATGAGGAGGAGAAGGAAGATCACGATCATGAAGAGGGCCCGGGCCCGCTTCCCCACCACCGACTCGGTGAGCGCCCCGATGGACTTCCCCTGGTTCCGGGCGCTGGCCCAGAGGGCGCCGGCATCGTGCACCCCGGCAAAGAAGACGGTGCCGAAGACCACCCAGAGAAAGGCCGGGAGCCACCCCCAGATCACCGCAATGGCCGGCCCCACGATGGGCGCCGCCCCGGCCACCGAGGTAAAGTGGTGCCCCCAGAGGACCCACCGGTTCGTGGGCACGAAGTCCACCCCGTCTTCCAGGGCGTGGGCCGGGGTCACGAAGCCCGGGTCCAGCCGGAAGATCCGCTCCGAGATGAAGCGGGAGTAGAAGAGGTAGCCGAGGGTGAAGCCGCCGAGCCCGAGGGCCACGAGGTAGAGTGCGTTCATGGAGGGGGGAGGGGGTCGTGGAGGGCCCGAGGCCGGACGGGGCCGGGGAGGGGAGAGCCGGGTACGGATAGGGGGCGGGACCGGAACCGTCAAGCGAGCCCGCGTCCGAAGGGGCCCGTGCATGGAACCCGCGATGGCCGTGGGGTTTTCACCCCTTGTCCGCCGGCCCCCTCATCTTGCGCGTACCTTACATCCCGTGTACCGTCCGCTTGACGGAAAAGGCGTCCCCCGGCAATCACCCGAGCTTCTCGAGACCCCGGGGGCCGTTCTTGCTCCGCTGCAGGCCCCTCCCTTTTCCGATCCCCGACACCGTGCCTCCTCCTCCTGACGTTGCCCCGGACGCCGCCACCCTTGAGCGGCTTCGAAAGGTCACGGCGAACGTTCCGGGCGTGGTGTACCAGTTCCGGGCCCACCCCGATGGTCGCTTCACCTTTCCCATGGCGGCGGGGAAGGAGCTGGATCTTCTGGGGTTCACCCCGGAGGAGCTGAAGGAGGACGGGCGCCCCAGCGTGAGGCTCGTGCATCCGGACGATCTCCCGGGATTCATGGAAACCATCGAGGCCTCCTCCCGTGCACTCGTCCGCTGGCATCACCGGTATCGGGTGAATCACCCCACGCGGGGCACGATCTGGGTGGAGGGGGTAGCCCAGCCCGAACGTCTGGACGATGGCTCCACCCTCTGGCACGGGTACGTGCGGGAGATCACCGAGCGGATCGAGGAGGAGGAGGCCCGCGCCCGGGAGGAGAAGGTGGCACGGCAGCGGCAGCGCCTGGAGAGCCTGGGGGTCATGGCAGGCGGGGTGGCCCACGACTTCAACAATGTGCTCATGTCGATTCTGGGGCATGCGGAAATCGCTCGCGATACCCTGGATGAGTCGTTTCCCGGAGATGGCACGGGACGGGAGGTCCGGGAGAGCCTGGTGCAGATCGCCGAATCGGCGCGCCACGCTGCCGAGGTCTGCCGCCAGATGCTCACCTATGCCGGCGAAGCTCCCCCCACGCCGGAGGAGGTGGACCTGCCTCGGATCGTCACCGAAGCCGTGCGGCTCCTCCGGGCTTCCATCGCGCCCAAGATCGAGATCGAATGGACGCCGCCCCCGGCCTTTCCCCCCGTCATGGGGGACCCGGGCCAGCTCCGCCAGGTCGCCCTGAACCTCATCCTCAATGCCGCGGAGGCCATGGGCCGGGCACCGGGGTCGGTCCGGATCTCCCTCGACGAGGTCGAGGACGGAGGCCTAGGCGCGGAGGAGGCCCCTCTCACCAGTGAGTCCTCGCTGTCGGGCCCGGCGGCCCGCCTCGTGGTAGAGGACACGGGCGAGGGAATGTCGGAGGAGACCCTGGCCCGGATCTTCGAGCCCTTCTTCACCACGAAGTTCACGGGGCGGGGGCTGGGGCTCGCCGCCACCCTGGGGATCGTCCGGGCGCACCGCGGTTCCCTCCAGGTCCATTCCCGCCCCGGGGAGGGATCCACCTTCGTCGTGACCCTTCCCCTGGCCGCGTCGACGGCGGTGTCCGATTCGACCGAAGCGGGAGAGGGGTCGGCCGGTGCGGGAGGCGGCGAGAGGGGGGAGGGAGGGGACGGCCGCAGGGGAACCGGGGGCCGGGAGAGCCATGACCCGGCCGCCTCCTTCGCCGTCTCGCCGGCCCACCCGGCGTCTCCCGAGGCACCCTCCCGGGGGCGGGTTCTCATCGTCGACGATGAGCCGGCCCTCCGCAAGCTGGGCGAGCGCATTCTCGGGCGCATGGGATTCGAGACCGAGGTGGCCATCGATGGCGTGGAGGCCCTGGAACGCTTCGAGGAGGGGGGCTGGGACCTGGTCCTCCTGGACCTCATGATGCCCCGCATGGACGGAGCCGAGGCCCTCCGGCGCATGCGCGAGGTCCGGCCGGAGCAGCCCGTCCTCATCGTGAGCGGGTACGGGGAATCCCACCTCCTGGCCCGCCTCCTCGCCCTCGGCCCGGTGGAGGTAAGCACCATTTCGGTGCATGGCGAAGATGCGCGTGCACCAGAATTGGGCATCCCGAAGGAGGGCGGCGGGGCCACGGGGGTGGCCGAAGGCGGGGGAGCTTCCGAGGCCGTCGGGGTCCGTTTCCTCCAGAAGCCCTACACGACGACCCAGCTCCGCAGCGCGGTGGCGGCCACCCTCCAGCGGGATCTCTGAGGGAAGGGGGCCAGGCCGAAGCAGGGTGCGGGACTGCGGGTCCGGATGAGGGGCGAGACTCGGGGCAGGTGACCCGAGCCTTCCGACCGGAGGGGTGTTCCCGCCGGGGGTTTGCACCAGGCCTCCCGAGCCCACCGACCCCCGGCTGAAGGTCGCGGGTTGGGGGGGCGACGTTGCGTTTCCGGGCTCCGCGTCCGATTCTACCCGTTCACGCGCTCTTGCGGCGGCAACCGTCCGTCCACGGTGGGCCCGTGTCGGCTCCGGCCCTCCCGAGGTTCCATGACCGACTCCTCCTGCGAGCACTGCGGCAGTCGCATCCCGGATGCGAGCCGATTCTGCCCTGAATGCGGTTTTTCGCTTGGCGGGGGGCGGAAGTCGGAGTCGGCGGCCGAGGGCCCTGAAGGGTTGTGGGAGGTCCTCATGGACCGGCTCCGCGAGGCTGCGGCCCCCCGCTACCGCATCCTCGAACTCCTCGGGTACGGGGGAATGGCGGGCGTGTACCTCGGCGAGGAGCCCCGCCTGGCCCGAAAGGTGGCCATCAAGGTCATGGCCCCATCCCTGATGGTGGACCCCCGCATGGTGGAGCGGTTTCAGCAGGAAGCCCGCTCGACGGCCAGGCTGTCTCACCCTCACATCGTCACCATCCACGAGATCGACGAACGCGACGGCCTCCACTACTTCGTCATGTCGTACGTCGAGGGGCCTTCGCTCGACGAGATCCTGAAGGACGCGGATCGACCCCTCCCCGTTTCCACGGTCCGTCGATGGCTCTTCCAGATCGCCGGGGCGCTGAACCATGCCCACCGGAGCGGCATTGTCCACCGCGATGTGAAGCCGGGGAATGTCCTGGTGGACCCGGACGGCAACGCCGTGGTCACGGATTTCGGCATTGCCAAGGTGGCCGACGAGCCAGGCCTCACCCGGACCGGGATGGTGGTGGGGACACCCTCCTACATGAGCCCGGAACAGTGCATGGGGGGCGAAGTGGCCTCGGCGGCGGACCAGTATGCGCTGGGGGCGCTGGCCTACCAGCTCCTCACGGGTCGCCCTCCCTTTACCGGGCCGTCCATGGCGGTGCTCCAGGCCCACCTTTCCGAACTGCCGCGCCCGATCCTCGAACTCCGGCCCGACTGCCCGCCACCCATGGCCGAGCTCGTGCACCGGATGCTGGCCAAGAACCCCGCCGAACGCTGGCCCTCGATGACCGATGTGGTTGGCGCCCTCGAGGAGGCAGGCGAGACCGCAGTCACGAACTACGAGGCCCTTGCGGCACCGGGAGCTGCCTCATCCATGGCTGCACCCGCCGCGCGAACGCCGGGGCGATTCCGGCGCCGGACCATGCTGGTGGGTCTCGGGGCCCCCATGGTGATCCTGCTGGGGGTGTTCCTCCTCCTGCGGGCCCCCGGGACGGACGACGGAGTGGGTTCAGCCGAGGGGGAAGGCGCCCTCTCCCCCGACAGGGACGAGGGAGCGAGCGTCGCGACCACGGGCACAGACTCCCCGCCGGAGATGAGCGGTGCCCCCCCCATCGCTTCCGCCGAGACCGGCGACGCTCCCGCCGAGCGTCCCGAGACGCATGCGGACCCTTCGCCTCCCCGCTCTCCTCCCACGGGTGCGGAGCCTGGAATGCCCTCCCCACCTGCACCGGCCGGAACGCCGACCGCCGTCCCGGTGCGCTCCCCCGCCACCGTCGAAGTCGAGGGCTCCTTCCCGGCAGGTGCGCGTCTCGTGGCGGTGGGAAACGCGGGAACCGTTCCCCTGGCCACGGGAGGTCCGGTCGAAGTGCCGCCGGGGCGATACGTCTTCGAGGCCACGGCCGAGGGGTTCCAGGGAGACCGTCTGGAGGTGGACCTTGCGGAGGGACAGCGGTTCCGCTGGACCCCGGCCCTGGCCCCGGCGCCGGGTGTGGCCCAGGCCCCGGCGGCATTCGATGCGAGCGTTGCACGCAGGGAAATCGAGGCCTCGCTCACCTCGCTGGCCGCCGCCTTCCGAAGCCGTGACATGGGCCGGGTGCTGGCCCACTACCCGGATGCACCGGACGAGTGGCGCGAGCGCTGGGAGGTGGTGGTCCAGAACACGGAGCAGATCCGGGAGCTCCAGGTGACCGCACTCGAGATGGAGCACCGGCAGACCGGACCCGAGGGTGCCGAAGTTCGGTTCGTGCTGGCGCTCGACTTCGTGGACTTTCGCAACCGGGCGAACACCCAGCGGCATTCCTTCATCGCATCCTTCCTTCCCGGTGCGGAGGGGAGCTGGATTCTCTCCGACCTTCGGAGTGCACCGTGACCTCCAGGAACCTCCCCCCCTCCGCATCGGTCCGGACGGTCCTTTCCGCCCTCTGCACCTTCCCTCTTCTCCTGGCGGGATGCTCGGATGTGGTGGAGCCCCTCGAACCCCTCGTCCTCTCGGAGGGCCCCTCGCTCGCGCTCGAGGTCGGAGACGACTTCCAGCTCAGCCTCCGAGGCGGGGTCGGCGATGCCATGTGGGAGTCCTCGGCCCCCTCGGTCGTGAGTGTGGTGTCGGTCACCGGGTACCTCCAGGCCCTGAGTCCAGGCTCTGCCACGATCTCGGCACGGAGGGGAGACCAGTCGGCGTCGCTCGAAGTCACCGTGACCCAGCCTCCCCTCCTTGACCTGACCCCTGCCGACATCGAGTTCAGCGCCGAGGAGGGAGACGGGATCACCGAGGCGGTGCGACTGGACGTCCGGAACACCGGGGGCGGCACCCTCGGGGCGATTTCCCTGGATGGGGTTGATTACAGCGAGGACGGGGGTGCCGAGGGAGGAGACGGGTCCGGATGGCTCGAGGGCACCGTGGATGGGGAAGCCATCCTTCTCCGGGCCAACCCGGAGGGGCTGCCGGCAGGGGTGTACTCGGCCGTGGTACGGGTATCGGCTGAACAGGCGAGGAACTCACCGCAGACGGCGGCGGTCACGCTGGTCGTCACGGAGATTCCGGTCGTTCCGATCCCGGTCATTGCCCTGGAGCCCGCTTCGCTGGGGCTCGTCACCCAGCAGGGGGAAAACGCCGGAGTTCGCGAGGTGGTCGTGACGAACGAGGGGGACGGCACCCTCGAAGGTCTGGCCGTGTCCGTTCAATACGGCGCCGGACCCACCGGATGGCTGGGGACGCCCCAGGTCCAGCAGGGCTCCAACGGAGGCATCCTCCGCTTCACGCCCTCCACGGCCGGACTCTCCCAGGGCAACTACGAAGCGCAGGTGACCGTGACATCCTCGACCCCCCAGGTGGAGGCCGTGATCCTTCCCGTGAGCCTCACGGTGAGCCTGGGGCCGGCCATCGCCCTCGACCGGGGGACCGTGGTCTTCGAGGTGGTGAGAGGGGCCGCTGCGCCGGCGCCCGTCGAGGTGCACATCTCGAACGGCGGGGGTGGAACCCTTTCGGACCTGACCACGTCGGTGACCTACGCGGGGCCGGGCGAAGGCTGGCTTTCCACCTCGCTTTCCGGAGCCACGGCCCCCGCCACCCTCCAGCTTGAGGCAGACCCGGGAATCCGGCTCCCGGGGAGCTACACGGCCACGGTCCAGGTGAATTCCCCTGTCGCAGAGAACAGCCCGGTGCTTCTCTCCGTGACCCTCGTCGTCACGCCCTCACCGGCGATCGGTCTGAACCCGAGCTCGCTGGCTCTCGAGGCCGTGCTGGGGGCCGGCACCGTCCTCGATCGCACGATCAACATCACGAATGTCGGGGGCAGCACCCTCGAGGGACTCTCGGCATCGGCGCCGGTCTACACCACGGGCAGCCCCGGGTGGCTCACCATGATCGGGGCGCCGGACAGCTCCGCCCCGACCCAGCTCCGGCTCCGGATCGCGACGGCGGGGCTGGCGAGCGGGTCCTATCAGGCCCGCATCACCCTGACATCCACATCGCCTGGTGTGAACCCGGTGACGGTCACGATCAACCTCACCGTCCTGCATACCTTCACGACACACATCCGCCCGATCATGATCTCCTCCGGGTGTGGAAGCTGCCACGTCGGCGGCCCGGACTACCGGAACAGCCTGTCGAACGCGGCCATCTACCAGCAGGTGATGAACCGGGTGGTGCAGGGCAATCCGGACGCGAGCGTCTTCTATCGACGCGTGGCCCCGAACACGGGGCTCTCGCACTCGGGCGGAAAGGTGACCGGCGCCGAAGCGGCCGTGATCCGGGAGTGGATCCAGCGAGGGGCCCGGTTCTGAGGGAAGGGGCCGATCGCGTCAGAACACGAACTCGCCTCCCAGCGTCCAGGTGAGGCCAGGTCGCATCCCGCCCTTGTTCAGGGGAAGCATGACGTTGGTAACGATGCGCATTCCCCCGGGCGCCATGAACTTGGCGCCTACCGAACCGTCCAGGCGATCATCGGAGATATCCGGGAGGTTGGTCGTTCGCACGGTTCGGGGTGGAATGTCGAACCGGACCTCGGAAGGGAAGGTCAGGCCTGACTCCCCGAGCCCCCACGCCCCCACGAGGTCGAGCGCCAGGGTGACGGAAGGGGTGAGGATCTGATCAAAGCCGGCCACGAGCAGGAGCTGGTCCCCCAGCGTGTCGTTGCCCGTCAGGAGAACGCCCCCATTCACATGCGGCGCGAAGTTCCCGCTCTGGCCCGACAGGATCCCGAGAACGCGGATCCCGAGGCTCCCGGTACCCAGAAAGTCCTCCTCGCGGCCGGTGGGAAGCCGCGCCTCGGCCAGCACCCCGGCCGCCCATCGGTCCCTCTCGAGAACGCGGTACTTGGCACGAATGGCCACGTCCCCCAGGCCCACCGCCGAGCCCTCGGCCTGGGCGGCTTGCTGATCCGCCTCCAGCCGGTGCGGACTGTTGGGATCCGTCGTGTTCATCTGTGCACTGCTGCTGCCGGACAGGGAACTGCGAACCACCGGCACGGAAACGGCCAGATCCAGAGCATCGGAAACGCCATAGGCAGCGTAGACCGAAGTAACAAAAAGGCTTACTGCGAGGTTGGTACGAACTTCCAGGATGTCGTTCTCCCACGAGGGATCGCCCAGCTCCGGGGCTCCAACATTCTCATGGGTGAAGTTCAGCTGGAGATCGCTGAGCGGCTGGCCCCGGAGGCTGGAGAACCCCAGGCCGGTCACGTTCCCACCCACCAGGAGGATTCCCCGTCCCAGCGTCTGGGCTCGCTCGGCGAAGATGGGGCCGGGAGAGACCTCTTCGGTCACGGGGAGGCCGTCGACAAAGCGGAGTCGGACCCCCGCATTGGCCGCAGCGGCGGGGACCGCAGAGAGTCCGGCACCAATGGCCCCCTGCAGAAAGTTGAGGGTGTTGCGTTCCCCCTGCGTGACCGATGGCACATAGTGGTTCCCGTGAACCGATGCATTCACGGTGAGGCAGAGGGGCTCCCCGCAGGCCCCGAAGGTGAAGAGACGGGAGAACTCCTGCGTCAGGGACTGTCCCTGGAGCGGAGCCACGGGAGCCAGGACAAGCGCAAGAATGAGTGCAGGGCGGATCACGCGGCGCGTCGAGGGCATGGGCGCTCCAGAAGGGTCCCGGGCGGCACCGCGAAGCGGACCCGGTGCCGGATGGGACGACCGGGCCAACATGCCACCGGATCCGGGAGAGCGAAAGGGTTTCCCGAAGGGTCAGAACCGGCCGTCTGCCCTCCCGGGTCCTGACGTCGCAACGAACACCCGATGCAGGAGGGACCTACTTGGCCGCCACGACCTTCAGCACCTTCATCGCCGTGCCTGACTTGTCCCGGTCACAGAACAATGCGAAACACCGGTCGTCGGCGGTCACATAGCCCAGGATCACCAGGCCTCCCTTCAGCGTCTTCTCGATGCCGGTCGGGAGAAGGTCGCTGGGCTTGAACTCCTTGATGACCTGCGCCTCGCCCCTGACTCGTTCCCAGGCCTCCCTGCACTCCGGCGTGGCGACATGGCAGACCCTCCGCGTTCCGTCACGCTTGTAGATGGCCATGATGCATCCGGTGAAGGGGCCGCTCAATACATCCCTGCCGGCCGTGTCGGTGTAATTGATTCCGTTTCCGACCCGGGGGAGGAGAAGCATCTGTTCGGAGCCGATCTTCTATTCCTGGATTCCCTTGCTGCATTCCGTACCTGCGCCCCCGGCGGCAGCGGGAAGGCTCACGTCGAGGGTCGTCCCCTTCTTGATCTTCATGACAGAACCTCCCATTCGGATGGGGAACTCAGGTGCGCCAGGGAGCCGCGCGACCACATGGTGCAGGGCCGCGGAAGCCCCGTGAGCACCAGGAGAGACCGGGCGCCCCTCCAGCCGGACGCAGCGTCGAGGAGGTGCGGCCGCGCCCCGAGAGGGTGGAACGACGCTGGAGTGGATGCATCGGCGCTCGGATGCCACAGGGCTTCTTCAGACCCAGGACCCACAGTAGGACCGGCCCTCTCGCCCTGCAAGCCGTCGGATGCGGGGGGCCCGTGGCAGGAAGGGGTGGATCCCGGGCGAGGGGCCGCGTCACCCCTCCCCGGGCTACCGCACCCCCCCACCGCGAACGCGTGTGCGCAGCGCTCCGACCAGGGGGACGAGGAGGATGCCCGCGGTGAGGATCCAGATGGACGCCGCAAGGGGCGAGCCCACGAGGACCCCCCACCCGCCATCTCCGAGCGCCATGGCCCGCCGCAGGTTCCGCTCCATGAGCGGGCCCAGGACAAGGCCGAGGATCACCGGGGCAAGAGGAATCCGGAGTTTCCGGAAGAGGGTTCCCACCACCCCGAAGGCCACCATGAGCCCCAGGTCGAAGACGCTGGAGTTCACGGCGTACACCGCCACGAACCCCAGCCCCGCCACCCCCGGCGCCAGGATCCACCGCGGCACCTGGAGGACCCGCACGAAGAGCCCCACCAACGGAAGATTCAGGGCCAGAAGGAGGAGGTTCCCGATGTACATGGAGGCCACGAGGCCCCAGAAGACCTCGGGGTTGCGCTCGAGGAGGAGGGGCCCGGGTGTCACGTTCAGCCCCATGAGGGCACCGAGGAGCACGGCGGTGGTTGCGCTCCCGGGGATCCCGAGGGTGAGGAGGGGGATCATGGCACCGGTGGCCGAGGCGTTGCTCGCGGCCTCCGGGGCCGCCACCCCCCGGATGTCGCCCTTGCCGAAGCTCCCCTCCCGGTCCGAGATGCGTTGCTCGGCACCGTAGGCCACGAAGGTCGATACCGTGCCTCCGGCACCCGGGAGGACCCCCAGGAGAAAGCCGATCACGCTCCCCCGAAGGAGGGTCCATCGCAGCGCCACCGTCTGCCGCAGGGAGAGGAAGGCCCGCCCCACCGGCCCCGCTCCACCCTCGCCTCCCCCCGGCCGCTCCAGGAGGAGGAGGACCTCGCTCACTGCGAAGAGGCCCAGGGTGACGACCACGAAGTCGAGCCCATCCAGGAGGCGCAGTTCGCCGAAGGTGAAGCGCGGCACCGAGCTGTTGGGATCGAGCCCCACCGATGCGAGGAGGAGCCCGAACCCCGTGGCCACGGCCGCCCGGGGGAGGCTCCCCCCCGAGAACGACGAGATCGCAGCGAAGGCCAGGACCATGAGGGCGAAGTACTCCGCCGGCCCGAACCGGATGGCCCAGCCCGCCAGCGCGGGGGCCAGGAACACGAGCCCGAAGATCGCCAGCGTACCCCCGACGAACGAGGCTACGGCCGCGGTCGCCAGCGCCTCACCCGCCCGGCCCTTCATGGCCAGCGGGTATCCGTCGATGGCCGTGACCACCGCCGAGGTGGTGCCCGGAACGTTCAGGAGAATCGTGCTGATGGAGTTCCCGTACTGGGATCCGTAGTAGATTCCCGCCAGGAGGATGAGGGCGGACTCGGGGGGGATCCCCACCGCAAAGAGCACCGGGATGAGGATCGCGATGGCGTTGATGGGGCCGATCCCCGGGAGCATCCCCACCACGGTTCCCAGGCAGACCCCGGCAAAGGCCAGGAGAAGGTTCGACGGCCGGAGCGCCACCGCGAACCCGTCCATGAGCTGGAGAAAGGCGTCCACACGCTTCCGGCCCTCGGCCGCACCCGGCCCTCAGCCGCCCCCGGCCAGGAAGAGGCGCCCCACCGGGAGGGGCACCCCCAGGACGTACACGAAGAGGAGGTACAGCCCTCCTGAAAGACCCAGTGCAGCCGCCGCCGACTCCAGCGCGGAGCCGCCGGCGAGGCGCGCGATCACGGCCAGTGCCAGCCCCACGGAGAGGACGAACCCGAGCTCCGGAAAGAGGAGTGGCACGAGGGCCATCGCCGCCACCGCCAGGAGGGGGCGCAGCGCACCGGGAACCGCGGAAGCGTCCCGCCCCTCGGGCGGGGCTGCCTGCAGGCCGTCGGGCGCTCCGACCGCGCCGGGGGAGGCACCCGGTGCCGGGGAGGCGCGCGTTTCCGGACGCCACGCCATGGTGGCGCCGCCCAGGAGGAGGAGGCCCGCTGCCAGGAGGGGGAGGGCGCGGGGGCCCACGGGGTCGGTGATGAAGCGCACCTGGAAGTCCGTGGCAAGGAACCCCGCAACGCATCCGGTGGCGGCGAGGGCCATTCCGGCCACGCGGTCGGGGCCGCCTGTGCGGGCGAGCCCCACCCGGCGGGAGGGGTTGGCGCGGTGCCGGTCGGGCGTCCTCATTCGAGGATCCCCATCTGCCGGGAGAGCGCTCGAAGCTCCGTGACCTGGGTCCGGGCAAAGGCCTCGAAGTCCTCGCCCGCCATGAACCACGGGGCGAGCCGGCTCCGGTCCCGCTCCGTGGCCCAGGCCTCCGAGGCCTCCACCCGCCGCAGCAGCCCCACCCATTCGTCGTAGCGCGCATCGGCCACTCCGGGCGGGAGGTAGAACCCCCGCCAGGTGACCCAGTTCACCGGGTATCCCAGCTCCCGGGCCGTGGGGACCGAGGCCAGGGCGCCGCCCACCCGCGCGTCGGCGAGGACGGCCAGAACCCGAAGCCGGCCCGCCTCGACCTGCGTCTCCACCTGCGTCACATCTCCGGAATACACCTCCACGAAGCCACCCAGCAGCGTGGTCATGGCCTCCCCTCCCCCATCGAAGGGAATGTAGCGGATGGCCAGCGGGTCGATCCCCGCCCGGGAGGCGAGGAGGAGCATCTTCATGTGATCCTGCCCCCCGGCCGCGCTCCCTCCACTGACCCGGATGCGGGAGGGGTCGCGACGCCAGTCGTCGAGGAGATCCTCGAGGTCGGCCCACGGGGCGTCGGGACGGACCGCCACCACGCCGTGGTCCGTGGCGATCCCGCCCAGCCACCGGACGTCCTCTTCCGTAAGATGGGCGAACTGGCGCTGGGCGAGCCGCAGAAGGGTGGCAGGGCTTGCGGCCACGATCACGTTTCCGTCGCCCACCCGCTGCCCCACCGCGTGGGCATAGGCGATCCCGCCCCCGGCCCCCGGGAGGTTCACCACCCGCAGCAGCCCCGGCGATTCGTCCACCTCGCGAAGTGCGCGGGCCAGGGCGCGGCAGGTCAGATCCCACCCTCCCCCGGCGGAGGCGGGCGCCAGGCACTCGAGCCCCCCTGCCCCCTCGTGCTCGCGACATCCGCCCATGGCCATGGCGAGCACCCCGAGGAGAAGGGCCAGGTGGGGGGCGGCGACGGGTCTCGCGGTCGCGGGCATCCGGTCTCGCTCGTGAAGCGGGGGAGAGGCGGTCGGCAGAGGCACCTTGCCATCTCATGAATCCCCCAAATAACATCCTGCTCGGGGATCTGGCCACTCTGACGTCGCGCACCCCGCGGTTCCGGACTGCCACGCCCCACCTTGCGCCCCTCCTTCCGGCGAATCCCATGCGCAGGCTGACCCTGGCAGTCCCCTGCCTTCTTCTCGGCATCGTCCTCTCGGGATGCTTCGCCTACGCCCCCGTGGCCCTCGATACGGTGCAGCCGGGGGCGGACGTCCGGGTCCTCGTGACCCCGGAGCAGGCCCGGGCGCTGGATGAGCTTCTCCTGCGCGAGGCCCGCATGGTGGACGGCCGACTCCTCGAGGTGGGTGCCGACCTGCTCCTCGAGGTTCCCGTGGCCTCGGGGCTGCAGGGTGGGGCCATGCAGAGCCTGAACCAGCGCGTCCGGCTCCCCCGCTCCGAAGTCCTCCAGGTCGAGCTCCGCTCGCTCAACCGGGGACGCACGGGGCTCGTGGTGGGGGTGGCCGGCGCCGTGGTTCTGGGCTCCGTGATCCACGCCCTCTCCCGCGAGCTGGGGGGCGACACCCGCGGCGACCCCCCTCCACCGGGAGAGTACCGGGGGCCGATCAGGTCCCCGCAGATCAGGCCCGGGGGGCTCCGGTGAGCGGCCCCCGGGCTGCCGCGCGGGGAGCCCTCCCCCTCCTCCTGGTGGCGGCGGCCGTGGCGTGCAGCGACACAGGGGTCTTCGTTTCGGGCGAACCGGTGCGCATCACCCTCGAGGTGGATGCCCCGAGCCTGGATCAGGGCGAGACCCACCGCTTCCGGATCGAGGCCGGGGGGCGATCCCTCCTGGGGGTCGTGATCGAATACGGGGACGGCCAGGTCGACTCGATCATTGCCGCCGGGGCCCAGACCGCGACCCATGTCCAGGACCACATCTATGCAGAGCCCGGGCCCTACCTCGTCCGGGCCCGGGCGGAGGATGCCAACGGGGACGTGGCCCGGGACTCGGTGGCCGTCACGGTGCGGTAGCGTCTCCGGGGAGGCAGATCCCCGCCGTCAGGCCCTGCAAGGCAGAAGCAAGGCTCTCGCAAGACACGGAAAGAATTTCGTTGACAGCCTGTTGCCATGCGGACAGGTTGGGGTCAGGACCACAGGACGCGCTGTCCGTGCGCCCCTTCCCCGTCACCGCGAGGCTCGTCATGAAGCCACTTCTCCGTCCGGTGCGGATTCCTGCCACCCCCCTCGGGCGCCGCAGCGTGTCGCCCTGGTGGGCTTCGGGTCTCCTTCTCTCCCCCCTCTTCTTCCTGGGGGCTCCCTCCCTCGCCCAGGCTCCCTCCACGGGCACCATCACGGGTGAGATCCGCGACGCAAGCTCCGGCGCCCCCATCTCGCAGGTCCAGGTCTTTCTTACCGGCACCGGCCTGGGGACCCTGACCTCCGCGCAGGGGCGGTTCACCCTTGCCAACGTGCCTGCCGGGTCCTACACACTGCGCAGCGCCCGCATCGGGTACCAGCAGGGGAGCCGCGAGATCACCGTGGCCGCAGGGGAGACCCTCACCCTCGAACTCACCATGGTGACCCAGGTCCTGGGCCTCGACGAGCTCGTGGTCACCGGCACCGCGGGTGCGGCCCGGCGACGCGAGGTGGGGAACACGGTCTCGCAGATCGACATGACGAATGTGGTGGAGCCCCCTGCGAACATGGATGCGCTCCTCCAGTCCCGGGTGACCGGGATGACGGTGACGCCGGGGTCGGGCTCGGTGGGTTCGGGCTCCCAGATCCGGCTCCGGGGGAACGTCTCGGTGGCCATGAGCAACCAGCCCATCATCTATGTGGACGGGGTTCGCGTGCGCAGTGACGGGTACGCCAAGAACGTGCCCAACACCGGGTTCCAGAGCCGGAGCAACAACGATGTCTCATCGCCGCTGAACGACATCAACCCCGCCGACATCGAACGAATCGAGGTCATCAAGGGCGCGGCCGCCACCACCCTCTACGGAACCGAGGCCGCGGCAGGCGTGATCCAGGTCTTCACGAAGCGCGGGCGCCCCGGGGCGCCCCAGTGGACCTTCCAGATGGACCAGGGCATGGCCCGGGTCCTTCCCTTTGGCCCGGCCACGGCGGATCGTCCGCCGTCGGAACCCGAGCAGACCTCGGCCGGTGGGCGCTCCGAGTACCTCTTCATCGACCCCTGGCTCCGGAATGCCTGGCAGCAGCGCTACTCGCTCTCGGTGGCGGGAGGACGCGAGGACTTCCAGTTCTTCGTGTCGGGTACCCTTACCGACAATGAGGGTGTGCTTCCGAACGACCTGGAGAACAAGCTGAACCTGCGGGGCAACTTCGCCTTCTCGCCCCTCCCGAACCTCCAGCTCCAGTGGAACAACTCCTTCACGAGCACCGAAATGGAGTACACGGCGGTGGGGAACAACGCCCACGGGCTCACCCTGAACGCCTTCCGCCGCGACCGGAACTACGCGGGCTCCGAAGACCGGGAGTTCATCGATCCCCTCCTGAACCAGGAGCTCACCACGAAGATCGAGCACTACATCACCGGGGCCACCGCCACCTGGACGCCCGTGGAGGACCTGACGAGCCGCCTCACCCTGGGCTATGACCTGGCCCTCCAGAACAACCGGAACCTGCGCCCCTTCGGCTTCGACCTGGCGCCCACCGGGATCCTGGCCGACCGGCGCCACCGGTTCGCCACCTTCACGGCCGATCTCGCCAACACCTACAACCTCCGCCTGAACCCCTCGCTCCGGACCGCCCTCTCCCTGGGTGGGCAGCTGGTGGCGACCGAGACGGAAGAGACAGGGGCCTACGGGGAGAACTTCCCGGGCCCCGGGCGGCCGGTGGTGGATGCCGGCGGGACCACGCTGGGCTTCGAGTCCCGACAGCGGGTCATCAACGCCGGGTTCTTCGGCCAGGCGCTCCTGGACGTCCGGGATCGCTACTTCGTGACCCTCGGGCTCCGAATGGACGGCAACAGCGCCTTCGGTGAGAACCTGGGGCTTCAGACCTACCCGAAGGTCTCCTTCTCCTGGGTCACGTCGGACGAGGACTTCTGGAACCCCGACTGGGGGCAGCTCAAGCTCCGTGCGGCCTGGGGGCACTCGGGACGCGCGCCGGGCGCCTTCGACGCGGTGCGGACCTACAATCCGGTGGGGTGGGGTGCCCAGCCCGCCTTCTTCCCCCTGAATGTGGGGAACCCGGACCTGGGGCCCGAGCGGACCGCGGAACTCGAGTTCGGGTTCGACGCAGCCTTGCTCGACGACCGCCTCATGGTGGAGTTCTCGGGGTACTCGGCCCGGACCACCGACGCCCTGTTCAACGTGCGGCAGATCCCTTCGTCGGGCTTCCTCGGGAGCCAGCTCGAGAATGTGGGCGAACTCAGGAACACGGGGTGGGAGCTGACCACAAACGCCACCATCCTGCGCCGGTCGAACCTCTCGTGGGATGTGGGCGGGAGCTACGCGGCGAACCGGTCCGAGGTGGTGAGCCTGGGCGGTGCGCCGGAGTTCTCGCTGGGTGACTTCGGATGGGTGGTGGAGGGCGCCCCGGTCCCGGTGATCCGCGCACGCTGCGTGCTGAACGCCGGGGAGCTGGCGGAGCCGGTCTACGAGAACGACTGCGAGATCGGGCCGGCGAACCCCATCCGCATTGTCGGGGTCAACTCGAGCCTGTACCTGCCGCGTGGGATGCTGATCACCACCCGGGGCGAGTACCAGGGCGGACGCTTCATCTATGACCTGGCCGCCTTCAACGCCGTGACCCGCTCCGTGATCTGGGCGGGGTGCTACAACGTGTACGACATCGAGCAGAGACAGGGCCGGGACATGGTCCCTGCCGAGGAGCGCGCACGCTGCTTCCTCCCCACCCGGGCCGACCACCACATCTATCCGGCGGACTTCTTCAAGATCCGGGAGGTCTCCTTCCACGCACCCATTCCGGATCGTTTCGCCCCCGGAGCCTCCCGTGCCACCTTCACCCTTTCGGGCCGGAACATCTTCCGCTGGACCAAGCCCGAGTTCCGGACCTTCGACCCCGAGATGTCAAACAACGAAGGGTTCCAGGCCACGGTTCGCTCGATTTCCGAGCACGTTCCGGCGCCGTCGCTCTGGACGGCATCCATCCGGGTCAACTTCTGAGGGAGGAGGAGGAAGATGCGTAGATTCCACATGACCCTCCTCGGAGGGATGCTGGGCCTGCTGACCGTGGCGGCCGGATGCGATTTCGAGGTCGTGAACCCCGGTCCGATCCAGGACTCCTTCCTGGAGGAGCAGCTCGCCCAGCCCGCCGTGGTGAACGGGATGGGGCGGGCCGTGGCCCAGGGACTCAACTGGCTCGCCTACACGGGGGCTGCCGTCACCCGCGAGATCCACCCGGCGGGCTCCACCGCCGCCTTCGGCATTTCGAACGAGTGGTCGGCAGGGATCCTGGGCCCCGATGACCGGAACCTGAACGTGCACTGGGAGCAGTCCAGCCGCGCTCGCTGGCTCTCGGAGTCCGGGGTTGCCCGCATGGAGGCCATCGGCACCGCCGCCCCTCTCCTCGCACAGGGGCGGCTCTGGGCCGGATATGCCAACCGGCTGCAGGGCGATCACTACTGCGAAGCCGTGATCGATGGGGGCTCCATCCAGCCCAGGGTCGAGTACCTGAACCGGGCGGATCGATACTTCTCCGATGCCATCCAGGGGGCCACCGGAGAGGTTCGCGTGGCCGCGCTGGCCGGGCGCGCCTCGGTGCTCCTGAACCTCGGACGCCACGCCGACGCCGCTGCCGATGCCGCACAGGTACCCACCGATTTCACCTACACCCTGCCCTACTACAGCGTGGGCTCCGATGACCAGCGGAACCGGATCGCCTGGGCCTCGGCAGGCACCCCGTACCGGGCCCACACGCTCTGGAACACGGTGTACGAGGGGATGGGGCTCTCGAGCGAGAACCCCGAAGGCGACCCCCGCATCCCCTTCAGCTACACCCCGGGCCAGACGGGCGACGCGGCGATCCAGTGCTGCGGTCAGGTCCCCTTCAAGCGCCAGCAGAAGCATGGGTCGGACGCGGCTCCGATCCGGCTCTCGTCCGGGCGCGAGATGCGGCTCGTGGAAGCCGAGGTGCTGCTCATTGGCGGGGACTGGCAGGGCGCCATGACCAAGATCAACGAGGTGCGCGCCTATTCGTCGGTAGCCCCGGTGACCGCGAGCGGCGCCGAGGAGGCATGGACACGGCTCAAGCGGGAACGGGGGATCGAGCTCTGGCTCGAGGGGCGGCGCCTGGCAGACTTCTACCGATGGAACGAGCAGAATCGTCCGGGAGAGCGAGCTGCCCTGGAAACCCCGGGAGGAGGCTCGAACCTCGAGCGGCAGGACCTCTGCTTTCCGGTCCCACCCTCGGAACGGGAAACGAATCCGAACATTCCGGTGGGGTGAGGGTGGGGGAGGCCCCCCCCTCCCGCGTTGAATGACCCCATCCCCGCAGGATGGCCCAGCGCCGCGCTGCCGGGGGTGGGAGGTTCCAGCCGGGCGCGCGACCGACGAGCGCCCATGGGCTGGCCCGCGTAGCGCACGGGCCTGAGCCCCGGCTTCGGAAGGGGCTCACCCCTCCGGCACGGCATCGTAGGTGAGGCGGAGTTCGAAGCCGGTGCGGGTCCAGGTGGCGCGGGTGGATTCGCGGAGGTCGCGGTAGGGGTCGAAGCGGATGCGGTCCTGATGAAGTCCGGCCTCGAGGCCGAGCGGCCCGCGCAGGGGGATGCGAAGTCCGAGCCCCCACCCCTGACCGAAGCCAAGGGCGGCAAGGGGGAGGGAAGAGAGTCCGCCCCCGGGCTCCAGCGTGAAGGACCGCCTGGAGATCAGGAGACGAAGGTGCAACACGGGCCCCACCGGCCAGTGCTCCAGCGGGTGCCAGCGGCCCTCGAGGGCAAGGGAGGCCAGGGAGAGATCCGAATAGCGGGGATCGGTGAGGAAGGGGATCCCCGACATGAGCCCGTCGAAACTCTCGGGCTCCAGCGCAGAGCGCCCCACATGAACCCGTCCCCCCACGGCCAGGTCTCGCCACAGGGTCCAGTGCCCCGAGGCGGAAAGGGCGAGGCCAGGCCGAGGCTGGAAGTGTCCCCGATGCTCCTCGCGGCCAAGGCCCACCGAGGTACGGACACGGTAGGCCAAGGCCACCGGCTCGCCAAAGGGGTCCACCTCGATGTGTCGCCGGGTCCATGCCGCAACCACCCCGCACTCGGCGGTGCTCCCGCTGAACTCCCCCGGCACCGACGCCGCGCCGCGGTAGATCTCGATGGCCTCGATCTCGCCCACGGAGGTCTCCAGGAACTCCCGGACGGGCTCGAGCCTCATGACTACCTCTCTCGGATCCCTTTCCGGATCATCGGAGAACAGGTAGAGGGAGCTGTCGATGAGGCGGTGTCCGTCGATGTAAAGCGCAGCCCAGCAGGGCCCCCGCATGATCCCCAGACCACGGTTCGTGGTCACGCCCACCTCCACGGACTCCGGATCCGGTGGGAGGCTCACTCCAACGCCCATGGCCCCCCTCAGGATGTCGGCGATCTGCGCCCCCGGTCGGGCCTCGAAGTCCTCGCGGGTATGGAGCTCGCCGAAGCCCATGCGCTGGCGTTCGCGGATGTCCTGCATGAAGAAGGGCTCCCACACGCGCGAGGTGATCGTGAGCGGGTCAAGGGGGATGGCATCCACCCCCAGACGAAGCTCCACGATCGCAAGCCGTCCACGCTCCAGACGGACCGGCTCGGTGGTGACCTGGAGAAACCCCAGCGCCGTGGCACGGAGCCGGTAGTCTCCCGCTTCCCGCGCCGAAAGGGTCACGGTCCCCTCGGGTGCGAGCGCTTCGGTGAGCACCCGCGATCCATCTTCCGGAAGAAGCGACACCTGCACTGCCCGCACGGGCGTGCCGCCCTCGGCCTCCACCACCGTGATCCGAACCGCCTGCGCCGACACGACCGCCGGCAGAAGGACGCCGGCCACGAGAAGCAGGCAACCGGCCAGCCTTGGGTTCTGGAGCGGGCAGACAGACTTCATGGGCGAGCCTCCGGGGGTGCGGGTATCTCCAAGGTAGGGAGGGGAGAGCCAACCAACCAGTTTCATAGGTGATCCCGCCTTCCCGGGGCGACCCACACGAGAGGCGCACGCCCACCGTACCCGAGACCGGGACCGCCCCCTCGCCGTCGGCATCCGGTTCGAACCGGAAAGGGGCGACCGGGACACTTTCACCGGGGGCCTGGGTTGTCCGGGAAGCGGGCGTGGGCGTCGACGCGTCCGGGGCGGATCCGGGTCAGGTCGGTACCACACCCCGGGAGGCATCGGCCCTCCATTTGCCGCTCCCGGGCCCCGCCTCTTCGGGACTGGCGCGTTCCCCGCCCCCCCCCCATGTTCTCCGCCATCCTCCCTGCGGCTCGCCAGCGCGGAAGGACCGCGACCCTGGGCGGCCCGGCCGGGTATGACGGTGCACCGGTGCCATCCCACCTTACCTTTCGAGTCTTCATGCCAACCCTCACCCGTTCTCCCCTGCAGAGTCGGAGGGGCGTCGTCTCGGCCTCCCTCCTTCTCCCCCTGGCCGCCCTGGGCCTCGCCCTTCTCCTGGCCGCCCCTTCCGTTCCCGGGATCCCCTCCGACGGGCCCGCTCCCTTCGACTCCACCGGGGTCTACACGAAGGCGCAGGCCGAGGCCGGAAAGGCCCTCTACGATGTGGAGTGCCTCGTCTGCCATGGTCCCCGGGAGTTCACCGGGTCGCTCTTCCAGCGCCGGTGGTTCACCCCCCCGGTGAGCGGGCTCTTCGCCCACGTCATGAACACCATGCCCCAGGATGCTCCGGGGAGCCTTTCCCCCGCCGAGGTGGCCACCCTCGTGGCCTACCTCCTGGAGCTGAACGGCCAGCCCGCCGGACCCACCCCCCTTCCGGTGGAAATGGAGAAGCTCGCCCAGATCCGGGTGGTTTCCGCCGACGACCCCGGCCGCTGAGTCTTCGAAACCGCGCTTCGGACCCCGCGCCCCTGACGCCAACCCCTCGCCTTCCCAGCCCATGCCCCGTATCGCCCCCTCGTCCCTCCTCCTGACCCTTGCCTTTCTGGTCGCCTCGGGGGCGGGAGAGCTCCGGGCGCAGAGCTCCGCCACCCCCCCTTCCGAAGGGGGGTGGTACAACATCGGGGGAGACTTCCACCACACCCGTTCGAGCCCCCTCGACCAGATCGATGCGGCGAACTTCGCCGACCTCGACGTGGCCTGGGTCTGGCGGGGGGACAACTTCGGGCCGAGCGTCGACAACATCCTCCGGGCCACCCCCATCTACGCCGAGGGAAAGCTCTTCACCGTGGCGGGCTCGCGGCGACAGGTTGCGGCCATCGACCCGGCCACCGGCGAGACACTCTGGACCTGGCGCATGCGGCACACCCAGCGCTGGGAAGATTCCATGCGGAAGAGCTACGGCCGGGGGGTGAGCTACGCCGTGGTGAACGGCCGGGGGCGGATCTACGTGGTGGATCCCGGATTCTTCCTCATTGCCCTCGATGCCGAGACCGGACGCCCCATCGAGGACTTCGGCAACGACGGGATCGTCGATCTCATGAACGACCTGGGATACCCCTTTGACGGAGACCAGGGAATCCCCCCCGAACTGGGCTACATCACGAACTCCGCCCCCCCCATGGTGGTGGATGGCGTGATCATCGTGGGCAACTCCGGAGAGCAGGGATACTTCCAGACGCTGAAGGAGGAGGTGGCCGGACATATTCTGGCCTACGACGCCCGCACCGGGGAGCACCTCTGGAAGTTCCATGTCATTCCGCGCCCGGGGGAGTACGGGCACGAGACCTGGGAAGACGGGTCCTGGGAGTACTCCGGAAACATCGGGTCCTGGGCCCCCATGGCGGCGGATCCGGCGCTGGGGCTCGTCTACATCACCACAAAGGGCTCGACGAACGACTACTACGGGGGCCACCGCCCGGGCGACGAGCTCTTCGGGAACTCGGTCATCGCCCTTGACGTGCGGACCGGAGAGCGGCGCTGGCACTACCAGCTCGTCCGCCACGACGTCTGGAACTACGACAACCCCCACGCCCCGCAGCTCGTGGACATCACGGTGGACGGACGCCCCATTCCGGCCCTGGTGCAGGTCACGAAGCAGGGGTGGGCCTACGTCTTCAACCGGGAGACGGGGGAGCCGGTCTGGCCCTTCGAGTACCGGGAGGTCCCCCAGAGCGATGTGCCGGGGGAACGCCTCTCCCTGGTCCAGCCCTTCGTGACCCGCCCCGCGCCCTTCGAGCACCAGGGAATCACCGAGGACGACCTCATCGACTACACCCCCGAGCTTCGGGCCGAGGCGCTCGAGATCGTGTCCCGCTACCGGCTGGGGCCCCTCTTCAACCCACCGTCCCGCCGCGACGCCCCCGACGGAACGGTGGCCTCGATTCACTGCCCGGGGGCGAACGGGGGGGCAAACATTCCGGGAGGGGCCGCGGTGGATCCGGAAACGGGCATCCTCTACGTGGCTTCCTTCCGGGGATGTAGTGCCCCCCAGCTCCTCCCCGGGACCGAGGTGGACCCCGACGCGAACATGGACTTCGTGACGATCGGTCCGGGCGGTGTGCGCGGACCCCAGGGCCTCCCCCTCCTCAAGCCGCCCTACGGAACCATCACGGCCATTGACCTGAACACCGGCGACCACCTCTGGCAGATCCCGAATGGCGACACCCCCGACAACGTGAAGAACCATGCGGCCCTTCAGGGGGTGGACCTCCCGGTGACCGGGAAGTCGGCGCACGCCACCGTGCTCGTGACCCCCACCCTCCTCATGTACGGAGAAGGACGGGGGGGCGCCCCCCTCTTCCACGCGGTGGACAAGGCCACCGGAGAGACGCTGGCCTCCGTCTCCCTTCCGGCCACGACGAACACGGCCCCCATGACCTTCCTCCACGAGGGGGTCCAGTACATCGTGGCGGCCATCGGCGGTGGGGGGCACCCGGGGTCCCTGGTGGCGCTTCGGGTCTTCTGAGGCGCCTCTTCCGAGGCGCGTCTTCGGTGGGCCGTCGGGGCCGTCGGGCATTCTTCCGGCCCTGGGACACCGGCGCCCCGTCCCCCCCGGCGCCTGCCCGTCCGCCCGCCGAGCCCCCGACCTCTCCGCCTCGCTCCCTCCCGCCCCTTCCTGCCCTCTACCCCTCCTCGGGCGGAGGGATGCGGAACTCCCCGTCGAGGTCGGCAAAGCGCCCATCGCCCAGGACCCGGGCGGCGATGAGTTCGCCCACCATGGGTCCGAACTTGAATCCCTCGGCGCTCCCGCCCCCGGCGAGCCAGACGTTCGCCAGCTCGGGATGGGTGTCGATGATCCAGTCGCGGGTGGCGCTCGTCTCGTAGTGACAGGCCCGGGTCTCGAGCACGGGCATGGAGGCCAGGGCCGGGAAGCGCTCGGCCAGGATCTGGCGAGGACGCTCCAGCCCCTCCTCGGGCACCCACCGGTTCGAGGTGTCCGGATCATCGCCCCGCTGCCCGCTGGCCCGCACCCGGAATCCCCGGTGGTCCGGGGGAAGGGAGGGCCATCCGGTCACGCCGGCGAAGTTCCAGCTCGGGAGGTTGGGAAAGTCGAACCGTGCATCGCCGGGGGGGGTTCCGAAGTAGACCACGTTCCCCATGGGGATGCGGATGATCCCTTCGAGCACGTCGAGGAAGGTGGTGGCGAACCAGGGCCCCAGGGCGAAGACGAAGTGATCGGCGGCGAGTTCCTCGCCATTGACCCGGACGGTGGTGAGACGTCCCTCGCCCCCGGCCACCCCCGGCGTCTGCGTCGTGCCCAGTTCGGCCCGCCCCGTCACGACCTCGCCTCCCCGCATCTGGAAGAGGGCCGCCACCCGCTGGCAGGCCGCCCGGGAACGCACCACCCCGGCCCCGGGCTCGTAGAGGGCATGGGTCATCCCCTCCATGCCGAGCTGGGGCCACCGGTACCGGACCTCGTCCGGGGTCAGGACCTCGTGCTCCACCCCCACCGTGGTCCAGATCTCCCGGACCTGCTCGATGAAGCCGAGCTCGGTGTCGCGGAGGATGAGGTCACCCGTGGTGAAGTAGAGGTCGCCCCCCATGGTGCCCGCGTGCTCCTCGTCGAAGGCCTTCCACCGCTCGATGGCGCGCTGGGCCCACCCGGTCCAGAGCTCGCGGCCGGGGTACGAGGTCCGGATCCCCCGGGTCTCGTCGCCCGAGGTGGATCGCGAGTTGCCCGGGCCATAAAGGTCCACCAGCGTCACCCGTGCCCCCATCTCCTGAAGATGCAGGGCGGTCCATCCACCGAAGGCTCCGGCCCCCACCACCACCACGTCGGGACCCGTACCCCGAGGGAGGATGCCGGGGCCCTCGGCCGCGGCCGAGGGCCCATGGGCGGCACATCCGGCCAACCCGCCTGCGCCAGCCGTGGCAAGCGCTCCTGCACCCAGCCCGGTGGTACGGAGAAAGTCGCGCCGCCTCATCGGGCCGCGGCGACGCAGGTCACCTCGACCTGGGCGTTCGCGGGGAGAGCCCGCACGGCCACGGCGGTACGCGCCGGGGGGTCTTCGGGGAAGAACTGGGTATAGACCTCGTTCATGGCCTGGTAGTCACCCATGTCGATGAGGTACACGGTGCACTTGATGGCGTCCGCCATGGTGTGTCCCACCGCCTCGAGCCGCGACTGCACCCCCTGGAGGGCGGCCCGGGTGGCCTCCCCCGCATCTCCGCTCTGGCTCCTGCCGATGACCCCGGAGAGGTAGATGAAGCCACCACTCCGGATGGCGGTGCTGAAGAGGGCTCCCCCCGGGGTGAGAACCTCCTTGTGAGGCCCTTCCGACGCGGGCGTGGCCGTGGGAAGGGCTGCACCACCTGCAGCCGCCCCGGGTGCTGCGGGGCCGCCCCCCGGGGAGGCACAGGCCCCCGACAGGAGAAGAAGGGCCGCAGGGGTCAGGAGGCGAAGGGAGATGCGAGAGGGCATGGGACCAGGACTCCGGAAGGGGAGGAGGCGCCGGGCCGCCGGGCCCGGCAGGAGTGTGCGGGAAGGCCCCCAATATGGGGGGTCCCCCCGCCCTCCGCACCCCCGGGCGCCCGTGCGGCCTCCGCCTGCCCCGCCAATCCGGTCGAGCCGGCGAGGTGGGCCAGCCCGGTCTCGGGGGGCCTGGATGGCCGAGCCCGCCGCCGACGCCACCGCGGGTCCGGGCCTTCCCCGGTTGGCTACCCGGCCTCCACCGCCACGAGCTCGATTTCGAAGGTGAGGTCCCGTCCGGCCAGGGGGTGGTTGGCATCGAGGGTCACCGTCTCTTCGGCAACCTCATGAACCCGCACGGGAACGGGCTGCCCCTGGGCCGTGGTCATCTGGAGCTGGCCCCCCACCTCGGGCTCGTAGTCGTCGGGGAGCTGGCTCTTCGGCACCTCGAGGAAGAGCTCCTCCCGGGGCTCTCCATACGCCTCGGCGGCCGGGATCGTGGTGGTCTTCCGGTCGCCCACCGACATCCCCGCCACGGCCTGGTCGAAGCCGGGAATCACCTGCCCCGTGCCCAGGGTGAAGCCGAGGGGGTCCCGGCCCTTCGAGGAGTCGAAAACCGTGCCGTCGTCGAGGGTGCCGGTGTAGTGAATGGAAACGTGGTCGCCGCTGCTGGCCTGGGCCATGGGATGCTCCCGGAGGTTCGGTGCTCAGGAAAGGGGTCAGGGTCGAAGGCTAGCCCTACCCCGCAGGCAAGAAAAGGTGAAGCGGGGGGGGGTGGGGCGTTGCTGGAGCCGGGGCCGCGTTGCACGTTGAGGGCAGGCTCCCTCCCTCGGGCTCGATCCCCCGGGCCCCTCCCCGGGCTTCCCTCCACGCCTCCTCCCCACCGCACCATGCACCACGCTCTCCGTTCCCTGCGCCCGACTCGGCCGCGTTCCCCTGGCGATGCGGCGGGGCTCGCCCTCCTGGTCTCCTTCTGGGTCGTGGCCACCGCCGCGCCCGGAGCGGCCCAGGACTCCCTCGATGCGATCTTTGCATCGTGGAACAACACCGCCTCGCCAGGCTGTGCCGTGGGGGTCGACCGGAAGGACCTGGCCGCCCCCGTGGTGCGGGCCTGGGGGATGGCCGATCTGGAGCACCGGATCCCCAACACCCCGTCCACGATCTTCGAAGCTGGTTCGGTTTCGAAGCAGTTCACCGCCGCCGCCGTGATCCTCCTCGAGCTCGACGGCGTCCTCTCGCTGGACGACGATGTCCGCCGGTGGATCCCCGAGCTCCCGGCGCTTGCGGAAGGACACGCGGAGGACCACGCGGGGCGCCATCCCGAGGACCACGCCGGAAACGACGAGCCCCGCATCCTGACCCTGCGGCACCTCGTCCAGCACACCTCCGGGCTTCGGGACTGGGGGTCGGTGGCGGCCATCGGGGGATGGTCCCGGGGCGAGCGGTCGCACACCCACGATCATGTGCTGGAGATCGCGGTGCGCCAGGGTGCCCTGAACCATGGCCCCGGCGACGCATACTCCTATACAAACACCGGCTACAACCTCCTGGCCATGATCGTGGAGCGGGCCACGGGCGTCTCCTTCGCAGACTTCTCCCGGGACCGGATCTTCGAACCCCTGGGGCTCACCCGGACCCAGTGGCGGGACGACTATCGCCGCATCGTTCCCGGACGGAGCAGCGCCTACCAGTGGCGGAACGGGGCATGGGCCATCGACCGCCCCATCGAGCATGTGCATGGCAATGGCGGGCTCCTCACCACGGTGGACGATCTCCTGCGCTGGGCCCGGGCCGTGGAGGCCGCCGGGGCAGGCGCGCCGGAGGGCGAGGCGCTCGGCGGAGAGGCCTTTCATGCGCGGATGCACGAACAGGGCGTCCTCACGAGCGGCGAGGTGATCGAGTACGCCGGGGGGGTGTTCGTGGGAACCCTCGACGGCCGGCCGGCCGTGACCCACACCGGCGCCACCGCCGGGTACCGGGCCTACCTGGGTACCTTCCCGGACGACGGCGTTCGGGTGGCCCTCCTCTGCAACACCGGAACCGCGAACCCGGGGCAGCTGGGAGGGAGGGTGGCCCGGCTCTTCCTCCCCGAGGGGCGCGCCGCACAGGTCGCAGCCGCAGGTTCCGGTGCCGCGGGGGCCTCGGAAGCCACGGCCGCCCCCGACACCGTGCCTGCGGCGCCTGCCTTCACCCCCCCGGATGCTGCCGAGCTCCGCGCGTACCTCGGCACCTATGTGAGCGAGGAGGCGGAGGCGACCTGGCGGATCGAGGTGGAGGAGGATGCCCTTGTGCTCCTCCGGCGGCCGGCGCAGCGGACCCCCCTTCGCGCCACGGGCCCCGACACCTTCCAGGGTGCCGGGGGGGAGGTGGTCTTCGTGCGGGATGCCGAGGGGCGGGTCACGCACCTCTCCGTGCGCCAGGCTCGGGTGTGGGATCTGAGGTTCGCCCGGGTGCCCTGACGCGGGCGCTCACGCGGCGTATGACGCGAGCGCCTGACGCGGGTGCGGAGGCTGCCCCTGCGGGCGCTGACGCGTACGCCTGAGCGTGCCCCGGGCGCGTGCCGCGAAACCGGGCGCGTGCCGTGGCAAGACGAGGGACCGGGGAGCCGAACCCGGATCGGGTGCGGGGCACCTCGCCCCGGGTTCGGGGTCCCCCTGAAGGAGCGGCGTTCTCTTCGGAGTCCTCCCACCGGCGTGGGCATGTCCGCACCGTTCCGGATCCAGACCGACCCGGATCCGCATGATCCCGCGCCGGCACGCACCCCCCCGTCGGCCACGCACGCAGTTCCCCGAGCCCCTGACCCAGACATGACGCCCCACCCCCCTTCCGTTCGGCTCCGGCGCGCCGGCATCACCCGGTCGCTCCGCCCCCGGGCTTCCGGCTTCTCCCTCCTCCTCACTGCAGCCCTTGTGGCCTGCGGGGGGGACCCGCCCTCCATGGAAGCCGGGGGCGAGCCAGGGGAGGACGCCGCGTCGTCACGGGTCTTCGCCCTCACCGGCGCCACCCTCTGGACGGGCACCGACACCCCCCCCGTGGAGGATGCCGTCCTCCTCCTGCGCGACGGCCGCATCGAGGCGGTGGGCCCCGCCTCGGAGGTCGCCATCCCCTCCGGCGCCGAGGAGGAGGATCACACGGGCCGTTGGATCATCCCGGGGCTCATCAATGCCCACGGCCATGTGGGGCAGGCCCGGGGGCTTGAGAGCGGGGCCTCCGCCCATACCCGGGAGAACATCGAGGCCCAGCTCGCCCTCTCGGCTCGCTACGGGGTCACCACCGTCGTCTCCCTGGGCGAGCCCGGGTACCTGGGCGTGGAAGTGCGCGACGACCAGGCCGCCGATGGGCGCCGATCCGGGCCTCCCTCCCTCGACCAGGCCCGCCTCTTCGTGGCCGGTGAGGTCATGAACCCGCGCTCCCCCGAGGAGGCCCCGGGGCAGGTGGCCGAGCGCGCCGAGGCAGGCGTGGACTGGGCCAAGATCCGCGTGGATGACTTTCTGGGGCAGGCCGAGAAGATGTCGCCGGAGACCTATGCCGCCACCATCCAGGCCTCCCGGAACGCCGGGCTCCCCCTCACCGCCCACCTGGTGGAGCTGGAAGATGCCATGGGGCTTGTGGAGGCCGGCGCGCACATTCTCGGGCACTCGGTTCGCGATCGCCCCGTGGACGAAGCCCTCCTCTCGGCCATGCGGGAGAGAGACATCTGCCTCCATCCCACCCTGACCCGGGAAGTCTCCACCTTCGTGTTCCGGGAACGCCCGGCCTTCTTCGACGACCCCTTCTTCCTCCGCGACGCCGACCCCGAGGTCCTCCAAGCCCTCCAGGAGCCGGAGCGCCAGGCCCGCTACGCCACCCCCTCCGCCGACTGGTACCGGGATCAGCTCCCGGTGGCCATGAACAACATGGTCCGCCTCCACGAGGGCGGGGTGCGCATTGCCTTCGGAACGGACTCGGGGCCTCCCGCCCGCTTCCAGGGGTACTTCGAGCACATGGAAATGGAGATGATGCAGGAGGCCGGGATGTCGGCCGAGGACATCCTCCGGAGTGCCACGGCGGTGGCGGCGGACTGCATGCGCCTCGAGGGGGTGGGGCGCCTCGAGGCCGGGGCGTGGGGGGATCTCGTGGTGGTCCGCGCCGACCCCCTGGCCGACATCCGGAACCTGCGCCAGATCGAGGCCGTGTACGTGGCGGGGAATCCGGTGCCCGGCGCCCGCTTCGAGGGGAACTGACGCAGGGCGGGGGCGAACCCTGCCACCCGGGGAGCATGTTCGAGGAGGGCGGCTCGCCCCCTGGCTCGGACACACTCCGGGCTCAGGGCGCCCTCACCACCCCCAGCTGCCGGGCTCGCCCTTGAAGGGGCCCACCACATCGGGGGTGACCCACCCCCCGTAGAAGGTCCCGGGCTGGGGGGTCACGAGGAAGTCGTCGACCCGGCATTCGTCCATGGGACCGGCATAGAAGGCGAGGAAGTCCCGGATCGGGGCGAAGGCCGGGGTGGGATCGGGGTAGGACCAGGCACAGCGCGAGACCACCCGCTCACCCGAAACCACGTCCCAGTAGGCGGCCGTCCCCTTCCACTCGCAGAAGCTTCCCCCGCCGGCGGGCCGGAGCCGGTCCATCTCCACATGGGCCGGGTCCAGGTAGTAGACCGGGGGGTGGCTCGTCTCCAGGACCCGGAAGCCCCCGGGGGCGTCGGCCAGGAGGCCCCCGTCGAACCAGATCCGGAGGCGCCGGGAGGTGGCCTCGAGGCGGGGCGGCCGGGGGTAGTCCCAGACCGATTCCTCCCCGGGCCCCGGGGGAATGCGCCGGCTCATCCTTCTTCCGCCAGGGGAACGAGCTCCTCACCGGGGTTCACGAAGAGGTTCGTCATGGTCCCGTGCTGCCGCTCGTAGAGGCGGCGGTAGAGCCCCCCCTCGGCCATGAGCGCCTCGTGGGTCCCCCGCTGCACGATCCGCCCACCCTCCATGGCCAGGATCGTGTCGGCCGACCGGATCGTGGAGAGACGGTGGGCAATGACGAAGGTGGTGCGCCCGGCCCGCAGGCGGTTCAGCCCCTCCTGGATGAGGGCCTCCGACTCGGAGTCCAGCGAGCTCGTGGCCTCGTCCAGAATGAGGATGCGGGGGTCGGCCAGAATGGCCCGGGCAATGGCCACCCGCTGGCGCTGCCCCCCCGAGAGCTTCACCCCCCGTTCTCCCACCAGGGTGTCGTACCCCTTCTCGAAGCGGGCAATGAACTCGTCGCAGTTGGCAACGCGGGCCGCCTCCCTCACCTCGGCCATGCTGGCGCCGGGGCGGGCAAAGGCAATGTTCTCCCCCACCGTTCCCTCGAAGAGCACGTTGTCCTGGAGCACCACGCCGAGCTGCCGTCGGTACTCGGCCAGGCGCACGGTGCGGAGATCCATCCCGTCGACGGTGATCCGCCCGGCGGTGGGATGGTGGAAGGCCATGACGAGCCCGATGAGGGTGCTCTTCCCCGCCCCACTCGGTCCCACCAGTGCCGTTGTCGAGCCTTCAGGGGCGTCGAGATCGATGCCGTGGAGCACCGGCTCGCCGGTGTCGTACGCGAAGCTCACACCCTCGAAGGTGACCCGGCCCTGAAGCCGGGGAACGGGTGTCCGCGTCGCATTCCCCGATTCCTCCCCCTCCATGGCCAGGACCTCGCGGATCCGGTCCAGCCCCGCGAAGGCCTCGGAGATCTGGGTTCCGATGTTCGCCATCTGGACGAGGGGCGCGGCCATGAGTCCCACGAAGAGGACGTACATGACGAGGTCGCCCGGGGTCATGGTGCCGGCCAGGAGGGCCCGCCCCCCCACGAGGACGATGACGGCCCCCACGGCGCCCACGCAGAGGGTGCTGAAGGCGGTGACGGCCGAGGTCCCGGTAATGGTCGAGGCGATGTTCCGGAAGAGGCGATGCACCCCCTTCGTGAAGATGCGCGCCTCCCGCCGCTCGGAGACGTAGGTCTTGACCACCCGGATCCCGCCGAGCCCCTCGCCGAGGCGGCCCGTGACCTGGGCGTTCAGCTCGCCCCGCTCCCGGAAAATGGGGCGGAGGCGCTGGAAGGCGTACGCCATGGTCCCCGCGAAGAGCGAGAGAATGGCGAGGACCATGAGGGTGAGGTGGGCGTTCAGCCAGAAGAGAATGCCCAGCGCCACCACCGAGGTGAGGAGGCCCCCGACGAGCTGGAGGATCCCCGTTCCCACCAGGTTCCGGATCCCTTCGGCATCAGTCATGATGCGGGAGATGAGAACGCCCGAGCGGGTGCTGTCGAAGTACCCCACCGGGAGGGTGAGGACGTGGTCCTGCACCCGGCGCCGCATGTCGGCAATGGCCCGCTGCCCGGCCACGCTCACCACCTGGGAGAGGGCGAAGGCCGAGGTCCCCTGGAGGAGGGTGGCCAGCGCCACCGCCAGGGCCAGGGGGAGGAGGAGGTCGCCCCGGGCGTTTCCTGCCACCTCGTCGAGGAGGAACTTGGAGGAGCCGGGGAGAACAAGGCCCGAAAAGCGGTTCACGAGCATGAGCCCGAATCCCACCGCCAGCGCCTTCCGGTGGGCGCGCAGGAGGGTGCGGGTTTCCCGCCAGACCGCCGCCCGGTCAATGGGGCGGCGCTTCCTGCCGCCGGAGGCGGCTCCTCCGGGAGGCGTCATGAGGCAAAAGCTCGCGGCTCCCCCGGCGTTTGGCTACCTCCGCGCGGGGCTGGTAGCTTGCGGGGCACGGGTCCCCCCCCCGTGCAGGCCGCCCGGCCGCACGCGTCCGTATTCACCCCCCCTGGAGTCGTTTCATGCCCCTCCCCGGTTCGTTCTCCTCCCGGATGCCCTCCCCTCGCCCAACCCTGGCGGGGATCGCCCTGGCGCTGGGCCTCCTCCTGGCCCCCTCCGCCGAAGCCCAGACCTTTCCCACCGACGACCCGGTGATCCAGGCCCTCTGGAACGAGGGGATGCTCGAGGAGAATTCCCTCCTGAAGGAGCTGGGGCGAGAACTCATGGATTCCATCGGGCCCCGTCTTTCGGGGTCACCCGGCTTCCAGCGCTCGGTGGAGTGGGCCGAGGAGCGCATGCAGGCGTGGGGCATCGAGACGCACCTCCACGAGTACGGGACGTGGGTGAGCTGGGAGGGAGACTTCATTCATGCCGACCTCCTCACGCCCCGGCGACGGACCCTCGAGGCCCACATCCTGGCCTGGAGCCCGGGGACGGACGGCCCCGTGGAGGGGGATGTGCTGGTCCTCCCCGACACCGATTCCGAGGGGTTCGCCCGCTTCCTCGAGGGGGTGGCCGGGCGGTTCGTACTCATTTCCATGCCCGAGCCCTCCTGCCGGGCGGAGCATGAGTGGCGGACCTGGGGGCGGCCCGGAGCCTTCGATGCCCTCCAGCAGGAGCGGACCCGGATGCGCACCGACTGGAACCAGCGGCTCCTTGCCCTGGGGGGGCAGGCAGCGGTAAGTCGGGCGCTGGACGAGGCCGGGGCGGCGGGAATCCTCACCTCGCGCTGGTCCGAGGGGTGGGGGGTGAACAAGGTCTTCTCGGCGGCCACCGACGGGATCCCCTCCATCGACCTCTCCTGCGAGGACTACGGGCTCCTCTTCCGCCTGGCCGAGGGGTCGGGGGAGGCACCCCGGATGCGACTGAACGTGGAGGCGCGCTTCCTGGGCGACGAAGCCCCCATGTTCAATGTGATCGGGACCATTCCCGGTACCGAGCTCCCTGACGAGTACGTGCTCCTCTCGGCCCACCTCGACTCCTGGCACGCCGCCTCGGGGGCCACTGACAATGGCACGGGGACCATCCTCATGATGGAGGCCATGCGGATGCTCAAGGCCCACTACCCGAACCCCCGGCGCACGATCGTGGTGGGGCTCTGGGGAGGCGAGGAGCAGGGGCTCATCGGGTCGAATGCCTACGCCGAGGACCACCCCGAGGTCATCGACGGCCTCCAGGTGGCCATGAACCAGGACAACGGGACCTGGCGGGTGGACTACATCCGGATGATGGGCTTTACCGGGGCCGGCGCCCACTTCGCCCGGTGGTTCAGTGCGATCCCGAACGAGATCACCGACTTCATCGAGCTCGACATTCCCGGAGTGCCAGAGTTCGGGGGTTCGGACCACATGGCCTTCATCTGCCGGCAGGCGCCCGGGTTCCGTCTGCAGTCGAGCTACCCCGAGTACCGCCAGTACACCTGGCATACGAACCGCGACACCTACGACAAGATTGTCTGGGACGATCTTCGTAACAACGCGACCCTCACCGCCATGCTTGCCTACATGGCCTCGGAGGATCCGGAGCGCGTCCCCCGCGACGTGCGCGTGCTCCCGGCCCAGACCGGGCCCCAGTCCCAGTGGCCCCGGTGCAACCCGGCGCGGCGGGCGTGGGAGGAGGGGCAGCGGCGGTAGGGGGGAGGGCGGCGGCAGGAGGGGGGGCGGCCGTCTCAGGGGGGGCGAGAAGGGGAGAGCCGGCAAACCCCTTCACGCCTTTGCGTGGCGGAGGGTCACCCCGGCCAGGGTCGCCCAGGGCAGCGAACGCCCGCCCAGCCGAAGGAGGAGAACCCCCACTCCAGCGATCCCGGTCATGAGCCCCGGGACCTCGCCTCCCTGACGCACGCCGCATGGCCAGGGTCGCCCGGTCCCGTCGTGCCGCGACAGGATCTCCTGCCAGAGCACCCGGGCCTCGCCATCGGCTCCGACCAGGAGGAGGAGGTCCGTCCACCCGGCAAGTCCATGGCAGGGCGTTGCATCGGGGAGGGGTGCCCCACCGGTTCGTGCCCCCGCCACCGCCTCCTGCAAGGCGCGGCGGGTCGTGGCCAGCGCGTGGGCCGCATCGTCCCGAACCGGGGCGAGCTCCCCTTCCTCCACCCCGGCAGCCCCCAGATGCGCAAGAGCCCGCATCCGCGCCAGCCCGATCCCGGGCGCCCCATGGCACCAGGCCAGACCGCACACCCGGGTGCCTGGCGTGACACCCGACGCCCGGTGGTCCCGGAGATCCTCCCAGTTCCCCTCCTCCGGAACGAAGCGCGCGCGTTCGAAGCGCATGGCACCCAGGGCGGCTTCCTGAAGGGAGGAAGGCAGGAAGGCCGATCCATCCCCCACTCCATCTTTCGCCAGGTGGGCATGGAGCTCGAGAAGAGCCCATGCGACCCCGGACGCACCGTGGGCAAACCCCGTCAGGTGGGGGAGCGCCGGGGTCCCCCCGCCGGGGGGCGGCCAGCTCCAGCCCCTGCCGACGGGGTCCCCTCGAACCGCGGAAGCAAGAAGGAGCTCACCGTGGGCCCGGGCCAGCGCCTCGAGGCGGGGGTCGTCCAGGGTGCGGGCCAGCTCAAGGAGGAGGGGAAGCGCACCTGCACTCCCCACGATGACATCGATCTCACCCCGGACAGCCCCTCCCTCCACCACCTCGTCCGCAAGGGTCCGGGCGGCCTCCCACCACCGTGCCTCCTGGAGGAGGAGGGCCGCCTGCACCAGAACGAGGAGGAGCCCCGCCCGCCCCGCATAGACCCCGGAGAGGCTCCCCTCGGCGAGCTCCCCCCGGGAGGCGAGGACCTGGGCGAGGGCAGCTTCGGCGGTCCGCCGGTGGAGGCGCTCTCCCGTTGCCGCGTGAAGGTGAAGGAGGAAGAGGGCGACCCCCGCGCCCCCGGCGTAGAGATCAGGCCCGGTCCGTCGGGTCACGGAGGTCCACCTTCCTTCACGAAAGGCGGGAGCCGGAGCAAGCCAGGCGGCCCGCCCCTCTCCCCGGAGTGCATCGCGACAGAGGGCGGCCCCGATCCGGTCCGCGGCCTCGAGGAAGGGGGTGTCGAGCCCGGAGGAAGCCGGAGGAGAGGCGGGCGCGAGGAGCGTCATGCGAAGAACCCTGCGTCAGAGGCCAGGAGGGTAGCGTCAGCGGAGCCGGGATTCAGGTGGAGAGCGTCCAGGTCCAGTCCCTCTCGACGAAGGGCTTCTTCCACGGCAGCGAGGCGACGCCCTCCCGGGGCAATCTCTCCCTCCCCGACAAGGGCCCGGGCCACGCTCCGACACCGGGAGAGCCCGAAGCTCTCCCGGTTCGGGGGGTCTTCTGCAATCCCCACCCCCCGACCCATCCTCCGCGTGAAGCGGGGAACGGGCCCCCGGAGCTGCCCCGGCGAACGGCGCAGCTTCCCATGAATCGGGGCCAGGAGCTCCGCCACCACGGCAAGGTCTCGACGGGCGAGGTACATCACCACCGGATCTGCCCGATTCGCGTAGGTATGCGGGTACTCGAGGAGCTTCATCCGGAAGGGGACCCGGTACCGATCCAGGGCTTCGGTGGCCCCGGCCAGGAGATGCGGGGCCCCCTCGGGCCGAACATTCCAGTAGATGCGGACCATCCCTTCCAGGGGATGGGGATCGGCGGGGGTGCTCCCCTGGACATGGAAGAATCCGGGCTGAACCCCTGGAAGGACCACGGGAACGGCCAGAGCCGCCTCCCGGGTCGCTCCGCCCCCGGGCCCGGGGAGGGGTTGCCAGGATCCGGGTGGGGCCTGGCGTCGATGGGATCCCTTCCGCAGGCTCGCCTTCCCCCCTTCCTCCACCCCTTCGATCTCCCAACCCAGATCCCATCGCGGGCGCCCTCGATGAGCACGCATGAGGGTAGCCGCAAGGTGGACGGTTTCCCCCGACGCAGGTGAACCCACCCCGGGTTCCCCTTCGGCCTCTGTAAGGACCCTTCCTGCCTCCTTCCCACCCGACCACCCCTGGTCCAGTGTGGATGGTTCGGCCTCCGGACGCCCGGGGCAGTAGACCGTCGCGTAGAAATGAAGCGCCAGGGCCTCCACCGTATCCCGGGGCGAGGCGCTCCCGGATCCCTTCCAGGTGTTCAGCGCCTCCACCATGGCCAGGAGGTCCATCCGAGACGGCGACACGCCTGCCGGGTTCACGCGGCCCTCCCGAGGGCACGGATG
The DNA here is from genome assembly GCA_050485885.1 of Gemmatimonadales bacterium. Taxonomy (GTDB): domain Bacteria; phylum Gemmatimonadota; class Gemmatimonadetes; order Longimicrobiales; family Gaopeijiaceae; genus SKNW01. The sequence goes on along the minus strand of JBJHCG010000003.1, from coordinate 109,124 downwards.
GTGGGGCCGGGATCGTGAAAGACTCCGGATCCCTCCTGAAGAAGGGCCCACGCCAGGGGCGTGAGAGCAGGTGCGCCGTGCAGATGCTCGTACGCCGTAAGGACGCAGCGGGCAGCCCCCATTTGAACGGCGCGTTCGAGAAAACTCCGGCTCTCGCCGGGGGCAAGCCCCCGGGCCCGGCGGTACGCCTCCCAGAAGCTGCAAGCCGCAATCAGAAGGCCTTCCCTTGAAGGCACCGCCCCCCCCTCCCCCCCCAGGAGGGGCCGGCTCCAGTAGGCCTGGAGCACGTGGCCCACGTCCCAGGCGGTGTCGCCGAAGGCAGCCAGCTCCCAGTCGGCAATCCAGATCCGGTCGGCAAGGAGGAGATTGTCCCACTTGAGATCCCCGTGAAGAAGACCGTCGGGGGTCCACGCCGCGCGGGCACCCTCAAGGAGACTGCGGAGTTGGCGGTTGCTCCGGACCAGCTTCACGAGTTCAAGGGTTCCCTGCGTCATTCCCGTGGGGGGAGGCGACGCCCCGGGGTCCAGGGGTAGGTGGGGAAGGAGGAGAATCCAGGGAAGCTCCCCCGGCCCCCCGGTGGCCGGGCCCAGGGTGGGCGGCCCGGAGAAGGGGGGAGGCCCGGGCCCCCACCCGACCTCCCGGTGCACCCTTCCCAGGGCCTCCCCCAGCAACCGTGCCACCCCTGGATCGGCCGTATCACCCACGGCCCGCATCCAGGCTGGCTCCCCGTCGACCAGGCGAAAGAGGAGGAGGGCCCGCTCCGGGTCGAACCCGAGGCAGGGGGGGGCCACTTCCGCCACGACCCCGAACCCCGGGTGGGTCCGAGCAAGCCGGAAGATCTCGGCCTCTCGGCGAAAGGAGGCCACCGCGCGGGGATCCGTGGAGTTGAGCTGCTTGAGAAAGAACCCCTCTCCTCCCCGAAAGCGGAGCCTGAACGCCAGGTTCCGGCGTGAAACCTCCAGGATCTCGAGCTCGTCTTCGAGCACCCGGGCCCGGTCGATCACCCCGCGTGCCAGGAGGTACTCGATCGCGCCCCTGGGATCGAGCCTCACCTCAGCGCCCGAAGCCGAAGCCGAAGCCAGCTCCCAGATTCCCCGGACCCCACCCTCCCCCGGGGCCCTGACCCAGGGGGGTCTGGGCGAGGGGGGTGATGTTGGGGGTGAGCTGCCAGTCACACCCCCCCGGCGCCGAAGGACAGGCATCCACTGCAGAGGGGCAGATCATGGTATTGAACCCGCCGGTCTGGGGGCACGAAGCGGTGAAGACGGTGCAGGCTGGCCCCACGAGCGTGCGGGGGGCGAAGCAATCCAGGGGGTTCGTCGTCCGGAGGGGTGGGCACTGGGGTCCGACGCGGGTGCGAGGACCGAAGCATTCCGGAACGGAGAGGGTCCGAGGCCCCAGACACTCGGGAATGGAGAGGGTCCGAGGCGGACACATGGGCGACCAGGGCGTGGGAGCCATGGGCTGGATCGGCGCCCGTCCGATCCCACCACCGCGCAAGCGCTCGACCATCGAGCGCTGCACCCATGTGAGCGTCAGCGGGAGGCCGTCGGACCCCGCCACCTCCTGCGTGTGAAGAACCGCTTCCTTCGGCACATCGATCCAGGAGGAGAGGTCGGCGTCGGTGTAGAGCCGCTCGTGGCCCTCTTCCGACGACGCGCCGGGATACCCTCGGAGGAGGAGCGTCTCCGGGGGGCGGGAAGGGTCCTTGACGAGCTTGGTGGTGAAGAAGTCCCTGGGTGGCATGGTGGCCTCGACGGAAGGGGGGAGGGGGAGACCCGCAGGAGCTCCCGGCAATGAACGGAGGGAAGGTGCGATGTCTCCGTCTCTCCCTCGTCTCACATCCGTCTCATGAACGTCCCCGACCAGATCCCCGCCCTTCCCCCAATGCAAACGGCCCGTCCCGGCAGGAGCCGAGGCGGGCCGTGCATCTTTCCGGAAAGTGGGCTTGGGTGGACTCGAACCACCGACCTCACGCTTATCAGGCGTGCGCTCTAACCACCTGAGCTACAAGCCCGGACAGAGCTTGGAAGAATAAGGCCTCGGGCGGGGTGATTCAAGCCCCGAGAAGGGGGGCTGGCGTGCACAGAGGCGCATCCCCAGGAGGGTCTCCCCGGGGGAGGCGGAGGCGCGTCCCGGGGGCGCGCGCCTGAGGAAGGGACTGGCAACAGGGGGGCCGGCAGAGCCTGCAACCGACGGTGGCATCCGCATCCCCCTCCGGTACCGGGAAGATCTTTCCCGCTCCCCATGAAAGCCTTTCCCGGGCGAAGGGGGATCCAGAGGGAAGGCCAACCCAGGACCTTCACCCCCATTCACAACGGAGGGAACGACTTAGGGCGCCCTCGGCCCAGTGTGGCACCCCTGTTGCCCCTCTGGAGCGGCGCAACGCAGTGGCGGAGGGTGCCCCCGGCGTATCGTTCATAACGGGGAGACAACCGTACGGGGACACGGTGCGTCGGGGCCCCTCCTGCCACTTGCGGGGCGGCCCGGAATCCCGGTGGTCCGGGGTGGCCGGGCCTTTTCATCCGCAGGCTTGTTCCGATTCCGAAATGCGTGGAGGTGGGTTCATGAATGCTCGTGGATTCGTTTGGGGCGCCCCCGGACGGGGTCTTCTCCTGGCTGGCACGGCGCTCCTGGTTTCCGGGTGCGCCACCGTCAAGCAGGATCAGTTCGATGCCGAGATGGCGCAGGTCCGCGCGGAGATGCGCGATGGGAACGAGGCCGTCGAGTCACGACTCGGGGCCCGGATCGACGAAGCGGAGCGGCGCATGGAGGCCCGGATCGCCGCCGTCGAGGGAGAACTCCGGACCCTCCGCGACGAGTTCGACGTGACGATCGAGCGGCTGGAGACCGCCCTGCGGTTCAACGCTCCCGTCCATTTCGCCTTCGACGACGATCGGGTGCGGAGCGAGGACCAGGCCGTTCTGGAGCGCTTCGCAGCCGTGGTCCGGGACCACTACCGCGATGCCACCATCACGGTGGAAGGCTTCACGGACTCGGCCGGGAATGCGGACTACAACCGCCGACTGGGGCAGCGCCGGGCCGACTCGGTGAAGCAGTTCCTCGTGGGTCAGGGGCTCGTGGAGGAGCAACTCCGCACCGTGAGCTATGGGGAAGACCGGAACCGACAGATCGTCCCCGGCGCTGCTGGCCCAGGGACGGAGGGGTGGCAGAACCGCCGCGTGGCCATGGTCATCGACTTCGCGCCCTCGGGCACGGAAGGTCGGGTGGCCGAGGCCGGGTCCACCACGGGCGCCGGGGGCGACTCCGACAACCCCTGAGTCCGGCGGACCCCGGAGCCCGGCACGATCCCGGGCCCTGCGGTCAGGGGTCCCGATCCATTCGATGGATCGGGACCCTTCGTCGTATCTCCCCCCCTCCCTCCCCCACCCTTCTTCCGGAGGCTACCTTCCCATGCACTCGACAGCCTCTTCCGCGCGGCCTTCCTCCCGGGCGTCTCTCGGGATCGCCGCACCGGAAGCCTTCCCCGCCTCTCCGGACCCCAGGAACGAGCTCTCCATGGAGCGATCGCCGCGCATTCTCGTGGTGGACGACGACCCCACCTTCCGTGATGTGCTCGAGCTGCGGCTCCAGCGCTGGGGGTTCCAGGTGAAGACCGCCGAGCGGGCGGCCAGGGGGATCGAGCTGGCCGAGGCATGGAGCCCGGACCTGGTCCTGAGTGACGTGGTCATGCCCGAGATGTCGGGGATCCAGCTCCTTCAACGCCTCCGGGGTGATGATCCCGACCGCACCGTGATCCTCCTTACCGCCCACGCCACGGTGGAAATGGCCGTGGATGCCATGAAGCTGGGAGCGGTGGATTTTCTCACCAAGCCCCTCAACTACCAGAACCTCGAGGCCCTCATCCGGGAGGCGCTGGCCCGGAGAGAGGAGGCGCGGAGCGCACGGCACGAGCAGGCGCAGCGGAGCGCAGGGATGGAGAAGGAGCCGGACCCGGCGAGCACCTCGACCTCCCGGGGGGCCCCGGGTACGAAGGCCGGGCCCGGGGGACCTGCCCGCGCGCGTCCCTCGGTGGCGCCCGGCGAAGGGATGGGCCATTTCCTGGGCAGAAGTCCGGCCATGCAGGAGGTGTACGAGATGATCCGCTCGGTGGCCGACTCCCACGCATCCATCCTCATTACCGGAGAAAGCGGGACGGGGAAGGAGGTCGCGGCGCGGACGATTCATGAGCTCGGTCCCCGGCTCCAGGCCCCCTTCGTGGCCGTGAACGCGGCGGCCATTCCGAGGGAGCTCATGGAGAGCGAGATCTTCGGGCACGAGAAGGGAGCCTTCACCGGGGCCACCGACACCCGGCAGGGGTGCTTCGAGCTGGCAAACCGGGGCACCCTGTTCCTCGATGAAATCGGCGAAATGCCCATGGAGCTCCAGCCCAAGCTCCTCCGGGTGCTCGACGAGGCCCGCCTCCGGAGGGTGGGGGGAAAGGAGGAACTCTCCTTCGATGTCCGGACCCTGAGCGCAACGAACCGCGATCCCCGGGAGGCGGTGGAGGAAGGACTCCTTCGGGAGGACCTCTATTTCCGGCTCAACGTCCTTTCCATCCACCTCCCTCCCCTTCGGGAGCGCGAGGGGGACGTTCCCTTTCTGGCCCTCCACTTCGCCGCCGAGTTCTCCGCCCGGCACGGTGGCCCGGAACGCCGGTTCGAAAAGGAGGCCCTGGAGGCGCTGGAGGGGTACGACTGGCCCGGAAATGTGCGCGAACTCAGGAACCTGGTGGAACGTGCCGTGGTCCTGGCCCGGGATGGTGTCATCCAGGAAAAGCATCTCCCTCCCTATGTGCTGGAGCCCTCGGCACCGGACCAGGGGTCGTATGCCTTTCCCCCTGATGCCACGGCGGCCGAGGCCGAGAAGGCCCTCATTCTCCGCACCCTCGACCGGACGGGAAACAACAAGGCCGAAGCGGCTCGGCGCCTGGGCGTGAGCGTGCGCACGATCCGGAACAAGCTGAACGCCTGGGACATCGAACGATGACGCGGGGCGGACCATGAAGATCTCCACCCGGATCGGTCTGGGGCTGGGATTCCTCGTGGTCCTCCTCCTCGCTGCGTCGGCCTACCAGCTCTCGGTGATCCAGAAGCTGGAGGGGATCTCCCAGGAACTCGCCGGGATCCGTCTCGAGGCCTCCCGAACGGCCCTCGTCCTCATTCAGGAGGTGGAGAACGTCCGGGAGTTTGCCGCCAAGACCCTGCTTCTGGGGGACGAGGACTACGCCGCCGAGTGGGACCGGGCCGAGACGAGGCTCGCGCAGGGGCTGGAACGCCTGGGGGGGCTCGCCCTCGGGGATGCGGAGGGAGATGCCCGTCTCCAGGTTCTTCAGGCCTGGGATGCCTGGTCGACCGCCATGGCCGACTTCAGGCCCCTGGAGTCGGAGGGGGACGCCCCTACCCCGGCCATGGCCCTGGCCGCCCTGGACGAAGCAGAGCCCGCCCTGGTGGCCCTCCTTTCCGCGGCCGAGGATCTCCTTGCCGCCAACGATGCCCGGGTCACCGCCGAGTCCGCCCTGGCCGTGGTGGGTGCCGAGCGTGCGCGGACCGCGGCCTGGATGGGAGCCGGGGCCGCCATCCTTGGCGCCCTTCTCGTGGGATCTCTCCTCTGGGCCATGATCCATGGGCCGCTCCGGCGCCTCACCGAGGGGACGCGAGAGCTGGCTCGAGGCCGCTTCGAGCACCGGATTCCCGATGGGGGTCGCTCCGAACTGGGCGCGCTCGCCCGCGACTTCAACCACATGGCCGAGCAACTGGGTGAACTCGAGGAACTCAAGCGCGACTTCGTTTCCCATGTCTCCCATGAGCTGAAGGGGCCCCTGGCGGCCATCCAGGAAACGATTCTCGTACTTCTGGAGGAGATCCCCGGCCCCCTCAACGAGAAGCAGCGCTCCCTTCTCGACCTGTCCCGGGGAAGCTCGGCCCGCCTCTCGCGGATGATCTCGGACCTTCTGGAGACGTCCCGTCTCGAGGCCGGGGCCGCGCAGTACGACCCCGCCCCCCTCCCCCTGGGAGTCGTGGTGGCCGAGTCCGTTTCCGAGTTCGGGCCCCTGGCCCGGGAGCGGGGAATGGGGCTCGACACCTCCGGGATCCAGACCCCGGGAACCCGGATTCTGGGCGATGGAGACCGGATCCGGGAAGTGGTGGCCAACCTCGTGGGGAATGCCGTGAAGTTCGGTCCGTCCGGGAGCCGGGTGGCGATCCGCTCCTGCTTCCTCGACCGGGCTCCCTCCGGCCTCCCTTCCCGCTACTCGGAGCTTCAGGGCCGCGAGTCTCCCCCCTTCGCGCTGGTGGAGGTGGTGGACCAGGGCCCCGGCGTTCCGGTGGACCACCGGGAAGGGATCTTCGAGAAGTTCTACCAGGTGAGCATCGACGGCCGAAAGCAGGGGCAGGGGGTGGGGTTGGGGCTTGCCATTGCCCGACGGATCGTGGAGGGGCACGGTGGGGCGATCTGGGTGGACGATGGGGAGGGATCCGGGATGCAGCCGGGGGCCACCTTCCGGGTTCTCCTCCCGGTCCGCCCCTCCCGCTGGTCCGAGGTGGCCGACTCCCTTGAACGGAGCGAACCCCTTCCCTCCCCGCCTCCCCTGGAGGAGGAAGCGGAGGCCGCCGCCGAGGTGGCCGGGTGTCCCGACGAGGAGGAAACGGCCGAGAATGGACCGCAGGCCCGGAAAGCGGTGTAGAAGATGCCAATGCTCCGCCTCCCCCTTCGGATCCGGTGCCTCGACACCCTCCCCGGGTGCCCTACCCTCTCCCGCCGACCCGCCTCCCGCGGGAGGCGGGTCGTACGGGTCGTGCCCCGGCGCCAGCTCCCGGGCACGACGCTGGGCATGGCGCTCCTCGCGCTCCTTCTCGGCGGATGCGGGCTTCGTGGCGGGGGCGGGCACGCCGAGGTCGCGGCCCTCCCGGCGGCCGACCTCACCGAGTCCGAGCGGACGCCACGCGTGGAAGTGGAGGAGCCCCCCTCGCCCCCGGCAGAGGCCCTCCTGGAACAGGGACGGGCCCTTCTGGTAGCCGGGCGATACGCCGAGGCCGTGCCGGCGCTCGAGACCTACCTGGTCTTCGGGGATCATCCCCGTCACCGGGTGGAGGCCGCATGGACGCTGGCCATGGTCTACCTCCTCCCGGAGAGCCCGGTTCGATCGCAGACCCAAGCACTCCCCCTCCTGGAGCAGATCATCGAGGCGCACCCCGGCACGGTCGAAGCCCTTCAGGCGGCCTGGCTTCGGGGACTCCTTCAGGACCAGGGCCGGCAGCGCACGACGATCCAGGAGCAGGAGCGGAACATCCGCGAACTCAACGAGCTGGTGGAACAGCTCAAGCGGATTGATCTGAATCGGCGTCCGCCGGGGGGGGGAGGGAGCTGACCTCCGGGTTTTCGGCCGGCCGGTCCGCCTCGCGGATCACCCGGGCCTCGCCCGAGGTGGCATCGGCGAGGCGGAGAAGGAAGGCCTCCACCCGGTCCTGGGGGAGTGCGACCTCGAGGACGACCGCGGCGCCGTAGGCCTCCATGACCACCTCCCCTTCGGAGGACTCCAGGAGGCGCCGCAGGGGATCTGCAGCCGCGTATCCGACCTCGATCCCCAGCGTCTCCCGATCCACCTGGATCCGGGTGGGCAGGGTGGCGAGCGCCGCTTTCACCCCCCCGGCGTAGGCCCGGCCCAGCCCCCCCTTTCCGAGTTTCACCCCGCCGTAGTAGCGGGTGACCACCGCCACCACCTCTCCCACGCTCCCGTGGAGGAGGGCCTGAAGCATGGGGCGGCCTGCCGTACCCGCCGGTTCACCGTCGTCGCTCATTCCCATGCGAGCCGTACTTCCGGGCGGTCCGGCAAGGTAGGCCCAGCAGTGGTGGGTGGCGTCGGGATGCTCGGTACGCACCCGGTCCAGGAAGCCACGGGCCGCCGCCTCATCCGGGGCGTGCGCCAGGGCGGTGATGAACCGGCTCCGGCGAACCTCCTCCTCGACCCGGTGAACCCCGGCAGGGACCGGAAACCGGACGGACGAGGCCCCTGACCTCCCGTCGGGGAAGTCAGGGGCCTTCATGCCACCGGACGACATGGCGGGACGCGGGTCTCAGTCCCAGGCCGGGCGACCGCGCCGGGGGGCGTCCTCATCGTCGTCGTCGAAGGAGTCATCCCACTCCTCCTCGTCGTCGTCGTCCTCGTCCCAGTCGTCGTCCTCGTCCTCGTCTTCGTCCCAGTCGTCGTCCTCCCAGTCGTCGTCCTCGTCCACATCCTCGTCGAGGGCGACGATGGACAGGTCCAGCGGGGCCGCTTCGTCGAGCCAGGCCGCACGGTCCGTCATTCCAGCATCCTCCGGTGGGAATCGGGGGGCGAAGGGGAGGAATTTCCCCCTCGATGCCCGAAACGATACAGGCGCCCGAAGGAAAGTCAAGCAGCGTCAGGGGAGGGGGCGAGAGAGGATGGAACGCACCGGGGATTGCGGGTTTCAAACAGGGGAATAGGTTGTCGCCTCCCTCCTCCGGTACTCACCCCTCCCTGGAGTCCAGACCATGCGGGTCACGCCTTCCCTCCCCACCCCGCGCCGCCTCCCTCCCCCTGCACTCGCACTCGCGGCCTTCGCGCTTCTCCCGGTGGCCGGATGCGATCAGCCCCGGGCCCATGGGGACGAGCACGCCATCGTGGTGGGAATGGCTCTGGAGTTCTGGGATGCCATGGAGATGGAGATCGAGGAAACGGTGGCCCCGACGATCCAGGTGGTCCGGACGGAGCAGACCTTCCGGCTGGCGCACCAGGATCCGGCCGATGCCACGAACTGGGGAAACCTCCGTCGTTTCCGCAACATGGTGGTGATCGGGGCTCCCGGGGATGCCTGGATCGACGAGGCGCTTGACGCGCGCAGGGGCGGTGCACCCGAGGTGGTCCCCCCGGCCATTCTCCGGGTGGACAACGTGTGGGCACGGGGGCAGACGGTGACGGCCGTGGTCCTCCCCTCGGCAGACGATGCCGAGGCCCTCCGATCCGTTCTCCCCGAGCTCTCGACCCATCTCGACGACCAGTACCGGACCTTCGCGCGTACCCGGATGTTCGTGAGTGGCGCCGACTCCGTCCTGGCCGACTCCCTGGCGCAGAACGTGGGCTTTCGCCTCACGGTGCCCCGGGTCTACCGCTACTCGGTCATGGACTCCGTCTTCCGCTTTCGGAACGACAACCCCAGCCCCTCCGAGCTCATCCGGGAGGTCGGGGTGACCTGGATCTCTCCCATCCCCGAGAGCCTCCCGGACGAGGAGGAACTCCGTGCCTGGCGGACGGACTTCGCCGAAACGCATTACACCGATTCCCAGGTCCTCGACACGACCCTCACGACCTTTCGGGAAGTGGAGGTGCGGGGAGCCCGGGGGATCGAGTTCCAGGCGGCCTGGGCCAGCCCGCCCGATGCCTGGCCCGCCGGGGGACCCCTCCTGACCCGGGCCGTCCCCTGTGCGGATCAGGACCGGCTCTACTTCCTCGACGCCTGGCTCTACGCCCCCGCCCGCTCCAAGTACGAGTACCTCATCCAACTCCAGACCATCCTGGACTCCTTCGAATGCGCCCGGTCGGGACAGGTGGCCGCCGGAGATTGAGATCGGGGGGGGGGGAGGCCTCCCCCCTGCGCCTGAACGCGTGTTCCGGCCCCGGTGCAAGGGGGGCGGCGGGGCTTCCCTGAGGATGGACACCTTGCCACGGGGGGCGGGGTGGTGTCTGATTTAGGGGAGAATCCGTCCGTCCCTCCCCCCGGAACCTGCCTCGGGCCCCGAGGGCACTCCACTCCCCCTGCCTCCCACCGGACCCCCGGGTGGTGGGAAACCGGCACTCATGATTCCTCTCCAGGAAGGCCTGCAGGAAGGTGTGGACCCGGTCTCCGGGTCGGGGTGTGGTGCACCCGGCCAGGGGATCGTGGAGATGGCCCTCTGCCATGCCACCGAGAGCTGGCCCTGGAGCGCGATCGCGGGCCTCCTCCTCCTGGGGGGATGCGTGGCGGGGCTCGTCCTCTGGCGCCGGCACCGGGAGCGCCAGTCCCGCCTCCCCCTTCTCGTCTTTCCCACCACCGGCGGTCCTCCCCTTGCCCGTGTCTCTCCTCCCCCGGCGAGCGCCCCCGCGCCACCCGCCGCGGACGCCGAAGGGGCACCCCGGGAGGACCGACGGGTCGCCGAGCAGGGCGCACCCGCCGGGAAGGAACGGCGAAGACCGTCGAGAGACCGGAGGAAGAAGAGCCGGACCGGGGGGACCGATGCACCGGCTCCCGCAGCACCGTCCTCCTCGCCGCCCGCGGGGGTCCCGGCTCCGGCCGAAAGGGGATCCTCCCCACCGGCGCCCGTGTTCCCTGCCGTGGCCGACACCTCCCGGGAGGACGTACCTCCGGCCGTCCACGCAGCAGCGGACCCCTTCGCCGAGGGTACCCTTCAGCTCCTCCCCGGCTGGCTTGAGCGGAAGGCCGGAGAGGCGCCGTCGGACGAGATCCGCTTCGTCCGGGTGCCGGGCGCCCCTCCGGAGGTCACCTTCGGACGGCAGCCCGGGCCCGAGTTCCGGCATGTCCAGCTCCGGTCCCCGGCCGTAAGCCGCCTCCATGCCCGGCTCATTCTCGTGGAGGAGGGATGGACGATCCGGAACGAATCGGGTACGAACCCCACCCTCCTGAACGGAAAGGTGCTGGACTCGGCTTCGGGCGACTCGCTCCTGGTGGAAGGAGACCGGATTGAAATGGGGGACGTGGTTTTCGTCTACCATGGGGCCCGGGGTCGCGATGCCCTCTCGGCTCGGAGTGGATGGCACACGGACCAGGGACCCCGCCCCACGAACCAGGACGCCGTTCTCGTCCGGAAACTCAACGACGGCCGGGAGATCGCAGTCGTCTGCGACGGGATGGGCTCCCACACGGCGGGGGGCCGGGCGAGCCACGCTGCCATGGAGGCCTTCGTGGCGGACCTGGAGGGCGGAGGGGAACTGGAGGATGCCGTGCATGCAGCCCAGGAGGCGGTCCGGCGGGTGGCTGCGGCCGAGAGCGACCCCGACGGGGTCGGGACCACCCTGGTCGCCCTCCTTCGCGATGGCGGGGCATACCGGGTGGTGAATGTGGGCGACTCCCGGGCCTACCGTCTCGTTCGGGAGGGCCTCGTTCGCCTCACCCGGGACCACTCCTTCGTGGAGGAGGCCGTGGCCTCGGGGCGCATGAGCGCGGAAGAGGCCCGACGCTCGCCCCTCCGGAACGCCGTCACCCGGAGCCTGGGGGAGTCCCCCGCCGCCGAGGCCGACTTCTTCGGCCCCTTCGAGATCGAGCGGGGGGAGCGGGTCCTCCTCTCATCCGACGGGCTCCACGGTGTGCTGGACGACCAAGCCATTGCCCGTCTCCTGGGCGAGGATCTCCCCGTTCCCGATCTTCCGCGTCGACTCGTCCGGGCCGCCCTCGAGGCCGGGACCCGGGACAACGTCTCCGTGGCAGCCATCTCCTTCCACTGAGGGGGCGGGTTGCCTCCCCCCCCCTTTCCCCCGGGTCCTCTTTCCCCCGGACTTCCCGAGCTGGAACGGGAGTTCGCCTTCGAGCGGGAACTGGGGCAGGGCGGGTCCTCGGTGGTGTACCTTGTCCGGCCCCGAACCGGGGAGCCGGGCAGCCCCCGGGAATCCCTGGCCCTCAAGCTGGTGCGCCCGGAGCAACGGGGCGACGAGGATGCCGAAGCCCGGCTCGTGCGGGAAGCCCGCATGCTGGGCGAGCTGGAGCACCCCGGCATCGTGCGCCTCCTGGGGAGCCGTCGGGTGGCACGCCACCACCTCGCCCTCCTTCTGGAGTACATTCCCGGCCGAACCCTGCAGGAGCGCCTTCGGCAGGCCGGCCCCCTTCCGGTACGGGAAGTGAGCCGGATCTTCGGGACCCTGGCCCGGACCCTGGGCTACCTGCACCGGCACCGGGTGGTACACCGCGATCTCAAGCCTGGAAATCTCTACCTCGATGAACGGGAAGGCCGGGTTCTTCTCGCCGACTTCGGGATCGCCCGGCACTGGGACGGCGATGCCGGCCTCGACCCCTCGGAGGGGAGCCATGGCACCCCGGCCTACATGTCTCCGGAACAGGTGGAGGGTCGGCCTCTCGATGGCCGAAGCGACCTCTACGCCCTGGGGCTCGTGGCCTTCGAAATGCTCACGGGACGCTCTCCCTGGGCCGGATCCGGACTGGAGGTCCTCCTGGCCCGGCGGAAGGCCGAAGACCTCCCCCCCGCCGCACGGCTCCGCCCGGGGCTCCCGCCGGGGCTGGCGCGGGGGATCGATCGGTGCCTCCGCACCGAGGCGGAAGACCGCTGGCCCGATGCCCTGGCCCTGGTGGAGGCCCTGGGCGACAATCGCCCACTGACCCCGGAGGAGTGGGGGGAGGGGTGGGAACCCACGACGCCCGAGTCCGAGGCCTGGAGCCGGGCCTGGGAAGAGGCGCCCACGATCCGGTACCGACCGGGGATGGAGCTTCCCACGCCTCCGCCCCCGGTGGGAAGCCCTGCGTCCGGGTCCCCCGGACCCCGGAGCCGCGCGCGCGACGAAGCCGCCGAGGCCGGCACGAGCGATGGGGGTGCGGCAGGCGACGCGGGAGGCGGGGCCCGGGCCGGCATCCGGAAGGGGGGGCCTCCTCCCCTTCTCGCCCCCCAGTCCCCCCGGAAGCGCCCCCTTCCCGCCGGCGTCGTGGTGGCGGCTGGACTCGTCCTGGCCGCAGTCCTCGCCCTCTTCGTCTTCGTTCTCTGAGTCGGCGTTGCGGGGCGGGTCGGCACTGCCTCGTTTCCCCTCCCGGGGGGTGGTAGGTTAGAGGGCCGCCGCCCCACGCACCCTCTGCCCGGACCCTCCCACGCCGTGTCGTTCGTCCACCTCCATACGCACTCCGAGTTCTCCCTCCTCGACGGCGCAAACCGCCTCACCGACCTGGTGAAGCGGGCGGCCCACTTCGAAATGCCCGCCCTGGCCCTGACGGACCATGGATGCATGTTCGGCGCCTGGAATTTCCAGAAGGCGGCGCGGAAGAACGGGGTGAAGCCCATTATCGGGATGGAGGCCTACGTGGCCCCGGGAGACCGCCGCGACCGGACCCGGGGCGAGGGCGAGCGGGCCTACTACCACCTGGTGCTCCTGGCGCGGGACCGGGAGGGGTACCGGAACCTCGTGAAGCTCTCCTCCCTCGGCTACACGGAGGGGTTCTACCACAAGCCCCGGGTGGACCGGGAGATCCTGGAGCGGCACGCAGGGGGGCTCCTGGTGAGTTCGGCCTGCATGGCGGGCGAGGTGGCCCGGCACCTCATGGCCGAGAACGAGGAGGCCGCCCGCGAGGCTGCCTCCTGGTATGCCGAGGTCTTTCGCGACCGCTACTGGCTCGAGGTGCAGGGGCACGACACCCCGGGGCAGGAGGCGCTGAATCGCCAGGTGCTTTCCCTGGGGAAGGAGATGGGGATCCCGGTGGTGGCCACGAACGACGCGCACTTCCTCGAGTGCGGCGATCACGAGGCCCACGACACCCTCCTCTGCATCGGGCTCGGAAAGGACAAGTCGGACCCGAACCGGATGCGCTATGACGAGGGCCTGTATTTCAAGGGCCCCGACGAGATGCGGGAGCGTTTTCCCGATCACCCCGAAGTCCTCGAGAACACCCTCGCGGTGGCCGATCTCGTCGACCTCACCTTCGACAAGAAGTACCACGTCCCGGCCTTCCCCCTCCCCCAGGGCTTCGAGGGGGAGAACGACTACCTCGTTCACCTGTCCACCGAGGGCGCGAAGGCCCGCTACGGTGACCCCCTCCCCGATCATGTCCGGGAGCGGATGGAGTTCGAGCTCGACGTGATCCTCAAGACGGGGTACGCCGGGTATTTCCTCATTACCTGGGACTTCATCGACTGGGCCCGACGTCAGGGGATCCCGGTGGGGCCGGGCCGGGGCTCGGCGGCGGGCTCGCTCGTGAGCTACGCGCTGGGCATCACGAACCTGGACCCCCTCGAATTCGACCTTCTCTTCGAGCGCTTCCTGAACCCGGAGCGGGTGTCGATGCCCGACATCGACATCGACTTCTGCTTCGAGCGCCGGGGCGAGGTCATCGAGTATGTCCGCCAGAAGTACGGCCGCGAGGCGGTGGGGATGATCATCACCTTCGGGACGATGAAGTCCCGGGCGGTGATCCGCGACGTGGGGCGCACCCTGGGCTTCGAGCCCTTCGAGACGGACCGCATCGCCAAGCTCATTCCGAATGAGCCCGGAAAGGCCATGACGGTGAAGGAGGCGGTGGAGGAGCTCGCCGAGGTCAAGGCGCTGGCGAAGCAGGACGACCGCCACCGGAAGCTCTTCGAGTACTCCATGACGCTGGAGGGGCTGTCGCGCCACGCCTCTGTCCACGCGGCCGGGGTGGTCATCGCCCCCGGGCCCATCGACGAGTACGTCCCCGTCTGCACCCAGTCGTCCAAGGGGAGCGGGTCGAATGGCGATGGCGAGTCGGTGGTGGTCACCCAGTACGACATGGTGTGCCTGGAAGATGCGGGCATGCTCAAGATGGACTTTCTGGGCCTCAAGACGCTCACCGTGATCGAGGATGCGGTGGCCATGGTCCGGACCCGGCGCGGGGCGCTGGAGCACCCCGGAACGGGCGAACGGTGGGAGCACATCGACGACCTCCCCCTCGATGATCCCGATGTCTACCGGATGCTGGCCCGGGGCGGCACCTCGGGGGTCTTCCAGTTCGAGTCCCGCCTCGCCTCGGAAAAGCTCCGGGCCATGCGATGCGACCGCTTCGACGACCTGGTGGCCACGAACGCCCTGATCCGCCCCGGGCCCCTGGACTCGGGGATGACCGACGTGTACATCCGCCGGAAACTCGGCACGGAGGAGGTCCGGTACCCCCATCCGGCACTGGAGCCCGTCCTCGAGCCCACCTACGGGGTCATCGTCTACCAGGAACAGGTGATGAGGATCGCGGCGGAGCTCGCGGGCTTCTCCCTGGCCGAAGCCGACGTCCTCCGAAAGGCGGTGGGAAAGAAGGATGCCGCCCTCATCCGGAAGGAGCTCGGGACCTTCACGGAGCAGGCGGTGGCGCGGGGGGTCGACGCGGATCTCGCCCGCGACCTCGCCGAGCAGATCGAGACCTTCGGCCGCTACGGCTTCAACAAGTCGCACTCGGCGGCGTACTCCCTCCTCTCGTACCACACGGCCTGGCTCAAGACCCACTACCCGGCCGAGTTCATGGCCGCCCTCCTCTCGTCGGTCCTCGACAAGACCGACGACGTGGTGAAGTACATTGCCGAGTGCCGGGACCTCCCGCGCTACGTCCCCGGGCTCGAGGAGCCGGTGGAGGTCCTCCCCCCCGACGTGAACGAGTCGGGGTGGAAGTTCACCGTGACCGATTCCCTCCAGATCCGCTTCGGCCTCGGGGCCGTGCGCGGGGTGGGATCGGGGGCCGTGCAGTCCATTCTCCGGGCCCGGGCCGAGGGGGGGGCCTTCGCGTCCCTCTTCGATTTCCTGGAGCGGATCGACACCCGGGCGCTGAACAAGCGGGCGTGCGAGGCGCTCATCGCCGCGGGGGCCCTCGATGCCTTCGGGCACCGGGCCCAGCTCCTGGCGGGACTCGATGCCGCGTACGCGGAGGTCCAGGCCCGGGAGGCGGAGGTTGCCGCGGGCCAGGCCTCCCTCTTCGATGGTGGCGGGGAGGGAGCCGAGCGCCCCCTTCCTGCCCTCCCCACCGTCCCCGAATGGCCCGAGCAGGAGCGGCTCACCCGGGAGAAGGAAGCGCTGGGCTTCTTCATTTCGGGGCACCCCCTGGACCGCTTCCGCGACGCCGTGCGGGCCTTCGGGCCTGCCCACGCCGGGGCCCTCCGGGACTTCCGCGGCCAGGAGGTGGAATTCGGATGCGTGGTGACGAAGGTGGCGCGCCAGATCTCCCGGAAGGACAACTCCGAGTGGGGGCGGATCACGGTGGAGGACTTCTGGGGCACGGCCACCGTCCTCGCCTTCCGGGAGTCGTGGCAGACGGCGCGAGACACCCTCCAGGGGGACGCCGTGATCCTCCTTCGGGGAAAGATCTCGGACCGGGATCGGGACGAGGACGATCCCCCCCTCTTCCTCGACCATGTCCACCTCCTGGAGGAGGTGCAGCGGAGTGGACGGCTCACCGTGGTCGTGGAAGTCGAGGGAGGACGGGTCCCTGGCCCCGAAGCCTTCCAGGCGGCCCGGAAGCTCCTGGCCGCCTCTCCCGGACGCGCGCCCCTTGAGCTCCATGTGGAACTCGAGGGAGGGGAGGAGGTGGTGCGCCTTCGCTCCCGGACCCTCCAGGTGGACCCCACCGCCGAACTCCTGGGGAGCCTCCGAGAGCTCTTCGGGGCAGGTCGGGTCCGGATGACCACCCAGTCGGGAGGAGCGGCGCGTGGATAGGGGAGACGAGGAACTCGAAGGGATGGAGGTCGCCACCCTGGGCGGTGGGTGCTTCTGGTGCCTGGAAGCCGTCTATGCCCGGATCGAGGGGGTGGTCCGTCTTCGCTCGGGGTACGCGGGCGGCCACGATCCGGCTCCCACCTATGCCCGGGTGTGCGCCGAGATCACGGGCCACGCCGAGGTGGTGCAGATCACCTTCGACCCGGCGGTCCTCCCCTACCGCGAGCTCCTTCGCATCTTCTTCACGGTCCACGACCCCACCACGCCGAATCGGCAGGGGAATGACGTGGGAACGCAGTACCGCTCCATTGTCCTCCATCACGACGCCGGGCAGGAGGCCGCCACCCGCGAGGTCATGGCCGAGTTCGAGGCCGAGGGGGTGTGGGGGGCTCCCCTCGTGACCGAGGTCGCGCCCTTCGAGGCTTTCTTTCCGGCCGAGGCGGAGCACCATCGGTACTACGAACAGAATCCCCGGGCAGCGTACTGCCGCTTCGTGGTGGAACCCAAGGTGGCGAAGGCCCGCCAGCGCTTTGCCCACCGGATCCGGGAGGGAATCCTCGGGGCCGAGGCGGGGTAACGAAACGCAGGGTTCCCGTGTCCTCTTGGCACGAGACGGGTGCGGGGGATATCGTCTTTCGGGGAGTGGTTCTCCCGGCGGACCCCGCCTCCCGGGTTCGCAGGGTCCGGGTCCCCTGTCTTGCCTCGCCTGGCATCGGGCCGGGTCCGGGCTCGTTCACCCGTTCATTGTTCTTCGCTGTCGATCAGGAGTCTTTCCATGCTGCGTCTCATGACTGCCGGGTTCGCCGCTGCGGCCCTCGGGCTCGTCGCTTCCGTCCCCCAGGCGGTGGCCTCCTCGTCGGACGATGCGGCCCCTGCCGGATGGAGTTTCGAGGCCGGTCATGTGGACCGGATGGTCACGTCCCCCCTGAACCTGGCCGGGGTCCTCGCCGCTCCGGGAACCGGGACCGCCGCCGCGGCCGACCCCATCGATACGGACTGGCGCACCCTGCTGGGGCTCAACTACCGGACCGGCGAGACCACCGAGGCGCTCGAGTCCCGTCGGGGGAAGGCCGTGCGCATCCCCGGCTTCATGGTTCCCTTCGAAGACGGCATGTCGGGGGTGAACGAATTTCTCCTCGTCCCCTACTTCGGCGCCTGCATCCACACCCCGCCCCCGCCCCCCAACCAGATCGTGTACGTGCGGATGGAGGGTGACCGGAGGGTCGAGGTGAACATCTGGGACGCGGTGTACGTGGTGGGCGTCCTCGACATCGAGTCCATCGAGAGCCCCTACGGAAGCGTGGGGCACCAGGTCCTGGGGTCCGCCGTCCTCCCCTACGGCCGTTGACCGCGCCTGCCGCAGCGGGAGGCGCGCCCGCCGTTCTCCTGGAGGATCTGCGCTTTTCCTACCGGCGAGGCGATCCCGTCCTCGACATCGAACGTCTGGAGGTTCCCGCCGGGGAGCGGGTCTTTCTCCATGGCCCCTCGGGGAGCGGGAAGACAACCCTCCTGGGTCTCCTGGCCGGGGTCCTGCGCGCCGATGCCGGTGCCGTTCGCATTCTGGGAACGGACCTCTCCTCCCTCTCGGGAGCGCGGCGCGACGCCTTCAGGGGGGAGAAGCTCGGGTACATCTTCCAGATGTTCAACCTGATCCCCTACCTCTCGGCCCTCGACAACATCATCCTGCCCTGCCGTGTTTCCTCGGCCCGGCGGGCCCGTGTGCGGGGTTCGCTCGAGGAGGAGGCCCGAAGGCTCGCAGGACGCCTGGAGATCGGCTCCCTCCTGAACGCCCGACCGGGGGAGCTCTCGGTGGGACAGCAGCAGCGGGTGGCGGCGGCCCGGGCCCTCATGGGGCGCCCCCAGCTCGTGGTGGCCGACGAACCCACCTCGGCCCTCGATGCCGACCGGCGGGATCTCTTCCTGGACCTCCTCTTCGATTCCTGCCGCGAGGCCGGGGCCTCCCTCCTCTTCGTGAGCCATGACCGGGGCCTGGAGCCCCGCTTCGACCGGGGGCTCTCCCTCGGTGAGGTGAACCGGGCCCTTGTCCCGGCGGCCTGACGCCCGTTCGCCCCCTTCCCCCGTCTTCATGCTGACGCCCCGTCTCGCCCTCCAGTCGCTCCGGAACCGACTCCTGGCCACCTCCCTCACGGTGGCCTCCATTGCCTTTTCCGTGGCCCTCCTCGTGGGGATCGAGAACATCCGGAACGGGCTTCGGGAGAGCTTCACGGGAACGATCTCCGGCGTGGACCTGGTGGTGGGCCCCCGCTCGAGTCCGGTCCAGCTCCTCCTCTATTCCGTGTTCGGAATGGGCTCTCCCACGGCCAACGTCTCGTGGGAGACCTACACCCATTTCCGGGACCACGAGGCCGTGGCCTGGACCATTCCCTACTCCCTGGGCGACAACCATCGAGGGTTCCGGGTCATCGGGACCACCGATGCCTTCTACGAGCACTTCCGCTACCGGGACCGCCGGAGCCTTGCCTTCCGGGAGGGGCGTTCGGCCGCCACCGACCACGAGGTGGTGGTGGGGTCGGAGGTGGCCGCTCGCCTGGAGTACGCCCTGGGCGACGAGATCGTGGTGACCCACGGAATGGGGGCGGCGGGGATCATGGACCACGACGACGCCCCCTTTGTCATCGTGGGGATCCTGGAACGCACCGCCACCCCCGTGGACCGGGCCCTCTATGTGACGCTGGAAGGGATCGAGGCCATGCACGCCGGGTGGGAGGGCGGGGTCCCTCCCATGCCCTCCTTCGCACCGGACCCGGACGACCTTCCCGACGACCTCCCCGAGGGCGTCGATATGGCGGTGCCACCTCCCGCACCGCCGACCGGACCGGTGGAGCCGGCGGAGATCACCACCTTCTTCCTGGGAACCCCCACGCGGTTCGAGATGCTGGGGCTGCAGAGAGAGGTCAACACCTTCCGCGGGGAGCCCCTCACCGCAGCCCTCCCCGGGGTGGCGCTGGCCGAAATGTGGCGAACGGTGGGATACGCGGAAGACGGGCTCAAGATCGTCTCCTTCTTCGTCGTGGTGGTGGGGCTCCTGGGCATGCTCGTCTCCCTCTACACTGCCCTCGATGCCCGCCGCAGGGAAATGGCCATTTTCCGGGCCGTGGGGGCGGGTCCTCGCCGAATCATCTCCCTCCTCGTGGTGGAATCCGGCTTCCTTGCCGCCGCCGGCGCTGCGCTGGGGGTGGCCCTCGTCTACGGGAGCATCCTCCTCTTCCAGGGCCCGGTGGAGGAACGCTTCGGACTCTTCATTCCCCTGCGTCCCCTGGGCACCCTCGAGTGGGCCTACCTGGGCGCCGTGGTCCTGGCCGGCTTCCTCATCGGACTCATTCCCGCCATCAAGGCCTACCGAACCACCCTCACCGACGGGCTGAGCCCGCGAAACTGATCGACTCCCCCCAGGGCCGACCCCCGAGGTCGCCCTTCCTGTTCCCGTTCCACCCGGCAGGCAACACCATGAAGCGAAGCACCACCGGCGCCCTTTCCGCCCTCGTGGCGGCCGGCACCCTCCTCTCCGCCGCCCCCCTCCAGGCCCAGCCGGGGGGAGGTCAGGCGGCCATGTGGGCCACCGAAGACCCGGTCCTCCAGGCGATCTGGACCGAGGCCCAGGAGAACTCGCAGCTGGAGCGTCTCGGGATGCAGCTCCTGGACTCCATCGGCCCCCGCCTCACCGGGTCTCCCGGCATCAACCGCGCCCATGACTGGGCCGCCCGGACCCTCCAGGGATGGGGATACGAGGCGCGGAACGAGCAGTACGGGACCTGGCGGGCCTGGGACCGGGGCCACACCCACATCGACCTGGTGGAGCCCCGTCTCCGATCCCTCGAGGGAACGATCCTGGCCTGGAGCCCGGGGACCGGCGGGGAGGATGTGACGGGCCCCGTGGTGGTGATCCCCGACTGGGACACCCCCGAGCAGCTGGACGCCTGGATCTCGAGCGAGGTGGCGGGGAAGTTCGTGGCCATCTCCTTCCCCCAGCCCACCTGCCGCCCCAACCGGCACTACGAGGACTTCGGCCGCCCCGGCGCCCTGCAGCGCCTGAACGAGGAGCGGCAGGCGCTCCAGCAGGCACACCGCGAGCGCGTTCCCTCCCCGGGGCTTCTCCGGGGGCAGCTCGAGGATGCCGGAGCACTGGGCATTCTCGAGTCCAACTGGTCGAACACCTCGGGGACGAACAAGGTCTTCTCGACGAACACCCGCGAGATCCCCACCCTCGACCTCTCCTGCGAGGACTACGGCCTCGTCTATCGCCTTGCCGAGCATGGCATGGGGCCCGTGGTCCGGGTGAATGCCGCCTCGGAAGATCTGGGGGAACAGCCCGTCTTCAACACCCTCGGAATGATCCGGGGCTCGGAGCTCCCCGATGAGTACGTCATGCTCTCGGCCCACTTCGATTCCTGGGATGCCGGGTCGGGCGCCACCGACAACGGGACCGGCAGCATCCTCATGATGGAGACGATGCGCATTCTTTCGGAGGTCTACCCGAACCCGCGCCGGAGCATCCTCATCGGGCTCTGGGGGGGCGAGGAGCAGGGGCTCAACGGCTCGCGGCGCTTCGTGGCCATGAACCCCGAGATCGTGGAGGGAATCCAGGTGCTCCTGAACCAGGACAACGGCACGGGGCGGGTGGAGAACATCGCCATGCAGGGCTTCGTCGATGCCGGCGAGCACTGGGGCCGGTGGCTGGCCCGGGTTCCCCCGCAGCTCGGAAGCCGGATCAACCTGGGGCTGCCGGGAATGCCGGGAACCGGGGGCACGGACCACGCAGCCTTCGTCTGCGCCCCGGCCGCCGCCTTCAACCTGAGCGCCAACTCGTGGGGGTACGGCACCTACACCTGGCACACGAACCGAGACACCTTCGACAAGCTCGTCTTCGAGGATCTGCGGGACAATGCGGCCCTCGTGGCCATGCTCGCCTACATGGCCTCCGAAGACCCGGAGCGGGTCTCCACCGCCCAGCGGGTGCTCCGCACCCCCCAGGGTGAGCGCCGGGACTGGCCCACCTGCCAGCCGGGGCGGACCAGCTCGACGAACTGATCCCTCCGGAGGGGGTGCTCGTGCGTACACCGCGAGGCCTCTCTCCATGGAATGACAGGTCCTCTGCGGGGGGTCGGGCTCGCGCCCGGCCCCCCGCGTGGCCATCTTGGGAGCCCCTCGGCCTTCCCCCCCCTTCCGCCTGCCCCTTCCGTGACCGCCTCCTCGAACCCCTTTCTCGACCGCACCTTCACCCTCCCCTTCCACGAGATGCGGGCGGACCAGGTCGTGCCGGCCGTTCGCCACGTCCTGACCGAGGCCCGTGCAGGGATCGAGGCCCTGGGCGCCCCGGTGGGGGGAGGCGAAGTGCTCACCTGGGAAACCACCGTGGGGGCGCTGGACCGGATCACCGAGCGTGTCCGCCGGGTGACGGGTCCCATCCACCACCTCCTCGCGGTGGCCGAATCGCCCGAGCTTCGGGAAGCCTGGAATGAAGTGCTGCCCGAGGTCACCACCTTCTGGTCACGCCTCTTTCTCGACCCGGGGATCCGGGCCCGTCTCGCCCGTTTCCAGGACACCCCCGAGGGAAGGTCGCTCCAGGGCGTTCACGCACGGCACCTCACCCGGACCCTTCGGGAGTTCGACCGCTCGGGGGCCGGGCTTGCCGAGGAGGACCGGGCACGGCTGGAAGCCATCGAGGTGGAGCTCTCGCGCCTGGAGCAGAGCTTTTCGGAGCATGTGCTCGATGCCACCGCGGCGTGGACCCTTCACCTCCCCGACAGGCGCCGACTGTCGGGGATCCCCGACGATGCCCTGGAGCGCTTTCAGGCGCGGGCCCGGGCCGACGGGGTGGAGGGGTACGTCCTCACCCTCGATGCCCCCGCGGTGCAGGCCGTTCTCAAGCACGGGGAGGATCGGTCCCTCCGACAGGAGCTCCACGGAGCCTGGCTCGCCCGGGGGCGGGAGGCCCCCTGGGACAACCGCCCCCTCATCCCGCGCATCCTGGCCCTCCGGGCAGAGAAGGCCCGACTTCTCGGGTATGCCGGCTTCCCCGACTTCCGCCTGGAGGAGCAGATGGCCGGGAGCGGAGAGCGGGCCGTGGCCTTCCTCGAGGAGATGGCGGAGCGCACCCGACCGTACTGGGAAGAGGATCTACGCGCCCTCCGGGCCCACGCGGAGACGCTGGGACTCGAGCGCCTCCGCCCCTGGGACACGAGCTTCGTGGCCGAACGGCTCCGGGAGGAGCGGTTCGATCTGGACGAGGAGGCGCTTCGTCCCTACTTCCCCCTGGAGCAGGTCCTCGACGGCCTCTTCGAGGTGGCGCGAAGGCTCTTCGGGCTCGAGGTCCGGCAGGCTCCCAACGACGCGGTCTGGCACCCCGACGTGCGCTTCTACGAGATGCACGACGCCGAGGGGCGCCTCCAGGCCGCCTTCTATGCGGACCTCTTCCCCCGCCCGGAAAAGCGCCAGGGGGCATGGATGAGTGACTTCATCTACGGCACCCCCGGCCCCGACGGCCACCTCACCCCTCACCTGGGGAACATGTGCGCCAACTTCCCGCCCCCCTCCGAAGGGAAGCCGGCCCTCCTGGCCCATCGGGACGTGGAAACCCTCTTTCATGAATTCGGTCATCTCCTCCACCACTGCACCTCCCGGGTCCCCCTCGAGGGACGGGGGGGGATCAATGTGGCGTGGGACTGGGTCGAGCTCCCGAGCCAGCTCCTGGAGAACTGGACCTGGGAAGAGGAAGGGGTGGGTCTCATCTCCCGGCACTGGGAGCGGGGCGAGCCCCTTCCGGCTCCCATCCTCGCCCGGATGCTCCGGGCCCGCCGCTTCCTCGGAGGGTGGATGCAGATGCGGCAGATTTCCTTCGGGATCATGGACCTGGCCCTCCACACGGAGTACGACCCCGAGACCGATGGCGACGCCGTGGACTGGGCCACCCGCCGCACCTCCGCCCTCTCTCCCGACGAGGAGTTTGCCGCAGCCCACCCCCTCCCCTCCTTCCTCCATCTCTTCTCGGGGGGGTACGCGGCTTCGTACTACGCCTATCTCTGGTCCGAGGTGCTCGAGGCCGACCTCTTCGGGCGCTTCCGGGAGGGGGGGCTCTTTTCGAGGGAGCTGGGGGAGGCTCTCCTCGACACGATTCTCTCCCGGGGCGACGAGGAGGATCCGGACCGCCTCTTCCGTGATTTCATGGGTCGGGATCCGGACCCCGAGGCCCTCCTGGAGCGGAATCTGGGCGCCCTCCCCGAGGCCGGGGCCGCCTGAGCGGAATTTCGTGACAATGCGTGCACGGTTCTGTTACATGGGCGTTACGCGACTCCGATAGGTTCCGGCACGCGCGAGGAGCGTTCCTGGCTCCTCGCTCCCCGGGACCCTCTCCGGAGCCCCCTTCGATGCCGATCCGCCGGGCGCGAGGGCGTCCAGCCCGACGCCTCTCTCCCCTTCTCCTCCTTGCCGGCCTCCTGGCCTGTCTCCCCTTCGTGGCCGGGTGCTGGAGCACGGATTCGGGCGAGGAGAGCGACGACCCCGAGGCCGCCCGCTCCGGGCAGCTGACCCTGACCGGGGCCGGCGCTTCCTTCCCCTTCCCCATCTATGCCCGCTGGTTCTCCCTCTACCACCGGGAGTACGGGGTACGGGTGAACTACCAGTCCATCGGGTCGGGGGGCGGGATCCGGCAGATGATCGAGGGTACGGTGGACTTCGGGGCCACCGACGCTCCCCTCACCGCCGAGAACCTGGAACAGATCCCCGGGACCCTCTCCATTCCCACCGTGCTGGGCGCGGTGGTCCTGACCTACAACCTCCCGGGACTCGAGGCACCCCTTCGCCTCGATGGCGAAACCATCGCCGGCATCTTCCTTGGCGAGATCCGGCGCTGGCGGGATCCCCGGATCCAGGCGCTGAACCCGGGGGTGGCGTTTCCCGATCGCGACATCATTCCGGTGCACCGCTCCGACGGGTCGGGGACCACCTACGTCTTCAGCGACTACCTGGGTGCCGTGAGCCCGGCCTGGCGCACCCGGGTGGGAACGGGGAATGCCCTTCGCTGGCCCACGGGGCTCGGGGCGCGGGGGAACGAGGGCGTGACCGGACAGGTCCGCCAGTCCCCGGGGGCCATCGGGTACGTGGAGCAGGTCTTCGCCCGCCAGAACAACCTGGCCATGGCCGAGGTCCGGAACGTCCGGGGGGAATTCGTCCGTCCTTCCATTGCCGCCACCACCGCCGCCGCCAGCGGGCTGGCCGAGCGGGTGGAAAACGACGACTTCCGCCTCTCCATCGTGAATGCCGACATGGACGGGGCCTACCCGATCTCGGCCTGGACCTACCTCCTCATCGCCCCCCACATGCGGGACTGCGGCCGCGCCGCGGCCCTTCTCGAGATCATCCGGTGGGCTCTCCTCGAGGGGGAAAGCCATGTCCTCGAGCTGAACTACGCCCCCCTCTCGGGGGAAATGCGCGTCATGGCGCTGAACGCCCTCAAGGGGGTGACCTGCGGGTCCGAGTCGCGCCCGGTCTTCGACTCCGACCGGGACTTTGCCGCAGAGTTCGTGGCCCTGGGCGGTGATCCGGCAGCACTGGGGCCGGCCCCCCTCCCCTCCACCGCAGAGGAGGCGCCCCATGTCCATGACGGCTGAGCGCAGGCGGAGAGGGAGCGGAACGACCCAGGACCGGATCTACGGGGTGGCCCTCCGGGGGTTCGGGATCCTCCTCCCCGTGCTCTTCCTCTTCATGGTATGGCGGATCGGGGTCTCGGCCTGGCCCGCCATGCAGACCTTCGGGTGGGGCTTCATCACGAGCCAGGAGTGGAACCCGGTGCTCCGGGAGTTCGGTGCCCTCCCCTTCATTTTCGGGACGGTGGTCTCCTCCTTCCTCGCCCTCCTCCTGGCCCTCCCCCTCTCGGTGGGGCTCGCCATCTTCCTCACCGAACTGGCACCCCGATGGATCGCGGCCCCGGTGGCCTTCGCCACCGAGCTCCTGGCGGCCATTCCCTCGGTGGTCTACGGTCTCTGGGGAATCTTCGTCCTCGTGCCCTTCCTCCGCTTCACGATCCAGGAGCCCCTCTCCCGGCGCTTCGGCGACGTGATCCCCTTTCTGGAGGGGCCGGCCTACGGCTTCAGCATGATGTCGGGGGCGGTGATCCTCTCCATCATGATCATTCCCTTCATTTCGGCCGTGACCCGGGAGGTCCTGGCCGCGGTGCCCCGGGAGCAGCGGGAGGCCGCCCTGGCGCTGGGCGCCACCCGGTGGGAAATGACCTGGCAGGTGGCCCTCCCCTACGCCCTTCCGGGGATCGTGGGAGGGGCCATCCTGGGGCTGGGGCGGGCCCTGGGCGAGACCATGGCCATTACCATGGTCATCGGGAACCGTCCGGACATTGCCGCCTCCCTCTTCGCCCCGGGGTACACCATGGCCTCGGTCCTGGCCAATGAATTCGCCGAGGCCTCGGGGGCCCTCTACCTCTCGGCCCTCATGGAGATCGCCCTTCTCCTGTTCGGGATCACGATCCTCGTGAACATCGCGGCCCAGGCCCTGGTCTGGCGGGTGAGCCGGCGGGGAGGGACGTGAGATGAATGCCCCCGCCACCCTCTCGCCTCCTCCGGCCCCGCAGGAGACCCGGCGCCCCTCCGAGCCCCCCCGGTCGGCGTCCCGGAACCGTCGGCGCAAGCTCGTGAGTGCCGTCATGCTCACCCTGACCGGGATCGCCGCCGTCCTCGTGGTGATCCCCCTTCTCCTCATTTTCTGGTACCTCATGGCCGCCGGTGCCGGGGCCATCAACCTGGACTTCTTCACCCAGCTCCCCGCTCCGGTGGGAGAGGATGGGGGGGGGATGGCCAATGCGCTGGTGGGGACCTTCTTCCTGGTTCTCCTGGCCGGAGCCCTGGGGATCCCCCTGGCGGTGGGGGCCGGGGTGTACCTGGCCGAGGCGGGGCGAAGCCCCCTGGCCACCCTGGTCCGCTTCACCGCCGACGTGATGAACGGGATTCCCAGCATCGTGGTGGGGATCTTCGTCTGGGCCTGGGTCGTGGTGAGCATGGGACGCTTCTCCCTCCTCGCCGGAGGGATCGCCCTGGCCGTCATGCTCCTCCCCATGGTGACCCGCACCACCGAGGAGATGGTTCGCCTCGTGCCGCGGGAGCTGAAGGAGGGGGGAATTGCCCTTGGCTTCACCCGGTGGCGCACCACCCTGGGGATCGTCCTCCCGGCCGCCCGAAGCGGGATCCTCACCGGGATCCTCGTGGCCCTGGCCCGGATCGCGGGGGAAACGGCGCCCCTCCTCTTCACCGCCTTCGGGAACCCCTTCTGGGAGTGGCGGCTGAACGAGCCCATTTCGGCCCTTCCCCTCCTCATCTACCAGTACGCCATCTCCCCCTACGACGAGTGGCATCGCCTGGCGTGGGCCGCGGCCCTGGTCCTCATTGCCCTGGTCCTGGCGGTGAGCCTCATCACCCGCTTCTTCGTGCGAAACCCCTACCGGCAGTCCTGACCATGGAGCCTCTCTCCTCCTCCCGCCCCCCGGCTTCCGCCCCCCCCTCCCGCCCTCCCGCGGGCTCCCAGGCCGCGGACCCGGCCCCCGCGGCACGACCCCCCGCCTCTGCATCCCCGGAAACGGGAACCGAGGCCCCACCCACCCTCCGGGCGGCCGTGCAGGCCCGGGCCTTCTCCTTCTGGTACGGGAAGACCCAGGCGCTGCACCAGATCAGCCTCGACGTTCCCGCACAGCGGGCCACCGCCCTCATCGGGCCATCGGGATGCGGAAAGTCCACCTTTCTCCGCTCCATCAACCGGATGAACGACCTCATCCCCGACACCCGTCACGAAGGCGAGATCCTCCTCGATGACACCTCGATCCATGACCCGGGGCGGGACGTGGTGGAGCTCCGGAAGCGGGTGGGGATGGTCTTCCAGAAGTCGAATCCCTTTCCGAAGTCCATTTTCGAGAATGTGGCGTACGGGGCCCGGGTAAACGGGCTCGCCTCCTCCCGTTCGGAGCTGGACGACCTGGTGGAGAACTCCCTCCGGCAGGCGGCGCTCTGGGACGAGGTGAAGGACCGCCTGGACCGAAGCGCCCTGGGGCTCTCCGGGGGACAGCAGCAGCGGCTCTGCATTGCCCGGGCACTGGCCGTCTCGCCCGAGGTCCTCCTCATGGACGAGCCGGCTTCGGCCCTGGATCCCCTGGCCACCCAGAAGATCGAGGAGCTCATTCACGAGCTGAAGGAGCGCTACACCATTCTCATCGTGACCCACAACATGCAGCAGGCGGCCCGGGTCTCCGACTTCACCGCCTTCTTCTTCATGGGGAAACTCATTGAGGTGGGGAAGACGGAGGAGATCTTCACGAACCCGAAGGTGGAGCAGACCGAGGCCTACATCACCGGGAGGTTCGGGTGACCCCCCAGGGTGGTGCGCGGCGCTTCCACCAGGAGCTGGCCGACCTCCGGGCGCGCCTCCTCCAGATGTCCGGAGAGGCCGAGGCCATGGTACGGCTCTCGGTGACCGCCTTTGCCGAGCAGGACCCGGCCCGGGCGCAGGAGGTCCTGGATCGGGACCGGAGGGTGGACGAGCTCGAACTCGAGATCGACCGGATGGTCCACGAGCTCCTGGCCACCCAGCAGCCCATGGCCTCGGACCTCCGCTTTCTCACCATGACCATGCAGATCAGCAACGATCTGGAGCGGGTGGGGGACCACGCCGTGAATGTGGCCCGGGCGGTCCAGGACATGGCCGGGATGCCCCCCCTCGGGCGCGCCCCCGAGGTGGTGGAGATGGCGGGGCTCGCCGCCGAAATGCTCTCCGACGCCCTCGACGCCTTCGTCCGGAGCGACCCGGACATGGCCCGGGAAATCTGCCGCCGGGACGACCGGGTGGACCACCTCTACAACGCCATGTTCCGCATTCTCCTCACCCACATGATGGAGGATCCCCGGCGAATCGGACCCTCCATGAGTCTCCTCCTCGTGTCGAAGAACCTGGAGCGGATCGCCGATCTGGCCACGAACATCTCGGAAGACGTGGTCTTCCTCGTGGAGGGGGTGAGCATCAAGCATGGAGGTGGACGCCCCGCCAGGGCCGCCGAGGCGCTTCCAGGCTGAGGTGACACGGGAGGGAGCCCGACAGGGGTGGAACAGGACCCCGGGGAGGTGGGTTCCATTCAGGGAGGCCGCGCTTCGAAGCCCTTGTCTTCCGGAGCGGTTCTCCTCCCCATCCGAGGGCTTTCGACCTCTTCCGGATGGCCGTCGTTCCCCGCCCCCATTCTGCATGCCCCGGCTCTCCCCCTTTCGACTCCCGCGCCGCTGCAACCGGCTCCGTCCAGGCCCCCTCCGCCGGAGCCCCTCCCGGGGCGCAGTCCTCCTCGGGGGCCTTCTGGCCGTGACGGCCGCCTGCAACGCCGATGCTCCCGAAGGCCCGGCCCCTGCCCCCCTCTCGACTCCGGGAGAGGGGGTTTCCGTGGAGAGTGCGCGGCTTCGGGCCGCGCCGGAGTCCGCCCCCCCGGCGCCCCCGCGCGAGACGGAGCGGGCTGCCCGCCCCGTCCTCGCCGCCCCCTCCGAGGTGGCCGTGGACCAGGGCATCTCGGTGGCCCGTCTCCGGGAGGCGGGAGAGGGGCAGGTCGTGGTGGTCTACACCCCCTCCGACGGGTGGTCCTATACCGCCTCCAACGGCCGTCTCACCGGGGTCACGGTGGAGATCCTCCGGGAGTTCTTCCAATGGGTCGAGGCCAGGGAAGGGGTACGCATCGACGTGGCCTGGTCCCCCGACGAGGACTGGGCCCGCCTCTACCGCCGGGTCCGGAACGGTTCGAACGGGGTCTTCGGCATCGCCAACGTGACGATCACGCAGCAGCGCCGTGGGGAGCTGGATTTTTCCCCTCCCTACCTGAACAATGTGGCGGTCCTCATCACGCACGCCTCCGTGCCCGAGCTCCCCTCGCTGGAGGCCGCACCGGAGGCGTTCGAGGGGTTCACGGCCTTTCCCTACCGGGGCACCCTGCATGAGGAGCGCATGAACCACCTCCGGGAGCGCAGGATCCCCGGGCTTCGGGTCATCCCCCTCGAATCCAACGAGGAGATCCTGGAGGCCATTTCGGAGGGTCCGGGACGCCTGGCCTGGATCGATGTGCACGCCTACTGGCGCGGGGTGGAGCGGGGGCTTCCCCTCCGCCGCCATCCAGCCGCCGACGACAGCTCGGAGACCTTCGGGGTCATCCTCCCCCGGGGTTCGGACTGGACCCCTCTTCTCGAGACCTTCTTTCAGGAGGGGGACGGGTATCGAAACGACCCCCGGTACCGCGAGATTCTTCGGGAACACCTGGGCGAGGGGCTCGCCTCCCTGCTGGAGGAAGCCCGCCTCAGCCGGGAAGCGCTCGATCCCCGGACCCTGCTCCCCCCGGAGGAACCCTGACCAACCCGTCTCCTCTCCCCGCGCGGCGCCTCTTCCCTCTCCTTCCTCTCCTGCTCCTCTTCTGGGGATGCGAAGCGCCGGAGCCAGACGCTCTCTCCACCCCGAACGAAGCCGACAGAACCCGGATCGTGGTCCTGGGGACCACCGACGTCCATGGGTGGCTCCTCCCCTTCGACCCCATGGTGGCAGCGAGCCTTTCCGAGGGCGAAACGGCGCCGCCCGTCGAGCGCGGGCTCTCCCTTCTCCTCCCTCTCATCGACTCCATCCGGGACGTTCACCCGGGGCGGGTCCTCCTGGTGGATTCGGGTGACCTCCTCCAGGGGCACCCCATGGCGGCGGCGTACACCCCCCTGGCCGAGGGCGAGGTGCACCCCGTCGTCCTGGCCATGAACCTGGCCGGGTACGATGCGGCCGCCCTGGGAAATCACGAATTCAACTTCGGGATCGAGCACCTGGAACGAACGGTGGCCGACGCCCATTTCCCCTTCCTCGCCGCGAACGTTCTCGATGCGGCCGGGGAGCGGGCCCCCTGGCCCACCCACCATCTCGTGGCCCTCGAGGTCGGAGAGGAGACCCTGCGGGTGGGGATCACCGGGGTCCTCCCCCCGGGGGTGGCGGTCTGGGACCGGGATCATGTGGAGGGCCGGCTCACCTTCCCGCCCATCCTGGACCGCCTGCAGGAGGTCGTGCCCCGGATGCGGGAGGAAGGCGCCGACCTCGTGATCGTGGCGGCGCATTCGAGCTTCGAGGGGACGAGCTACGACATGGAGGCCACGGGGCTGGGCCCCGAGAACCAGATGGCGGAGGTGGCCCGCGAGGTGGCCGGCATCGACGGGATCTTTCTCGGACACTCCCACCGGGAAGTGGCCGACTCCGTCCTCCACGGCGTGCGCTTCGCCCAGGCCGGGGCGCATGCCCGTTCCCTTGCCGTCATGACCTTCGATCTGGCTCGAGGGGCCGAGGGGCGGTGGGAGGTCGTTTCCAGTCGGGGAGAGATCCTCCGCCCCGACCCGAACCGGAGCGACCCCCGGATGGAGGCGGCCCTCGCCGAGGCCCGGGAACGGACCCAGGCCCTGGTGAGCCGGCCCCTGGCCCGGGGCGAGGTGGCCTTCCCGGCCCGGGAGGCGCGGGTCCGCGACACCCGCCTCCTGCGCTGGGTGAGCCAGGTGCAGAGGGAGGTGAGCGGGGCCCAGCTCTCGGCCGTGGCCGCCTTCAACCTCGAGGCCGACCTCCCTGCGGGCCCCATTACCCTGGCCCACCTGGCCCGCCTCTACCCCTACGACAACAACCTCCTCCGGGCGGTGGAGATCCGTGGCGACGCGCTTCGGGCCTACCTGGAGCACGGGGCGCGCTACTTCCTTCCCTGCCCCGAGGCCCACTGCGAACGCATCGTGAACCCGGACTGGCCGGGGTACAACTTCGACGTGGTGCATGGGGTCGAGTACACCCTGGACCTGACCCGCCCCGTGGGCGAACGGGTGGTGGCCCTCACCTTCGAAGGGGCCCCGGTGCAGGACGACGACCGCTTCACGCTGGCCCTGAACAACTACCGCCAGTCGGGTGGCGGCGGCTTCCCCGGCGTGACCTCGGCCCCGGTGCGGTACGCAGGGGAGGAGAGCATCCGGGATCTTCTGGCACGCGACCTGGAGCGCCGGGGCGGTCCCCCGGCGCTGGAAGACTTCCGTCCCACCTGGGAGATCGTCCCAGAGGCCCTCCGGGAGCAGGCCCTGCGGGAGATGCGCCCCGGGGGGCGCTGACCTCCCCCCGGGACACGGTCAGCCGCCATTTGCGAGGGTCTGGATCTCCTCGTGAGAGATCCGGGCCAGATCGGCCACGAGGGCCGAAGCGTGGTCGGAATCGGAGAAGCCCTCGGTGAGGACAACGAGGACCCATGGGCTCCGCCCCTCGGGGTGAACGATGGCCGCATCGTGGAGGACGCGGGTAATGGAGCCCGTCTTGTTCCCCACCCGCATTCCGGCGGGGAGGCCGGCCGGGATCTCGCTCCGGAAGGCCTGCTCCTCCAGGATCCCGTGCATTTCGGCGCAGGAGGCCCGGCCGATCCCCTCGCAGCGGGCGAGGAGCTCCATCACCCGGAGGAGCCCCCGGGCCGTGGTCTCGTTCGAGAGGCCGGCCTCGAAGGCGGGAATGTCCGAAACCCCTCGCCTGACCTGGACCTCCCCCGCTCCCGCGGCATCGAGGGTCGCCTGCACCCGGGCCGGATCCAGGAGCTCCAGGAGGAGGTTCGTGCCCAGGTTCGAGGAGAGGGTGATCATCCCGTGGGCGATCTCCCGGGCCGGAAGGCCCTCCCCCAGCGCCCCGAGGAGGCGGGTGTCCCGGTCCGTGTCCAGGGTAAAGGGAGAGCCGTCGTGGACCGACCGGAAGGTGTTCCGGACCGGAACCGGATCTCCCACATCGCGTTCGCCCTCGTCGTGCTGACGGTAGAGTTCCCAGAGAACCGGGACCTTCATCGTGGAGGCGGCATGGAAGACCCGGTCGTCGGAGAGTCCAAGGCGGCGTGCCGTGTGGAGGTCGTGGAAGGCCACCGCCACGGAGACCGAGTCCCCTTCCCGGGCGATCCGCTCCCGGAGGCGCGCCTCCAGGGGGTCCGACCCGGTCCGCAGCGAGGCGAGGATGGAGCGCCCCACCGCATCGGCCGGCGCCGGAACGCCGATGTACTCCGCCAGGGTGGGCGCCACCACCGTGGTCCGCTCCGAGGGAATGCGCCCGGCCGGAAAGTCGGGGCCCAGGGCACAGAACACGGTGTACATGTCGGGTTCATCCGGGGGGAAGCCGTGCCCCGTGTTCAGGGTACTCGGAGCGCTCACCTGGTCGCCCCGGAGAAAGCCCAGGGAGCGAAACCCCGGGGCCGTGGCCCAGTAGACGTCTCCTCCCGAGGGGCCTCCGATGCCGAGCCCCGGGTGGGTCGCCGGGGTGAAGGTCCGGGTCACCACCCGGCCTCCCGACGCGTCCCGCACCGATTCGAGGGCCGACCGGATGGCCTCCACGACCTCGGCCTCCTCCCCCGGGGGGACAACCCCTCCGGCCCAGGCCTCCCGGTTCACCGAGATCCAGTACCCGTTCGGGGAGTAGGCCCGGGTGCGGGTCAGGTCCACATTCCCCTCGGCATCGAGGGCCAGGAGCCCGGCCTCCAGGAGCGCCCGGTTCGGGAGGAAGACGTTCCACGAGGCCCGCATCCCGTGGTCCCCCGACACGAAGAGAGCCCCCCCCACCTCCTCGGTCAGCGCGGCCAGGTGGGCCACCCTCCGGTCCACGAGTCCCCAGACCCGGGCCCTGAAGTCCCGCACCGCCCGGGCCTGGGCTTCGTCGAATCCGGGCCACGCAGGGTCCAGATACCCCAGCACCTCGTGGTCGATGGCGTCGGAAAGGGGGAAGTAGTCCAGGAGGAGGCGGGGCTCATGGGTCCGCCAGAGCCACTCGGAGCCCGCCTTGAACTGCCTCAGAAGATGCTCCGCCGTCTCCAGGTAGCGGGCTTCGGCCGTCCCGTCGCCTCCGTCCACGAGACGCGGGCCGAACCCCCCGGTCCGGTACACGTAGAAACCCGAGTTCCCCGTCCACCCCCCGATGGCCTCGTCGTAGGCCAGAACCAGCTCCTCCCGGTTCCCCTCCACCACGTGCAGGGGGGGATGGTAGAGCTCGAAGTCCCGACCATCGTCCGCCACCTCGAAGAGCCGGACGGGCATCCAGACCCGTCCGTTCTCCACCGGCACCGGAAGGGGCTCGGAGAAGTGGCGGGCGAGCGCCCGGCCCAGGGGTGGGGTCTCCTCCACCGGGTGGGCCCGGGCCCGCACGGCCTCGGTCGCCCGTCCGTCGAGGGAGAGAAGGATGGCGTCGTAGCTCGCCCCCTCGGCCACCACCACCCCCAGAATCGGCGGACCCTCCTCCAGCGCGAGCACGAAGGGGAGAGGAGGCCGGGTGGAGGCCACCTCGTCGAGGCCCGTCCAGGCCTCCAGGGTGGCCCCTTCCCACTGCACATCGATCCCCCGCACCACCCGCTGCCGCTCCACCGTCCGGTTGTACCCGTTCATCACGTTCAGGTCGGTGCGCGCCAGCGCCCGGGCCGAGGCCTCCCGCCGGCTCTCGTGCCAGGGGGTCCGCTCTCCCACGAGGGGGTAGTATCCGGGAATCCCGGGGGCCTGGGTCACATGGTGCCCCGCCACGGGGACCCCGGCGAGCCCGGCGGTGATCCAGAGGGGCTCGGCCGAGAGGACCCGGTAGTTGAAGCCGTTCGTCGTCTCGAGGAGGGTGTGACGATCCCGGGGGAGAAGGTTCTGGGTGTTCGCCGTGACCCCGGTCACATCTCCCCCGGCCCCGGTCCAGAGCACGGCATGGCTCGAGGCGGTCACCGAAGGGAAGAAGGACTCGGCATGCGCGGTGCACGCCCCCTCGGTGAAGAGGCGATGGAGCGCCGGCGCTTCCTCCGGGGTGAGGGTGCGGCGCACGATGGCCTCGTTCAGGGCATCGATGCTCACGAGAATCGCCCGCGGCGTTGCGTCGGCGTCTTCGGTGGCCGCGGGTTCGAGGGCACGCCCTGCCGTGCCCTCCCCAGGCGCGAGCGGGGGCGCGTCCGGGGAGGCCTCACCCGAGAGCGGGGTGGCCGGCCCCGGGGCGGGTGCCCCGCAGCCGACACCCACGGCCAGGGCGAGGAGAGGCACGACCGACCCGGCGAGGACGCGGAGGCGGAGGCGGGCGCGGGGCGCGTGGGAAGGGAAGCGCGAGAGGACGAGGTGAGGAAGCACGCAGGAACTCCGGAATCGGAATCGAGGTGGAGAGGTTCGACAAGGCGCCGTGGACGGTGGAGCGGGTGCCCACGCCCTCGGGTCCGCCCCGTGGGGCCGGCCCCCCCCGGAGGAGGAAGGTATGGCCCCGGGTCGTGACATCTGCCACCCCAAAGGAAGAGGACCGGCGGGCCCTCCCGCAACCCCCTTTCTCCTCCGGGGATCCGTGGGTACGATGTCGTGACGAAGGCACCGCTCCCCCCTCCCTTCACGCCCCCCATGCCCTCCTTCCCCTCTCGTCCCCCTCGGGGCCACCCCGCGGGTCCCGTCCTCCTTCGTGGCCTCCTCCTGGCAGGCACGATGTGGCTGGGGTCATGCACCGAGGGCCTCCTTGCCCAGGGCCCCCCGGTGGAGGCCGTCGAGCCCGGGTACGTCCCCCCTCCCGGCGCCTGGGCACGGGCATCCCCGGAGGCGATGGGGATGTCGGCGGAGCGCCTGGAGGAGGCCATCACCCTGGCGAAAGCCCAGGTGGCCACCACCCCGGAAGACCTGGCCCTCGCCCACCAGCGCTCCTTCGGGCGCGAGCCCTTCGGCGAGGCCGTGGGCCCCTTCCGGGCCCGGGGAGGAGCCACCGGCGTCATTCTTCGGGGGGGCTACATCGTGGCAGAGTGGGGAGAACCCGAGCGGGTGGATCTGACCTTCAGCGTGGCCAAGTCCTTTCTCGCCGCCACGGTGGGGCTGGCCTGGGACCAGGGCCTCCTTTCCAGCGTGGAGGAGCCGGTGGCCCACCGGATGGGTCCCATCCAGCCCCGGAACCCCGAGTGCGTGGCCCCCCGGGAGCCGGAAGGGGCCTTCCCCCAGGTTCCGGGCCCCTTCTTCCCCTTCTCCGGGCCCCACAACGGGGCGATCACCTGGGAGCACCTCCTCCGCCAGACCTCGGACTGGGAGGGGATGCTCTGGTGCAAGCCCGACTGGGCCGATCGTCCGGCGCAGGACGCCGATGGGTGGGGAACACGGGAACGGCACGCGCCGGGAACGGTCTACGAGTACAACGACGTTAGGGTGAACCTGCTCGGGCTTGCCGCCACGAATCTCTGGCGGCAACCCCTCCCCGAGGTGCTCCGGGACCACCTCATGGACCCCATGGGCGCCTCCCCCACCTGGCGCTGGCTGGGGTACGAGAACTCCTGGATCCTTCTGGACGGCCACTGGGTGCAGGCGGTGAGCGGGGGAAGCCACTGGGGAGGCGGCATGTTCATCAGCGCCCTCGACCTGGCCCGGTTCGGACTCCTCCACCTCCGCAACGGAATGTGGGGCGAGACCCCCCTCCTCTCGCCCGAGTGGATGGCCATGACACGCTCCCCCGGTCCGGCAAACTCGCGCTACGGGTTCATGAACACCTTCCTCAACCCGGGAGGTGCCGCGCTGGCATCGGCTCCCGAATCGGCACACTACCATGCCGGCGCCGGGTCGAACATCGTGTACGTGGACCCCGAGCACGACCTGGTGGTGGTGGTGCGATGGATCCAGCAGCGGGCGCTGAACGACTTCATCGGGGCCGTGCTGGCGGCGGTGGAGCCCTGATCCTGACCCCGAACCCGGTGGAGGCCCTTCGCCTCGCGGAATCCCCCGGGCTGGTGGAGCGCGGGGCGGTGGTGGGGGTCCTGGGCCTCGTGGCCCTCGACCTCCTGGCCGGAAGCTCCTGGCATGGGGGGGTGCTGTACGTCATCCCGGCCCTTGTCACCGCCCTCCTGGCCACGCCGCGGGGCGCCGGTTTCGTGGCCCTTCTCGCCCTCGTGGGTGGGATCCTCACCCTGGCCCGGGGGATCATCCCCTTTCCCCTCTGGGACGCTCTCTCCCACGGGGCCGCGGTGGCCCTCGTCTGCACCCTGGGAATCCTCCTCCGGCACGCCCGGGACCGGGCCCGTCGCCTGGCCCTTCTCGATCCCCTCACCGGTCTCGGAAACCACCGGGCCTTCTTCCACCAGGTGGAGCAGGAAGTGGCCCGGGCCGGACGCTACGGACGGGTCTTCACCCTGGCCTACCTCGATC
Source organism: Gemmatimonadales bacterium (assembly GCA_050485885.1). Taxonomy (GTDB): domain Bacteria; phylum Gemmatimonadota; class Gemmatimonadetes; order Longimicrobiales; family Gaopeijiaceae; genus SKNW01. The sequence goes on along the minus strand of JBJHCG010000003.1, from coordinate 72,569 downwards.
TGGACCACTTCAAGGCGGTGAACGACCGGCACGGGCACCAGGAGGGCGACGCCGTCCTCCGTACCGTGGGCGAGGTCCTGAGGGAAACGCTCCGAACGGTGGATCTGGGGGCCCGGCTGGGAGGAGACGAGTTCGGCATTCTCCTCCCCGAGACCCCCCTGGCCCGGGCCGAACGGGCTCTGGACAAGCTCCGGGACCGCCTGGACGATGCCATGGCAGCCCGGGGGTGGCCGGTCACCGCCTCCGTGGGGGCCGTGACCTTCGAGGCGCCCCCGCCCTCGGCGGACTACGCGGTGCGACGGGCGGACCGTCTCATGTACGCCGCAAAGGAGGAAGCCCGCGGGAGCCTGGTCCAGGAGCTCTGGACCGGAGAGGAGGAGGACCCCCAACGCACCGCGCCCCCTCCGCCCGGGGGGGCGGAGGGGGCGCAGAACGCCCGGAACCACGACCTCTTCAGTCCAGAAGGACCGTCGGAAGCGGGGTGGGCCTCATCAGCTTGACGATGGGGAAGAGGGGGGCCTCCCCCTCGCCGGCCCGGTAGCGGGCCACCTCGGGCTTGGGGAGCCAGGGGTCCATGTGCCCCCAGTACACGACCCCGTCCCGGCTCTCGGCCTCCAGGAGATGGGAAACGATCCGCCCCTGCATCTGCCCGGAGCGGACAATGTAGCTCCCCCGGGGGAGGGTCATGGTCCGGGTCGTCACCTGATCCAGCTCCACCGTGGTGGCGGCGGCGTGGTTGTAGGCGCGCTCGTACCCGATCTCCGCCACGGTGTAGGCCTGCACCTCCACCTCCGCGTCGTCCTCGAGGCGTTCCACCGTGACCCCGTGTCGCCGCAGGAGGGCTACCGCGCCCTCGGCCTCCCTCGGGATCACGTACGCCCAGGGGCGCTCCCGGGTGTGGGTGGCCACGGGCCGGATCATGAGGGAGTCACTCGTCACCGTGATGATCCCCCGGTCGGCCCCACCCCCTCCGCGGGGGAGAAGCTCGTAGGTCACCGTCCGGTCGGCGGGCTCGTACTCCACCTGGAGGGGCACCTCTCCCTCGGGTGTGGCCCCCAGGGCCACCGTTTCGACCCGGGCATCCCGGACCGTCGAGAGGAGGAGCTCGGGATTCTCCCGGGCCCACTCCACCACCGCCTCGTAGGCCAGGATCCCGCTCTGGACCCCGTCGGCCATGTCCTGCATCCCCACGGGCGACTCGAAGAGGATCCCCACCATGTTGGCGAAGCCTCCGTAGTTCCGGCCGATGCGGGGATCGGTGCCTCCCGTGACCCACCGGGTCTCGGTCCGGCCCACATCGTAGTAGAACGAGCTGTACCCGTTTTCCTCGAGCTTCCGGTCGATGGCCGGGAAGATCAGGTCGTCGCAGAGGGCGGTGATCCGCTGGTCCGGTGCCGCATGGCTCGGGCACTGGTAGGCGATGTTGTAGGGGGGTGCCCCTCCGTTGTGCCCGTCAATGAAGAGGTGGGGCGCCCAGCGGTTCAGGATGTTCCCCACGTATGCCTGGATCTCGGGCTGCTCCAGCTTCATGTAGTCCCGGTTCAGGTCCAGCCCCCAGAGGTTGCCGCGAACGGGACGTCCGGGCCAGGAAAACCCGTCGGGATTGATCTGGGGAACCACCAGAATGACCAGGTCGTCGAGCATCCGGTTGAGGGGGGTCTCCGGGGTGGCCAGGTCCCGGGTCATGATGAGGACCGACTCGCGAAGCGTCCGCTCCGGGCCATGGACCCCGGCGGCCAGAACAAGAATGGGCTTCCCCAGCGTCCACGCCTCCCACGGCTGGGTCACCGCGGGTCGGGAGAAGATGGCATAGGGAAGGGCCCGACCCTCCCGGGTCTCGCCGTAGAAGCCGAGTCGCATTTCCGTACCCGAGGCCTGCACGGCCCGCAGGTACGACATCATGTTGTCGTAGCTCGTGTACTCGGTGAAGCCCGATTCCTCGGCCTGGGTGCGGAGCTCCTGCTGGGCCGCGGCCGTGGCGGGGAGAAGGCCTCCCCCCGCCACGACCACCGCCAGGGCCACCGCTGCTCCGAAGGGGAGCCGGCGCCGCGTCAATTGGCCTCCAGGATCCGCCGGATCTCCAGTTCCATTTCCTGCAGATGGAGCTGGGTCATCCGGTCGCGGGAACGCGATGCGGCCTCGCCCACCGCGCGGGCCAGGTCCCGCATCTCGGCACGGACCAGGGGCCGGGCATCGGACTGGGCCCGGGAGCCCTCGGGGTTCAGGTATTCGTCCATGGCGCCCACGAAGGTCCGCTGCAGGCTCCGACGGAAGACGTTCACCTGGGGGTTCGAGCTCGAGATCTCTCCCCAGACCCCGGTGCGGAGATCGCCGAGGAAGTCGGCCACCGTGTAGGGGCGGTAGCCGTTCCCGGCAAAGGCCTCGTACTCCACGAGCCGGTTCAGGCGAGGCTCGCTGATGAGGGTCCGGAAGACGGCAGCCTGGGAGTTGGAGAAGCGGTTCACGACCCCGTCGGACTCGAGGCGCCGGAGAATGTCCTGGTCCAGGAACATGTCGGGCACCTGGAAGGCGTTCTCCCGGAGGTACCGCATGGCCTCCTGCTGCTTTTCGCGCTCCACCGGGGTGAAGCGCTCCCCGGTGCCATAGCGCTCCTGGGTGTAGGCCCCTCCGATGATGGCCGCCACATGGCCATTGTACCGCCCCCACTGGGAGATCGTGTTCGAGTAGAGCTCCTGGAGGAGGGAGTAGTCCTCGCCGGGCTTCTCCGCCACGTCGAGAAGCATGCCCATGACCCGCTGGAGGTTTCGCATCCCCAGCTCCGACGAACGCACGGCATCGTCATTCCCCACCGCCTCCGTCACGGCATGGGGGTCGTTCCCCGCCCCCGGCGTGGTGAAGCGGAACCAGGGGATCGTGTCCTGCATCCGGGACCAGGAATCCAGCGTCTCCCACTCCTCCTCGGGGGTGGTCGCCCCGGGAATGGGCTTGTGCTGCCACATCACCGCGTACCGGTCGTAGGGCCCCACCTTCGGAATGAGAAGCTCGGGCGGGATGTTGTCTTCGGGCTGGGCCACATAGTTCAGGCGCGAGTAGTCCATGAGGGTCGCCACATGGCTCCCCTTCCGCTCGAGGAAGGAGCGGGAGCGGATGGAATCGGCCGGGTACATGGCCGAGGCCTTGAAGTTGTGCGGGAAGCCCAGGGCGTGCCCGACCTCGTGGGCCACCACGTACTCCACCATGGCCCCGATGATGGAATCGGGCATGGGGAACTGCTGGGCCCGGGGGTCGAGGGGCCCGGCCTGCACGAAGTACCAGTTCCGCGTCAGGTGCATGACGTTGTGGAACATGTTCACGTCGCCCCGGATGATCTCTCCGGTGCGGGGGTCGCTCACACTCCCCCCGGTGGCGTTCTGGGTGGTGGAGGGGCGCCAGTAGATCATGGAGTTGCGGATGTCGTGGGGCGACCACGACGGGTCCTCCTCGGGGCTCGGCGGGATCCGCGCCACGATGGCGTTCGTGAACCCGGCCTCCTCGAAGGCGGGCTGCCAGGCCTCGATCCCCCGGATGACCCAGGGCACGAGCCACTCGGGGGTGGCCCGGTCCACCCAGTACTCGATGGGCTTCACCGGGTCGGAGAGCTCGGCGTTCGGATCCTGCTTCTCCAGTCGGTTCCGGCGAAGGAAGCGCCGCTGTTCCGACCTGTGCGGATCGCTGGAGTAGTCAATCCAGGTGAAGGACTGGATCCCCACCCGGGAGTCATGAAGGCGGGGCATCATGGGCTCGAGGGGGAGCCGGATCATGGACCAGATGGTCTTCACCGTGTTCGCCGGGGTCCCGCCGGGGACATTGGCCCCCGTCTGCACCGCCGAGACATTCACGTTCTCCGGAAAGGAATGGACATCCTCGATCCAGGTCCGGTCGCTCTGGATCCCGGACACCTGGATGAACTCGGGAATGTTCGTGGTGAAGAGGCGGGTCACCTCGATGACCACGGCCGAATCCGGGGCCGTGGCCTCGATGCTGAAGGTGGCAATGATGTTTCCGCGCTCGATGGCACTCACCGCCTGGTGGATCGCATGGTCAGGGTCGGCCCGCTGGGCGAAGCTCACCGTGCGGAGGTCGATGCGGTCCCCGCGGCGCTCCCACACCACGCTCCGCTGCCCGCGGTTCCCGAAGCCGCCTTCCTCCTGCCGGGCAATGAGGAGCATGTCCCGACCGAGTTCTTCAAGGGGGATCTCGAAGAAGAGCTTGTCGTCGACCCGGTGGGTCCGGAAGAGCCCCTCGCTCGTCACGGCCGAGCTGGGAATGACCCGCTCGTAGGAGGCGGGAGCCTGCTGGCCGCGGGGCTGCTGGCCCGTCTGCTGGGGAGCCGGCGCCTGGGCGGCGGGGGCAGGGGTGGGGGCAGCCGGGGCCTCCCGGCTGGCGCAGGCGGAGGTGGCCAGAAGGGCCACGCCGGCCATTGCGGCAACGAACGATCGGTGGAAATGCATCGGGGTTCCCATGGTTCCGGGGACGGGTGCACCCCGGGCCGGAGGGCCCCGGGGCGCGGAAGTGCGGTGATGAACGGGCGACAACCTACGCCGCCGGCCCGGGGGAAGCGAGGGCCGGGCCGGCGCACGAATCCGGGTTCGCCGCGCGCCGGAACGACGGCGTGGCGCTCCGCATCCTCCTCTTGGACCCTCAACCCCCTCCGGGTGTTGGGATCCCGCCCGGGACCGGGCGTAGCCGCGGGGAGGAACCCGCCCGGGCCCCGGGGGTCCCATCGCGATTCACGCCCGTCCACTCCGCCCCCCCCTCCGGTGCCCATGCCCACCCCTCCTCCCGATCCCCTCCAGGGAAAGCTCGCCCTCATCACCGGGGCCTCGGCCGGGATCGGGGAGGCCATCGCCCGGGTCTTCGCGGCCCATGGCACCCACCTCCTCCTGGCCGCCCGCCGGCGGGAGCGCCTCGAAGCGCTGGCGGAAGAGCTCCGCAAGGCCCACGGCGTGGAGGTCCACCTCCGGGTCCTCGACGTACGGCACCGGGGCTCGGTGGAGCTCTGGGCCGACGACCTCGTCACCGAGGGACGGGTCCCCGACATCGTCGTGAACAACGCCGGCCTCTCCCGGGACCTGGCCCCCCTCCACGAGGGGCGCGTCGACGGGTGGGAGGAAATGATCGACACGAATGTGAAGGGGCTCCTCTACCTCTCCCGGGCCCTCCTCCCTCCCATGGTGGCCCGGGGTTCGGGGCACATGATCCAGATCGGGAGTACCGCCGGAGACCATGTCTACCCGGGAGGCAACGTGTACAATGCCACGAAATTCGCGGTGAAGGCGCTGAACGAGGCCATGAACCTGGACCTGGTGGGCACGCCCATCCGGGTTTCGTCGGTGGATCCGGGGCTGGTGGAAACCGAGTTCTCCCGCGTACGATTCCGCGGTGATGCCCAGCGGGCCGGGAAGGTCTATGCGGGACTCACCCCCCTCACCGCAGACGATGTGGCCGAGGTGGTGCGATACGTCGCCTCCGCCCCCCCTCACGTGAATCTCTTCCGCACCGTGGTCTATCCCACTGATCAGCGAAGTCCCACCGTAGTCCACCGCAGGGAGGACCCGGAGGCGTGACGGTCCCCCAGACCCGCCCCTGGCTCGTCGTCCTGACCCTCTGGCTCCTCGTCTTCTCGGCGAGCAGCCAGATCATGATCATCGCCCCCATCCTCCCCCTGGTGGGCGACACCCTGGGGATCCGCGAGGGGCTCCTGGGCACCCTGGTTTCGGCGTACTCCGTCATGGTGGGGATCTTCGCCGTGATCTCGGGCCCCTTCTCGGACCGGGTCGGGCGGCGCAGGATCCTCCTCCTGGGGTCGGGGCTCATGACGCTGGCCCTCCTGGCCCACCTCCTCGTGGTGGGGTACTGGAGCTTCATGCTCGTCCGGACCCTGGCGGGGCTCGCCGGGGGGATCCTGAGCGGCGCGGCGGTGAGCTACGTGGGCGACGCCTTCCCCTACGAGCGCCGGGGGTGGGCCACGGGGTGGGTCATGAGCGGCACGGCCTTCGGGCAGATCCTGGGGATCCCCCTGGGGGTGGTCCTGGCCGGCGCCTTCGGCTTCCGCCTCCCCTTTCTCCTCTTTGCCGCCACCATGGGGGCCACCTTCCTCCTGGCCCTCTTCCGCCTCCCCCAGCCCGATGTGGAGCGGAGCGCCCACCCCGTCACCCTCCGGAGGGCGGTGGCGGACTACGCCGCCATGCTCCGCCGGCGGGAAATCGCGGCGGCGGCGGCGGCCTTCTTCATGATGTTTCTCGGGGTCTCCCTCTTCGTGGTCTACCTCCCCACCTGGCTCGAACGGGGGATCGGGGCCACGGCCAACGAGATCGCCCTCCTCTTCCTGGTGGGGGGTGTGGCCAACGTTCTCGTGGGCCCCCAGGCCGGGCGGATCTCCGACACGGTGGGGCGGAAGCGGATCATTCTCTTCTCCTGCCTGGGCCTTTCCGTGGTCATGGCCCTCACCACGGTGGTCATCGGGTCCGTCCCCGTGGCCTACCCCTGGTTCTTCCTCGTCATGGCCCTCGTGGCCATGCGGATCGGTCCCTTCTCCGCCCTCCTCACCGCCCTCGTCTCCGACGACAGGAGGGGCTCCCTCCTGAGCCTCACCGTGGCGCTGGGACAGGTGGGCTTCGCGGTGGGGGGCACCCTGGCCGGGCTCCTCTACGCCTCTTCCGGCTACGCCCTCACCACCTGGCTCGCCGCCGGGGCCGTGCTGGGGATGGGGCTCATCGTCTGGCTCCTCGTGCCCGAGCCCGGCGTGGACGCGCCCGTCGACGGGTCGGGTCCTGCGCCCGCCGAAGCGCTCGGTCCGGCATCGGGAGTGGAAGCGCCCGGGGGGCTCATCGCCAGAGGTCCCGCCCCTCCCCGTTCTGCGGGAGCCACGCCAGCCCCGCCAGGCGCACCGCCATCCCGGTAAGGGTGGGGCGAATCTGGAGCGTCTCCAGCGCCTCCTCCCCCTCGAAGCCGGCCTCCACCTTCCGCACCTCCGCGGCGAACTCCGCCTCCATTTCGGCAATCTGGGTCCGCACTGCCTCCACCGATTCCTCGGCCCGGGCCACCTCCTGCCGCCCTTCGAGGACGCGCCCCGCCGACCGGATCGTCGTTCCGGTCCGGGCCGTCGAGGTCTTTCGCCCCAGAAAGGCCCCCAGGATCCCCTCGCCCACGCGAAGGGCCGTGTCGAGGGATCGCTGCCGGGCGGCCCCGGCCCGCCGCTCCACCGCCTGAAGGGCCCGGAGTTCCCGGTCCTGGAGGGTCCGGAGCCGGGACTCGTACCGCTTCCGGATCCGGTCCAGCGCCTCCTCCCGCGCTTCCCTCCGGAGGTCGGCCAGGCGGAGCTGGAACTCCGCCTCCGACTCGTCGGGGCGGGAAATGGCCTTGTGCCCCCGCGACTCGAAAAGCGACAGGGGGAGGCTCCCCTGGATCCACCGCTGGGCCTCCCGCCCCCACCCGGTGTAGCTCCGGGGCTGGGTGGCCTCGGGGGGAAGCGCCGCAAAGGAAGCGCCCTCGAGGGGGGCCTCCTCCAGGTGATCGAGCTCCATGTCCACCACTTCCGTCCGCTCCCAGTCCACCGCCATGGCCCCCTCGCCCAGGGGAAGGAGAAGGCGCACGCCCCGGGTCTCGTCCACCCCCGCCCGGGCGTTCCGGTACGCCACATCGCAGAAGACGAGGAGGGCCGGCGCGTACCGCAGCTCGTGGCTCCCGCGCAGGGGCGCGACGAAGTGCTCGGAGATTCCCGGGGGGAGGAGGGGTCGTGGAGAGGCCTGGGCCCGGGGGGGATCCCCCACGGCCGGAGCGGTTCCCGGGGCACCGGGGCCCGAATCCCCTCCCGCCGGGACGGGTGCCGCAGCGGGTGCAGGCGCCGGCGGCACCCGATCCTCGCCCCCCGCGACCTGACTTCCCGCACCCTGGCCCGTCCGGAGCCCCCGGATCTGGTGCAGGGTCATGGGTCCGGCCATGTACGACATGACCCACCGGGTCTCGAAGAGGGTGGGGGCCCCGTCATGGACGTTGTGAAGAAGGAAGCGCCGGGCCCCGAGCCCCGAAATGAGGCGGTCCAGCTCTCCCCGCGAGAGGGGGTTCGATCCGGCCATGGCCCCCTGAAGGGCGTCCATGATCCGGGCCTTGTCCCGCTCCGTTTGGAGCCTCCCGATGAACCAGCTCCCCGTGTTCCCCAGGCCCTTGTAGTCCAGGTCCACCGGATTCTGGGTGGCCAGGAGCATCCCCACCCCGAAGGCCCGCGCCTGCTTGAGGAGGGTGAGCATGGGGGCCTTCGAGGGCGGGTTCGCCGAGGGAGGAAAGAATCCGAAGATCTCGTCCATGTAGACGAGGGCCCGGAGCGTCGAGGTCCCGGCCTGCCCCCGCATCCAGGAGAGGATCTCGTTCAGGAGCATGGCCACGAAGAACATCCGCTCCTCGTCGCCCAGGTGGGCAATGGAGAAGATGCTCACCCGGGGCTTCCCCTCGGGGGTGGTGAGGAAGGAGGGAATGTCCAGGGGCTCCCCCTCCATCCAGGCCTGGAAGCCGGGGGAGGCCAGGACCCCGTTCAGGCGGAGGGCCAGGTCGAAGCGATCCTTCGAGGGGTAGAAGCTCTCGAGCTCCATGACCCCCAGCCGGGCAAAGGGCGGACGCTGGATCGCCTCGATGAGGTGGCCCAGCTCCAGCGAACGGCCATGCTCCCAGGCGTGCTGGAGGATCCCCGAAAGGAGAATGTGCTCCCGGCTCCGGATGGGGTCGGCCTGGATCCCCAGAAGGGCCAGGAGGCTCGTGACGGTGGACTGGATCCGCTCCCGGAGGGCGTCCGGATCCTGGAGAACGGCGGGGGTGGGGAGGGCGAAGGAGCGGAGCACCGAAACGGGTCGCCCCGCCGCGCTCCCGGGGGTGTAGAGCGCCACCTGGGCATGCTCCCGGAGCCTCCGGATCCGGTCTCCGTCCTGCCCCCACTGGGCCAGCCCGTTTCGCCAGAGGGTGGCCTGCCCCTCGGCAAAGGTGTCCGGATCCTCTCCCCGCTGCCGGGCCACATCCTCGTTTACCCAGGGGCGGAAGTCCGAGCCCCTGAGCTCGGGAAAGGTGAGGAGGAGGTTCCCCAGGTCGCCCTTGGGATCAATGGCGATGACGGGGATCCCGTCCAGCGCCGCCTCCTCCAGCGCCGCCAGGGCGAGTCCCGTCTTTCCCGACCCCGTCATCCCGATAATGACCCCGTGGGTCGTGAGATCCCGGGCATCGTAGAGGAGGGGGGCCTCGCCGCGTTCCCCGGTCCCCGGGTCCACCGGGCGCCCCAGGTAGAAGGCCCCGAGCTTCTCGTAGAGAGACTGGTCCTGGGCGGGGGTGGAGGGGGGGGCGCCGGGTGGGGTCGAGCCCGACGGAGGGGGGTCCGGGGTGGGCGTGTCGGGGGTGGGCGAGTCCGAGGGGGCCGAATCCGACATGGAGGTGCTCCGGGCAGAGAGGCGAAGAGGGCGGCGGGGCGGCCGGGGCGGTGGAGCGGCCTGGGCGACCGTGGCCCAGGAGCGTGTTCGGTGAAGGGACCCGGTTCCCGGGGTCACACCCGGCCCGACCACCCGCCGGTTCCTGCTCCGACTATCCCCCCTCCAGCACCGCACGGAGAATGTCGGACAGGACCCCGCTCGCCGCCACCTCCGGTCCCGCGCCGGGCCCCCGGACCACGAGGGGGGCCGCGCGGTGGTGCAGGCTCGTCACCGCCACCAGGTTGTCTCCCCCCGGGAGGTGCCAGGCCGGGTGGTCGGGATCCACCGCCTCGATCCCCACCCGGGCCCGGACCCGCCCCCCTTCCTCCGCGGCCAGCAGGGCGAGATAGCGAAGACGGCGCCCCCCTTCTCGTGCCCGAGCCTCCGCTTCGGCCACCCGGGCATCGAGGCCGTGGACCGGGTCGGCAAGGCGGGCCAGGAAGGCCTCGGGGCCAAGCCCCTGCCACCCCTCCGCCGGCCCGGGGAGGAAGGGCTCCACCTCCACCTCGCCCACCTCGAGAGAGAGACCGGCGGCCCGGGCCAGGATCACGAGCTTCCGGGCCGTGTCCACCCCCGACAGATCCTCCCAGGGCTCCCCCTTCATCGTCCCCAGCGCCCAGGCGTGGCGGGCCCGGTCGCTGAAGGGGCCGTCGTCGCCCGCCAGGAGGTGACTCCACGTGCCGGAGAGCGCCCCTTCCAGGGCCAGGACCCGGTCGCCCGTGTCCACCAGGTCGGCCAGGGTGCGGAGGAGGGGGAGACCGGCCCACACCGTGGCCTCCACATAGAGCCCACCTCCCGACCCCCGCCCCCCCCGGGGAGCCAGCCCCCGGGCCGCCGCCTCCTGGAGTTCCTCCCATCGACCCCCCTCCACCGCCACCCCCCGGCGGTTCGCCGTGATCACCGAGACCCCGGCCCGGAGGAGGCGGGGGTAGTGCCGCGCCACCGCGTCGGAGGCCGTGACATCCACGAAGAGCACGGGGCGTCGGGGCTGGGCCAGCGCCGCCGAGACGAGGGCCTCCAGCGGGTCTTCGGAGGGGTCCCCTCCCGGCACGGGCTCCACCAGCGCCATCCACCGGTCCGGGGGCATCCCCTCTTCCACCCGGAGGGCGCCGGTCCGGGCCACCCCATCCATGGCCAGGTGAATGCCCCGCTCCTCCCGGAGCCGGGGAAAGGCCTCGGCGAGGCGCCCCAGGAGGGCCTGCCCCACCCGCCCGGTTCCGGCCACGTAGAGGCGGGCCCGGCGGAGCCCCGGAAGGAAGAAGGCATCGTGAATGGCCCGAAGCGCCCGGGCCTCGTCCTCCGCCCGTACCACCACCGAAATGTTCAGCTCCGACGACCCCTGGGCGATGGCGCGCACATTGATCCCCCGGGCCCCCAGGACCGAAAAGAGGCGTCCCGACACGTTCGGGGTGTTCCGGATCCCCTCCCCCACCACCGAGACAATGGCCGCCTCCTCCTCCACCACAAGGGGATTCACGAGGCCCGCCGCCACCTCCAGGGCGAAGGCCTGGGCCACCGCCTCCCGTGCCTCCTCGGCGTCGCCGGGCGCCACCGCCAGACAGATGGAGCGCTCGCTCGAGGCCTGTGAAATGAGGATCACGCTGACCCCGCGCCGGGCCATGGCGCCGAAGAGGCGCTCGGCAATCCCGGGCACGCCGGCCATCCCGTCGCCCTCCAGGCGGAGGAGGGCGCACCGGGGGAGGGAGGCGATGCCGCGAATGGGTCCGGAGGGCTCGGGTCCTCCCCCGGGGTTCTGCGCCGGGGAGGGCCGGGCGCCCCGATGCACCCAGGTGCCGGGGGCCGAGGGGTTCAGGGTGTTCCGGATGCGAAGGGGGATCCCCGCCTCCCGGGCCGGGACCACGGTGGGGGGATAGACCACCTTGGCCCCGAAGTGGGAGAGCTCCATGAGTTCGGCATAGGTGAGCGAGGGGAGGGAATAGGCCCGCTTCACCACCCGGGGATCCGCCGTCATGACCCCGTCCACATCGGTCCAGATCTCCACGCACCCGGCCCCCAGGAGCCGGCCCAGCTCGGCCGCCGTGTAGTCGGATCCCCCGCGCCCCAGGGTGCAGGTCTGGCCCCGGAGGGTGGAGGCAATGAACCCCGTGACCACCGGGACAACCCCCGCCTCGAGCAGGGGTCCGAGGGTGCCTCGGACCCGGGGGGCGGAGGGTTCGGCCAGGACCCGGGCATTCCCGAAGGCTCCCTCCGCCACGAGGAGGGTGCGGGCGTCGACGGCGCGGGCGCCCGGCGGGTGCCGGGTGGCCAGGGCCCGGGCCACGAGGGGGGCCGAGAGGCGCTCTCCGGCCGAGAGCACCGCATCGCGGGTCCGGGGGGAGGCCTCCCGGAGAAGGAAGACTCCGTGAAGGAGGTCGGGGAGTTCTTCCTCCAGGAGTTCCTCCGGGAGAAGCCCCGGGTCCCCGGCAGGGGTCGCCGGGGCACCCCCGCCTCCCCCCGCCCCTTCCCCCCCCAGCGACGCCACCGCCTCGGCGTGCCGGGAACGGAGGGAGTCGAGCACCCCCTGCCACCCCCGATCGCCCCCCGCAGCCAGGATCAACGCCTCCTCCAGCGCCCCCGTCACCCCCCCCATGGCCGAGACCACGACCACCACCGGCCCCTCGGCGGCGCGGGGGGCCACCAGCTCGGCGACCCGGCGCATCCGGGCGGCGTCCGCCACCGAGGTGCCGCCGAACTTGAGGATGAGAGGCTGCTCCCGGGAGGTCGTCATGGAGGGAAAGGTACCGTGCCCGAGGTCGCCCGGCACCCTCCTGCGGCGAGGGCGGCGCCGCCACCGGCGAAGGGATCGGGGTCCCCCTTCGTATCGGAGGGAAAGACCCTGCCCTTCCCGTTCCCGCTCGCAGAGCTCCTCCATGATCCACCCTTCACGGACCCGTCGTCCCGCTCCCCTCCGCCTTTCCCCTGCCCTGGTCCCGATCTTCGCCCTTGCCGTGGCCCTCGCGGCCCCGGCCATGGTCCAGGCCCAGTCACTCGTGTACGGGATTCCCACCTTCGAGGCCCATCTCGCGGTGGCGGAAGATGGGGCGGTGACGGTGGAGGAGCGGATCCGGTTCGAGGTGAGCGCCGGGTCCTTTCGCCAGGGGTACCGGGAGATCCCCCTCCCCCGGGTGGCGGAGGTACTGGAATTCCAGGTCACGAGTCCCGAGGTGGAAATCGAGTCCGTGGACTGGCGGCACCGGGGGCGGACCCTGACCGCGACCTGGGACTTCGCCGAGCGCGATGCGTCGGCCACCTTCGTCCTCCGGTACCGGGTCCAGGGGATGCTCCTCCGGGAGGGGGGGGAGAACCGGGTGGACTGGGCCCCGGTGGGAGAGGCGTGGGAGGTCCCCCTGGAGTCGGTGGTGGCCCGGGTCACCCTCCCCTTCCCGGAGTTCGAGGCCGGGGACATCGGGCTCGAGCCGCACGACGCAGCGAGCCTTGCCCCCACCGCCGACGGCTCCGGGTGGGAAGCCACCTTCGCGCCCGGGCGAATCGAGGCCCGGACCTCCTGGTCGCTGCGCGTGGGCTTCCCGGCGAGGATCGAGGCCCGGGAGCCGCCCCCGCCCACCGACCGGCGCCTCCTCGCCCTGGGGATCCTCCTGGCCCTGGGGGTGGGGAGCCTCCCGGCGTGGATCACCTGGCGCCAGGCCCGCCCCCCGGCCTCCCTCCCCCATGGGGTCATGGATGGTCCCCCCAACGTCACCCCCGAGGCCGCCGCCGCCCTCCTCCTCCTCGGTTCGGCGGGGGCCGCCTCGTGGTGGAAGCCGCGGGTGGTCCCGGCCCTCCTCGTGTCGCTGGCGCGTCGGGGGCATGTGGTGCTCGACGCCCGCCCCGACGAGGGGGTTGCCGAGGGAGGGGAGGAAGGTGCCCCCGCCTCCGGAGGTTCCCCTCCCGGCGCGCGCCCTTCGAACACCCTCCGGGTGCGCCCCGCGGCCCCCGGCCTGACCGCTCCGGGGGCCGGCGCAGGCGCCGGCGATGACCGGGAGAGTACCGCCCCCGAGGGGGGCCCCGCACGCGCCCTCCGACCCTCGGAGGCCCGCCTCCTCGAGCAACTGGCCGAGCATGACGCGCTCGCCGACTTCCTGGCCCACGACACGACATGGGCGGGTTCGACGCGGGCAGGCACCTGGCGGGACCTGGAGGCCGGGGGACTCGTCGCCTCTCGCCGGGGGCGTTCGACCGCCCTCGTGGGGCTCGCCTTCGCCGCCCTGGGCGGACTCCTCTGGGTCCTGCTGGGGGTGGCGAGGGACGCCCCGGTCCACCTCTCCGTCCCCCTCTTCCTCCTCTTCGGTACCCTGTCGGCGGCCGCCTTCATCGGGGCTGCCTTCAGCCGCGACCTCACCCCATCCGGCGCCCGACTCCGGGCCGAGGTCCAGGAGTGGCTCGAGCACCTGCGGAGCAGCATGCGCCGGCGGCTCGATCGAGACCCCGAGGGCGCGGCCTCCCTCCTGGTGGACCATCTCGAGTGGTTCCTTCTGGATCCACACGTGGGAGGCGACTGGTTCCGGGGGGTGGAAGAGCGACTGGCAGAGGCCGATCTCCACCTCCCCCTCCCCGCCTGGATCCGCGCGCCCGCCCAGGGAACGGGATCCCGGACCTCTCCCACCGGGCACCCCCTGGACCTCCACACCTTTCTCCCCCTCTTCCTCCTCGCTACGAGCCAGGGGGGGGCCGGTGCCGCAGGAGGGGGCGGTGCCGCAGGAGGGGGCGCCTCCGTCCCCGCCACCGGAATGGGCACCTCCGGGAGCTTCGGAGGGGGCGGGGGCGGCATTCGCTGAGCGCGGGGGAGGCCCGCGCGGCGCCGCCCCCTCCACGGCCGCCCCGTGCCCCCCGGTTGGGCCCGCTCGGCCCCGCCTGTTAGATTGGGGGTTCGCCTGCTTCCCTCAACCCGGAGGATCCTTGCCCGCCGTCCCGCATCTCGAGTTCGAACGCGACATGGTGGAGCTTCAGGACCAGATCCAGAAGCTCCTCGAGCTCGCCGAGAAGAAGGGGATCGACGTCTCCGACGAGCTCGGCAACCTCCGGCAGAAGCTCGGGGAGCTCCGGGAGGAGACGTACCGGAACCTGGAGCCCATCGAGCAGGTCCAGGTGGCCCGTCATCCGCGGCGCCCCTACACCCTGGACTACGTGGAGCGGGTCTTTACCGACTGGATGGAGCTCCATGGCGACCGGGCCTTCCGCGACGATGCCGCCATCGTGGGGGGCTGGGCCCGACTCGGGGGGCAGACCCTCATGGTCATCGGGCACCAGAAGGGGCGCGACATGAAGGAGAACCTTCACCGGAACTTCGGAATGCCCCACCCCGAGGGGTACCGGAAGGCGCTTCGTCTCATGCGCATGGCCGAGAAGTTCCGCCGTCCGGTGGTGACCTTCATCGACACTCCGGGCGCCTACCCGGGGCTCGGGGCCGAAAAGCGGGGGCAGGCCGAGGCCATTGCCATGAACCTCCGGGAAATGGCCCGCCTCCGGGTCCCCCTCCTCTCGGTGGTCATCGGGGAGGGCGGATCGGGGGGTGCGCTGGCCCTGGGGGTCACCGACCGGATCCTCATGCTCGAGCACGCCGTCTACTCCGTGATCTCGCCCGAGGGGTGCGCCGCCATCCTCTGGCGCTCCGCCGAACACCGGGGGAAGGCCGCCCGTGCCCTCAAGCTGACCTCCCGCGATCTCCATCGCCTGGGCGTCTGCGACGAAGTGGTGGCCGAGCCTGCCGGAGGGGCGCATGCCGACTGGGATGCCACCGCCCGGTCCCTCCAGGAGGCCCTGGTCCGGAACCTGGAGGCCCTCGCCTCCCACGATGTGGACACCCGGCGGAAGGCCCGGTGGGCCAAGTACGAGGCCATGGGGGCCTGGGATGAAGGGGAAGCCCTCCCCTCATCCTCCCCCCGGGACCTGGCCGGCGCCTGAGGCCCGGCGGACACCGGGAGGGCGGGGTGGCGGTCTTTGCCGAAGTGGCCTTCAAGGGCACCCGTCGGGGGTACTTTGCCACCGACGAGGGGCTGGCCCGGAGCCTGACCCCCGGGGACCCGGTCATCGTCGAATCGGACCGCGGCGAGGACCTGGGCCACCTCGCTGCCCTGGGAAGTGTGGCGGAGCGGAGCTGCTCGGCCTCGGGGGGGTGCAGCACCCCCGTTCCCGAACTCCGGCTCCTCCGCCGGGCCCGCGACGAGGAGGAGGCCACCCTCGCCTCGCTCCGTCGTGACGAGCCCCGGGTACGGGCCCTGGCCCGGGAACGGGTCACCACCCATGGGCTCCGCATGAAGATCACCGAGGCGGAGTGGCAGTTCGACCGGAACCGCCTCCTCCTCTACTTCACCGCCGAGCGACGGGTGGACTTCCGGGACCTGGTCCGGGATCTGGCCCGCACCTTCCGGACCCGAATCGAGCTTCGCCAGATCGGGGTGCGGGACGAGGCCGCCCTCCTGGGCGGGGTGGGGCGGTGCGGCCGGGAGCTCTGCTGCTCCACCTGGCTCCCCGAGCTCAAGCCCGTCTCCCTCCAGCTCGCCAAGGACCAGAACCTCTCCCTGAACCCCTCCCAGATCTCGGGATGCTGCGGCCGCCTCATGTGCTGCCTCATCTACGAGCACGACACCTACCTCCAGGCCCGCCGCCGCTTTCCCCGGGAAGGGCGCACCCTCCGGACCTCCCGGGGGGAGGAACGGGTGGTGGGACTCGACATCTGGGGGGAGCGGGTGACCCTCCGGGCTCCCGATGGGGAGCGGCGCACCCTCCCCCTGGAGGCCCTCAAGCAGGAGGTCCGGGAACAGGGCCGGGGTCCCCTGGGTGGAAGGTCGGAGACAGGGCCCGGCGCGGACCCCTCCCCTCCCGATGCCGGCGGTGGCATCCCCCGAACTTCCGACGCTCCCACCCAGGACGACGACGCGTGAGCGATCCCCGGCGGCGGGTCTACCTGACCACGCCCATCTACTATGCCTCCGGCGAGCCCCACATCGGGCATGCCTACACCACCTTTCTCGCCGATGCCCTGGCCCGCTACCACCGCCAGGCCGGAGCCCGGGTCCGCTTCCTTACGGGAACGGACGAGCACGGGCAGAAGATCCTGGAGGAGGCCACCCGCCGGGGGGTCACCCCGCGAGAGCTCTGCGACCGGATGGCGGCCCGCTTCCAGGAAGCGTGGGCCGACATGGGGATCTCCCACGACCGCTTCATCCGGACCACCGAGGAGGACCACGGGGCGGTGGTGCGCGCCTTCGTCCAGCGCCTCCACGACCGGGGACACCTCTACGCCGCCGAGTACGAGGGGTGGTACTCGGTGCACGAGGAGCGCTTCTTCACCGAGAAGGAGCTGGGCCCGGGACGGACCGACCCCATTGCCGGACGCCCGGTGGAGCGGGTACGGGAGAAGAACTGGTTCTTCCGGATGAGCGCCTTTCAGGAAGACCTGGTGCGCCAACTCGAGGAGGACCCGGAGTGGATCTACCCCGAGTCACGGCGGAACGAGGTCCTGGGCTTTCTCCAGCGCCCCCTGGAGGATCTCTCCATTTCCCGGCCGAAGACCCGGCTCCCCTGGGGGATCCCCCTCCCCTTCGACGAGGACCATGTGACCTATGTCTGGGTCGATGCCCTCATCAATTACGTGACGGGCTCGGGCACCCCGGTGGAGGGCCCGGAAGGCCCGGTCCGGGGCGATGGCGGAGGGAAGGGCGAAGACTGGTGGCCCGCCGACCTCCACCTCATCGGGAAGGACATCCTCACCACGCACGCCGTCTACTGGCCCACCCTCCTCCTGGGCGCCGGGCTCCCCCTTCCCCGCCGCATCCTCTCCCATGGGTGGTGGGTGGTGGGCGAGACGAAGATGTCCAAGTCGCTGGGGAATGTGGTGGACCCCCTGGCGCTCCGGGAGCACTGGGGCACCGATGCCCTCCGCTGGTTTCTCCTACGGGAAATGCCCGTGGGGGCCGATGCCTCCTACACCCCCGAGCGCTTCCTCACCCGGTACGAGGAGCTGGCCAACGTCGTGGGGAACCTGGCTTCCCGGGCCCTGGCCATGATCGGGAAGTACCGCGACGGCGTGGTGCCCGAGGCGCCCGGACGGGGTCTCGACGCCTCCCTCCGGCGGACCATCGAGGGATACCACCAGGCCATGGAGGGGCTCCGGGTTCACGAGGCGCTGGGGCTTGCCATGGAGTTTGCCCGGGAGGCCAACGGGTACGTGGAGACCCGGGAGCCCTGGGCGCAGGCGAAGGACCCGGCCCGCGCCGGGGAGCTCGACGAGACGCTGGCCACCCTGGCCCGGTGTCTCCTCCACCTCGCCGCCCTCCTCGCTCCGGCCACCCCGGAGAAGATGGAGGCGCTGGCCCGGCGCCTCGGCCGGGAAGGGGTTCCCACCCTGGCCGAGGCCGAGGGGATCCTTCTCGGTGGAACCCCGGTAGAAAAAGGGCTCCCCCTCTTCCCGAGGGTGGAACTCCCCGAAGGTGCTGCACCGCTGCCACGTTGACACGACAGGACCCCCTCCGGTAGCGTGAAAGGCTGCCTGACGGAAGCTTTCGAGCGTCCGGATCCCCGAACGGTACGACGATGAAGCCATCGAAGTGGACCCTCCTCCTGGTTTCGGAGGAAGAGCGAAAGACGTTGCGAGAAGTGAGGCTGGCCCCCCGACAGCTCCGCCTGATGGCCGGAGGCGCCGGGTTTTTCGGCGTGGGGCTCTTCGTCCTCCTGGGCTTCCTCGGGCTCCGGGCCCACGACGTTCACCAGGCCGCCCAGCTCCAGAAGGAGAACGCCCTCCTTGCCGCCGAACTCGACGCCATTCGCGATCGGGTGGCGGGCCTTCAGGAGTCCATGGCGTCGCTGGCCGAGCGCGACGCCGAGGTGCGGGCTGTGGCGGGGCTCGCCCCCCTCGACGCCGACGTCCTCCAGGCCGGCGTGGGTGGCCCGGGGACCCCCTCCCTCTCCGGGCTCCCCCTCCACGAGGTGAACGAGGGTCGAGGGGCCGACCTCTTCGCCGCCTCCTGGGACCTCCAGGCGCTGGAGCGGCGTGCGCGCCTCCTCTCGGAGAGCCTGGCCGAGGCCGGGGACTCCCTCGAGGTGCGCCGTGACCTCCTGGCCTCCACCCCCTCCATTCTCCCGGTGGAGGGACGGGTTTCCTCGCACTTCACCCGGGCCCGCTTCCACCCCATCCTGAACCGGACCACGGCCCACGAGGGGATCGACATTCCCGCCCCGGTGGGGACCCCCATCCGGGCCTCGGCCCGGGGACGGGTGGTGGCCGCCGGTCGCCAGTCCGGGTACGGCCTCCGGGTCGAGATCGACCATGGCAATGGTCTCACCACCCTCTATGCCCATGCCTCCCGGGTCCTGGTTCGGGTGGGACAGGAGGTGGATCGAGGCGACATCATTGCCCAGGTGGGCGCCACCGGCACCGCCACCTCCCCCCACCTCCACTACGAGGTGCGGCGGAACAACCGTCCCGTGGACCCCATGAACTACGTGATTACGGGGTCGGCGCCCTGACAGGCAGTCTTTCCCTCCTGGCTTTCTCCCTCTTCCTCCCCTGGGGAGGTTCCGAGGGGGCGCAGGCCTCGGGGGTCGCTCCCGACCCCGGGCGGTTCGAGGCCGCCCTTGTTCAGCGGGAGCCGGGGGAGAGGGAGCTCCACATCTTTACCCGCCCGGGAAGCGGGGCGGTTGCGCTCCGGGTTTCCTTTCCCGTGGACGAGGCTCCGGACGAGGCCGGGGCTGCCCAGCTCCTTCGCAGGCTGGCCGCCGACCGGATGGGATCCATGGCCCGTCGAGTGGGGGCCGAGGCCCGGGTCCAGCGCACCCCCGATGCCCTCGTCTACATGGTGGCCGGCCCCGTCTCGGAGGTGGACTTCCTCGTTCGCATCCTGAACGAGGGGTTCCGCCCCCCGGAGGCGGATCGCTTCGCCGAGGTGCGTCGCGATCAGCGGGCCGAGGTGCTCCGCCGGCAGGAGACCCCCCAGGGGGTGCTGGCCCTCCGGGTCCGCCAGGGCGCAGGCGGGAGTGGTGTGCCCCTCCTCGGCTCCGCCATTGCCCTTGAACGCATGCACGCCGGGGTCGTCACCGATCTCTGGCGACGCACCCACCGGGATGCGGCGGCCCGGGTGGTGGTGGTGGGCGATGTGGAGGTGGAGGTGGCCCTGGCGGCCCTCGCCGACCTCGACCTCCCCTCCGCCTCCGACCCCCCGTCCCCCCCGGCAGGGGGGCCCGTGGCCGAGATCCGGAGCACCCCCGAGATCATCCGGCACTGGGTGGCCCGCGGGTGGGTCCTCGACCGCCCTCGCGATGCCCGCGCCCTCGTCCTCGTCTCCCTCCTGGGGGACCAGGTCCGGACCCGGAACGGAGACTACGAGCTGGGGGCCGAACTCTGGGACATCGGGGGCCGATGGACCCTCGTTCTCTCGGGCGCGGCCTACCCGCGGAACCACCAGGCCATGCGGAGCCAGCTCGCGGGCCTTCTCGAGGCCGCTGCCGGGCAGGTCACGACTTCCCGGGTGGAGGAGCACGCCTCCCGGGTCCGGGGCGACCTCCTCCGTCGCTCCTCCACCCCCTGGGGCTTCGGGGAGCTGGTGGGCGATGCCCTCGACGCGGGGCTCGAGGCCCGAAGCGTCCAGCGGGTCATGGACGACCTGATCCGGATGACGGGCGACGACGTCCTCGCCCTCCTCACCGATCTCCGGGGCCGCACCCCCGTTCAGGAAGAACTCCGGCCATGAAGCGCGCCCTCGCCCTCCTCCTCCTTCTCCTTCCGGGAAGCCTCCTGGCCCAGGAGGGTCCCGGAATCGTGGGGTGGGAAGCCCGCCCGGGAGAAGGGGTGGTGGCCGCGACCCTCCGATTCCCGGTGGGAGCGCTGGCCGACGCCCCCGGAGCCGAGGGAACGGCGTTTCTTCTGGGACGGGTCGTGGAGGCGGAAGCCGGGGCCCGGGTGGCGGCCTACGGAGCTTCGGTCCAGGTGGAGGTGGGCCTCCACCACCTCGAGGCCACCCTCTTCGCCCCGGCCTCCTTCTGGTCTGCCGCCTGGGCCGAGGTCAGCGCCCTCCTCCGCACCCGCCCCCTCCCCCCGGAGCGCGTCGACGCGGCACGGAATCGGGCGCTGGACGAGGTCCTCTTCCAGGAGGGCTCCCCGGAGCGGGGCTTCGAGGTGGCGTGGAACGGCCTCCGCCTGCAGGGCCTCCTTCCGGGAGGAACCCAGGGGGCCCGCCGGCCCGAGGGACGCGCCGCCTCCCTGGCCCGCCTCGATGCAGGCACCCTCGAGGGATGGCGGGCCACCCATCTCCGCTGGCCGGAGGCGGTCATGGCGGTGGTCGGTGACCTGACCCCCGACGCGGTGGCCGGGCTCGGGGCCGGACGGGTTGTGGCCCTGGAGGGAGGGATGCGGGGCCGAGCGACCGGGGAGGAGGAGACGGTCGTCCCTGCGGAGGTCCGGGAGGAAACTCCGCCCGCCGCTGCCCCCGACACCCTCGAGGTCCCCGGGGAGCGCCTCCCCCCCCTCCCTCCGCCGGCCCTTCGGCTGGGGACGCCGGCGCCCCCCCTCGGTCTCCCCGCCGGGGGAATCGTGGCCCGCTGGTCCGGCACCCGGGAGCTCCTGGATCACGAGATCACCAGCACCTGGATCGGGATCGCCTGGGCCCTCCCCCGGGGGACCCCCACCACCCTCGGGGACTTCCTCGCCCATGTGGTGGGGGAGGCGCTGAACCCCTCCCCCCCGGACCCGAATCTCTACCGGGCCCGGGTCACCCTGGAGCGGGTGGAGGGGATCCCCCTCCTCGTGGTGGTCGCCGCCACGGACCCCCAGGCCGCCTATGCCTGGGAGGCGCGCATCCTCGAAGCGGTGGAGGCCCTCTCCGACGCCCCCCTTCCCGGGGCCTTCCTGGATCTGGCCCGGCGGCGGTACCGCTCGTCCCGGGTCCTGGAGCAGGCGGACCCCCTGGTCCGCTCGCGCTGGGTGGCAGCCCACCTCACCCTCGATGGCGCCCTCCCCTCGGTGGCCACGGAGAGCTGGGCCCTGCGCCGGAGCGCCCTCGCAGCCCTCGTGGAGGCCCGGGGAGAGCCCCGCATTCTCCTCAAGGGTCCTGCCCGGATGATGGCCACCCCGTAACGGGAGCCTCGCGTCACCCCGAGACGCTTGATGCCCGGACCCGGGCGGTGTACCTTGCGGCGACTTTCCACGATCAACCCCTGGAGCGACCCGATGAAGCGATCGACCCCGTGGGCCCTTGCCCTCCTCCCCCTCGCGCTGACCGTGACCGCCTGTGGCGATGCCACGCTCGAGGTCTCGGCCGAGGTTGATCTCATGGATCCCGAGAGTGGCGAGATGGTGAACCAGCCGGTGTCCCGCATGGAGATCTGGTTCTACCCCTTCGATCGGGACGTGGTCTTCGACTCCCTCACGGCTGCCGCTGCCTCACCCGAGCCGGGCTTCCCCGAGGAGCTCATCGCGGTTCAGGACTCCCTCTTCGAGGCCCAGGAGACCCAGCGCCTGGCCGAGTCCGAGTGGCTCGCCCTCCGGGAGCGCCTCGGCGAGATCTCCACCGAGATGGCCCAGTACTCCTCGGCCGAAGGACAGTACCGGGTCCTCTTCGCGGAATGGACTGATCTGGACGCGCGGGTGAGTGCCGCCGAGCGGCGACAGAACCAGGCCTTCCAGCGGGTGGAGGAACTCCGGTCGCGGGTCCTTGGCGACATCGCCGCCGCCCGGGTCGTCCAGGAACAGTGGGAGGACGAGGCCTTCCGCGACTACTTCGAGATCGAGGCGGCCCGCATGCGCGAAGCGGGGCGCGAGCTCGTGGCCGACACCACCGACGCCACCGGCCAGGTGCGGGTCAACCTTCGCCCCGGAACGTGGTGGGTCCATGCCCGCCACCGCCTCCCCACGGAGGAACTTTACTGGAACATTCGTGTCGATGCTGAGCGCGGGGATCCGATTCCCCTGCGCCTGACCCGCGAGAACGCCGAGCCACGCCGCATCTTCTGATCCGGCTCGGGCCCGGAGGACGCTCCCCGACGGAGCGCCCTTCCGGTGCCAGGCGCCTCCGGCGGCCACGCGCCCCGGGCCCCGCGGGGCCCGGGGCGTTCGCATAGACCCTTCCCAGGAGCCTTTCCCCATGTCGTCCGCTCCCTCCCGTTCCGCCCCCCCAAGCCCCACCCTCGAGGTCCGGGCCGATGGCCTGGCCGTGGTCACCTTCGACGACCCGGAACGGAGTGCCAACGTTCTCGCGGAGGGGGTTCTCCGGGCCCTGGACGAGGTCGTCGGCGAACTCCGCGCCCGGGCCGGAGCGGGCGATGTCCGGGGGGTCGTCTTCCGAAGCGGGAAGGCCGGGTCCTTCATCGTGGGGGCCGACGTGGAGGCCATCGGGGCCATCGAGGACCCGGAGGAAGGCGCTGCCGCCGCCCGCTTCGGCCAGCGCGTGTTTCTCGGAATCGAGCGCCTCCCGGTCCCCACCCTGGCGGTGGTGAATGGCACCTGCATGGGAGGGGGAACCGAACTCGCCCTGGCCTGCCGGTACCGCATCCTCTCCGACCACCCCAAGGCCTCCATGGCCCTTCCCGAGGTTCAGCTCGGGATCCTCCCGGGGTGGGGCGGAACCACCCGCCTCCCCCGCCTCCTGGGGCTTCAGGGGGCGCTGGACCTCCTTCTCACCGGGCGGAGTGTGAAGGGCCGGAAGGCGCGGAAGATCGGCCTGGTGGAGGAGGTGGTCCCTCAGGCCGTCCTGGACGAGGATCCGGAGGGCGTGTACCGGCGCGTGCTCTTCGAGTCCCCCCCGGCCCGGACCGGGGCGCGGCGCTCCCTCGCCCAGCGGGCCCTCGAGGACACGGCCCCCGGGCGAGCCGTCATTCTCCGCCAGGCCCGGAAGAACGTGCTGGAGAAGACCGGAGGCCACTACCCCGCGCCCCTCCGCATCCTGGAGGTGGTCCGGGATTCACTGGGCCGCTCGGTGGAGAAGGCGCTGGAGGTGGAGGCGGTGGCGCTGGGAGAACTCCTGGCCACCCGGGTCTCCAAGCACCTGGTTCACGTTTTCCACCTCCGGGAACGGGCCCGGAAGGGCACGGGGCTCGAAGGCGCCGGCCCCGACGGGGGCGATGCCGTGGCCGAGCCCCACGAGATCTCCGAAATGGGGGTGGTGGGAGCCGGTGTCATGGGAGGCGGGATCGCCCATCTCGCCGCCTCCAACGGCATTCAGGTACGGATGAAGGACATCCACCACGAGGCCGTGGCGGGAGGACTCCGCCATGCCCGCTCCCTCGTGGAGAAGGGGATCTCGCGGCGGCGCATCACCCGGCTCGAGGGCGACCGGATCATGGAGCGGATCTCGGGAGGGGTGGACTACGGAGGCTTTGGCCAGCTCGACCTCGTGGTGGAGGCGGTGGTGGAAAAGCTCGACGTGAAGAAGTCGGTGCTCTCGGAGGTGGAGGCCCGGACCCCCGAGGGGTGCATCCTGGCCACGAACACCTCCACCCTTTCCGTCGATGCCATGGCTCAGGCCCTGGAGCGCCCCCGTGATTTCGTGGGAATGCACTTCTTCAACCCGGTGCACCGCATGCCCCTGGTGGAGGTGGTGCGGGGGAGCCGGAGCTCGGATGCCGCGGTGGCCACCGTGTACGCCCTGGCGAAGCGGATGGGGAAGGTCCCCGTGGTGGTGGGCGACGGCGCCGGATTCGTCGTGAACCGGATCCTCTGTCCCTACATGAATGAGGCGGGACACCTCCTCGACGAAGGGGGACGGATCGAGGACATCGATGCCGCCGCCACCCACTTCGGAATGCCCATGGGCCCCCTCCGCCTGGTGGACGAGGTGGGGATCGATGTGGCGCGCCACGCCGGAAACTCCCTCCTCGAGGCCTTCGGCGAGCGGATGCGCCCGGCCCGCTCCCTCGTGGCCATGGGGGAAACCCGGCGCCTGGGCGCCAAGGGAGGCGAGGGGTTCTACCGCTACGAGGGAGGAAAGGCCGTGGGGCCCGATCCCCTGGTGTACGGGCTCCTCGCCGACGCCGTGCCCGAGACCCGCCGCGACATACCGGAGGCCGACATCCGGGCCCGGCTCCTCCTCATCATGATCAACGAGGCGGCCCGGGTCCTGGAGGAGGGCATCGCGGGCTCGGCCGCCGAGGTGGACCTGGCCATGATCATGGGCACGGGCTTTCCCCCCTTCCGCGGCGGCCTTCTGCGCTTCGCCGACGAGGTGCACCCCCGGATCCTGGTCGAGCGGGCCCGGGAGTACCAGGCCGAGGCCGGGGACCGCTTCGCTCCCTCCGAACCCCTCCTTGCCCTGGCCGCCGACGACCAGACCTTCTACACCCGATGGCCCGCCTCGTAGGCGTCCTCCCGGCTCTGCGGAGAGAGGGCGCCATCGGGGGCGCGCCTCCGGCCCTCCTCCCCACCGGGGACCCGGTGGAGCGCACCTTCCTGGGTCGGGCCCTCTCCCGCCTCCGGGCGGCGGGGGTCGAGCAGGTCGTGGCGCTTGTGCGCCATCGCGGCGACCCGGTGGCCATGGCGGCGCTTCGGGAGGGGTGCCACCTCCTCGTACCCGAGGGCGGAGCCACGGAGGGGGATGCAGGCGGGGCCGATGGCGTGCGTGAGAGGAACGCGCCCGGGCACCCGGCCGAAGGGGAGGTCGCCCTCCGGGCCTCCCTCGCCACACTTCCGGGGCTCTTCCCGGCTCCGGTCTCCCCGGACAAGGGGCCGGAGGCGGGGGCGGGAGAGGAGGCGGAACCCTTCCCCCTCCTTGCCCTTCTCCTCCCCCCCTCCCTCGCCCTCGTGGAGCCCGCGACCCTCGCCGCCCTCGTGGAGGGGGCCGGACGACATCCCGAAGCCCGGGCGTGGATCGCCGTGCAGGGTCGGGAGGGGGAGGCCGAACCGGTGCAGGCCCCCGACCCCGGCGGACTGCGTCCCCGTCTCCTCCGCATCCTCCCCGAAGCTGGCCCCGACCTCCCCACCCTCCTCCTCCCCCTTCCCGACCCGCACCTGGCCACGCCGATCCTTACCCTTCCGGCCTACCGCCGCCACTTTCCCCAGGCGGCCCGGCGTCGCTTCCAGAAGTGGTAGAAGGGGGGCGTCCGGGCGGGGCCGGACCCCGGGAAATCCGGATCCGGTACCTTCGGCCCCCCGACCGGGTCACCGTGTACCGGCAGCACCTGGTCCATGACGACGGCAAGGTCAAGGTGACGCTGGCCCGGAATCTTCCCTTCGATCCCCCCCTCCGGATCGGGGGTGAGGTGGCGCTGGAGAAGGGATCCGATGCGGTCTGGTTCACCTTTCCCGGGGTCTGGCATGACATCGGCCGCTTCCACCGCGCCGACGGGACCCTCACCGGGATCTACGCCAACCTCCTCACCCCCTGCATCTTCGAGCCCGGGGGAGACTGGGAGACCACCGATCTCTTCCTTGATCTCTGGATCCCGGCCAGGGCCTGGGAGGCGGCAGACGCCTCGCGCCGGCCGCCCTTGCATCCCACGCTTCTGGATGCGCCCGAGCTGGCGGAAGCCGAGGCAGCGGGCCATCTCGCGCCTCGCCTCGCCGCCCGCGCCCGGGAGGAGGCCACCCGCCTCCTCGGGGCTGCCCGTTCGGGGGCGTGGCCTCCTCCGGTTGTCAGGACCTGGTCCCGGGACCGGGCCCTGGCGGAGCTCCGGGCCCTGCGCTGACCCGCCCCGGGCCTGACCCCGGCCCCGGGTCAGTCGTCCGGGTCCTCGTCGGCGTCGAGGACCCGGGCAGTGCAGAGCCGACCCAGGTCCACATGGACCCGTCGCAGGACCTCGGGCTCCTCCACCAGGAGGTCCACGAGTCGTTCGTGGCGGTCCAGGAGGGAGGCCGGCACGCGCACCGTCTCGTGGTGGAAGCTCCCCTCATCCGCCAGGAGGAGGCGAATGCGAACCGTCTTCCCGGCAGGCGCGGTCATGGCGTGTCTCCCGGCGTCTCGTCCGGGGACTGGCCCGAGGGCGGGTCCGCAGGGGTGGCGGGGGCATCGACCTCGACATCCGGGGCCTCCACCTCCGGCACGGCGCCCACGCCCAGGCGCTCGATGGCCTCATCGAGAAGGGCCATGATCTGCCGCGCGTTGTCCCACTGTTCGATACGACGTCCCTGCCCCTCCCCCGTGTTCAGGAAGATCGTGGGGGTAGCGCTCACCCTGAGCTGACGGGCCAGGAGGGTGTTCGCGGTGACGGTCTCGGCATGGCGGTCGCTTCGAAGGCAGCGCCTGAAGTCGCCACGATCGAGGCCGATCCGGGACCCGTACTCCTCGAACCGCCCCACCGGGTCCGCCTGTCGGGCCCACTCGTCCTGTCCCCGGAAGAGGAGGTCATGGAAGGCCCAGTATTCCCCCTGGTCTCCGGCGCACCGGGCGGCCCGGGCGGCGACGAAGGAGTTGGGAAAGTTTCCCGTGATGAAGTCGAAGTACTGGAGGCGAACGAGGCCCTGGGCCACGTACGGATCGTCAATGAAGGGCTTCACCGCGGCCGCGAACTGCCGGCAGGCGGGGCAGGAGTAGTCCGAGAAGTCCATGATGATGATGGGGGTGTCCCCCTCGCCCCGCTCCACGGGGGTCCCGAGGCGGAGAAGGTTTTCGGGGGAGGTGTCGTCCAGGGGCACCGGGCTTCGGGCCGTCTGGTCGGCAAGCCCCGAGACCAGGTTCCAGGCCAGCACCGCTCCCGCCAGGACCGCCACGGCCAGGAGGCCCAGTGCTACCGGGCTCGGGCCGCCCCTTGCCTCCCGCTCCTGCCCTCGTCCCGCCGTCTTCTTCTTCCGTTCTGACACGTCGTCCTCTTCAGGATGGGGGATCCGCTCCCGGACCCCGGTGGTGCACCCCGATGGTGCAGCAGTCAGGCCGCCCGGTCCCCCTCGAGGAGGATCCGGACCACGGCCTCGGTATCGGTGAAGTCTTCCAGCACGGCATCGGCCCCGCACGCCTCCAGGGCCTCCACCCGAAAGCTCCCGGTGGCCACCCCCACGGTACGGAGACCGTGGGCCCGACCGCAGGCCACATCGCGGGGGGTGTCGCCGATGACCACCACCTCGTGGGGATCGAATCGTCGGCCGAGCCGCTCCAGGGCCCGGTCCAGTGCGATCCCCGGGAGTGCGTCGCGCTCCTCATGATCGGACCCGAACCCCCCCACCGTCCAGGTGGAACGGAGCCCGGCGGAGGCCAGCTTGAGCTCGGCGCCCCGGGCAAGGTTGCCGGTCACGAGGCCAAGCGCCACCTCCCCCCGGGTCTCGAAGTCCGTGAGCGCCTCCAGAAGGGGCGGAACTCCCGGAAGCCGTTCCATCGGCAGCCCCCGGAGCCCGGTCGCAAGCCCGGCGAGGTACCCCTCCCAGAGGTCGGGAAGGCCGGCATCGATGCGTGCGTCGTCGAGACCCGCCGCCCGGAGAAGCTCCCGGGCGATCTGGGGATCCGTTTTCCCGGAGAAATCCCACCGGTCCACCGGGCCGGCCGTACCGAAGACCCGGACCAGCGCCTCCTGGAAGGCCGTCTTGGCCGGTCCCCCCCGGAGGAGGGTGCCATCGATGTCGAAGAGGAGGAGGGTCTTCATGGCTCTGGCGCCGGGTGCGGAGGGGGTTTGGGGGGAGAGGGGGCGGCCTGCGGGTGCGTGGGGGTCGTCGGCATGGATGCCGAACCCCGCGCCGGCCCGGCCGCACCCTCCTCCCCTCCCCCTACCGCCCTCCGGATGGCCCGTTCCAGGGCGTCGCGGGCGGCCACCGCCAGGGCCAGGACTTCCACCGGGGCCCGGGGGGTGCCCTCGGGGCTCCCGGGGTCCGTCTCCGCCCCCTCGGGGACGAGGGCAAAGATCACGTCGCCGTCGAAGGGCGTGTACACCGGATCGATGGCCCGGGGGAGGGCGGTGGCGGCCACCGTGAGGAAGCGTTCCAGGTCGGCGGGGGTGAGGGGGGCATCGGTGGCCACCACGGCCAGCGTCGTGTTCTCGCCTGGCAGGAGGCGGCCCATCCCCCGCACCGGAGGGCCCTCCGGATCGGGGCGGGCCCCGGCCAGGAGGGTCCCGTCCGCGGCCACCACATCGCCCAGGGCATTCACCACCGCCAGGGCCCCCACCCGGTGCTCGCCCACCGGGGCCCAGGCCTCTCCCACCCCCCCGGGCATGGAGGCCTCCGGCCCCAGGAGCTTCCCCACCCGGGCCCCGGCCCCGGCGCCCCGGCGCCGATCTCCCGGGCCCCCTTCCCCGGGGTCCCCATCCCCCCCCTCCCGACCTCCCCGGTCGGCCCCGGCGGCCACGGACCCGGCTCGCCCCGATTCCCCCGAGGCCTCCGCGTCCTCGCAGGCCGCCACCCCCTCGGCGGGCCCAGGGCGCTCCCGCCCCTCGGCCAGGTCGAAAATCACGGCCGCCGGTACAATGGGCACGACCCCGGCCGAGGTGGGAAAGCCCACCCCCCGGGTGGCGAGCCACCCCATGACGCCGTCGGCGGCCGCGAGCCCGAAGGCCGAGCCCCCGGTCAGGAGGAGGGCATGGGCGTGGCGGCTCACATGGGCCGGGGCCAGGGCGGCGAGCTCCCGGCTCCCCGAAGCGTGCCCGGGGGTGAGGACCCGGGCGCGGAAGGGCCCCAGGACCACGGTGCACCCGCTCCCTCCGCCGGGGACGAGGGCGTGCCCCACCTGGAGCCCCGGAACCCGGTCCAGGCCGCCGGGGGGCCGGGGGCCGCCACTGGGGGCCCCGGGGGGGCCGGCGGGCGCCTTCGCTTCCCCGGCGGCGCCCGTCATCCCGCTCCTTCCTCGGCCAGGAGCTCCCGGAGAAGGGCCGGGTCCATGTTCCCCCCGGAGAGGGTCACTCCCACCTTTCGCCCCTCGAGCCCGAGCCGTCCGCTCCGCACTGCCGCCAGCGCCGCCGCACCCGAATACTCCACGAGAAGGCGGTGCCGGAGGAGGAGTTCCCGGGTGGTCCGGCGGATCTCCTCGTCGGTCACGGTGACGACCCCGTCCAGATGGGCCCGCACATGCCGGAAGGTGAGATCACCGGGGCGCACCGGGGCGAGCCCGTCGGCCACCGTCTCCACCCGGTCCAGGGTGGTGGGAGCGCCGACCTCGAGGGAGCGGGCCATGGCACAGGCCCCCTCGGGCTGGACCCCGAGGATCCGGAAGGGAGCCCGCCCCTCCCCCTCGAGCCCCCGAAGGGCCACGCCCGAGCCCGAGGCAAAGCCGCCCCCGCCCACGCAGACCACCCAGGTGTCCATCTCGGGCCAGGCCCGGGCGGCCTCGAGCGCACAGGTGCCCTGCCCGGCAATGATCCAGGGGTGGTCGAAGGGGGGGACCATGTGGAGCCCCTCCTCCCGGGCCAGCGCCTCGGCCCGGCGCTTCCGCTCCAGCGAGGTGGTCCCCTCGAAGAGGACCCGGGCCCCGAAGCCCCGGGCCCCCGCCACCTTCACCGGAGGCGCCGTGGTGGGCATGACCACGACGCAGGGCACCCCCGCCTCCCGGGCCGCCAGCGCCACCGCCTGGCCATGGTTTCCCGACGAGTAGGTGATGACCCCGCCCGCTCGCTGGGCAGGGGAGAGGGAGGCCAGGTAGTGGAAGGCCCCCCGGAACTTGAAGGAGCCGGCCCGCTGAAGGGACTCGGCCTTGAGGCGAACCTCCACCCCCGGCGCCACCGGAGTGGCCAGGGCGAGGAGCGGGGTCCGGACCGCCACCCCCTCCAGGGAGCGCGCAGCGGCCCGGACCTCTTCCAGGGAGACGAGGGCCGAGGCCCCCACCGCCGGGTCAGCGGTCATCGTCCTCCGGGTCGCCCGAGCCTGACCCCGAGCCCTCGACGGCGCCGTCGGCCGTGTCCCCGGCCCCGCCCGCGTCGGGGACTTCGCTCCCGTCGCCGGCATCCGACCCCGCCGTCCCTTCCCCGCCGAGCTCGGCCTCGAGTTCGGCATCGGCATCCTCGTCGGCGATGACGCGCGCCACATCCATGATCGCGTCGCCTTCCCCGAGCGAAACGAGGCGTACCCCCTGGGTGGCCCGTCCGATGATCCGCATCTCGGCCACCCGTTGGCGGTTCACCACCCCGTTCCGGGTAATGAGCATGAGCTCGTCGGTGTCGAGAACGGAGCGAATGGCCACCACCTTCCCGGTGCGGGAGGTGAGCTTCATGTTGATGACGCCGTAGCCGTTTCGCCCCTGCAGGCGGTAGTCGTCGATGGAGGAGCGCTTCCCCATTCCGGCCTCGGTGACCACGAGGAGGGTGGAGTCGTCGCGGACAATGACCATCCCCACCACCTCGTCCTCACCGCGGAGGCGGATCCCCCCCACCCCCTCGGCCACCCGCCCCATGGTCCGGACCTCGGACTCGGGGAAACGGATGGCCATCCCGTCGCGGGTGGCCAGAACCACCTCCCGGTCGCCGGTGGTGATCCCCACCTGGATGAGCTCGTCGCCCTCGCGGATGTTGATGGCGTTCAGCCCCACCGAGCGGACATTGCCGTAGGCGGAGAGGGGCGACTTCTTCACCACCCCCTTTCGGGTGCAGAAGAGGAGGAAGCGGTCGTCGGAGAACTCCCGCACGGGGACGATGGAGGCGATCTTCGCGTCGTTCCCCACATTGAGGAGGTTCACGATGGGCTTTCCCCGGGACTGGCGGGACCCCTGCGGGACCTCCCAGACCTTGAGCCAGTAGCACTGGCCGTCGCGGGTGAAGACCATGAGGTAGTCGTGGGTCGAGGCCACGAAGAGGTGCTCCACCCAGTCCTCTTCCTTCGTGGCCATTCCCTGCATTCCCCGGCCACCCCGGCGCTGGGCCCGGTAGGTGTCCACCGGAATCCGCTTCACGTACCCCTGGTGGCTCACCGTGAGGACCATCTCCTCGTCGGCGATGAGGTCCTCCATGGAGAGGTCCGAGTGCTCTCCGACGATCCGGGTGCGGCGCCCGTCGCCGTACTTCCGGACCATTTCGTCGAGTTCGTCCCGGATCACCTGCATCCGCATTTCGCGGCTCCCCAGGAGCTCCTCGAGCTCGGCAATGCGGGCGCGCACCTCGGCCAGCTCCGACTCGAGCTTTTCCATTTCGAGGCCGGTGAGGCGGGCCAGGCGCATGTTCAGGATCGCCTCGGCCTGCCGATCGCTCAGCCCGAAGGCGCCCTGGAGGGCGGCCGACGCGGTGGGGGTGTCGGGGGAGCCCCGGATGATCCGGATCACCTCGTCGATGTTGTCGACGGCGATCTTGAGCCCCTCCAGAATGTGCTCCCGATCCTTCGCCTTCGAGAGGTCGAATTCGCTCCGCTTCACCACCACCGTGTGCCGGTGGTCGATGAAGTGGGTGAGCATTTCCCGGAGGGTCATGACCCGGGGCACCCCATCCACCAGGGCCAGGAGGATCGTCCCGAAGGTGGCCTGCATCTGGGTGTGCTTGTAGAGCTGGTTCAGCACGATGTGCGACACGGCATCGCGCTTCAGCTCGATGACGACCCGCATCCCCTGCCGGTCCGACTCGTCCCGCACCACCGAGATCTCGTTCACCCGCTTGTCGCGGACCAGCCCCACGATCTGCTCGATGAGGCGGGTCTTGTTCACCATGAAGGGGATCTCGCGAATCACGATCCGCTCCCGCCCCGTGTCCATCTCCTCGATCTCGGCCGAGGCCCGCATGACGATGCGCCCGCGCCCGGTCCGGTAGGCGTCGCGAATGCCGTCCTTCCCGCAGATCATCCCCCCGGTGGGGAAGTCGGGGCCGGTGATGAGGGTTTCCAGCGCCTCCTGCGAAAGCTCCGGATCCTCGATGAGGGCATGAATCCCCGCCACCACCTCGTTCAGGTTGTGGGGGGGGATGTTCGTGGCCATCCCCACCGCGATTCCCGACGACCCGTTGATGAGGAGGTTCGGGATCTTCGAGGGGAGAACGGTGGGTTCGTCGATCCGCCCGTCGAAGTTCGGGGCGAAGCGCACCGTCTCCTTGTCGATGTCGGAGAGCATCTCGACGGCCATGGCCGTCATCCGGGCCTCGGTGTAGCGGTAGGCCGCCGCCGAGTCCCCGTCGATGGAGCCGAAGTTCCCCTGCCCGTCCACCAGCGGGTACCGGAGGGAGAAGCTCTGGACCATCCGGACCATGGAGTCGTAGACCGCCGAGTCGCCGTGGGGGTGGTACTTTCCGAGCACCTCGCCCACCACCGTCGCACTCTTCTTGTAGGCCCGCCCGGGGGAGAGGCCCAGGTCGTTCATGGCGTAGAGAATGCGCCGGTGCACGGGCTTCAGCCCGTCGCGCACATCGGGGAGGGCCCGCTGGACGATGACGCTCATCGAGTAGTCGATGAACGACTCCTTCATCTCGTCTTCGAGGAGGCGCGGGAGCACGATCTGGCCTCCGCCCCCGTCCTCTCCCCCTTCGTCCCGGAGGACCGGATCCACCGGGAGGGCGTCGTCGTTCGATTCGGGGAGGTCGGGGCGCGGCTCGTTCTGGTCGTCCATTCAGCTTCCGGAGGGAGTCGTGGAAGGTCCCAGGAGGGCGGAAACAACCTTGAAAAATAGCGGTTTTCCACGCTCCGGAGCAACCTTCCGCCCACCCCGTGCCCCCCCTCCCCGCACCCCCCCTTTTCCCGCCGGTTAGATTCGGCCATGCGCCCCTCCGCCCCACCCCCTCCGGACCGCTCTCCCCGGGCCATTTTCCTCTTCTGGCTCCCCCTGGCCCTGCAGTGGATCATGATGGCCACCGAGGGTCCCTTCCTCGCCGCCGTCATTGCCCGTCTCGCCGATCCGACCTTCAACCTGGCGGCGTACGGGGTGGCCTTCGCCTTCGCCATCCTGGTGGAGTCGCCGGTGATCATGCTCATGAGCGCCTCCACCGCCCTGGTGGAAGACGCCGCGAGCTACCGGAAGCTCCGGACCTTCGCCCTGGGACTGAGCCTCCTCTCCACCGCGCTCCTCCTCCTTCTTCTCGTTCCCGCCGTCTTCGACCTCGTCCTGCGGAGCGGACTCGGGCTTCCCACCGAGGTGGCCGACCTGGTCTACGGAGCGCTCTGGATCCTCCTCCCCTGGCCTGCGGCCATCGGGTACCGGCGCTTCCTCCACGGCCTCCTCATCCGGGCCGGGCTCACCCGCCGGGTCATGCTCGGCACCCTCTTCCGCCTCTTTGCCATGGGCGCCACCGGCCTCCTCCTGGCGGGGTTCGACCTCCCGGGGGCCTGGGTGGGGGCCGGGGCCCTCTCGGCCGGGGTGGTCCTCGAGGCGGGGATCGCCCACTTCATGGCCCGGGGGGTGATCCGGAACCTCCTTTCGGGGGAGGCCACCGCCCGGATCCCAGCCGCGGCCACGGGGCCCCGGGGCCTTCCCCGGGAGACGGGGGGTGCCAGCCCCGGGGCCATCCAGGCGGTGCAGGCGGCGACCCCGGGAGCGGACGGCCCCCACGAGGCCACCCTGCCCGAACCCGCCCGCCCCGAACTCACCCGCCCCGAGCCGGCCCTCACCTTCCGGGACATCGCCCGCTTCTACTACCCCCTGGCCCTCACCTCCCTCATCGGCCTCACCTCCCAGCCCATTCTCACCTTCTTCATGGGGCGGGCCCCCTCCCCGGTGGAGTCGCTGGCCCTCTTCCCGGTGGTCATTGCCCTCTACTTCATTTTCGGGACGCTGGGCCTCTCCTACCAGGAGGCGGCCATTGCCCTGGTGGGGCGGAAGGGAGAGCACCGGCGCGAGGTGGGGCGCTTCGCCGTGGGACTCGGCTTCGCCGCCTCGGCAGGGCTCGCCCTCCTGGCCTTCACCCCCCTGGCCCGGCTCTGGTTCGAGGGGGTCTCGGGGCTCGAGCCCGAACTCGCGGCCCTGGCCTTCGCCCCGGCGCAGATCGCGGCGCTGGCCCCGGGGCTCTCGGTGGCGCTGGGGTACCAGCGGGCGATTCTGGTGCAGGCCCGTCGCACCCGCCCCATCACGCTGGCCACCGCGCTGGAGGTAGGGACCATCGCCCTTCTCTTCCCCCTCTTCGGGTGGGGGCTGGGGTGGATGGGGGTCACGGCCGCCATGGCGGCCCTCGTTTCGGGACGTACGGTGGGGGTTCTCTTCCTCACATGGCGGGTGGGAAGGCCAGAACGCTCGGCACCCTGAAGTGCAGGACCCCGCCCCGTCGCCAGACGGGGAGGACCTCCAGTACGTCGTGGGCGGTCGCCCCCTCCCCCCTCCCCGGCGATCCCATTCCCGGGATCGTCGCCCGGTAGAGGAGGGCACCCCCCCCGTCCCCCTCGGCGGCCCTTCCCACGAGGGCCACTCCCTGGAAGGCCCGGGCCTGATGCAGAACCGGGACGACGAGGAGCCTCTCCCCCTCGAGGCGCCAGGCCAGGAGACGGGTCCCGTCAGCCTCCCGCAGTGCCTCTTCGGGGACGCCCTCGGGGTGGAAATCCCACGTCATGTCCCACCCCTCGGAGAGCCCCAGGTCCCGCTCCTCCTCGACCCATCGCCGCTGCTCCGGATCGGCGAGACGGGAGAGGTCGTCCCATGCCTCTGCCTCCAGCGCCTCCACCACCGACGCCAGGAGGGCTCGGGCCTCCTCCATCCCGGCCGGCTCCGCAGACGGATCCGCAGTCAGGGGGGGGAGGGGGACGTCCACGTCGAGGGTGCAGGCCAAGGGCGAGGGGAGGAGGAGGGCCCAGCGGGTCCCTTCCCACCGGGCGCGCAGGAGCTGGACGGTGATCCCCCGCTCGGGGTCGCCTCCCTCCCGGAGTTCCCAGACCAGGACCGCCTCCGCCGGTCCGGCCGTCGTCTCCCCCCCCGTCTCCGCCTTCCGCTCTGCCGCTCCCTCCGCCGCTCCCTCCGGCAGATGGATTCCCAGGAGGACCATGTCCAGATCCTCCTCTTCGTGGTCCTCGAGGATCAGGCCCAGGCCGAGCTCCAGGAGGGCGACGAAGGGATCGTGGTCGTCCTCCTCTCCGAAGAGGGCGGCCCGCATCCGGGCGTAGTCGCCGTCTCCGGACCGGGCGCCTGCGCGCTGGGCCTGGTGGAAGTGCCCGGCGGCGGCGTCCCAGGCACCCCGCAGGGCATCGCTGCGGAAGGCCGCCCACACCCGCTCGATCTCCCGCCGTGCCTCCCCGACCTCCCTTTCGCCCCCCACCCCCGCCTCCGTCGCCCCCGACGCCTCCACTGCGTCCGGGGGGAGGGGCTCGCAGGCCGGGAGCCCGGCCGACCAGAGGGTTGGCACAGCCGCGGCGGGAGAAGGCCCATCGGCGTCGGGAGAAGGCGCGTCGGCGAAGGCCCCTGAACCCGGGGCAAGCGCCGCCAGGGCCAGGACCGGGACAAGGGCGAGGCCCAGGGGGCCGGGGAGGGACCGTGAAGGCGAGGGACGGGGAGACATGGGTGGACTCCGGCAGGGGGGAGGGGGGTCGACAGGGGCCGGCTCGGGAATGACCCGCCTCCTCGTACCGCGCCAGATCGCCCGAATCCGGATCGCCGGGGCCTCCCGACCCCCGCCCCGTCCCGTGAACACTGTTACGGAGAGATGGCCCTGCAGGAATCTGTTCCCTTGAAATAGGTGTTGCTTCGGGTTTACACTGTTCACATGACGGAACTACGTGAACAGATCCTGGATCATGCCTCGGCCCTCTACCTCGAAGACGGCCTGGAGGGCTTTTCCATGCGCAAGCTGGCCCAGCGGGTCGGGGTCACCGCCCCGGCCCTCTACCGCCACTTCGAGGGGCGGGATGCCCTCCTCGTGGCGATCATCGGGGAATCGGCAGACCGGATGATGACCTACCTGGCCCGGGGCCTCACCGGAAACTCCCCCATGGACCGCCTGGCCCGGGCCGGGGCGGCGTACATGGAATTCGCCCTCGATCACCCCCGCACCTTTCTCCTCTGGGCAGGCCTCTGCGAGCGCATGGACCCGGAGCTCCTGGATGCCGCCGCCGGGGAACGGGTGGAGGCGGTGGGCCAGTTCTGGGAGGACCGGGTGCGGGAGTGCATCGAAGACGGCGCCCTCCGCTCCGGCACCCCCGACGAGGTGGGGCTCACCCTCTGGGCCCACTGCTACGGCCTGATCTCCCTCCATCTGGGCGGGGCCCTGGAGGTCGATGACGACGCCTTTCGCGGCATGTACATGGATTCCTGCCTCCGGATTCTCCGGGGACTGGCCACCCCCGAGGGGCTGGCGACCTTCGCCGCGGAAACCCCCGGAGTGGGGGAACCGTCATGAAGAAGGGATTCGATCGTTTCGTACCGGGACCACGGGTTCGCTCCTCCTTCTCCTCCTCCTCCGTTGCCATGTCTTGCCACTTCCGCCCGGGACGCCTCCACCCGGGACGCCCTGGTGCCCTCGCGCTGGGGGCGGCCCTTCTCCTTGCCCTGGCCCTCCTGCCCGCCACCCCTGGGCCCGCCGCCGCCGCCCCACCCGCGCACGCGCCGGTGTCCTCCCCTCTCGCCGCCGACACGACGCTGGGGCTCGAGGCCGTCATGGCCCGGGCCCTCTCGCGGAACCGCACCCTCGCCGCCGCCCGGCTCCGTCTCGACGAGGCCGAGGGCCAGGTGAAGGAGGCCTGGGGGAATGTGCTTCCCCGGGTGGATCTGAGCGCCTCCTGGACCCGGAACCTCACCGTCCCCTCGAGCTTCTTCCCGGCCATCTTCTTCGACGAGACGGCCTCCCCCGACGACCTGGTCCGGGTGGCCTTCGGCGCCGACAACCTCTGGGGCTCGTCCATTTCCCTGGAGCAGCCCCTCTTCGAGGGCCAGGCCTTCGTCGGGATCGGGGCGGCGGCACGCTTCCGGGCCTTCCAGGAGGAGGTGGTCCGGGGGAGCGAGCTCGCGATCGTGACCCGGGTCCGCCTCCTCTACTACGACCTCCTCCTGGCCCAGGAACAGGCCCGCCTCCTGGAGCGCTCGGTGGAGCGGGTCCGCTCCACCCTGGAGGAGACCCGGGCCCTGGCCCGGGAGGGTCTTTCCTCCGACTACGACGTGCTCCGCCTCGAGGTGGAGGTGGCGAACCTGGAGCCCCAGCTTCGCCGGGCCCGGAACGATGCCCGGGCCCGGGAGCGGGAGATGGCCACCGAACTCGAGTTCCCCGAAGGGGTGCGGGTGGAGGTGGCCGGCTCCCTGGCCCGCCTCGACCTGGAGGACCCGGCGGCCAACGAGGGGGCGAACCGGGAGATCCTGGCCCTTCTCGGACCCACCCCGCCCGACCCGGACGATGCCCCGGCGCTGGCGCGCCTCCTCGAGGACGCCCGCCGGGGGTCCTCGACCCTCCGCCAGGCCGAACTCCAGGGGGAGCTCCGGAATGCCGAGTTCCGGGCCGCCCAGGCCGAGTTCCTCCCCCGGATCTCCCTCTTCGGGAACTACCAGATCCAGGCCCAGCAGGACGGGACCCCGGACTTCTTCGGACAGTC
Source organism: Gemmatimonadales bacterium (assembly GCA_050485885.1). GTDB lineage: Bacteria > Gemmatimonadota > Gemmatimonadetes > Longimicrobiales > Gaopeijiaceae > SKNW01. Next base: position 34,883 of record JBJHCG010000003.1, on the reverse strand, counting down.
GGGGCAGCGGGCCTACGGGCGCGCCGCCGGGATCCAGGTGAGTCTCCCCCTCTTCACCGGACGCCAGCGCACGGCCCGGATGGAGCAGCGGCGCGCCGCACTCCGGGCCGTCCAGGTCGAGCGCGACGAGGTGGATGCCCGCCTCCGCGACGATCTTCTCTCCCTCCTGGACCAGGCCGCCGAGGCCTCCCTCCGGGTCCGGGGGCAGGGGCTCGCCGTCCGCCAGGCCACCCGGGGGTGGGAGATCGCCTCCGCCCAGTTCCGCGAAGGACTGGGAAGCCAGCTCGAACTCACCGATGCCGAGGTGGCCCTCCGGCAGAGCGAGTTCAACTACGCCGGTGCCGTATTCGACTACCTCTCCACCCGGGCTCGCCTCGACGAGCTGACCGGGACCCTGCCCCTCCCCGGGATCCGCCCATGATCGCCCCCACCCCCGCCCCTCGCCTCCGCCCTGCATCCTCCGTGCGCCCCGGCCCCTTCGTCGTGCGCACCTCCCTCCTGGCCGGCGCCCTCCTGGCCGGGGTGGCCCTGGGGGGGTGCAGTGGCGATGCCCGCGCCGACGACGCCCTCCAGGCCGAACCGGGAGACCGCCCCGGGGCCGCCGCCACGAACGGGCGGGTCATCAATGTGGAGGTCCTCCCCCTGGTGGAGGGTGACTTCCGCGAGGAAATCCGCCTCACCGGGGTGGTCCGGGCCCACCGCGACGTGACCCTGGCCGCGGAGGAGGCGGGGGTGGTCCGGGAGGTCCTGGTGGAGCGGGGCCAACGGGTGGAAGCGGGAACCCCCCTCGTTCGGATCGACGACCGGATCCTCCGGGCCCAGCTCCGCGAGGCCGAGGCCCGCACCGCCCTGGCCGGAGAGGCATGGGAGCGCCGCCGCCGCCTCTTCGAAACCGATGGGGTGGGGTCGGAGCTCCAGTACCTGGAGGCCCGCTTCCAGTTCGAGCAGGCCGAGGCCATGGCCGAGACCCTCCGGGAGCGGGTGGCGCGCACCGTGGTCACCGCTCCCTTCGCGGGGGTCCTGGAAGACCGGATGGTGGAGGTGGGATCCACCCTCTCGCCCGGCTCCCCGGTGGCCCGCCTCGTGGAGGTGAACCCGGTCCGGGTCTCGGCCGGGGTGCCCGAGCGCTTCGCCGGCGAGATCCGGGTGGGGGCCCCGGCGCGAATCACCTTCGACGTCCTCCCGGACCAGGTCTTCGAGGGGTCGGTCCGCTACGTGGGCGCCACCGTGAGCGCCCGGAACCGGACCTTCGAGGCCGAGGTCCTCCTCCCCAACCCGGGCGGGGTGGCCAAGCCCGAGATGGTGGCCAACGTCGAGATCCTCCGCCAGACCCGCGAGGGGGTGGTGGTGGTGCCCCAGTACGCCCTGATCCGGGCCGAGGAGGGCTTCGTGGCCTTCGTCGTGGAGGGCGAGGGGGACGGTGCCACCACGGCCCGAATCCGCCCCGTCCGCCTGGGCACCGCGCAGCGGAACCGGGTCGTGGTGGAGGCTGGGCTCGAGCCCGGGGACCGCCTTGTGGTGGTGGGCCAGCAGCAGGTGGCCGACGGAGATCGGGTGCGGGTGGTGGGGACCCGGGAGGAGGGAGAATGACGCCCGCATCCGGGGCGCCGGGAGGCCCGCCCCCCCGCATTCCCGAAGAGGATCCCACCTTCCTGGCCCGGTACAAGGAATTCGGGCTGACCTCCTTCGCCGTGGCGCATCGCACCACGGTGGTCATGCTCTTCCTCTTCATTACCGTGGCCGGGCTCCTGGCCTACCGGAACATCCCGAAGGAGTCCTCGCCGCAGATCACGATCCCCATGGTGGCGGTGAACACCGTCTACCCCGGGGTGTCGCCCGCCGACATCGAGACCCTCGTCACCCGCCCCCTCGAAGACGAGCTGAACGGGATCTCCGACATCCGGCAGATGACCTCCACCTCGGTGGAGGGCTATTCGTCCATCGTGGTGGAGTTCGCCACCGGGGTGGACCAGGAGTCGGCCCTTCGAAAGGTCCGGGAGCGGGTGGACCTGGCCCGCCCCGAGCTTCCCTCCGATGCGGAGGAACCCTCCATTGTCGAGTTCGACATTTCGGAGATCCCCGTCATGCAGGTGAACCTGGCGGGAGACTACGGCCTCGTGCGCCTGAAGGAGATCGGCGAACTCCTGCAGGACCGGATCGAGCAGCTCCCCCAGGTGCTCCGGGTGGACCTCTCCGGGGGGCTCGACCGGGAGGTGCGGGTGGAGGTGGATCTTCCCCGCCTCAAGTTCCACGGGCTGGCAGTGCAGGACGTGGTGGATGCCATCCGGAACGAGAACGTGAACATTCCCGGCGGCTCCATCGAGGTGGGGGCGGTGAACTACCTAGTCCGGGTCGACGGGGAGTTCGTGGACCCGGCCATCATCGAGGAGCTGGTGGTCTCCACCCCCGACGGACGCCCGGTCTACGTGCGCGACGTGGCCTCGGTGGACTTCGGCTTCGCCGACCGGACGAGCCACGCCCGCCTCGACGGTGCCCCGGTGGTGAGCCTGGGGGTGGTGAAGCGGGCCGGGGAGAACATCATCGAGACGGCGGAGTCGGTGAAGGCCATTCTGGCCGAAATGGAGCCCCACTTCCCCCCCTCGACCCGGGTCTCCATCACGGGTGACCAGTCCCGCGACATCTACCTCATGGTGAGCTCGCTGGAGAACAACATCATCTCCGGCCTCCTCCTCATTCTCGCCGTGCTCCTCTTCTTCCTGGGGCTCCGGACCGCGGCCTTCGTGGCCGTGGCCATTCCCACCTCCATGCTCCTCTCCTTCGTCGTTCTGGCGGCGCTGGGGATCAGCATGAACATGGTCGTTCTCTTCAGCCTCATCCTGGCGCTGGGGATGCTCGTGGACAATGCCATTGTCATTGTCGAGAACATCTACCGGTACGTGGAGGAGGGGTGGAGCCCCCCCATGGCGGCCCGGAAGGCCACGGGGGAGGTGGCCCTCCCGGTGGTGGCGGCCACGGCCACCACCCTTGCCGCCTTCGCCCCCCTCCTCTTCTGGCCCGATGTGACGGGGGAGTTCATGAAGTACCTCCCCCTCACCCTCATCGTGACGCTGTCGAGCTCCCTCTTCGTGGCCCTCGTCATCGTTCCGGTGGTATGCGCCATCTTCCTCCGCCCCGACGGGGTGCGCCCCCCACCCATGACCCGGGCCGCGCGCGTCGTCGTCCTGGGCGGGGCCTTCCTTCTCCTCCTCCTGGTCCTGAACCGGAACCCCCTCACCGCCCTCCTCCTCACCCTGACCGGGGTGGGGCTCTACCTCCTGCACCGCTTCGTCCTCGACGGGCTGGCGCGGCGCTTCCAGGCCCGGGGGATCCCGGCCCTCACCGCCCGGTACGAGCGCTCCCTCCGATGGGCGCTGGATCACCGGGCCGTGGTACTGGGGCTCTGTGCCCTCATCTTCGTGGGCTCCTTCGCCCTCTTCGTGCCCTTCAACCGGGGGGTGGAGTTCTTCCCCGAGGACATTCCCCCGGCCCAGCTCATTGTCGATGTGGAGGCCCCTGTGGGGACCCGGGTGGCCTTCACCGACGAGGTGGCCCGCCGCCTCGAGGCCGATCTCCCCGCCTTTCCGGGCTTCGACGACGTGGAGTCGGTGGTCACCACCTCGGGCGCCTCGGGGGGGAACTTCCTCATGGGGGGCTCCTCGGCCGAGAACGAGGCGCGCATCCTCCTTTCCATGGTGGAGTTCCGCGACCGGAACGGCGACTCCTTCGCCCTCCTCCGGCGACTCCAGGAGGGGCTGGGGCGCGACCTGGCCGGGGTGGAGATCCGGGCCGACATGCCCGACATGGGGCCCCCGTCGGGGCCCCCGGTGAATCTCGAGATCGTCGGCGAGGACCCGGTGGTCCTGAAGGCCCTGGCCGACGAGGCCCTCCTCCGCCTCCGCACCGCCCCCGTCTCCGCTCGCCTCGTGGGACTCCAGTCCGACCTGGACGAGGCGCGTCCCGAACTCTCGGTGCATGTGGACCGGGAACGGGCCGCCCTCCACGGCCTCTCCACCGTCGAGGTGGGAAGCGCCATCCGGGGGGCCATCCAGGGGGTGGAGGCGGCGCGCTATCGCACGGGGAACGACGAGTACGACATCGTGGTGCGCCTGGCCGAGCCCTGGCGGAACGAACTCTCGGCCCTTTCCGACCTCGTGGTGGTGGCGGACGGGGGCGCCCAGATCCCCCTCCTCTCGGTGGCCTCCTGGACGGTGGGCGAGGGGCTGGGCTCCATTCGGCGGAAGGACATGGACCGGGTGGCCACGGTGAGCTCCGAGGTCCGCGCGGGCTACAACTCCAACGCCGTCCTCGGCGAGGTCATGACCGAACTCGCCGACTTCCAGGCCTCCCTCCCCCCCGGGTACCAGCTCCGCTTCACCGGGCAGCTCGAAGACCAGACCGAGGCACAGGAGTTCCTCTCCATGGCCTTCGGAATCGCCCTCATGCTCATTGCCCTCATCCTCATTTCCCAGTTCAACTCGGTGGTGAAGCCGGTGATCATCCTCACCTCGGTGATCATGTCCACGGTGGGGGTGATCCTGGGGCTCCTCGTCTTCCAGATGCCCTTCGTCATCATCATGACCGGGGTGGGGATCATTTCCCTGGCCGGGATCGTGGTGAACAATGCGATTGTCCTCATCGACTACATCGACATTCTCCGCGAGCGCGACGCCATGAACCGCCGGGAGGCCCTCGTGCAGGGGGGGATGACACGCCTCCGCCCCGTGCTCCTCACCGCCATCACCACGGCCCTGGGCCTCGTTCCCCTGGCCATCGGCCTCAACTTCGACTTCTTCGGGCTCTACACCTCCCTCTCTCCCGACCTCTACTGGGGCGGGGAGCAGGCCGCCTGGTGGAGCCCCATGGCGGTGGCCGTGATCGTGGGGATCATCTTCGCCACCTTCCTCACCCTCATCGTGGTGCCGGTCATGTACTCCCTCGTGGACGATGCCGCCGCCCTCTTCCAGCGCCATTTCGTTGCGCGCCCGGCGGAACTGCAGGAAGGAGGGAAGGCCCCCGCGGCACCCTCGACGCGGCGCCCCGATCCTTCCGCCCCCCTTCCGCCGCCCGTGCCTGCAGGGGTGGGACGCGTGGGGGCGGTTGACGCGCCGGGGTGATCCCGCTATCCTCAGCGCTGGCAAAGAGTATGGGTGCACCCCCGGGTGCGCCCACCAGTGACGGAGAAACGGACCTGGACACCTGTCCCGGTCCGTTTTTTCATGATCCGGTCCCATGTACCCTGGGCCAGCGTCCAATCGCAGGGGCGCATTGACAACCTGCGGAACACGAGGTGATCAGGAGGTACGGAATGACCGGACCCCGAGGCACCGAACAGCACAAGGGAGTACGGACATGCGTACCACCGGAACGGTCAAGTGGTTCAACGATTCCAAGGGCTTCGGCTTCATCACGCCCGAAGACGGTTCGAAGGACTGCTTCGTCCATCACAGCGCCATCCAGATGAGCGGCTTCAAGACGCTCCCCGAGGGCGCCCGCGTGGAGTTCGACATCGTGCAGGGCCAGAAGGGCCCCGCCGCCGAGAACGTCTCGCCGCTCTGATTCAGGGCTGCGCGCCCCGGCCCCGGTCGGAGCGAACGCACAACGAACCCCCGCCCGGCTTCGGCCGGGCGGGGGTTTCGTGCGTCGGGAGGTGTCGTCCGCCCTACCGGACCCCCGGGAGGGCCCCTCCCCCTCCGAGGGGGCCGTCCGCGGCGCCGCCTTCCGCACCGGCGAGCGCCCCTTCCACCACTTCGTCGGCAAGGCGGCGGAAGGCTCCCTCGATCCCCCCCGGGTTCCGGGGCACGTGCTGGACCATGAGGATCCGCACTGTCCCTCCCACCGGATCCACCGTGAAGGTGGTCCCGTAGATCCCGTCCCACCCGAAGCTCCCGTCGGCCTCGATCCGGAACCCCAGTCCGAAGCCCCGCCCCGCCCCCAGGGGAGAGGGCGAGAGATCCTCGGTCCGGCTCGTGCGCATGGCCTCCACCGTCTCGGGCTGGAGCAGCCGCACCCCGTCCAGCACACCGCCCTCGAGGAGCATGCGAGCGAAGCGCGCGTAGTCCCGGGCTGTGGAGAAGAGCCCCGCCCCGCCCGAAAGGAGGCTCACCCCTCCCGACGCGTCCGAGCCGGGAAGGGGAAGGAGCGACCCGTCCGGCGACCGGGACCAGGTGAGGGCCACCTCTCCCGCTGCCTCGGGGGGGACGCTGAACCCCGTCTCCGTCATGCCCAGGGGCTCGAAGATCCGGGTGCGGAAGAACGCCTCGAGGGAGAGGCCGGACGCCACCTCCACCAGGTGGCCCAGTACATCGGTGGAGAGGCCGTACCGCCAGGCCGTTCCGGGCTCGAAGGCCAGGGGGGCCTGGGCAAGTCGGTCCATGTTCAGGGCCTGGGTCTCTCCCGCCGGCCCCGCCGCATCGCGGACCCCCAGCCTCCGGTATGCCGCCCCCACCTCACCCCGATCGATGAAGCCGTAGACAAAGCCCGCGCGGTGCGTGAGGAGGTGCTCTACCGTGATGGGACCGGCGGGCTCGTCCCGGCCCACCACCTGGAGCCCCTCGAAGGCCGGGAACCATCGGTGGAGGGGGGCGTCGAGCTCGAGGACGCCTTCCTCCACGAGGATCATGGCTGCCACACTCGTCACCGGCTTCGTCATGGAGGCGATGCGGACCCGGGTCCCGGTTCCCATGACGAGGCCGTCGGGGCGGGCAACCCCCGCCGAGTCGGCTGCCAGTACCCTCCCCTCCCCCGTCACGATGAGAGAGGCCACCCCGGCCACCTCCCCCCGCTCCACCCGGGCATTCCATTCGGCCGTGAGGGGTGAGGGGAGGAGGGCTCTCCCCGCGCCCTCCTGCAGCCCCGGGGCCGGGTGGGGTGCAGCGAGGAGCGCGAAGGCGCCAAGGAGAAAGAGGGCGCTGCGGGGAGCGGAAGGGGCGCAGGAAGCCATGGAGGACCGGGGCCGTGGAGGGGAGCGGGTGCAGAAGGTCGATGGGAAACGAAAAGGTCACGATTCGGTGGGGTGCCCTTCTCCTCCGACGGGCGTTCGCGCGGAGACGGCACCCCCCCCGCATCCGCTTCGTGGGGGCCATGACAGGGGGTTCGGGGCGCCGGGTCGGGACCCGCGGGAGGGACCCTTTACCCCCCCGGAGGCATTCGATGGAAGGCGAAGGAATCGGCACCCTTCCCCGGCGCGTTGCGCACCTTCTGCGACCTCATTATCTTCTGCGTCGGCTCAAGGTAGGGGTGTGAGCGGTTTGGAGCCAGCGGAGGGAAGATCCCTGATCCTTCTCACCGCGCTCCTTTCCGGGAAGACCCCGGCTCTGGGTCGGCGCCGGCCGCGGGAGGCGCGAACATCCCGCAGATACACGAGGTGATGGGGTGGTGCGGACCGACCGGACCCCGAAATCACCGAGAACGAAAACAGGGAGTACGGCATGCGTACCACCGGGACTGTGAAGTGGTTCAACGATTCCAAGGGCTTTGGCTTCATCACGCCTGAGGATGGCTCGAAGGACTGCTTCGTCCACCACAGCGCGATTCAGATGAGCGGCTTCAAGACCCTCCAGGAAGGCTCGCGCGTCGAGTTCGACATCGTGCAGGGTCAGAAGGGCCCGGCGGCGGAGAACGTCGTCGCCCTCTGAGTCGTGGCCGGGGCCGGTACGCCGGCACTCCGCGAATCAGCGCCCCTCCCGGCTTCGGCCGGGGGGGGTGTTTTCCTTTCTGCAGGGTCGCTCACCCCCTCCTCCTCGCGGTCGCTCATTCCCGCCCCCTTGCGCTGCTTCAGGCCCTGGGGTATTCTCTGAGTGTCGGTGTGTCGGTCAACCCATACACCATGATGCCCCCTGTCGCCCGGAACCCCGCCCGTGGTCCATGCACACCCCATTGCGGTGAACGCCGATGACCCGCGCCCCCTCTATGTCCAGATCGTGGACGAGGTCCGGCGCGGAATCCTCCGCGGCACCCTCCCACCCGACACCCCCCTCCCCTCGGTCCGCGAACTCTCCCGGGACCTGCGCGTGAACCCCAACACGGTGCAGCAGGCCTACCGGGAGCTGGAACGGGCGGGCGAGGTCTACGTTCGCCGCGGACAGGGGACCTTCGTGGCCCCCGGGGTCCGACGGGCCCCGGACCTCCGGGCCCGGGTCCTCCGGGAGGCCGCGGAACAGGCCGTCCGGGAGGCGGCCCGGGCCGGACTCTCCGCCACCGAGCTGGCCCACGCCATTCTCGCCCTGGGCGAAACCGAAGAACCGGGCGTCATCCCCGCTGCGGGTCCCCGGGGTGCCTCCGCCCCGGATCCCGCTCTCCCGGACGCCCCCTCCCCCTCCACCCCCGCCACGGAGCCCGCTCCATGAACGCGCCTTCCGCTCCGCCCGCCCTCCTCGCCCGGGACCTTTCCCTCCACTACGGGAGCACCGAAGCCCTCCGGGGAATCGATCTCACCCTCCCCGCCGGGAGCTTCACCCTCCTCGTGGGACCGAATGGCGCGGGGAAGTCCACCCTTCTCGCCGCCTGCCAGGACCTCCTTCCCCGGAGCGGGGGGCGCCTCGAGATCTTCGGGGTCGACCCGGCAGAGGAGGGGGCACGGGTCCGGGCCTTCCTGGGGGTCCTTCCCGAAACCACCGAGGCCCCCTTCCCCCGCCTCACGGTGGAGGACACGCTGGCCCTTCACGCCCGCCTCCGTCCCACCTGGGACGAGGCCTACGCGGCGGAGCTGGCCCGTCGGCTCGAACTTCGCCGTCGCCAGCGGTGGTCCCGCCTCTCCAAGGGGGAGGCCCGCAGGGCTCAACTCACCCTGGCCCTGGCCCACCGGGCGCCCCTTCTTCTTCTGGACGAGGCCACCGACGGGCTCGACCCGGTGGCCCGGGAGCGGGTCCTGGGCACCCTGGCCGAGCATGTGACCGACACCGGCGCCACCGTCATCTACGCCACCCATGTGCTTCACGAGGCACAGGGGCTGGCCGATCACCTCGTGGTGCTGAGTGGCGGACGGGTGCGCCTCCAGGACTCGGCGGATGCGCTCCGGGGCTCCCTCTTCGAAACGGAGGTGCGAGCCCGGGAAGGGGAGCTTCCCACCCGCCGCCCCGTCCCCCTGGTCCGGGAACGTTCACGGACCGGGGCGTCGGCGGTGTGGGTCCTCCGGGGGGAACCCCAGGCCCTCCATGCCTGGGCGGAGGATGCGGGGATCGAGCTGGGCCCCCTTCGGCCCCTCACCCTGGCCGAGGCCGCCATGGCCTATCTGGCCGGGGGGGAGCCGGACCCGGGCAACCCGGCCCGGGACGACCGGGCCCCGGAGGTCATGGCCTCGTGCGAACCGTCCCCGGGCACCCCTTCCCCCGCCGCTCTCGACGCACCCTCCGCCGCCGATTCCTCCCCCTCCACCCCGGAGCGCGTCTCGCCATGACTCCCTCCCCTTCCCCCTCGAAGGGCGGCCCCGCCGCCAGGGCACCCGGGTTCCTGACCCTCACGGGGATGCACCTCCGGCTCCTCTTCCGCGAGTTCCCGGCCCTCCACCTCCTTGCCCTGGGCATGGTCGTCCTCCTCCCCCTGGCGGCGCTCCTGAGCCCCCTCGGCGTGGAAGCCCTCGCCGCCGAGCCCTCCAGCGCACGGACCATGGGCTCGGCCGGGACGATCTCCTTTCTCGTCACGGCCCTCCTCGTGGTGGTCCCGGCAGGGCTGATCTGGCCCGAAGTCCCCTGGCGGCACTTTCCCCCGGGCAAGCGGGGCGGCCTCGATGCCTTTCCCGTGTCCCGACGCCTCCATCGCCTGGCGCGGTGCGCCGCAGGCTTCCTCCCCCTCCTGGCCCTCTACCTTGCCACCGTGCTGGCCCTCGTCCTCTTCCGGTTCCGCCTGGAACGGATCCCTGCCGCCGACGCACAATCTCCCGCGGGCCTGGGGCTCCGGATGCTCGAACAGGTGCCCCTGGGCGCGGGCTCCCTTCTCGTGGGGCTCGTGGCCCTCCTCCTGGCGTACGGGATCGGGTCCATCCTGGCGCTCCGCTGGGGGCGCCCCCTCCTCCTTGTCCTCCTCGGCGTCATCCTCCTTCCGACCCTCTTCCTGGTTCTGGCCCTCATGGTGGAGGCCGGCACCCTGGTCGAGGCCTTCATCGCCCTTCTCCATCACCCCGTCTCCCCCTTTCCCATTGTGGTGAAGGGCGCCGTGCAGGAGGGGACCGCCCTCCTCCCCGCCCTCCTCTGGACGGGGGTGGCGGGGGTGCTCCTCTACCGGGAGGCGGGGCGGCATGACGCGCGGTGAGGTCCGGGGAGAATGGGACACCCGCCACCTCCCGGGGTGAGGGGGGGACCTCCGCCTCTCCCGCTGCGGTAGGAGGGGGTGCGCCGCGCGCCGTTCGCACGCGGCGTTCCGTCTTCGCCCCGCCCCTCCCTCCAGGGCCCTTCGCCATGGCTTCGCCTGCCCCGTCCTCCCTCCTGCGGCCCCAGGCCGACCTGAGCCCGGTTCACGGGGCCGCCATCCTCCTCGCCGGAACGATCCTGGCCCTGGCCTTCCCTTCCCCATCTCCCCTGGGGGCGCAGCCCTCCACCGATGTGGTGGTCCTGGACCTCTATCCCCACCTGGACCATGCCCATGTGGGCTCCTTCGTGCGCGTGACCGACCGGGACGGGTACGACAATCAGCCGGTCTTCCTGGACCACGACCGGATTCTCTTCGTGTCGGATCGGGAAGGCGGGAGCACCGAGGTGTACCGCTTCACCCTCTCGTCGGGGGCGGTGGAGCGACTCACCCGGACCCCGGAGGAATCGGAGTACTCGCCCCGGGTCGTGGATGTGGGGGAAGGATCGGCCCTCGTGGCCGTGCGGGTGGAGGCCGACGGGACGAGCCAGCACCTCGTGCGCTACCCCGAGGCGGGGGGAGGCCCGGGGGTGCGCCTTCTGGCCCCCCTCGATGACATCGGGTACCACGCCTGGGGGTCGGAGGGGTGGCTCGTGGTCTTCCGGGTGGGGGCCGAGGGAGCCCCGCCCACCCTGGCACGGGTACGCGTGGGCGAAGGGGGGGAGGCGGCGGAGGTGATTCCGGTGCGGAGCGGGGTGGGGCGGAGCCTCCAGCCCATCCCCCGCACCACGGAGGTGAGCTACGTGGACCTTTCCGACCGGGAGCGTCCCGTGCTCCACCGCCTGGATCCGGCCACCGGCGAGGAAAGGGAGGTGGTGACCCTCCTCCCGGGGGTCGAGGAGCACGCCTGGCTCTCGCCCGTCACCGCCTTCTTCGTGCACGAGGGGATCCTCTACCGCCTGACCCGGGATCCGGAGCAGCCCTTCGTCGCCCTGCTCTCCTTCGAGGAGGAGCTGGGCGATGCGCTGGGGGGGCCGGTGTCGCGGATCGCGGTGAGCCCCGACGGCCTCCGGATCGCCGTGGTGGTGGAGCGGGGCGAGGGGTAGACGGGGCGGCTCCTTCGCACCGACCAACCCCGGCTCACCCCGTCCCGGCTCACCCCACCCGGGCGGCCCCCGCTGCGTCCAGAACCTCCCGGAGAAAGTGCCCGGTGAGGGAGTCGGGGGCTCCCGCCACCGCCTCCGGAGGCCCGGCCACCACAAGACGCCCCCCCCGGGCCCCGGCCTCGGGCCCCATGTCGAGGACCCAGTCGGCGCACTTGATCACATCGAGGTTGTGCTCGATGACGAGGACGGTGTTGCCAGCCTCCACCAGGCGGTCGAGGACGGCGAGGAGCTTCTTCACATCGGCCCCGGCCAGCCCCGTGGTGGGCTCGTCGAGGAGGTAGAGCTTCCGCCCCTTCCGCCCCGAGGCCCCGGCGAGCTCCCGGGCAATCTTGAGGCGCTGGGCCTCTCCTCCCGAGAGGGTCGTGGCGGCCTGCCCCAGGCGGAGGTAGCCGAGCCCCACCTGCTGGAGGTGCCAGAGGGTCTGCCCCAGCCGGTCCTCCCGGACGAAGAAGCGGATGGCCTCGTCCACCGTGAGCTCCAGGGTGTCGGCAATGGAGCGCCCCCGCACCCGGACCTCCAGGACCTCGGGCTTGAAGCGCCTTCCGCGGCAGACCTCGCAGGGCACGAAGACATCGGCCATGAAGACCATTTCCACCTCCACCTGCCCCGCCCCCTTGCACGCCTCGCAGCGCCCCCCCGCCACATTGAAGGAGAAGTGCCGGGCCTCGTACCCCCGCTGCCGGGCCAGGGGCTGGGCGGCAAAGATGCGGCGGACCTCGTCCCAGGCCTTGATGTAGGTCACCGGGTTGGAGCGGGGGGTCCGACCGATGGGGCTTTGGTCCACCAGGACCACGTCGTCCAGGTGCTGGGCCCCCTCGAGGGCACGCCAGCTCCCCACCGCCTCGCCCAGGTGCTCCCGGGCCGAGGTCTCGCCTCCGCCCAGCGCCTTTTCCAGGGCCCGGTAGAGAATGTCGTGGACGAGGGTGGACTTCCCCGATCCCGAGACCCCCGTGACCACGGTGAGGGTGCCCAGGGGGAGCTCCACATCGACCCCTTCCACATTGTGAAGGGTGGCCCCCTGGAGGCGGAGGCGGGGCCCGGAGGTGCGCCGCCGGCGCGGGGGCACGGGGATCCCGTCGCGCCCGGAAAGAAAGCGCCCGGTGAGGGTGTCGGCCCCGGCCAGCGCCTCGGGAGACCCCTGGAAGACGATCTCGCCCCCATGCTCTCCCGAGGCGGGGCCCAGCTCCACCACATGGTCCGCCACCTGGATTGCCGCCGTGTCGTGCTCCACCACGAGCACGGTGTTTCCCCCGTCGCGAAGGCGGTGGAGGAGGCGGAGGAGGGCCTCGGTGTCGCGGGGATGGAGGCCGATGGAGGGCTCGTCGAGAACGTACACCGTGTCCACAAGGCGCGACCCCAGGGCATTGGCCAGGGAGATCCGCTGGGCCTCCCCCCCGGAGAGGGTCCGGGTGGCCCGGTGCAGGTTCAGGTACCCGAGCCCCACATCGACGAGAAAGCTCACCCGGGCCCGGAGTTCCCGGAGGATCGTTCCGGCGATCTCGGCCTCGGCGCCCTCCAGGGCGAGCCCCTCGAGCCAGGGAAGGAGCTCCTCCAGGGGGAGGAGGCTCAGAGCATTCACATCCCTTCCGGCCACCTTCACGTTCAGGGCCTCGGGACGCACCCGGGCGCCCCCGCAGGTGGTGCAGGGCATGGGGCTCTGGTACTGGCGAAGGAAGACCCGGATGTACTGCTTGTACCGCTTCTTCTCGCGGGAGCGCAGAAAGGGAAGGACCCCCCGGAATCCCTTGTCGGTGAGGCGCCCCTTCCCCGAGCGTGCCCCCTTCAGGACGGCGGTGCGGAAGTCTTCGGGAAGCTCGCTCCAGGCCAGGTCGGTGGCGACCCCCATGCGCTCGGCGTACCCCAGGAGGGCCGTCCGCTCCTTCGCGTAGCGGGGCTTGGTCCAGGGGTCCACCGCCCCCTCCTCCAGCGTCCGGGTCGGGTTGGGAATGATGAGGGCGGGGTCGTATTCGAGGGTGGCGCCGAACCCGGTGCAGGTGGGGCAGGAGCCATAGGGAGAGTTGAAGGAGAAGAACTGGGGGGTGGGCTCGGGAAACTCGATCTCCGGGTGGTCCGGGCAGCGGAAGCGCTCGGTGAAGCGGAGCCGGGCCTCCCCCTCCTCTCCGGGGAGGAGGACGAGGGCCTCGCCCTCTCCCTCGCGGAAGGCCGTCCCCACCGAGTCCGCCAGTCGATCGCGGATCCCGGGCCCGGCCTTGAGGCGGTCCACCAGAACGAGGATCTCCCGGGTGAGCCCCAGGTCCGCACCGGCCCCCTCGGGGGTCTCGGCACCGGGCGTCCCCAGGTCCACCTCCACCCCGTCAGCCCGGAGCCGGACGAAGCCCAGGGCCCGGAGGTTCTCCACCAGGGAGGCATGCTGCGCCTCCTCCCCCCGGGGAAGGGGGAAGGCCACGATGAAGCGGGTCCCCGGGGGAAGGTCGAGGATCCGGTCCACCGCTCCGCTCACCGTGTCGGGCTGAACGTGGCGGTTGCAGGCCGGGCAGTGGGTCCTCCCCACCCGGGCGAGGAGGAGGCGGAGGTAGTCGTGGACCTCGGTGGCCGTCCCCACGGTGGAGCGGCTCGTGCGGGTGGGATTCTTCTGCTCGATGGCCACCGCCGGCGCCATTCCCTCCACCCGGTCCACATCGGGCTTCTCCATCCGCTCCAGGAATTGCTTGGCGTACGAGGAGAGGGACTCGACGTATCGCCGCTGCCCCTCGGCGAAGAGGGTATCGAGGGCCAGGGAGGACTTCCCCGAACCCGAGGGCCCGGTGATCACGGTGAAGGTCCCCCGGGGAAGGTCCACGTCCAGGTTCTTCAGGTTGTGCTGACGGGCGCCGCGTATGCGGATGAAGGGTTCCATGGAGGGGGACGGGCGCGAGACGGGGGGGTCGGGAAGGAGGCCGGAGCGAGGGAGGTCCAACCCGTACAGAACGCCTCGGGCGGCCGTGAGTTCCGCCCGGGGGCAACCCTGGCAGTCCGGCGCCGCGTCTCAGACACGAACCCCTGCCCCTGGAGAGACCCATGCGCCCCCTCCTTCTTCTCGTCGTTCCCCTTCTCCTTTCCACCCTCCCCCTGGCTCCGCAGCTCGAGGCCCAGGCCTGGATTCAGCCCCGTCTCGGGATCACCGTCGCCGATTCCGGAGATGAAACCGTGCGGGTGCAGATGGTGGCCCGGGAGAGTGGGGCGGCGGAGGCGGGGATCGCGGCAGGCGACCGGATCCTGGCCGTGGAGGGGTCGCCGGTGCGCGCGGCATCGGAGGTGGCCGCCGCCCTCCGGGATCGGGCGGCAGGCGACACGGTCCGAATCCGGATCCGACGCGGCACGGAGGCGGACCGGGAGGTAGAAGTGGAGCTCCGCTCCCTCCCCGACGTCACGAGGTGGGTGGCCACCCTCCCCTCCCGGATGGAGATGCCCCGGGTGGAGGTACGCCGGGGTGCGGACATCCTCCTCCCCGAGGGCCGGAGGCCGGGGGAGGTGGCGGGCGTCCTCTCGGCGGCCCTGGCCGGGCGGGGGCCCCTGGGCCTCGAGCTGGCCACCCTGAACGAGGGGCTCGGCTCCTACTTCGGACGAAGCGAGGGCGCCCTCGTTCTCGACACCACCTCCCGGACCCCGGAGGGAATCCGGCCGGGCGACGTCCTCGTGGCGATTGATGGGCGGGCCGTCCGGAGTGCCGAAGACGCCCGGAGGATCCTGTCCAGCTACCGCCCCGACGAGGCGGCCACCCTCACCCTCTGGCGGGAGGGGACCGAGGTGCGGGTCGAGGTTTCCGCGCGCTGAGGGAGGGGCGCCCGGCGGGCGTTCACCGTCCGAAGCGGGAGCGGGCCAGGGGACTCACGATCACGAGCTCCAGTGCATCTCCCTTCGCCACCTCCCGGGGGGGGAAGGTGAAGCGTCCCCCGGTCATGGGTTCGATCTGGAGGGAGAGGCGACCGTGATCCTCCCACGGAATGGTGAAACGAACGATGGAACGGGCCGAGATGACCCCCAGTTCCTGGCTGTGCCGGCCGGCCCGGAGCCGGACCGTCACCGACTCCTCCAGGGTGTTCTGCACATCGAGATGGAAGCCCCCTCCGCCTCCGCCCCCGAAGGGATCGGGGCCCGGGGGCGTGCGAAGGGAAGAGACGCATCCCGGGAGAAGCAGGAGGAAGAGCAGGAGCGGGAGGGCGGGTCCGCCTCGGAAGGGCCGACCGGAAGGGATGCGGGACCAGAGCATGGCGGGGCTCCCGGGCCCCTCGTGGCCCGATGGGGGAAGACCGTGACCGACCGCCCGTGGTGGGGCCGGCCCCTGCGGGAAGAGAGTAGGGGCCCGGGTGGCCCGGCACCATGATCCGTGGAAGAATCGTTACACGGAAGGCCCGGAAGGGGGAGGCCCGGCCATGGGGGCGCCCCCCCGCGGGGTTGCCCCGAGGGACCCCGGGACTCCAGCTTCCCCTCTTCCCGCACCCTGCCCCACCCCTCTTCGCGGACGCCTCCCATGGCCCCGACCGCGCCCTTCCGCTCCGGCACCGCCCTCTTCCTCCTCCTTCTCCTCCTTCCGGGTGCACCGGCCCTCGAGGCCCAGCCACCGGGCATGGAGGGGCAGTGGGAAGCCCTGGCCGAGCGAGCCGAAATCGTCCGTACCACGCGCGGCATCTTCCACATCCGGGCCCGTGACACGGAGGCCGCCGGATTCGCCCTCGGGTGGGTCCAGATGGAGGACTATGGCCCCCGGGTGGTGGAGCTCCTCGTTTCGGCCCGGGGGGAGACGGGCCGGCACTTCGGACCCGGGGGAGGAGAGGGGCGGGTCACCGCCGACCTCCGGGCGCGTCGCACCCTTACCACGGCCCGGGACCGGTGGCCCGACCTGGACCCCGACCTCCAGGGGATGTACCGGGGGTTCGCCGCGGCGGTGAACCGGTGGCTCGAGCTCCACCCGGAAGACGCCCCCCCCACCCTCCGCCCCGACTTCGAGGGATTCCACATCCTGGCCCGCGACATCCCCGGACCGAACTGGGGGATGGGGGATCGGTACGTGCGGCGGATGGAAGCGCGCGGGGCGGCGGGCCCCGGTGGCGCGGGGGAGGAAGGGGCGGGCACCGCGATCCGGGGCGAAGGCGAAGGCGGTGACCTCCGCGCCGAACCGGGCTCCAACACCTGGGCCCTGGCCCCGGAGCGAACCACCTCGGGCCACGCCATTCTCATGCGGAACCCCCACCTCTCCTGGACGGCGGGGTATCACGAAGGCCACCTCGTGATCGACGGAGACCTGGCCTTCTATGGCGACTTCCGCATCGGGGGTCCCTTCAGCGTCATCGGAGGATGGAACGAACGGCTGGGGTGGTCCACCACGAACAACGCCCCCGAACTCTCGGACCTCTACGTGCTGGAGCGGGACCCCTCCCACCCCGATCACCTCCGGTGGGAGGGGAGCTCCCACGCCATGACCCGGACCACCCACACGGTGGAGATCTGGCGGGACGGCGTCCTCGAAAAGGAGAGCCGCGACTTCCTCGAGACGCCGCTGGGACCGGTGGTCCACGAGACGGGGGATCGCGTCTGGGTGGTCCGCACCGCCGGCGACGGGAATCCCTTTCTCGGCGCCCAGTTCCTGGCCATGATGCGCGCCACCACCCTCGAAGCCTGGCTCGATGCCATGCGCATGCAGGCCCGGACCCAGTCCAACTTCACCTACGCCGATGCCGACGGGAACATCTTCTATGTCTGGAATGCCATGCACCCGGTGCGCCCCCATCCCTTTGGCGGGGATTCGGTGGCCCACCCCGCCTCGGGGCCGACCGATGCCTGGCAGGAGATCCTCCCCTTCGATGCCCTCCCCCAGCTCCTGAATCCCCCGGGTGGCTATCTCCGGAACGAGAACGACCCCTTTCATCACACGAACCTGAATGCCGTGATGGATCCGGCGGACTTTCCTCCCGAGGCGGAAGCTCCCCGGGTGCGGCTCCGGAGCCAGCACTCCCTGGAGATCCTTCACAACGACCGGCGCTTCTCCCTCGAGGAGGTGGTGGAGGCCCGGGGGAGCGACGGAATGCTCCTGGCGGACCGGGTCCTGGACGACCTCCTGACGGCCCTTCGAGAGGCCCGGGCAGGCGGGCCCTGGTCCGAGGTCCTCGAGGAAGGGCTCCGGGCCCTCGAGGGGTGGGACCGGAGCGCGGCGGTGGAGGCCCGGGGGGCCGTCCTCTTCGTGGAGTGGTGGGAACGCTACCTGGCCGGGGCGGGGCGGGCCCCCGCCGGCGCGGCCTCCGTTGGGTTCCCGGCCCCTGCCGGCGCCCTCTTCGCCGAACCCTGGCGGGACGACGCACCCCTCACCACCCCCCGGGGGCTCGCCGACCCGGCGCGGGCGGTGGAGGCCTTCCGCCGGGCGGCGCCCGCCACCCGGGATCGGTGGGGGAGCGTGGATGTGCCCTGGGGAGCCGCGCACCGTGCGCGGCACGGGAGCCTGGACCTCCCGGTGAGCGGGTGCGACGGGCTTCTGGGGTGCTTCCGGGTCATCTGGTTCGACGACGACGCCGACGCCCGTCGGCGGGTGCGGGGAGGAGACGGATGGATCTCGGCGGTGGAGTTCGGGGTCCAGCCCCGGGCCTTCACGGTGCTCGCCTACGGACAGAGCAACCGGCCGGGACATCCGCACCACGAGGACCAGCTCGAGGACTTCGTCTCGCACCGGATGACCCCGGTGGCCTGGAGTGAGGCCGAGATCGAGGCGGCGGCCCTCCACCGGTACCGTCCGGGTCACTTCCGGCCGTAGGGGAGGGCCGCGCCGGCGGTCCGGCACCCTTCCGGAGGCCCCGGGCGCATCCCGACGTCGTCTTCGCCCTTGCACCCTCGCATCCCGGTTAAACAAACCCGGGGAGGGAAACGTCCTCATGAGCAGAGGCCTGACCCATCCCCCCGATCCCCTTCCCTGCACCCGCTCCGATGTCCCTTTCCATTTCCCTTCTTCGCACCCCCCTCCTCCTTCTCGCCCTTCTCCTCGTGCCCGGCGGCCTTGTCGCCCTTCAGGACCCCACCCCGCCCGCTCCCGACCTTCCGGAGAGCTACGAGGTGGGCCGGGCCCTTCCCCCCGCCGAACCCGGGGCTCCCCTCGTGGAACTCACCCTGGAGGAGGCCGTGGAACGGGCGCTCCGGAACAACCTGGGCCTCGAGAGCGCACGGCTGAACCCCCAGATCCAGGACCTGGGGCTGGACCAGGCGAGGGCAGCCTTCCGCCCCACCCTCTCCAGCACCCTGGGGTACAACAACGCAGCGACCCAGTCCACGAGCCAGCTCGATGGAGGGGCGCGCATCACCACGGAGCGGAACACCTTCAACTTCGGGTACGGGCACACCCTTCCCTGGACGGGGGGGCGGATCACGGCGGGGTTCAACAACGCCCGGACGAGCACCGACAACATCTTCGCCACCCGGAATCCGAGTTATTCCTCCTCCTTCTCCCTGAGCTACAACCAGTCCCTCCTCTCGGGGCGGCGCACCGACCAGCAGCGCACCGCCCTCGAGACCCAGCAGCTCCAGCGCCGGATCGTCGACATCCAGTTCCAGGGGGAAGCCGAGAATGTGGCCAACCAGGTCCGGATCGCGTACTGGAACCTTCGTTCCCAGATCGAGCAGATCGAGATCCAGCGGAGGAGCCTGGCCCAGGCCCGTCAGCTTCTGGAGAACAACCAGGCCCGGGTCCGGGCCGGAACCATGGTGGAGATGGACCTGGCCCAGGCCGAGGTGCAGGTGGCCAATGCGGAACAGGCCCTTCTGAACGCCGAGATCCAGTGGCGGAACCAGGAGCTCACCTTCAAGCGCCTCCTCATTTCGGGGACCGATGACCCCCTCTGGCGGCAGACGGTGAACCCGGTGAGTTCCCCGGCCTTCGAGGAGCGGGTGGTCGATGTGGAGGCCGCCGTGTCCGAGGCGCTGGCACGACGCCCCGACATCCGCGCCCAGCGGGAACAGCGGGAGGTGGCCGTGATGAACCTGGCCGTGACCAGGGAGGGGGTCCTCCCCGACCTGAACCTGAGTGCCGGGTACTCGCTCCAGGGGGTGGGAGGCGATCTCTTCGACCGTTCGGGGCTGGGCGGTGAGCCGCAGCTCGTGGCCCGGGGCGGGTACATGGACGGACTCCAGTCCATTGCCAACCTCGACACCCCCACCTTCAATGTGCAGCTCACCTTCTCCTACCCCCTGGGGATGCAGTCCGGGCGGGCCAACCTGGAGCGCGCCCGCCTCCAGCTCCGCCAGACCGACATCTCGCTCCAGAGCCAGGAGCTGGCCATTGCCACCGAGGTCACGAACCTGGGGCTGGGCGTGCGGAACGCCTTCCTGCAGCTGGAGGCCGCCCGGCGCAGCCGGCAGGCGGCGGAGCGGAGCCTCCAGGCGGAGCTCACCCGGTTCGAGGTGGGCGCCTCCACGAACTTCCAGGTGGTGACGGCCCAGGATGCCCTGACGTCGGCCCGTCTGGCCGAGCTGCGGGCCGTGATCGGGTACGAGAACGCGGTGGCGGACTTCGACCGGGCCCGTGGCGCCACCCTCCCGGACTGACGCGGTGCGGCGGGGGTGGGGGGTCGGCCTCGTCCTCCTCCTCACCACCGCCGGGTGCTCCCTGGTGGCCCGCCCCGTCCCGCCGGGCGGGGCACCACCGGGGGCCGGCACCGCCCCCCGCGCTCCGGCGCCTCCCGAGGCCACGGTGGCGCCGGGGTGGACGGAAGAGGGGGTCGCCTCCTGGTATGGCCCCCCCTTTCACGGGCGCCAGACCGCCTCGGGCGAGGTCTACGACATGGAGGCACCCACCGCCGCCCACCCCACCCTCCCCTTCGGCGCCGTGGTGGAGGTGGTGAACGCCCGGACCGGTGCCCGGACCACGGTGCGGATCAATGACCGGGGGCCCTTCGTGGGAGGTCGGATCATCGACCTCTCGCGGCGGGCGGCGCGGGAGGTGGGGCTCCTGGGGCCGGGCATCGGCCCGGTGCGCCTCACCGTGCTCGAGGCCCCGGAGCCCCGGCGCTGCTGGGAGGTGCAGGTGGGGGCCTACCGGGAACAGGCCAACGCCGACGAAGCGCTCCGGCGGCTTCGCGATCGGGGGGTGACGGGGCGCATTGCGTCGGGACCCGACGGCCTCTTCCGGGTTCGCGCCGGGCCCTGGACGGAACGCGCCCCCGCCGCCGACTTCCAGCGTCGGGACGGGGGCGTGCTCCTGGGGTGCTGAACGGGGGAGGGCGCGCCCTCAGCCCCCGGGGGTGGGACGCTGGGAGGGACGGGTCTCGTGACCCCAGTGCATGGGGGGGACCTCCACCGGCGAGGTGAGATCGAAGACCAGGTGGTGACGCCACTCGCCATTGCGGGCGGTGCCGTACTCGTAGCGCTCCCCGGGGTGGATCTCCACCCGCCACCCGGAGGTCATCTCGCCCCGGACATTCACGAAGTCCTGCCGGATCGCCGTGCCCTCGGCCACGGTGGAGGCGCCGTACCAGGTGTTCGACTCCTCGGTGCCATCGGGGTTCCGGTGGTCGTGACGGAGCTCCAGGGCGTCGTCGTGGCGAATGAAGACCCAGGTGCGGGAGCGGTTGTCATCGACATGGAGGGGAAAGCGGATCTCCTCCTCGCCGCACTCCCAGAAGTGAACCACGAGGGCGGCATCCGGATCGATCTGGGTGTCGGGAGCCTGGAGAAGCTCTCCCGGCGCCGCCGACTCGCAGAGCGCCTGCAGGTTCTGCCAGAAGGCATCCTGCGCGGAGAGGGCCACGCTTTCCTCCTCCTGGGCGGAGGCATCGGCATCGGGAGCCCCGCATGCCGGGAGGAGGGCCAGGGCGAAAAGCGCGGGAAGGGCCCCGCGAAGGGGAGTCATGCGGGAGGGGATGACACGGAGCGGAACGGGCATGGATCGGTGTCCGGTCTGAAGGCGGAACGGAAGGAGTCCAGCCTCGCAAGAGAGGGGGTGACCCGGATTTTCGCAACGGGGGCAGCCCCCCGTCAGCGAACCCTGAGGAGGTAGCTTCCGCCCCCCACCTCCACATTCCAGCGCTCGACCCGGGGGGCGAGGTCGCCATTCAGGAGGTCGAGAACCACCCCCCGGAGCACGGGAGGCCCCTCGGAGCGGGCCCCCTTTCCGGTAATGATGCGGACCACCGCCCCGGGCTCCCGGCGGGACCATGTCTCGACGAAGCGGCGCACCGCCCCCTCGGCATCGCGGGCGACACGGCCATGGAGGTCGAGTTCCGCCTCCGGCCGCGACCCCAGGAGGGAGCGCACCGGGTCGGGCTGGACCACCGGGATCCGGCGCCGCTTTCCCACGATCAGCCCTTCTCGTCTGCAGGGGAGGCATTTGCGGGGGAGGCGCCTTCGGGGCGGGTGTCGCTCCCGCCTTCGGCCAGCGCTTCCTCCAGGAGGGTCCGCCCCCGCTCCGGGTCGGCCTTCCCCCCGGTCTCCCGCATGAGCTGTCCCATGAAGAAGCCCAGGAGCCCGGTCTTCCCCCCCCGGTACGCCGCCGCCTTTTCCGGGTGGGCGGCGACGAGGGCCCGGACCTGGGGGAGGAGGGCCGCATCGTCCGAGACCTGGACCAGGTCGAGGCGGGCCGTGATCTCGTCCGGATCCCCGCCCTCGCGGACCAGGATCTCCAGGACCTGGCTCCCCCCCCGGCTGGAGAGGGTCCCCTCCTCCACGAGGGCCACGAGGCGGGCGAAAGGGGCGGGCTCGACGGCGAGTTCTGCCAGGGCCCGGCCGTCGCGGTGCGGGGGAAGCTGGTGGATGAACCAGTTGGCCAGCGCACCCGCCCCCGCATCGTTTTCCACCGACCCCTGCCAGGCCGCCACCGCCTCCCGGTAGAAGGCCTCGTCGTCGTCGTCCCGGGCCAGGATCGCCGCCTCCACCGGGGTGAGGCCGAATTCCCGGGCCAGGGCATCGGCTCGGGCCTGGCGTTCGGGGGGGAGTTCGGGGGGGGCGGGGGGGCCGCTCGAAGGGGACGTTTCCGCGGAAACGTGGTCGCGCCCCGCGGGCGCAGGGAGGGTCTCCGCCTCGAGGGTCGACACCAGGTCCGGCAGTCTCGAAGCGACCTTCGCCTGGATCGTCTCCTTGTCCCCCCACGAATCCCGCAGCGTCACGATCCGGTTGAAGATGAGGGCATCGCCCTCTGCTCCCGGATCCCGCCAGAAGTACCCGAGCCGCTCGAACTGGAAGCGGGTCTCCCGATCCGCCTCGGTCACCCAGGGCTCCACCCGGGCGCCGGAAAGGACCTCGAGGGAGTCGGAGTTCAGGTAGGCCAGGAAGTCCGGGTCCGGATCCTCTGCGCCGAGCCCCCGCGCCCCTCGGGCCTCGACCACCTCGTCGGGGGTGGGGGCATCGGGGTTCGCCACCCGGAAGAGGCGGTCGTAGAGGCGCACCTCGGCCGGGAGGGCATGGGCCGCCGACACCCACTGAATGGCCCCCCGGGGCTTCCACTCCGGGGCGTCGGCATCGTCCGGGCGGGGGGTGCCTTCCCCACCCGCCTCCCCGCTCCGGGTGGCCGGGTCGAAGCGGCAGTGGAGGAGGACCACCTCTCCCTTCGCATCCTTCACCACCTCGTCGCAGCGGATCACGTACCCGTGGCGGAGCCGCACGGCCCCCCCGGGAACAAGACGCCGGAACCCCCGGGGCGGATCCTCGGCGAAGTCGGCCCGGTCCAGGAAGATCTCGCCCGAGAGGGGGAGGGGGCGGGTCCCTTCCCGGGGCACATCGCGAGGCCAGAGCGGGGCGTCGAGCCATTCGGTTTCCCCGGCCGGATCGTCGGGGCCAACCCCGGGCCAGTTCGTGATCCGGACCCGGAGGGGGTGCAGCACCCCCAGCACCCGGGGAGCCTCGTGGTTCAGGTCATGGCGAATGGCGTATTCAAGCTTCCCCATGTCGACCCGGGAATCGGCCTTTGCCACCCCGATCATTTCGCAGAAACTCCGGATCGCGCGGGGGCGCACCCCCCTCCTTCGGAGCCCGGCCACGGTGGGCATGCGGGGGTCGTCCCATCCCTCCACGTGCCCTTCGTTCACGAGGCGGAGGAGCTTCCGCTTGCTCATGACCGTGTAATCGAGGTTCAGCCGGGCAAATTCGTACTGGCGGGGGGTGTGGGGGACCGGGGCGTGCTCGATGATCCAGTCGTAGATTTCCCGGTTGTTCTCGAACTCCAGGGTGCAGAGGGAGTGGGTGATCCCCTCCAGCGCATCTTCCAGGCAGTGGGCGTAGTCGTAGAGGGGGTAGATGCACCAGCCGTCGCCCGTGCGGTAGTGATGGGCGTGCCGGATCCGGTAGAGGACCGGGTCGCGCATGATCATGTTCGGATGCGCCAGGTCGATCTTCGCCCGAAGGACGTGGGCCCCGTCGGGAAACTCCCCGGCCCGCATGCGGCGGAAGAGGTCGAGGTTCTCCGCCACCGACCGGTCCCGGTACGCCGACGGCGTTCCGGGCTCGGTCACCGTGCCCCGCAGCGCCCGGATCTCGGCCTCGTTGCTCGAATCCACGTAGGCCAGCCCCTTCTCGATGAGGGCCAGGGCGAAGTCGTACATGGCCTCGAAGTAGTCCGAGGCAAAGTAGAGGTGTTCGCCCCAGTCGTACCCCAGCCACTTCACATCGCGCTGAATGGCCTCCACGTAGGCCACGTTCTCGGTAATGGGATTCGTGTCATCGAAGCGGAGATGACACCGGGCCGGTGAATACTCGCCGGCGAGCCCGAAGTTGAGGACAATGGACTTGGCATGCCCGATGTGGAGGTACCCGTTGGGCTCGGGCGGAAAGCGGGTGACCACTCCCCCTGGATGCTTCCCGGCGGCCAGGTCGCGGTCGATGATCTGCCGGATGAAGTCGGTCTTCGTCGCGTCGGGCATGCAGGGGCAGGGCGGAGGGGAGCGGGGGAGGCGAACTCCCCAAAGCTACCCCGCCGGCGAGCCTTCGGTCACCCCCCGGTCACCCCGCCACCATGGCCAGGATGCCGATGAGCCCCAGGAGCGCCACGAAGGCTCCGGTCAGATAGTGTTGCCAGCGGGGGGGGCGCATCGGGGGGTCCAGGGTACGGGGGGGAGGGGAGGTTCTCAGGACCCGTTGACGGATCAACAAGCGTGCCAGATGCAGCGGTCCCTGCGCTTGCCGCCTCAACGGGGGGTGAACCTGCCGTGTCGGTAGGAGTAGGGGTGAGGCAGGGTGCAAGGTCGTTGCACCTGGCCAGAGCATGGTGCGGTGAGACTGCGGGGAGGTGCGCACCCCTGGGCGGCATGGCCGCTCGTCCCCGCAAAGCCGAAGGAGATCGCTGAGAATGAAGCGCTGGTGGAAGGTCCTGGTAATGGTTCTGGTCGTGGCGGTGGGTGGCCTCTGGTGGGCAACCCAGCGCGCAGGATCGGCAGAGGGGAGCCTCCCCCCCCTCCACACGGAAGAGGTGGACCGGGGCGACGTCTCGCAGCGGATCGTGGCCTTCGGCACCCTTCAGCCGGTGCAGAGGGTGGAGGTGGGGAGCCAGGTCTCGGGGATCCTCGAGGAGATCCTGGTGGACTTCAACACCCCGGTACGCCGCGGCCAGGTTCTGGCCCGTCTCGATCCCTCCACCTTCCAGGCCGCCGTGAGTTCGACCGAGGCCGAGCTGGCCTCCGCCGAGGCCGGGCTCGAGCTGGCCCGCCTCCAGTGGGAGCGGACCCAGGAACTGCGGGCCATGCAGTTCGTCCCCCCCTCCGATGTGGAGCAGGCCCGGGCCGGGCACTCCCAGGCGGAGGCCCAGGTCCGGGTCCGCCGCCACGCCCTGGAGGCCGCCCAGCGGGAGCTGGAGCGCACGATCATCACCGCCCCCTCCGACGGAATGGTGATTTCCCGGGCCGTGGATGTGGGGCAGACGGTGGCGGCCTCCCTCTCGGCCCCGGTTCTCTTCGAGATCGCCTCGGACCTTTCGCGCATGCACATCCACGCCTCCGTCTCCGAAGCCGACATCGGGGAGGTGGCGGAAGGTCAGCGCGTCCGCTTCCTGGTCGATGCCCATCGGAACCGGGAGTTCGAGGGAGAGGTGGTGCAGGTTCGAAACGCGCCCGTCATGCAGGACAACGTCGTCCACTACGAGACGATCATTGCGGTGGAGAACGGCGAGGGACTCCTCAAGCCCGGAATGACCACCGAGGTCCGGATCATCACTGCCGAGGTGCACGAGGTGGTGCGGGTCCGGAACACCGCCCTTCGCGCCCGGCTCCCGGACCAGATCCGCCCGGCAGACCCGCCCTCTGACGGCGAGACCAACGGACGCGTCTACCGGGTCCGGAACGGGGCGCTGGAGGCGGTGGCCGTTCGCACCGGGCTCACCGACGGCGCCTACACCGAGATCCTTTCCGGGCTCTCGGAGGGGGAGGTTCTGGCCGTGGGGCTCTCCCTGGCCGGGGAGGCAGGCAGGGGTGGTGGCGGGAGCTTCCTCACCGGCTCCCAGGCCACCTTCTGATGCCCGCTCCAATCCCCGCGCCTGACCCCATCCTCCGCCTGGACGGGGTGACCCGGGTCTACGACACGGGGAGGGTTTCGGTGGAGGCCCTCCGCGGAATCGACCTGGAGGTGGAGGAAGGCGCCTTCGTGGCCATCATGGGGGCCAGCGGCTCGGGCAAGTCCACCCTCATGAACGTTCTCGGGTGCCTCGACCGTCCTACTTCGGGCGCCTACTCCCTGAATGGGGAGGATGTGGCGCAGCGCTCGGCGCCGGAGCTGGCCCGGATCCGGAACCGCACCCTGGGCTTCGTCTTCCAGGCCTTTCATCTCCTTCCCCGGACCTCGGCCCGGGAGAATGTGGAGCTCCCCCTCCTCTACCACGACGAGGGGCTGAGCTGGAAGGAGATCCGGGCCCGGGCCACCGAAGCCCTGGCCGCGGTGGGGCTGGGGGACCGCGTGGACCACACCCCCAACGAGCTCTCCGGGGGGCAGCAGCAGCGGGTGGCCATTGCCCGGGCCCTGGTGACCCGCCCCCGGATTCTCCTGGCCGACGAACCCACGGGGAACCTGGATTCGCGAACGACCCTTGAGGTGGTGGACATTCTCCAGCGGCTGAATGCCGATGGCCTCACCCTCCTCATGGTGACCCACGAACCCGAAATTGCCCGCTTCGCCCGTCGCATCGTGACCCTTCGCGACGGGGTCGTGGCGTCCGACCGTCCGAGCCCCGGGCACTCGGCGCGCCAGGCCCTCGCCGAGTGGCGAGACGAGCTCGAAGTGGAAGCCCCGTCCGAACCCCACGCCTTCGCATCCCCCATCTGACCCCCGACGCCCATGAAATGGAGCGCCATTCCCTATCTCTCCGTGCGGGCCCTGACCCGGAACGCCCTGCGCACCTTTCTCACCGCCCTGGGGATCATCATCGGGGTGGGGGCGGTGATCACCATGGTGGGGCTGGGCCAGGGGGCGAGCCACGAGGTGCAGGAGCAGGTGAACCGGCTGGGGCAGAATGTGGTTCTCGTCTTCCCCGGTTCGCGGCAGCTGGGTGGAGTGAGCATCGGAGGGGGAGAAGCCAACACCCTCACCATCGAGGATGCCCAGGCCCTTCGCGACGAGATCCCGGAGGTGGTGGCCGCCTCGCCGGAGGTGCGTTCGCAGCGGGTGGTGGTGTACGGGAACCGGAACTGGGCCACCCGCATCTACGGCCAGTCGGCGGACTACCTCCAGATCCGTCAGTGGCCGGTGGAGAGCGGCCGCATGTTCGACGAGGACGATGTGGCCCAGGCGGCCCTTGTGGCCGTGGTGGGGCAGACCCTTGTGGAGGAGCTCTTCGAGGGCTCCGATCCCATTGGCGAGACGATCCGGGTCCGGGGCCTTCCCCTGGAGATCATCGGGGTCCTGGCACCCAAGGGAATGTCCCTCATGGGATCGGTGCAGGACGACATCGTGATCGTGCCGTATACCACCGGTTTCCAGCGCATCTCCGGACGAAGCCATGCCATGGTCATCAATGTGCAGGTCTTCGACCAGGGCTCCATGGAGATCGCCCGGCAGAAGATGGAGGATCTCCTTCGTGAACGACATCGCCTGGCGCCTTATCAGGACAACGACTTCACGATCCAGACCCAGGAGGAGGTGGCGCAGGCGGCCACCGAGACCTCCCGGGTCATGACCTTTCTCCTGGCCTCCATTGCCGGGATCTCCCTCTTCGTGGGGGGCATCGGGATCATGAACGTGATGCTCGTGAGTGTGACCGAGCGAACGCGCGAGGTGGGGCTCCGCCTGGCGGTGGGGGCACGGGGACCCGATGTCCTCCTCCAGTTTCTCATGGAGGCGGTGATCCTCTGCCTCCTGGGCGGGATCGGGGGGATTCTCCTGGGGCTCGGGGCCACCGAGCTCATTGCCCGCCAGGCCGGGTGGCCGGCCCTCTTCTCGGTGGAGGCCATGGCGCTGGCGGTGGGGGTTTCGGCGGCGGTGGGGCTCTTCTTCGGATTCTACCCGGCGTGGAAGGCCTCGCGCCTCGACCCCATCGTGGCCCTCAGGCGGGAGTAGGGGGCGTCACCCCCCCGTGGCCCCGGCGCGCACGTACTTCCCCCCCAGGGCGAAGGCCACCGTCATGAGGGCGGCCAGAACCACCCCCAGGGCGGCGGCGGCTCCGAAGTCGAAGGCCCGGAGCTGGGAGAGGATCTCGATGGAAATGGGACGCGACCGGTACGAATAGAGGAGAATGGAGGAGACGAACTCCCCCAGCGCCGCCACAAAGGCCAGGAGACCCCCCGCCGCGAGCCCCGGGAGCACGAGGGGGGCGGCCACCTTCCGGAGGGTTCGCAGCGTCCCCGCCCCCAGCCCCTGGGCGGCTTCCTCCAGCGACGGATCGTACTGCCGGAAGGAGGCGATGGTGGCCTGGGTCACCAGGGGGAGGTTCCGGATGAAATAGGCCAGGGGGAGAATCCAGAAGGTCCCCACAAGGAGGAAGCGCCCGAACCAGGGCTCCTGCGCCGAGAAGGTGGTGGAAAGGGCAATCGCGATCACCGTGCCCGGGAGGGCCCAGGGAAGCATGGTGAGACCGAGCATGGCCCCCTTCCCGCGAAAGCGCCCCCGCACGAGGAGCCAGGCCAGGACGAAGGCCACCAGGAGGTTCGCCCCGGTGGCCAGCGTCGCCATCTGGAGGGAATTGAGAATGGGGGTCCAGAGCTGGGGCGTGGCCCAGAGCGCCCGGTAGTTGTCGAAGGTGTACCGGGTGGGGAGGATCTGGGTGGTCCAGGCCCCCTCGGGCACGAAGGAAACGAGAACGAGGGTGAGGTGCGGGAGGAGGAGGAAGAGGACCCCCCCGATCCCGGCCAGGGGCACGAGGACCCGGGCGGCCCTCCCGTCGACCCGCATCCGGGCCCGGGGAGCACCCTTCCCCACCGCGGCAAAGGACCGCCCCCCCTCGAACCGCCGGTGGGCCAGGAGAAAGAGGAGGGAGGCGGTGGCCAGGACCACCGTTTCGACCATGGCCATGGTCAGCTCCCCACTCATCTTCGAGTTGAAGATCTGCGTGGTGAGGACCCGGTAGCCTCCCCCGAAGATGTAGGGGGCCGAGAAGGAGGCCATGGAGGTCATGAAGACGAGGACCGCCGCCGCCCCGATGGCCGGGGTGAGCATGGGGAGGGTCACCCGGAAGAAGATCCGGGCCCGGCTCGCCCCCAGCGACTCCGCCGCCTCCCCCGCTGAGGCATCGAGGCGCGCCAGCCCCGCCGCCACGAAGAGGTAGAAGTACACGTACATGGAGTAGGCGTGCACCAGGAGAATGGCCCACCCCCCGGTGAAGCGCCACGGCGCCCGTTCCAGCCCGAGGAGCGCCTGCACGCTCCGGGTCAGGATCCCGCTCTCCCCGTAGAGGAAGAGGAAGGAGATCACCCCCACCAGGGGCGGAAGGAGCACGGGGAGGGCTGCCAGCGCCCCGAAGATCGTCCGCCCGGGAAAGTCGAAGCGGGTAAAGAGAAAGGCGAGGGGAATCCCCACCAGGGCCGAAAGAAGGACCGAGCCCAGGCTGATCCAGACACTCCCCCAGAGGGCCTCGAGCTCGGCCCGGCTCGTGAAGAAGGTCCGGTACCCGTCCAGGGAGAAGGCCCCCTCCACCCGGACCGAGTCTCCGAGCACGAAGAGCTGGGGATAGAGGACGAGCCAGAGGAGGATCCCGAAGGCCGGCCAGAGGAGCCAGCGGGGGGGGCGGCCGTGCCTCATCGGCCGTAGAGCGCCCTCCACGCCGACTCGAACTCGTTCCCCTCGAACCACCGGGGCGGCTCGTCGGCATTGGCCACCCGGAGCGACACCGCGTAGAGAATGCGAAGATCGCGCTCGAGCCCCGTCAGGTCCCACCCCTCGGTGATGATGTCATGGACCTGATGATAGCGCTCGGCCCGGTCCGCCACCGGGTCGAAGCCCAGCTCCCGGGCATAGTCGCGCCCGGCCTGGAGGTAGAGGGCGGGAATCCCGGCCTTGGCGAAGTTGAGCTGGTCCGAGCGGTAGAAGCTCCCGGCCATGGGGTTGGGATCACCTGCGGGCTCGAGGCCGAAACTCCGCACCACTTCCTCGAACACGGGTCCCAGGGTGTTCATGTCGATCCCGATGGCGGCCACATCGCGGGTAGGCCCGTACGACTGGGGCGAGTCCACGTTGACGTTGGCCACGATCCGGCGGAGGGGGAAGGGCGGATTCTCCACGAAGTAGCCACTCCCGAGAAGCCCCCCCTCCTCGGCGGTCACCGAGAGGATCATGACCGAGCGCCGGAGCTCCCCTGCCTCCGCCGCCTCGGCGAAGGCCTCGCCCAGGGCCAGGATGCCCGCCACCCCCAGGGCGTTGTCGAGGGCGCCGTTGAAGATCGTGTCGCCGGGGTTTGTGGCGGGGAGGGTGGGGTCGGTGCCCAGGTGGTCGTGGTGGGCGGTGAAGACGACCCACTCGTCGGCAAGGGCCGGATCGGTGCCGCGCACCACCCCGGCCACATTGTGCCCCACCTTCCGCTCGAAGTCCGTCTCGATGCGGGCCGACACGCGGAAGCCCGTGTCCACCGGGCGGAAGTCCCGGTCATTCCCCATGTCGAAGAGTCCGGGAACGTCGGTCCCCATGGCGGCGGCCACCTGGTGGGTGGAGGTGGAGTCCATCCAGGCGAGGAAGTCCAGGCGGTAGTCACGCTGCCAGACCTGCCGCTCCCCCATGTTTCCGATGACGCTGAAGCCGTAGGCCGCGCTCTCGTCGGTGTGGATCACGATGGCCCCGGCCGCTCCGTGCCGCTGCGCCTGCTCGAACTTGTAGGTCCAGCGCCCGTAGTAGGTGCGGATGTCCCCGCCGAAGAGGGCCTCGCCATTCTCGGTCACGGCCGGGTCGTCGTTCAGGAAGAGTAGCACCTTCCCGGCCACATCCTCCCCCTTGAAGTCATCCCATCCGTATTCGGGCGCCTCCACCCCGTACCCCACGAAGACGAGGGGGAGGTCGTCCAGCTCCACCACGGGTTCCTCACTCGTGGACCAGAAGGTGAAGTTCTCCTCGATGCGAAGGTCCAGGGGCCCCTCCGGGCCGGCAAGCTCCACGGTGGAGCGCTCGAGGTTCTTCGTCATCCCCAGGAGGTTCACCGGGAGGCGGAAGTCGTCGCCCCCGTTCACCGGGGTGAGCCCCGCCGCCTGCATCCGCTCGGTGAGAAAGCGCACGGTCCGCTCTTCGCCGAGGGTGGCCGGGGCACGCCCCTGCATGCTGTCGGCCGAGAGGATCCGGGTGTCTTCGAGGAGCCGTTCCCGCTGGATGCGAAGGGCCGGACCGTCCAGGGGGCCCGCCACGCCCAGCTCCTCCGCCGTGGGTCGATCGGGCTGGAGGCGGGTGGCACGGTCGGCGTTCCCCGCGGT
This sequence comes from Gemmatimonadales bacterium, assembly GCA_050485885.1. Lineage (GTDB taxonomy): Bacteria > Gemmatimonadota > Gemmatimonadetes > Longimicrobiales > Gaopeijiaceae > SKNW01. The sequence goes on along the minus strand of JBJHCG010000003.1, from coordinate 3,664 downwards.
GGTGGGGGCATCGGCGGGGAGCCCCGCAGCGGCCGCGGTCACACCGTCCCCGTCGGCGGCCGCGGGGTCATCCCCCGCCTCGGGAGCGCAGGCGCCCAGGGCGAAGCCGAGGACCAGGGCCAGGGTCAGCCTCGGAGACACCGCACGGGGAAGGCTCGGAGCGAACCGGGCAGAGGGGGCGGTGGTCCTGCCGAAACCGGGGAGGGTGGGGGGCTGCACCATGGTCCGTGGACTCCTTGACGAGAAAAATCGTGGGCGCGGGAACCGAATCGCTCCCGGGACCATAATACCCGAGGACGGGGCGGGGCGAAACGCATCCCGGCGGAAGGGAGAACTCCGGGTTTCGTCGCGCACTTCCAGAGTGTACTCTGTCCAGGTGTTCGCCTACCCTGGCTCCCTTCCGGCCCCCTGATCGTTCCATGTCCGCATCCGTCTCCCGCACCCTTCTTGCTCTCCTGGCCGGCCTCCTCCTGCTGGCTCCGGTGCAGGGGGCGCAAGGCCAGGTCATTCACGGTCGCCTCCTCGACGACACGAACCGGCAGCCCGTGCAGGGAGCCATGATCCAGCTCTTCAATGAGGACGGCGAACTGGTGGCGGTGGCCCGAAGCAATCCCCTGGGCAACTACGAGATCGAGGCCCCGGGACCGGGGAACTACCGGTTCACGGTGACGAGCGTCGGATACGGTACGGCGGGAAGCGACTACATCGCCCTGGTCGCCCAGCAGGCGCTGCAGGCCGACCTTCTCCTTCCCCCGGCCCCCGTGGTCCTTGAGGGCGTCACGGCGGAGGCCGAGGCACGCCCGTGGATGATCGAGCAGCCGGCGGTGCTCTGGCCCTACTTCGAGCGGAGGGAGTTCTACGGGAGGCTCGGGCTGGGAACGTTCATCGACCGGGACTTCCTGGAGAACTGGGCCGGGCCCATCGAGTCCCTCCCCCAGGTGGACAACCTCCTGAGGACCATGGAGCGGCGCACGGGACTCATCGAGCAGCAGTGCAGTGGGCCCGCCTGGTTCCTCGACGGGAGTCGGCTCCGGGGCATCAACATCAACGACGTGGTGGGTGTGGGAGACCTGGAAGGAGTGGAGGTCTACCGGCGGGCAACCGAGATCCCGGGTGAGTTCGGGGGGTCGGATTCGGAATGCGGGGTCGTGGCCCTCTGGACACGGCGGCGGTGAGTCCCCGGAGACGGACTCGCAGGACCCCTCGCGGGACCCCTTCCCCCGCTCGGCGCTCCAGAGCCTGCGCCATCGGCGCCTTCTCTCTCCTCCTCTCCGGGCTGCTCCCCTCGAACGCTGCGGCCCAGGAACTCCTGGGTCGGGTGCTGGATCGGAACACCGCCCAACCCATCGGGAATGTGGAGCTCGTAGCTCTTCGGGGAGACTCGGTGGTGGCGCGCACCACCGCGAACGAGGCAGGCGCGTTCCGGCTCCTCCTCCCGGGCGGCGGGGAATACGGCGTCTGGGCCACCCAGTTCGGATACGTCCAGCTCGACACGGCACGGGTCCAGGTGGAGGAGGGCCAGCGTCGGATGATCGACCTCCTCCTCGATCCGCGCCCCGTAAGGCTTGAGGGGATCGAGGCCGTGGACGAACGGGGAGCAGCGTTCCTCCGGATGTCGGACACCTGGTCGGGGTTCCTCGTGAGGCACCGCGACCTCCCCCCCCTGGGCTCCAGGCGCGCCGTTCGACGGGGAGATCCGGAAATGGCCCAGGCCATGGGGGTGCGTGACGTGCTCAACTGGTTCGTGCCCCCCCGCCCCTGCATGTACTGGTTCGTCGAGGCTCGCCTTGTCGAAATCACCCACGGCACCATGGACCCGCCCGAACAGGTCGCCCTCTACGCCTTCGAAGAGATCGAGGCCGTGGAGTTCTACAGAAGCGGGGTGGAGGCGCCGGTTCTCGCGCTTCCCTGTGCCGTGGTTCCTCCCAACATCGGCGAATCGATCGAACCCTCCGTGGTCATGGTCTGGCTTCGGCGGAACGATCGGGAACCCCGCCCCGACGGCGACCCCGGCGCGCCCCCCCCGGGAGGCTCGCATTTCGAGAACCTCGCAGGCCGACCGCCGGGGGAGCGATGAACCCGGGCGCAGCCACTTCGAAGCGTCGGTGGCCGCCAAGCGACCCCTCTCCGGTCGTTGCAGGGTGGAGCCTCCCGGGGCGCCTTCTGCGGATGCCGAGGCTCCTGCTGCTCCTGGCGCTCGGTCTCCTCGTGTCGGCCCCGTCGGTTGCGGCGCAGGAACTCCTGGGTCGGGTCATTGATCGAAACACCGGGCAGCCCATTGGCGAAGTGGAGATCCGCGCACTTCGGGGCAATGCGGAGGTTGCCCGGACCACGAGCAATGAGGTGGGCGGCTTCCGGCTTGTCCTTCCCGGAGGCGGAAGGTTCTGGCTCGAAGCCTCACGCATGGACTACGTCCAGATCGATACGGTCTCGGTGGAGGTCCCCTCCGATGGGCGGCGGGTGGTGGAGTTCCTCCTGGACCCTCGACCGATCACGCTGGAAGAGATCCGCGCCGAGGGCCGGCGAGGGGTTCCATCGAGATTTCTGGATACGTACGAGGGCTTCCTGAGCCGACATGAAACCCTGCCCCCCCTGGGATCTCGGCGCGTGGTCCGCCAGGGCGACCCGGAAATGGAGGGTTCGGGCACGGTGGCCGACGTGCTCCTCTGGTTTCCACCACCACGCCCCAACACCCGCTGGTTTCTCGACGGCCGCCCGTCGACCGAGGAGGAGATCGAGGGCGTCATCTACGCGGATGTGGAAGGTGTGGAGTTCTATCGAAGCCATATCGATGCACCCGTGTTCATTGATGCGGGGCCGATCGCCTTCGTCTCGGTCGTCATGGTCTGGCGGCGCCGCGGACCGGGCTGAGTCGCTCGGGGTGGGTGGACGGCGGGGCGCGGCGGCCGGGGTGCCCACCCTCCCGCGCTCGACCCTCCCGGACTCGACCCTCGCAGTCCGACCCGCCGGTTTCCGGGCGATCGGTGCCCTGAACGACCGCTCCCCGCCCCCTCACCCGGCCCGCTGCCACGCCGCATTCCCCCGAAGGAGGCGCTCCACCCCGTGGGCGCCGGCGCCAGGCCGACGGAGGAGTCCCTCGTGATGCACCCCCCCTCGGGGGTCGAGGAAGAGGGGGGTGCGTTCCCTGCCCTGGCTGCCCACGGTCCACCGCATGCGCCATCCGCCCTCGTGGAGGAGGATGTGATGGTGATGGCAGAGGAGGACGAGGTTCGCCAGCGTGGTCTTGCCGCCCTCGGCCCAGTGGACCCCATGATGCGCCTCGGTGAAGCGTCCGTCACACCCGGGAAACCGGCACCCGCCGTCCCGGGCATCGAGGGCCCGCCGGAGGGAGGGACTCACCGTGCGGGTGGCGGCTCCGAGCCCCACGATCTCGGGGGGAGGCGAGGCCGCGCCGCCTTGCGCCACTCCTTCCGCCATTCCCTCCGCCATCCCCTGTAGCACCGCCATCTTCCGTTCCCCCAGCCCCTTGCGGACCACCAGGGGGACCACCGTCGCGTCGCAGGAGAGGCGCCGGGACGTTTCCGCGGAACTGGGGTATCCATTTAACCGGAGTCGGGGTACCTTGGCGGCATGGAGAAGCCAATCGCGGGCAAGCACTTCCCGAAGAACCGGGCCGAGTTCAACGCCTGGTTCAGCACGGACG
>JBJHCG010000002.1:0-234863 GCA_050485885.1 Gemmatimonadales bacterium | reverse complement strand
GCCCCGAGGTGCAGGGGTCCGCCGGCGCCCGCTTCCTCGCCGTGCGAAAGGCGGATCTGGGGCGGGCCGGGCTGACCTCCGTCCCCTCCGAGGACCCCGGGGCATGGCCCGCCTACCCCGGCACGGCCGAGCTTCGCACCCGTGCCCTCTCCGCCGCGCGCTACGCCATGCAGCGCGCCGGGGTCCCCTGGCCTCCCTCTCTCCCCGACATCGTCCGTGACCACCGGGGGGTGGCCCTCCCCGACGGAGAGATCGGGCTCGCCGCCACCTACACCTTCGGTGGCGACCTGGAGGTGGGCCCCCTCCCCCCCACCGGGTACGGCCTCTTCGTGGTGGCCCGCCTCTCGGAAGGAGGCAACTGGGTCCCGGTCTGGCTCTGGCATCAGATGGGCCGGCAGGGGAAGGCCTTTCCCCGGGTCCTGGCCGAGGGGGGGCTCGATCCTGAACGGGGTCCGGAACTCCTCCTCGAGGTTCTGGGCACGGATCGCCAGTGGCTCGCCCTTCTGGGTGAAGGACCCGAGGGGTGGGACCTCCTCTACCAGGATCCGTGCGGGGATCCCCCGGCCCGGGGTGCGGCCCGACCCTGGCCATGACCGGATGATCCCAGGGCGTCGAAGGCGCCTTGGCGCCGCAGCGCTGGCCCTTCTCCTCGCCGTGTGGGGAGGGGGATGCGAAAGCCCGGACCGCACCCCGGCCTCCGCTCCGCCCGAGGGGGGGGCCACTCCCGCGCCCGGACGCGTGGTGGATGACGCCGGTCGCGCATGGGAGGTGTCCTCACCCCCTCCGCGGATCGTGTCGCTGGTCCCGGCTGCCACCGCCACCCTCCTGGCCCTGGGGGAAGGTCACCGGCTCGTGGGGCGAACGGACTACGACGAGGACCCCTCCCTGGCCGGCCTCCCCTCGGTGGGGGGAGGGCTCGGCCCCTCCCTCGAGGTCCTTCTCTCCCTTCGTCCCGACTTCGTGATCCGGTTCGAGGGACCCTCCGACCCCGAGACCCCCCGGCGCCTCGACGCGGTGGGGATCCCCCACCTGGGCGTCCGCCCCGACCGGATTGACGACGTGGTGCGCATGACCCGGATGCTCGGCGCCCTCACCGGGGCGGAGGCCGCAGCGGAAGAGGTGGTGGCCGGAATCCAGGGCGAGCTCGAGGCGGTGGCCAGGGCGGTGGGACCGGCCCCCCGCCCCCGGGTGGGGATCCTGCTTGGGGGCGATCCGCCCTGGGTGGCCGCCGGAGGGACCTTCATCGACGAGGTGGTGCTGGTGGCCGGCGGAGACAATGTCTTTGCCGATGTGGGTCCCCTCTACGCCCCGGTCTCGGTGGAGGAAGTTCTCCGGAGAAACCCCGAGCTCCTTCTCCTCACGGAGGGGGCCCGGATTCCCTCGGGTCTGCGGGGGCTCCCCGTGGTCCGGGCCCCGGGAACGCTGCAGAGCCCGGGCCCGGAGCTGGGGGCCACGGCCCGTGCGGTGGCGCGCCTCCTCCATCCGGACCGGGTCCCGTGAAGCCCGGGGCGGACGGGCGGCCCCCGGCCCCCTGGCTCCGGGCGGGGGCTCTGGCCCTGGGGGCCCTGCTCGTGGTCTGGGCCGGAACCCGCTTCGGCACCGTGGCGGTGGGAGGGGACGAGTTCCGGGCCATTCTCCGGGGCGGGGGCGATCCTTCCCTTCGCTTCATCGTCCTCGAGCTTCGGCTTCCCCGGGTGGCACTGGGTTTCCTGGTGGGGGGAGGGCTGGCCCTGGCCGGCGCGGTCTTCCAGGCCCTCCTCCGGAACCCCCTGGCCGAGCCCTACATTCTCGGGATCTCGGGGGGGGCCGCCGCCGGCGCCGTCCTCGTCCTGGCCCTGGGGCTGGCGGGGGTGGCCTCCTGGTATCTCCCGGGAGCGGCCTTTGGAGGAGCGCTCCTGGCCATTGCCCTCGTCTTCGGGGTGGCAGCCTCGGCGGACCGACGTCTCGACGTTCGGGTCCTCCTCCTCTCGGGGGTGGTGGTGGGGGCCTTCTTCTCGGCCGTCATCGCCCTCATCCTCGCCCTTTCCGATGCCCCCACGGTGCGGGGTGCGGTGCTCTGGATGATGGGGAGCCTCTCGGGCGCCAGCTGGCGAACGGTGGGGATCGTGGCGGCCTATACCCTCCCCTCGGCCCTCTTCCTCCTGGCCCTGGCCCGCCCCCTGAACCTCATGGCCATCGGGGAGGAAACGGCGAGTTACCTGGGTGCCCGGGTGGAGCACACGAAGCGGGTGGCGTACGGGGTGGCCTCCCTCGTGGCGGCGGCGGGGGTGGCCTTCGTGGGGGTCATCGGCTTCGTGGGGCTCATCATCCCCCATGCGGTGCGCCTCCTCGTGGGGCCGGACCACCGCATCCTCCTCCCCCTCTCGGCCCTCACGGGGGGGGCCTTCCTCGTCCTGGCCGACCTGGGCGCCCGCACCGCCTTCGCACCCACCGAGATCCCCATCGGGGTCATCACGGCCTTCGTGGGCGTTCCCTTCTTCCTCCTCCTCCTGCGCCGGAGCCTCCGGGCATGAGGCTCGAAGCCCGCTCCGTCACCGTGCACTACCCCGGCGCACCCCACCCGGCGCTGGAGGAGGTCTCGTGCCGGGTGGAGCCGGGAACGCTCCACGCCGTTCTGGGACCCAACGGGTCGGGAAAGTCCACCCTCATGCGGGCCCTCCTCGGCACCACCCGGCGGATGGGGGGAGAGGCCCGGGTGGGGGATCGGCCCGTGGAAGCCTGGGACCGGCGGGAGCTGGCCCGGGTGGTGGGGGCGGTGACGCAGCACGAGCCCGCCGCCTTCCCCATCCGGGTGCGGGACCTGGTGGCCATGGGGCGCTACCCCCACCTGGGTCTCCTGGCCCCCGAAGGTCCCCGCGACCGGGAAGTGGTGGACCGGGCGCTCGAACGATGCGATGTGGCGCGACTGGCCGACCGGGAGGTGGGCACCCTCTCGGGAGGGGAGCACCAGCGGGTGCGGATCGCCCGGGCCCTGGCGCAGGAGCCCTCGGCCCTCGTCCTCGACGAGCCCACTGCGAGTCTCGACATCCGGCACGAAATGGAGATCCTCCGGCTCCTCCGGGAGGCTGCCGACGGCGGAATGGCGGTCCTCCTCATTACCCACCACCTCGATCTGGCCGCTCGCTTCGCCGACCGGATCCTCCTCCTGGGATGCGGGCGGGTGGCGGCCCAGGGCACCCCGGGGGAGGTCTTTCGGGCCGAAACGCTGGAAGCGGTCTACGGGTGGCCGGTGGAGGTCCGGACCGACGAGGTCACCGGTACCCCCCGGGTGGTTCCCCGGGGGTGACGATCCTCCGGTAGCTCTCGAGGCGGCCGGGGGGAAGCTCTCCGGCTTCCACCCCTTCCTGCACGCTGCACCCGGGCTCGTGGAGGTGGGTGCACCCCCGGAAGCGGCACGCCCCGGCCCGTGCCCGGAACTCGGGGAAGGCGCCGGCCACCTCTCGAGGGTCGGGCTCGAAGGCCGCCACATCGGAGAACCCCGGGGTGTCCACGACCCACCCGGAGCCCGTTCCCAGCGAGACGAGGCGGGCACTGACCGTGGTGTGGCGCCCTCCTCCCCGGCGGCGGCTCACCTCGCCGGTCCGGAGCTCGAGGCCGGGGGCCATGGCGTTCAGGAGGGAGGACTTCCCCGCCCCCGAGGGACCGAGGATCACCGTGGTCCCTTCCCGGAGGCGCGCCCAGAGCGCGCTCACTCCCTCTCCGGTCTCGGCGCTGACCCGGAAGACGGGGTACCCGGCTGCCTGGAGGTGGGCCTCCGCCTCCTCCGCCACCGCCTGCGCGCCGGGGAGGTCCACCTTGTTCAGGACCACCACGGCGGGGAGCCCCGAGAGCTCGGCCAGGAGGAGGAAGCGGTCCAGCAGCTCCAGGCGAAGATCCGGCCGGAGAAGGGAGACCACGACCAGGGCCCGGTCCACATTGGCCGCCACCACCTTGGCCTTTCGCCCCCGGATCCCGGCCCGGACCAGCTCGGTACGCCTCGGCTCCACCGCATCGATGGTCCAGGTGCCATCATCTCCCCGGGAGGCCATGACCCGGTCTCCGGCCACGAGCCGGTCACCGGTGCGCGCCTCCTGCTTGAGGCGCCCCCGGAGGAAGGCCTCCATCGGCTCCACCGCCCCCGGGGGGGCCCCGGGGGCGTCGGGGAGCACGCGGTACACCCCTCCCACCGTTTCCAGGAGGCGTCCCCTCACCGTGGAGGGGAGGGCGGCATGGGCGCTCCCACCCGGAGAAGGGGGGAAGGACGACGCCCCCCGCCCCCTCCCGGCATGGGGAGGGCGGCGGGGGGCGTCGGGGCCAGTGCCGGATCCCACGGAGGACTCAGGCGGCAAAGGACTCCAGGGCATCGCCCTTCTCGCCCTCGCGCAGACGGCGGAGGGCTCGGTCCCGGAGCTGGCGGATCCGCTCCCGCGTCACCCCCAGCATGTTGCCGATCTCCTCCAGGGTGTGCTCCCGCTCGCCATCGAGGCCGAAGTAGAGCCGGAGGACCTTGGCATCGCGGGGCTCGAGGGTATCGAGGGCGCCTCGCACCGCTTCCGAGAGGAGGCGGCCCTCCACATCCTGCTCCGGCTCGGCGGCCTCCTCGTTGATGAAGCGCTCCACGAGCTGGGAATCTTCCGAATCCCCGATGGGCGCGTCGAGACGGATCTCGGCTGCGTTCAGGGTCTGGAGCGACTCGATGAGCTCCGGGGTGAGGTCGGTGGCGGCGGAGAGCTCCTCGGGGTTGGGCTCACGGCCCAGCTCCTGCTTGAGCCGCTCCTTCTCGCGGAAGATCCGGGCCAGGTCCGAGGCCCGGTTGAGGGGCACCCGGACAGAGCGACCATGGTTGGCCAGTGCGGCCAGAATGGCCTGCCGGATCCACCAGACGGCGTAGGAAATGAACTTGACCCCCTGCTCCGGATCGAACTTCCGGGCCGCGGTCACGAGCCCCACATTCCCTTCCTGGATCAGGTCGGTGAGAGACACACCCCGGTTCTGGTACTTCTTCGCCACCGAGATGACGAAGCGCAGGTTGGCCCGGGCCAGCTCCTGGACGGCGTCCTCGTCGCCGGCCTGGGCCAGCGCACCCAGTTCCTTCTCCCGCTCCGGGGTAATGAGCTCGTGCCGGCTCACATCCCGGAGGTACTGGTCCAGGGCGGACTGCTCCTCGATGGAGGCATCGAAGCCGTTCAGGGGGTTCCCCGAACGTGCCTTCTTCTTCTTCCGTCCCTTGGGCGGGGTGGAGGTGGCCATGCAGCGTCTATCTCCTGACGCGCCTGGCCCCGGCCGCCTCCTCCCCCGGTGTGGAGAGGTGGAGCCGCGCGCTGCGCGCCGATGCAAGTCGTATGGGTTCTCGCGAGAAATCCCGCAGGGTCGATCCGGCAGGCTCCTCTCGCGCGAGGCCCCCCGCGTGACAAGTCATGAGGGACCCTCGTCAGGATCCCAGTACACCCGCCGGACCCCGCAGGATCCTAAGCCCTTCAAGCTAGGGACCGCACGACGTCGCGTAAAGGCTGTCGTGCGACCTGCCCTGCGGCCGAGGGTCGTTGGTAACCCCGTCCGCCCTCCCCGTTCCCCTCTTCCCCTCCCTCCGGCATCCCGCTGTGTGCCCTGCGGGCCCCCGGAGGCAGCCCCGTCAGAATGCACCCCCGGGGGTCGTGGCGCCAGCGTCCGGTCCGTGGTCGTGGCGCCGGAGCACCTCGAAGAAGCGGTCCGGCGCCACCGTCCTCCGCTCCAGCGTGAAAACCCGCAGCACGCGGGTGGTCCGGTACAGACCCGTGGCGAGCCGGGGGAGGTCGATGAGCCCGGGAATTCCCTCGTCGCCCAGGCGTTCGACCCCACCCCCCCGGCGCCGCACCAGGAGGTGGAGTCCCAGCATCTTGGGCTTGGTGGGAAAGTCGAGGAACACCTCTCCGGGCGCCAGGTCCAGCTCCGCCGCCAGCTCGTCTTCCGCCCCCCTCCGGCGAGGTGCGTCCTCCCCTACCCAGCGGGGAAGTTCCACGCCCTCCAGGTCGGTGGCCGTGAGCTCCAGCGCCCGCTTCGGGAGGCGGCGGTTCCGGAGCGCGGGGATCCAGTGGTCGGACAGGCGCCTCACCCCGGGCCGGGCGTCGCCCTCGGCCCGACGCCGGATCTCCCAGAGGAGTTCCTCGTCGGTGGGCCCCACGAGCCCCTCGGGAGCAAACACCCCGAGCGCCACGGCTTCGTCCACGATTCTCCGGTAGAGGGCGGTGGCCCCGCGTACGGCATGGTGCCAGTAGACGTTCCGGAACATCTGCAGTTTGGCGAAGAGGAGGGACTCGAGGGCGCTCATGGCCTTTTCGTGGACCCCCACCTCCAGCCCGCCCCCCTCGGGGTCCGGAAGGAGCACAAGTCCCTGAAGGAGACGGTCCACATCGACCTGGCCGTAGGGGACCCCGCAGAACCAGGCATCCCGCCGGAGGTATTCCATCTTGTCCAGATCCAGGCTCCCGCTTACGAGCCCCCCGAGGGGATGGGTGGAAACCCCCCGGATGAGGGCATGAATGGCCTGGGGGGCCCCCGGCCCCAGCGCCTCCAGCGCCGCCGCCAGCTCGGGCGACTCGAAGTACCGGGCACTCACGGCCTCGTGATCCCCCGGGAGGCGCTCGGCCTCGAGCTCCTCGAGGGCGTGGGAGAAGGCATAGTGCCCGATGTCGTGAAGGAGGGCCGCGTACGGGATGAGTTCGGCCCCCCGTTCGGCCTCGGGTGGAAGGTGGCCGCCCATTCCCTCGCGGAGGAGCCGGAGCGCCGTTCCCGCCAGGTGGTACACGCCCAGGGCATGGTCGAAGCGGGTGTGGTTCGCGCCGGGATAGACGAGGTGGGCGAACCCGAGCTGCCGGATGTAGCGAAGGCGCTGGTAGGCCGGCGTGTCCACGAGACGAACCGCCACCGGGTCGAGGCGGATCGTGTTCCAGAGCGGGTCCCTCACGATCCGGGGGGCGGAGGGGCTGGGGGCGGCGGCGCCGGGTTCGGGTTCCATCATGGCCGAGTCTACGGGTGGCACAGGGGCGAAGCAATGTGCAACGGGGCCATCCTTCTCCGACGACCTTGCGCCCCGAGCGCACCGCCCCCACGTTCTTCCCCATGGACACCGAAGAAAAGGCGAACACCCCGCCTCCTCTCCCCCCCTGCCCCGAGCCGGCGTGGGCCCTCCGGATTCGCGCCGAAGCGGAAAACCGGCCCGGGGTCTATCGCTTTCTCGGTCCGCGGGGGGAGGTCCTCTATGTGGGGAAGTCCGTCCAGCTCCGCACCCGCCTTCTGAGCTGGCTTCGGGGAGAGGACGGGAAGGCCGCCGAGCTCCTGCGCGTGACCCGCGATGTGGCCTGGAGCTACCGCGGGTCCGAGTTCGAGGCACTCCTCGACGAGTTCCGGGAGATCCGCCGGCTTCGCCCCCGGTTCAACGTGGTTCACCGGAAGGATCGACGCTTTGCCTGGATCCGCCTCACCGAGGAGCCCGCCCCCCGCCTCGTGGCCTCCCTTCGCCCTCCGGCGCGGACCACCCGTCGGGGCGGAGGGGGAGGGATCCGTCACTTCGGGCCCTTCCCGGCGTCGCGGTCCCTCCCCCGGGAGCTGGAAGAACTGGCCCGGGAGGCCGGGCTGCGGGACTGTTCGGGCCGGACCCCGATCCGCTTCTCCGACCAGCGGGACCTCTTTGCATCTCCCCCTCCCCCTGTCCAGCCCTGTCCACGCGAAGCCTTCGGGAGCTGCGAGGCCCCCTGCGCCATGGGGTGCACCGAGGCCGAGTACCGGAACCGGGTGGAGGAGGCCGTGGCCTTCCTTGAGGGACGAAGTGATCGCCTCCTTGCCGAGCTCGAAGCCCGGATGCAGGAAGCCGCGAACAGCGCCGCCTTCGAGGTGGCCGCCCGGCTCCGCGATCGACGCGAGCGCCTGGGAAGCCTCCGGAACCGGATCACCCGCACCCGGAGCTTCCTCGAGGAGCTCACCTTCGTGTACCGGACGGGCACGCCCGAGCGGCACCACCTCGTTCGTGGCGGAATGATCCTCGCGACCTTCACCCCGCCCCCTCCCGGCGACCGGGTGGGGCACCGCCGCCTCCGGGAAGAGGTGGAGACACGCCTGGCCGGGCGCCCTCCCCACCCGGTGGAGCTGGAGGACGAGGCTCGCGAGGAGCTCTTTCTCGTGGCCCGGTGGTTCCGGGAAAACCCGGGGGAGGTGGAGCAGACCACCCCGGTGGCGGCCTATCTCCAGGCGCTGGACCGGGCCGAGGTCACCCCTCCTCCCGTCCGAGGGCGCAGACCACCTCGAAGTGCTCCGCCTCCACCGGCTGCACCGAGAGCCTCATCCGCTTGAGAAGGGTCATGTCCTGGAGATCCGGATGCTCCCGGATCTCGTCCAGGGCCACCCGGCGGGGGAAGCGCTCCTCGAAGGCCAGATCCACCAGGGTCCACCGGGGGTCGTCCCGGGTGGACTTCGGATCATGGTACCGACTTTCCGGATCGAACTGCTCAGGGTCGGGATAGGGTTCGGAGGCCACCCGTGCGAGCCCCACCACCCCCGGGGGCGAGGCATTGGAGTGGTAGTAGAGGACGAGGTCTCCGGGCTTCATCCGGTCGCGCATGAAGTTCCGGGCCTCGTAGTTCCGGATCCCGTCCCAGGGGGTGACCCCGTCTCGCTCCAGGGCTTCGATGGGATAGACGTCTTCCTCGCTCTTCACGAGCCAGGCGCGGGGAGGGGAGGCGGAGGAAGGGGGCATGGCGCAAGAGATGGAAGGAGCGGGTCGGTGGCCGACGAGCCGGCGGGGCGGGGCTCGGGTGCACCCCGCGGTTCGAAAGGGCCGGAAGACCCGCTCCAACCCCGCCCCGGGGCCGGCGTTCCGGGTGCGCCCGGAAGACGTGAGCCTCCCGATCCGCCTCGCCAGCCGGGGGGGGAACGCTTACTGTGTGAGGAGGCGGGAGGCGGCCCCCTCCCGGCCTCGGGCCGACTTCGCCTCTCTCCGGAGGGTTCCCTTGACCCAGCCCACGTCGCCACCCCCGAACCGTCGGGGCCTGGGAGTTCTGGCGCCGACGCTTTCGGTGGTGGAGACGTGGGGCTTCGGGTTCAGCGTCCTCCTCTTCTGGGTCGTGGTGGCCCCGGCCGTGCATGTGGAGGTCGGACCGAGCGCCCTGGCCGCGTGGATCCCCGCCACCCTGGCGGGCATCGTGATCACCCTCCAGGTCCGACGCCTCGCCCTGGCCCGTACCGATGCTGCCGGGGGATCCCCAGTGTACGTGGCGGGGCTCTGGTCCGACCGCCCCTGGGTGGCCCGCTGGACCGGATGGGCCTACTTCCACTCCTGGGCCATCGTCCCCCCGGTCCTGGCCTGGGTTCTCGCCGATGTGGCCACCGACACCCTTGCCATGGCCGGGGTGAGCGTTCCCCCTCTGGCAATCCAGCTCGTGGTTCTCGGGGCGGTGTATGGGCTGGCCTTCACGGGGATCCGGGCCCTCAGCATCGTCCATCTGGCCTTCCTTGTGCCCTCCCTCGGGCTCGTGGCCCTTTTCGGGGTTCAGGGGTTCGCCCTCTTTCTTCTCCCCGTGGGGAGCGGGGTGGCCCTCGCGGCGCCGGAAGCCTCCCTCACCTTCCCCGGTTGGCTCCCCTGGCTCGCCACCTACTTCGCAGTGGCCTACACGACGTACGGGATCGAAACGGCCGCCGCCTTCACCGCCGATTCCCCTTCCCCTCGCCGGACGCTCCGGGCCCTTCCCGTGGCAGCGGCCCTCGCCCTCCCCATCATGGTCGGGGGGAGCTGGCTCCTCCATCGGGCAAGTGGTCTCCCGCCCGGTGCCCATGCCATGAACGCCCCCTCGGAAACGGCGCTTCTCGAGGAGGTTGCGGGCCTCCTCTGGGGAGCCGCGACCCCGGCCCTGGTCACCTTCATGGTGGCCTCGTGCTGCCTTCTGGCCTGCGCCTCTTCCGTGGCCATCACCCCCCGGGTCGGCTGGCAGCTCGCCCGCGACGGGGTCTTCCCTCCCCTCCTGGGGCGCCTGAACGGGGCCGGGGTCCCCCGGGTCGCGCTGGGAGCCGCCGCCGTCCTCGCCCTTCTTCACGCCGGGCTCGGTCCAGGCGAAATGCTCCTTGTGGGCGGGGCCTCCTGGGTCGGGTTCTGGGCCCTCATGCACCTGGGGCTCTGGCGGCGGCGGGGGGACGATGCGGTCCTCTGGCCCCACCTGGCGCTTCTTCTCGGGCTCCTGGAGCTCGCCGTTCTGGGCGTTGGGGGATGGATGGCCGGGGGCGGGTATGTCCTCGCCGGGCTTCTCGTTCCCACGGCCCTCGTGGCCCTTGACCCCCTGGCCCGCCGACTTCCTGATCGCTGGAACCACCCCCCCTTCCGTCCCCTGGGGCCCGGCCGCCGCATGGGACGCGAGGCGCTCGAGGTGGGGCTTCTCCTGGGCCTCGTTCTCCTGACCCTCTCGGTGGGCTGGCTCATGGCCCGGCAGGTGGGAGACGCCCCCCGGGAGGTCCTGGTCCGGGTGTACGTCATCACCACCGTGGTCATGGCCTTCCTCGGGGTGGCATGGGGAGGATGGACAACCCTCCGCCGCCTGGCCCAGGTCGAAGCTGCCCGGGCCCGCTCGGAAGACATCCTGGCCACGGCTTCCGATCCGGTTCTCCTGGTGGACCTCGATGGCCGGATCCTCTCGGTGAACCCCGCCGGGCGCTCTCTCCTCGAAACCGGAGAGGGACCGCTCGAAGGGCGCCGACTTCGCACGCTCCTCCCCTCCCTCCCGGAAGACCCGGCGGCCTGGGGAAGCTGGTCCGAGCATGAGGTACGCCTGGGAAGGCGAAGCCGCACCCTGGAGGTCGCGGCCCGGCGGCGGGCGGGGCCGGGGCCGGAGGAATACACGGTGACCCTGCGCGACCTGACGGAGCGGGAAGCGGGGCGGCGGGCGCTGGAGGAGAGCGAAGAGCGGGTCAAGCTGGCCCTGGGGGCGGCCCGGGCCGGGATCTGGGATCTGGACCTCCGGACCGGGTTTGCCGTGACCACCCGACAGTGGAACCTCCTCGTGGACCTCCCACCCGAATCTCCGGGGCTCACCTTCGATGACTGGGAGCGCTTCCTTCACCCCGACGACCGGGTCGAGACCCTTCGCGCCTTCGAGGACCACCTGGCGGGGGGTGCCCCCATCTACGAAGCCGAGCACAGGATCCGGCTGGAGGGGATGCAGGGAACGGGGGAGTGGCGGTGGGTCCTCTCCAGGGGCCGGGTGGTGGAACGAGACCCGGAAGGCACCCCCCTTCGGGTCCTCGGGGTGTCCTCGGATCTCTCGGAACGGAAGTCTCTCGAAGTCGAGCTCCTCCACGCTCGAAAGCTGGAGGCCGTGGGCCAGCTCGCCGGAGGCATCGCACATGATTTCAACAACGCCCTCACCGCCATTCTCGGGACGGCCGAACTCCTCCTCGAGTCCATGAAGGACCCGGACCCGGAGACTCGCCGCGATGTGGAGACGATCCGGACCTCCGCCGAGCATGCGGCAGGGATCACGCGGCAGCTCCTGGCCTTCTCCCGACGCCAGCAACTCCGGCCCCAGGTCGTCGACGTCCGCGAGGCTCTCGAACGGATTGCCCTCCTTCTGGGCGCCTTCCTTGAGGAGCACATCGCCCTCTCGGTGCACGTGAGGGGGGAAGAGCCCCTTCACTGCTGGACGGATCCCGCCCAGCTGGAACAGGCCCTCATGAACCTGGCCATCAATGCCCGGGATGCCCTGGAGGCGGGAGGAGCGCTTCGTCTCGAAGCCGCGTCCGGGACGCGTCCTCCTCCCACCTCTCCCGCCGCATCGGGAGGCCCCCAGCCCCTGCCCACCCCCGCCAGGGACAGCGTCGTCCTCACCGTGGCCGACACGGGCACGGGAATCGACCCCGCCGCCCGGGACCGGATCTTCGAGCCCTTCTTCACCACCAAACCCTCCGGGAAGGGAACGGGGCTGGGCCTGGCCATGGTCTATGGCTTCGTGACCCAGTCCGGGGGCACCGTGGAGGTGGAGAGCGAGGTGGGCGCGGGCACGACCTTCCGCATCCACCTTCCCCGCCTGGGAGGGTCGGTGCCACCCGGGGAGGACGGACCGACCCGAGGCGGGCCTCCCCTGGCCGTCGGGGACCCGGAGGGGGGCCTGGAGGAGGCGTTCGGAGGAGGGACCGGCCGCCCCGAGGTGTCCCTCGCAGGCTCCACCGGGGGGTGGAGGGGATCAGGGACCGTTCTCCTGGCCGAAGACGAGCCCGGGGTTCGCGGGCTCGTGTCCCGCACCCTGATCCGGGCCGGGCTCCAGGTTCTCGAGGCCGAAGACGGAGCCGGGGCCCTGGCCCTGGCCAGGGAGAACCGTGGCCGCATCGATCTCCTCATCACGGACATGGTCATGCCACGCATGGGTGGAGCCGAGCTGGCCCGACGGATCCAGCATCTTCAGCCCGGCCTTCCCGTGCTCTTCATGTCCGGGTATCCAAGCCGTCCCTCGGCGCACTTCCAGGGGAGCGTGCACCCGCCCTTCCTTCAGAAGCCGTTTCGTCCCCGGACCCTCATCGAAGAGGTCCGACGGATCCTGGAGGGGGGTGACGACGCGCCGGATGCAGGGGGCCAGTCTCCCCCGCCGGCGCCAGGCGGGAGCGGCGGCGGGAGGAGCGTGTCCGAGTAGAGGGGCAAGCCGCGTTGCGGGCACCCCCGCCCTGGCTCCCAGGGGGAGCGCCGAAGGATGGCCGTCGCTTCCGCAGGTCGGAGCATCGACGACGGGGCGGAAGCTGCGCCGCTTCGCGCCGAACCCCGTGCTCCCCGACCCGGCGTGCGAGGGGCCCCTACCAGACCAGGTGGAAGTGCGTCTGCCGCCGGAAGACCCAGTGTCGGTCCCCCGCCTCGTCCAGGTACGCTTCCTCTTCCTGGGAGCACCGTACCGGCTTGTGGTCCCACTCCGGAATGGGCACGGTGGCCTGGAGCTCGATGGAGTGCCAGGTGGAGGGACGGAGCACGGCGTCGCCCCGGACGGGGACCCCCTCCTGGGCATCCCACCGCCCGATGAGGGGGCCAGCCCCATGGCCATGATCGCCGATGGGGTGGGTGTAGATCGTCCCATCGATCCCCTCGGCCCGCACCCGGGCCAGCGCCGCCGCCAGGATCTCGTTCCCCGTACGGCCGGGCTCCATTTCTTCCAGGAGGAGGTCCTGCATCCGGTTGGCCTGGGCGAGGCAGAAGCGGAGTCCCTCCGGTGGCTCGGTCTCGCCCTCCTCCAGGACGTACCCCATGTGCTGGGTATCGGTGGCGAGGCCGAATGCGGTGACCCCCACATCGGTCCAGATCACATCGCCGCGCCGGATCACCCCGCGGCCGGGCATGGGGTAGAGTTCGCCGGCCCGCTGGAGCGACACCGAGGGCTGGAACCAGGTGGTCCACCCCAGCGCCCGGATCCGTTCCCGGAACCACCAGACCACGTCGTCGGTGGTGGTGACCCCGGGGGTGATGACGGCATTCGAGAAGGCCTCGCTGATCATGGCATGGACCGTCTCCATGATCTGCCGGTAGCGGGGCATCATTTCGGGGATGCGATGGGCAATGAAGTCCACCGCCAGCCGGGGCTCGCGCACGATTCGGTCCGACCAGGGCTCCAGGGCGCGCTGGAGGGCCTCCCACTCCCCGGCCCCCAGTCCGTCGGCAAAGGCCCAGTCCTCGTCGATGTTCACCGCGATGTTGGCCGGGTCGCGATCTTCCACCAGCTCCCGGAGGAGGACCCACTGTTCATCGCCCCAGAGCTCGCCCGTGGCCTCGGTGGGGGCGGGCCGCTGGGAACGGAAGGCCTGGAAGATCCCCCCCTGGTCGCCCCCGCCCAGCGCCAGTCGCTCGAACCCCCCCTCGGGCGTGCGGTGGAAGACGTAGATGGACCGACGCCGGGCAGCGAAGGTGGTGGGGGAGGCAATGGCCCCGAAGACCGGGTCCTCCCCGTACTCCCGCATGGAGAGGATCCACATCTCGATCCCGTACTCTTCCATGAGGGCGGGAAGGACTTCGGTGACCCGCGTCCGCACCCAGGACTGTCGCTCCTCGGCCTCCGCCCGGAGGGAGGGCACGGCGTGGTACCGGGCCGGTGCCACCTCCTGCGAAGGGACCGGGGCGGGCGGCTGCGCCTGGGCCGGGAGGGCGCCGACCCCGCCGGGAAGGAGGAGGAGGGGAACGAGGAGGAGGGTGATCGGGCCGGCAGACCGCCGGTACATCCGCCCGGAGGGGAGGGAGCCCGAGGGCGCTGCCGACCCCGCCGTACGTGCGGCCGAAGCCACGGCATCCCGGGGAGCCTCGCCTGGCCCTCCCCGCATCGCGCGTCCGACGCCCCCGGCAGCCTCTCGCATCGGGGTCAGCCGATGGGCCCGGCCTTCCGGACTGCGTCGGGCACCCGGTCGGCGTACTGCTCGAAGTTCTCCCGGAACATCCGGGCGAGCTTGCGCGCCGCCTCGTCGTAGGCGGCGCCGTCTGCCCAGGTGCTCCGGGGGGCGAGAACCTTCCCGGGGACGCCGGGGACGTCGGTGGGGACGTGAAGGCCGAAGATCGGGTCCTCCTGGGTCGCCACCGTGTCGAGCTTCCCCTCGAGGGCCGCCCGAACCATGGCCCGGGTGTGGGCGATCCGCATCCGGCTCCCCGCTCCGTACCCGCCCCCGGACCATCCGGTATTCACGAGCCAGACCCGGGACCCATGCTCCTCCAGCTTCTTCCCCAGCATCTCGGCGTATTCCGAGGGATGCCGGGGAAGGAAGGGGGCGCCGAAGCAGGCCGAGAAGGCGGCCTTGGGCTCGGTTACCCCGCGCTCCGTTCCTGCCACCTTGGCCGTGTACCCCGAAAGGAAGTGGTACATGGCCTGGGCCGGAGAGAGCCGGGCAATGGGAGGGAGGACGCCGAAGGCATCGCAGGTGAGGAAGACCACATTCTCCGGATGGCCACCGCGCCCGGGGAGAACCGCGTTGGGGATGTAGTGGATGGGGTAGGAGGCCCGGGTGTTCTCGGTAATGGACCCGTTCTCGAACTCGATGGCGCGGTCCCCCTCGGTGAGGACGACGTTCTCGAGGATCGTGCCGAACATCTGGGTGGCCTGGAAGATTTCGGGCTCGGCCTCGGGCGAGAGGTTGATCACCTTGGCGTAGCAGCCCCCCTCGAAGTTGAAGATCCCGTCAGGGCCCCAGCCGTGCTCGTCGTCGCCGATGAGCCCGCGCTGCGGGTCCGCCGAAAGGGTTGTCTTTCCGGTGCCCGAAAGGCCGAAGAAGAGGGCCACGTCCCCCTTCTCTCCCACATTGGCCGAGCAGTGCATGGGGAGAATCCCCAGCTCGGGGAGGACGAAGTTCAGGACGGAGAAGATGGACTTCTTGATTTCGCCGGCGTACTGGGTCCCCCCGATGAGGACCTCCCGGGCCGCGAAGTTGACCACCACGAAGGTGGACGTGCGGGTCCCGTGCCGCGCCGGATCGGCCTGCATCGCGGGGGCGTGGAGGACGGTGAAGTCGGGACGCATCCCCTTCGCCTCCTCCGGGGAAGGACGGAGAAACATGTTGTAGGCGAAGAGGTTGTGCCATGCGTTCGGGGTAATGACCCGAACGTTCAGCCCAGCCACCGGATCCTCTCCAGCCCGGGCATCCCGAACAAAGAGCTCCTGCCCGTTCAGGTGCGCGATGACATCGGCCCGCAGCGCGGCGAAGTGCTCCGGCGCGAGGGGAACGTTGACCGCCCCCCAGTTCACCGCCCCCTCGATGGAGGCCTCCCGGACCACGAACTTGTCGTTGGGGGAACGCCCCGTATGGGGAGCGGTCTCTGCCGCGAACCCTCCCATGTGGGCCAGGCGACCTTCCCCTCGGTGAAGCGCCTGCTCATAGAGCGCCACCGGGGAGAGATTCCAGTGGACCGGGAGGGTGGGAGCAAGGCCGTGCATCTCGAGGCCGAAGGAACGGGTCGTGGACTCGGCCCGGGTGGGCGCGTCCTTCACCTGCTGGGGCATGGGCGAAAGATCCTTTGCATGGGGGAGCGCGAGGACCGAGGTGGATTCGGGACGCCGCGCGACCGGTGCTGGAAAGGGCAGGAGGACGCCGCCCACCGGTGTCGGGAGGGGCGTCGAAGGGGCCGGAGCATAGACCCTAAGTTTGGGGCGTTCTCCGCTGCGCGTCCACCGAGGCCACCGTCACGAGGTTCACCACCTCCTGGGTGGTGGACCCCCGCTGGATCACATGGACCGGGCGCGCCATCCCCAGGAGGACCGGACCGATGACCTCCGCGCCTCCGAGCTGGGCCAGGAGTTTGTAGGAGACGTTGGCCGAGGCCAGGTTCGGAAAGATGAGGACGTTCGCGGGAGAGGTGAGGTCGCTGAACCCGTACGTTTCCGCCAGGATCCGGGCATCCACGGCGGTGTCGGCCTGCATTTCTCCATCGATCATGAGGTCGGGGTCCGCAGCCTTCACCTGCTCCACGGCCCGCCGGACCTTGACGGTGGCCGGGTGGCGGGCCGAGCCGAAGTTCGAGAAGGAGAGCATGGCGATGCGCGGGGTGATGCCCAGGTCCCGGACGAAACGTGCGGCCAGGAGGGCCACCTCGGCCAGGGTCTCCGAGGTGGGGTCGATGTTGACCGTGGTGTCGGCGAAGAAGAGGGGATCCCGGTTCCGGAGCGCCACCATGGTGAGCCCGGCCACCCGGGTCACGCCCGGAGCGGTGCCCAGGATCTCCAGCGCCGGCCGCAGAATCTCCGGATAGTTCGACTCCACCCCGGCCACCAGGGCCCCGGCGTCGCCCCGGCGCACCATCATGGCACCGAAGTGAATGGGCTTGTAGAGGTTGGAGCGGGCCTCGGCCAGGGTGAGTCCCTTCCGCTTCCGGAGTGCATGGAGCTCAGCGGCGTAGCTGTACCGGAGCTCGTCCTCCAGCGCCGGGTGCACGATTTCCACCCCCGAGAGGTCCACCCCCATGGCCCGGGCCCGGGGCTCGATCTTGTGGGGCTTCCCCACCAGGATGGGGCGGGCCACTCCCTCCTCCACGATCTGGGCGGCCGCCCGGATGACCTTGTCGTTCTGCCCGTCGGCCAGGACCACCCTGGGCGGGCCCTGGCGCGCACGGGTGGTGAGGAAGCGCATGACCTCCCGTCCGGGACCCAGAGAGGCCATGAGCCGGTCCCGGTACTCCTCCAGGTCGATGGTGATGCGCGCCGCCCCGGTCTCCATGGCGGCCCGGGCCACCGCAGGGGCCACATGGAAGAGAACCCGGGGGTCGAAGGGCTTGGGAATGATGTAATCGCGACCGAATGTGAATTCTGATTCTGAATAAGCGCTCGCCACCGCCTCCGGGACTTCGCTCCGGGCCAGCTCGGCCAGGGCCCGGGTGGCGGCCATCATCATCTCGGCATTGATCTCGCGGGCCCGCACATCGAGGGCGCCCCGGAAGAGAAAGGGGAACCCGAGGACATTGTTCACCTGGTTCGGGTAGTCCGATCGCCCCGTCGCGATGATGGCATCCTCCCGTACCGCCAGGATCTCCTCCGGGAGGATCTCGGGATCGGGGTTCGCGAGGGCGAAAATCACCGGGTTGGGCGCCATGGCCCGGATCTCCTCGGCGGTCACCGCCCCCTTGGCCGAAAGCCCCACGAAGACGTCGGCACCCACCATGGCCTCGGCCAGGGTCCGGAAGGGTGTGTCGTGGGCGAAGCGCGCCTTGTAGGGGTTCATGTCCTCGGTGCGCCCGGCATGCACGACCCCGGCCCGATCCACCTGGAGAATGTTCTCCCGGGGCACGCCGAGACGAACCAGGTGTTCGGCGGTGGAGAGGGCCGACGCGCCGGCCCCGGTGAAGACCACCCGGACCTGGTCCAGGGGCTTCCCCACGAGCTCCAGCGCGTTCACGAGCCCGGCGCCGGCGATGATGGCGGTGCCGTGCTGATCGTCGTGGAAAACGGGAATCTGGAGGGTGGCCTTGAGGCGCTCCTCCACGAGAAAGCAGTCCGGCGCCCGGATGTCCTCGAGGTTGATCCCTCCCACCGTGGGCTCGAGGAGCTGGCAGAAACGGATCACGTCTTCCGGATCTTCGCTCCCCACCTCCAGATCGAAGACATCGATCCCGGCGAAGCGCTTGAAGAGGACCCCCTTCCCTTCCATGACGGGCTTGGAGGCCAGGGCTCCGATGTTCCCGAGCCCGAGCACCGCCGTGCCGTTGGAGACCACGGCCACGAGGTTCCCCCGGGCGGTGTACCGATACGCTTCGCCCGGGTCGCGGTGGATCTCGAGGCAGGGCTCGGCGACCCCGGGCGAATAGGCAAGGGAGAGCTCGCTCTGGGTGGCCACCGGCTTGGTGGGGATGACCTCGATCTTCCCGGGGCGCCCCTCGGCGTGGTAGTCGAGGGCGGCCTGGCGACGACGGCTCATGGCGCTCCGTGGGGCGCGGGGAGGTGTTCAGGGGGTGTCGAAGGGAGAGGGAAAAGGGTATTCCTCCCCTGCGGGGGTGTCAATCGAGATTCCCGGGACCGCCCGCCCCCGCCCTCGTGTACCCAGGACCATGGCACGCGCCCTCCCCCCCCCTCCACACCCGGAACGCGCCCCCGGAACGGGGTACTGCACCGCTCGCCGGGGCAGGGCGCTTCTTGGCGCCCTCGTGCTCCTGGCGGCGGGGACGGAAGGGGCCGCGGCACTTCAGGCAGGCGGCCCAGGATGTCCGGACGGGAGGGTGTCGCGGGTCTTCATCGACAACCACTCCGTATTCGATCCGGCCTCTCTCCCTGACGACCCACGCATCCGGTGGGCCTACCGCCTGGCGAACCGGATCCACGTCCGCACGCGCCCGGACTTCATTCGCGACGAGCTCCTCCTGGCTCCCGGGGACTGCCACGACCCGCTTCTCGTTCGGGAAAGCGGGCGCATCCTCCGGGAGTTCCGCTTCATCGCCACCGCCGATGTCTTCGAGGTCCCCCAGCCCGACGGGACCCGGCATCTGGTCGTGGAAACGCGGGACGAGTGGACCACGAAGCTTTCGGGCGACCTGCGGTTCGACGGTGGACTGGACTTTCGCGGGTTCCAGGTGGTGGAGGAGAACTTCATGGGGCGCGGAGTCCTCCTCGGCGCCTTCTGGTGGCAGGATGACGAGCGCAGGGAGGTGGGAGGCCGGTTCGAGATGCCCAGACTTCGGGGAACGAACTGGGACCTGGCCACATCGGGTGCACGGACCCGGGTGGGGCAGGCCTGGGAGCAGACCCTCGTGCACCCCTTCGTGGGCGAGGTGGGGACCTCCGCCCTCCGACAGCATGCCTTCTTTCGGCAGGATCTGGCCACCTGGGTCCTCCCCCCGGAGGTGGAGGCGCATGAGGGAGCGGAGCCGGGACGCCTGAGCCACCTCGTGGCTCCCCTGGAGACGGGCCGCATGGAGCTTGTGGCGGCACGTCGCCTCGGGGCTCCGGGAAGGTATCTCCTCCTGGGCGGGGGCCTCTCCCGTGAATGGATCCGACCGGGCCGGGTAGAGGAAGTGGAGGGGATCCGGGAGGGTGATTTTGAGGCTCCGGTGTCCCTTCCGGGAGACTTCGCCGAACCCCTCCGTTCCCAGCTCGGAACCCGGGAGGTGGATCGGGTGAGCCTCCTGCTCGGGGTCCGACGGGTGCGTTTCGAGGAACGACGGGGCCTCGACGCCATTCGAGGGATCC
The DNA here is from genome assembly GCA_050485885.1 of Gemmatimonadales bacterium. Lineage (GTDB taxonomy): Bacteria > Gemmatimonadota > Gemmatimonadetes > Longimicrobiales > Gaopeijiaceae > SKNW01. Next base: position 215,247 of record JBJHCG010000002.1, on the reverse strand, counting down.
AGGATGTGGCCGTGGGCCGGGAGCTGCTTCTCACCGCCGGACCGGCGCTTCGCTCGCGGGCCCGGCAGACCGTGGTGCCGGAAGGGGGCCTCCCCCCCCTTTCCACAGGCCCTCGCGATCTCCACCTGGGCGCCGACCTCTTCGCCGGGGTGGTACAGGGTCCGTGGGTAGGACAGCTCCACCTCTCCCTCCAGGGCCGTCGTGCTCCCGATCCGGAGGAAGCCCCGGTGAGCAGACCCCCCTGGGCCTGGCAGGACCTCCTGGGAGAGGCCCACGCACTCCTCTATCTCCAGGATCCCGGGCGCCTCGAAGGGCACACCCTCCTGTTCCGGGCTTCCGGGCTGGGGGGATGGAGAACCCGCGCCCCCTTCCAGTTGACCCTGGGGGGTGCGGAAGGCGTGCGCGCCTGGCCCGAGATCCACGCACCCGGCGCCCAACGCGCCGTGTTCCTCGTGGAAGACCGGATCCGACTCCGATCTCCCTTTCCACACCTCGCCGATCTCGGCATGACCCTCTTCGCCGACGCGGGACGCATGCATGCCGGCGACGCACCCTGGGGGGTGGACTCGGGGTGGCACGGCTCCCTGGGCGTGGGACTGCGGGTGGGCTTCCCCGCCGAGAGCGCATCGGTGATCCGCTTCGATCTTGCCTTTCCTCTGGGACCGGGGGCCGGGCTTTCCCCTCGCATCCTCATCTCGGCGCGCGACCTCGCAGGTCTCCTGGGTGGATTCGAGAACGAGGCCATGAGCCGATCGCGCCGGAGTGGCATCCGGCCCCAGTTCATCGGCGTAGGACGAGGATCCTAGGAGTGTGTCAGGGGATGCTGGTGTGGTGTCGAAGGAGTGCTGAGCCGGTGAACCTTTGACGCGTCCATCGGGTGTTGGTAGCTTTGTCCGTTGCCTCTCGGTCTGGTTCGACCCTGGAAAACCGTTCTCCCGAAGGCGTGCAGGGGAACTGCGAAGCGTCCGGAGCGCGCTCCCGAGGCGACGGGCATGTCGGGCCCCACCTCCGGCGGAGGCCACCCGGGTCTCTGCACCGTCCCCCACCGAACCTGCGGGCGTCCCCTCCCGCCCTCCCTCTCCCCACCCTACAGCGAGGCTGTGCGAAACGGATGTTCTCGTCTTCTCGCGGTCTGGACTCCTTCGATCAGTACCTGCAGGATGTGGAGAAGTACCCCCTCATCCAGGATCCGGAGGAAGAACGCGCCCTGGCCCGTCGGGCTCGGGCGGGCGACAAGGAAGCCGCCGAGCGGCTCGTCACGGCCAATCTCCGTTTCGTGATCTCGTACGTGAAGAAGTACCAGGGGCGTGGACTGGGGCTCGCCGAACTCGTCTGCATCGGGAACGAGGGGCTCCTCAAGGCGGTGAAGAAGTTCGATCCCGACAAGGGAGTCAAGTTCATCTCGTACGCTGTCTGGTGGATTCGCCAGACCGTGCTCCAGGCCCTGGCCGAGCAGACCCGGTCGGTGAGGATCCCCCTCAACCAGAACTCGAATCTGGCCCGTCTCGCCCGGACCGACACGGCCCTCACCCAGTCCCTGGGGCGCTCCCCCACGGACCAGGAGATCGCCGAAGAGATGGACGAGCCGGTGGATACGGTGCGCGCGCTCCGGCGTGTGGCCGCCTCGGAACTCTCCCTCGATGCCCCTGTGGACCGAAGCGACCGGGATTCCTCCTCCTTCGGGGAACGCTTCGCCGGCGCCGAGACCGGCGACATCGAGGAGAGCGTGGAGGCCACGGCGCGCCGGGACTTTCTCGAAAGCATGTTCGAGAACTACCTCACCGAGCGAGAGCGGAAGATCCTCTACCTCTACTACGGCCTCGACGACGGCGAGGAACGTACCCTGGAGGAGATCGGCACCCTTCTGGGGGTGACCCGGGAGCGGATCCGGCAGATCCGGAACCGGGCCTTCGAGAAGCTCCGGGAGAGCCCCCACGGCGATTCCCTCTCCGCCTTCTGGACCGCCAACTGAAGCGTGCTCGCCGGGCCGCCCCCTGAGGGGGCTCAGGCCACGTCTTCGGCGAAGGCCGCCGCCAGCTCCTCGTCCGCGTCCCCACCGCGACGCCCCGAGAGGAGAATGAGTTCCCGGGCGTGCACCTCGGCCGTGGGGATCGTGACCCCATCCCGCTCGTACGAATCGTACTCGAGACGCCCCTCGATGTAGACCCGGTCGCCCTTCCGGACGTAGGACTCCGCCAGGGCCGCGAGACGACCCCAGGTCGTGACCCGGTGCCATTCCGTCCGCTCTTCCGGGGTATCGGTTCCCCCGCCCACCACCCGGTTCGTGGCCACCGAGAAGTTCGCGACCTTCGTTCCGTTCTGGGTCTGACGCACGTCAGGATCGCGCCCCACATGGCCCAGCAGGGTGATCCTGTTCATGGACCGGCTCATGATGCCTCCTCGCTTCCAGGGTGAAGGATCCCGGTCGAAGGAGGGCCTCCGCCGGGCTTGCACGAGGAAGAATGGGCCCGGGCGGGGGGCGAACCCATGGGCAATGGGGACGACCTCGCTTGCCCCCTACTTGCACTCGTACCAGGAGCGCCCCACCCCCGTGTCGACCCGGAGCGGCACCTGGAGCTCCATGGCTCCCTCCATGGTCTCGACCACGAAGGCACGGAGCGCCTCCACCTCGTCTTCGGGGACTTCGAAGACGAGCTCGTCGTGGACCTGGAGGAGGAGACGGGCCCCGGGTGCCGCGTCTGCGAGACCCCGGTCCACCCGGAGCATGGCCTCCTTGATGAGGTCCGCCGCCGTTCCCTGAATGGGGGTGTTCTGGGCGATCCGCTCCCCGAACTGACGCACGTTCCAGTTCTTCGACTCGAGTTCGGGAATTCTCCGCCGCCGCCCGGACAGGGTCTCCACGTATCCCCTTTCGCGGGCCATTTCCACCTGGGCATCGAGAAAGCTGCGCACTCCCTGGAACTCCTCGAAGTAGCGGGCGATGAAGTCCGCAGCCTCCTCCCGGGAAATGCCGAGCTGACGCCCCAGGGAGAACTCGCCCTGCCCGTAGAGGGTGGCAAAGTTGATCGTCTTGGCCCGGGCGCGCTGCTCGGAAGTCACCGCCTCCAGGGGGGTGTCGAAGATCACCGCCGCCGTCTGCCGGTGCACGTCCCGGTCCTCCCGGAATGCGGTGACGAAGGCATCGTCGCCCGAGACATGGGCCAGGATCCGGAGTTCGATCTGGGAATAGTCGGCGGCGAGGAAGAGGTGCCCCGGGTCGGGAACGAAGCCCTTCCGGATCTCCCTCCCCTGGGCGGTGCGAATGGGAATGTTCTGGAGGTTCGGATCGGAGGAGGAGAGGCGTCCGGTGGCCGCCACCGTCTGGTTGAAGGAGGTGTGGATGCGACCGGTCTCGGGGTTCACGAGGCGCGGAAGGGCCTCGACATAGGTGGAGCGAAGCTTCTCGAGCTGGCGGTACTGGAGGAGCCGCTCCGGAAGGCGGTGCCCCTGGGCCGCCAGCTCCTCCAGGACGGTGGCATCGGTGGAGGGCCCCGTCTTCGTCCGCTTGATCACCGGGAGCCCAAGCCGGTCAAAGAGGATCTCCCGCAGCTGGGGGTTGGAGTTGATGTTGAACTCCTCCCCGGCTTCCGCCCAGATCTCTTCCTGGAGCCCGTGGAGGTCCCCCTTGAGCTGATCGGCCAGCGTTCGGAAGAAGGGGGCGTCGATCCGGATCCCCTCCCACTCCATCTTCGCCAGCACCGGAACGAGAGGCATTTCCAGGGCACGGAAGAGGGGGTCGAGCCCCGCCTCCTCCAGCTCCGGCAGGAAATGCTCCCGCAGGCGGAGGGCCAGGTCGGCATCTTCGGCGGCATAGGGGGTGGCCTGATCCAGTGGGACCTGGTCGAAGGTCACCTGCTTCCGCCCCGTTCCGGCCACCTCCCCGTAGGCGATGGGGGTGTACCCCAGGAGATCGGTACAGAGGGCATCGAGCCCATGGCTTCGCCTCCCCGGATCGAGGACGTAGGAGGCCACCATGGTATCGAAGTCCACCCCCCCAAGGCGGACCCCTGCGCGCTGAAGAACGAGGAGGTCGTACTTGAGGTTCTGCCCCACCTTGGGAATGGAAGGGTCCTCCAGGAGGGCCACGAGGGGTGCCATGGCCGGGTCGTCGAGGGAGGGGAGGTTCGGCGGCGGGGCGGCGTCGGAGGCATCGAGGAGATCGGCTGGGGGCGCCACATGCGCCAAGGGAAGATAGACCCCCTCTCCCGTACTCCACGACAGGGAGATGCCCACGAGGCGGGCCCGCATGGGCTCCACCGAGGTCGTTTCCGTGTCCACCGCCACGAGGCCGACCTCGCGAATGGCGGCCACCACCCCGGGAATCTCGGCGGGATCGGTCACGGCCCGGTAGTGGACTTCTCCTCCGTCGGGCGCCACCGGCCCCTCCTGGGCGTCGGTGAAGCGCTCGATGAGGGTCCGGAACTCGAGCTCCACGAAGAGGTCTCTCAGGCGCGCCCGGTCCGGTTCCTGGACGCGCCAGGCCTCGAGGTCGAGAGCCACGGGGAGGTCGCGACGGATCGTGACCAGCTCCCGGGAGAGGCGCACCTGGTCGGCGTGCTCGGTGAGGGCCTCCCGGGCCCGCTTCCCCGAGAGCTGCGGTGCCGCCTCCAGGAGGGCATCGAGGGAGCCATGCTCCTCCAGGAGCTTCACCGCCGTCTTGGGACCGATCCCCGGGGCCCCGGGCACATTGTCCGAGCTGTCGCCAATGAGGGCCAGGTAGTCCACCACCTGCTCGGGGGGGACCCCCAGACGTGCCGAGGCGTTCGAGGTATCGACCCACTCCGCCTCCACCCCCGAGGGACCGCCGCGTCCGGGATTCAGAAGGGAGACGCCGGGTCCCACGAGCTGGTGGAAGTCCTTGTCGCCCGACACGATGACCACCTCCACCCCCGCCTCCACCGCCAGGCGAGAAAGGGTGCCGATCACGTCGTCGGCCTCGAAGCCGTCCAGCTCCACCACCGGGTCCCGGAAGCCGGCCACCAGCTCCCGGATCCGGGGAAGGGAGGCCGCCAGCTCGTCGGGCATCTTCTCGCGGGTGGCCTTGTACTCCGGGTAGAGCTCCTCCCGCTGGCTCATTCCCGCATCGAAGACCACCGCCAGGTGATCGGGGGCATGCTCTTCCCGGATGCGAAGGAGGAAGTGGGCGAAGCCCCACGGAGCCGAGGTGTTCTCGCCCTTGCCGTTCGTGAGGGGCCGATTCACGAAGGCGAAGAAGGCCCGGTAGATGAGGGCGTACCCGTCAATCAGAAAGAGGCGAGGGCGCTCTCCCCCCCCGGGGCCCGCGGAGGCGGCGGGCCCGGATGCGCCGCCGGTGGAGCGGTTGCGGGTGGCTGGAGACTCGGAGGAGGCCGGATCGGTCATGGGGGGGGATGGCGGAAGGAGGGACGGCCAAGGGGCCGCCCCGGGATTCCGGAACGGCCCCTCTCGATCGTGTCACACCGGTCCGGCGGGCCCTGGGGCTCCGCAACGGGTCCGGCTTTCCCACGGTGTCTCGCCTCCCGTCCGGACGCCGGAGCGGCGCCGGGGGGGCGAGGGCCCGGCTCAGCGAGCCGTGTTCACCGTGTGGAGGGTGTCGATCATCTTCTGCGCCGACTCTTCCATGTCGATGACGAGGGAGTCGATGCGGGAGACGAAGTAGTTGTGCGCAATGCTCACCGGAATGGCGATGGCCAGACCGGCCGCCGTGGTGAGAAGCGCCACCTTGATTCCTCCGGCCACCAGGGTGGCCTCCACCTCTCCGGCCACCTCGATGGCCTGGAAGGCGATGATCATTCCGATCACCGTTCCGAGGAAGCCCAGGAGCGGGGCGATGTTCGTGAGGGTAGCCAGGACCACGAGGCCGCTCTCGAGCTTCGAGAGCTCGAGGAGCCCCTGGTTCTCGATGGCCTTCATGACCCGATCCGTCCCCTCATGCCGCCGCTCGAGACCGGCGAAGAGGATGTTGGCCGCCGGGGAATCGGACTCCTGGCAGACCTTCATGGCCTGGTCGATCTTCCGCTCGGCCAGGAGCTGGTTCACCTCCGTGAGGATCTTCTTCGTCCGGCTGCTCTTCGCCATGAGGTCGAAGAACTTCCAGATGATGACGATGATCCCCAGGAGGAGGCAGAAGCCCAGGGGCCAGCGCATGAAGCCCATCTCCTCCCAGACGAACATCATCTGTTCGCCGAAGGTGGCATCAGGGGCGTCCACCCCGGGAATCTGGAGGAGTGCGCTGTGAAGCTGCGTGAGACCGACCAAGAGGACCTCCCGCCGTTGGGTTGCAGGTCAGTAGGGTGCTGCCTCGACCGGCAGCCGCAGAGCGCCGGGGGGCATACTTCTGGAATTGGAAGGTCGCATAATGAGACCCGTCCTCCAAGCTGTCAAGAGTGAGGACGTGTCAGCGTTTCGACCTTGATACAGGCTACCTCCTGCTGCGCTTCCCCCGGAACGGGGTCGAGGAAGGGGACGATCCGGGCACAGGCTTCGTCCCGATCCGGATGCCAGCATCGGGGGTGGAAGGGGCATCCCGGAGGAGGGGCCACCGGGCTTGGAACATCGCCTTCGAGCACGATCCTCCTGGTGCCTCCCTTCCGCCCCGGTTTCCGGGAGGGATCGGGCCGGGGAACCGCAGAGAGGAGGGCACGGGTGTAGGGATGACGAGGATTCTGGTAGAGAGTGGTGGCCGGGGCCGTCTCGACGATCCTTCCGAGATACATGACGGCCACCCGATCACTCACATGCTCCACCACCGCCAGGTCATGGGCAATGAAGAGGTAGGTGAGCCCGAACTCCGCCTGCAGGTCCTGGAGGAGGTTCACCACCTGGGCCTGGACCGAGACATCGAGGGCGGAGACGGGCTCGTCCAGCACGAGGAACTCGGGCTCCACCGAGAGGGCCCGGGCAATCCCCAACCGCTGGCGCTGGCCGCCGCTGAACTCGTGGGGATACCGGTCGGCATGTTCGGGGAGGAGCCCCACCACATCGAGAAGCTCCCTCACCCGCCTCCGGCGTCCCGCCCCGTCGGCCCCCTTCGGGAGGCCGTGGACCCGAAGGACCTCCCCGAGCATGGCGCCCACCGAGAGGCGGGGATTGAGCGAGGAGAAGGGGTCCTGAAAGACGATCTGGGCCCGCCTCCGGAGCCGGCGGAGCTCCCGGTCGTTCATGGCCAGGACATCCTCGCCCCCGAAGTGAACCGCGCCCTCGGTGGGCTCCACCAGGCGAAGGAGGGCGCGGCCGGTGGTGGACTTTCCGCATCCCGACTCCCCCACGAGTCCCAGCGTCTCTCCCCGCCAGAGGTCGAAGGAGACCCCGTCCACCGCCTTCACGGCGCTCCCCTTCCCCAGGCCGAAGGGGAGGAGGCCCGACCCCCGCACGGGAAAGTGCTTCCGGAGCCCCCGCACCGAGAGGAGGGGGGCTTCGTCGGGAGGGCGCTCCGTAGGAGCCCCTCGCACGGGGTCACGCATGGACGCGCTCACGGCTTCCCTCCCGGGAGGGGCACCTGTCGTTCCGGCTCCTCCTCGAGCCAGCAGCGCGACGCCGTGAGGGGCGGAGGCTCGGCCCGGCATCGGTCCCAGGCATGGGGGCACCGGGCATGGAAGCGGCACCCGGCAGGCCAGGCCAGGGGGCTCGGCACGGTCCCCTCGATGGGACGGAGCCGTTCCCCCCGGGCCTCGAGGCGGGGGAGGGAGGCCAGGAGCCCCTGGGTGTAGGGGTGCCGGGGCGCCTGGAAGATGGCTTCCACCGTTCCCGCCTCCACCACCTGACCGGCGTACATGACGAGGACCCGGTCACAGACCTCGGCCACCACCCCCAGATCGTGGGTAATGAGGAGGAGGGCCATTCCCCTGCGCTCCCGGAGGTCGGCCAGGAGATCGAGGATCTGGGCCTGGATCGTCACATCGAGGGCGGTGGTGGGCTCGTCGGCAATGAGGAGGTCGGGTTCGCACGCCAGGGCCATGGCGATCATGACCCGCTGGCGCATCCCTCCGGAGAGCTGGTGGGGGTACTCGTCGAACCGCTGTTCCGGCTCGGGGATCCCCACCTCCCGGAGCGCCGCCACCCCTCGGGCCCGCGCCTCCTTCCGACTCAGCTTCCGGTGGAGTCGGAGGGCCTCCACGATCTGATCTCCCACGGTATACACCGGGTTCAGCGAGCTCATGGGCTCCTGGAAGATCATGGCCATCTCGTTGCCTCGAAGCTTCCGGAGCTCCCGGGGAGGAAGGGTCGTGAGCTCCCGCCCCCGGAAGCGGATGGAGCTTCCCTCCACGATCTGCCCGGGAGGCGACGGAATGAGACCCATCACGGACAGGGAGGTCACGGTCTTTCCGCACCCCGACTCCCCCACGATTCCCAGCGTCTCGCCGGGGGCCACCTCGAAGGAGACTCCGTCCACCGCCCGGGCCGTCCCCGCCTCCGAGGAGAACCAGGTCCGGAGGTTCCGCACCTCCAGGAGGGGAGGTGCGCCGCTCGGCGCGGGGCTCGGGCCACCGGCGGAAGCGTCGCTCGGGGCGGCCTGCGCAGCGCCCTCGGGGGCCTTCGGCGCGTCCCCGTTCGGGGCGGGGCTCGGGCCACCGGTTCGAGGGTCCACCACGCTCAGCTCCGCTGCCGGGGGTCGAGGGCGTCCCGGAGCCCGTCGCCGGCCAGGTTGAAGGAGACCACCGTCAGGACAATGGCCAATCCCGAGAAGGTGGAGATCCACCAGGCCCCCAGGAGGTTGTTCCGGCCGTCAGCCACGATGGTCCCCCACGAGGGGGTGGGAGGCTGGACCCCCATCCCGAGAAAGGAGAGCCCGGCCTCGAGGACGATGGTGTCGCCGATGCCCAGGGTGGCGGCCACGATGACGGGGGCCATGACGTTGGGAATCACGTGCCGCCCGATGATCCGGAGGCGGGAAAAACCCAGGGCGCGCCCGGCCTGGATGAACTCCCGCTCCCGGAGGCTCAGGACCTCTCCCCGCACGATCCGGGTGACCTGGGGCCACTGAGTGAGCCCCAGGACCACCACGATGAGGAAGATGGAGGGCTCGAAAAGGGCAATGATCGTGATGAGGAGGATGAGCCGGGGAAAGGAGATCACCATGTCGACGAAGCGGAGGATCACCGCATCCACCGCCCCCCCCAGGTACCCGGCCACCGCGCCCAGCACCGTCCCGATGGTGATGGAAATGGACACGGCGATGAAGCCGATGGAGAGGGAGACGCGCGAACCGTAGAGGATCCGGCTGAAGAGATCCCGGGCGAACTGGTCCGTCCCCAGGAGGTGGGTGGAGGAGGGGGCCTGGAGGCGGGTGGCCACGAGGTCGCCCTGAAGCGCCGGATCGAAGGGGGCGAGGAAGGGGGTGAGGAGCGCCATCAGGTAGAGGGAGACAATGGCCAGGAGAGCCGCCACCGCCGTCCGGTTCTTCCGGAAGGCCCGGGCCGCGAGCCCCCACTGGCTCCGGGAGGGGGGGAGGGGGGCCGCCCCCTTCCGGGCGTCGCGCACGCTCCACCCCCATACCCCCGCCAGGACCAGGACCAGGGTGAGGAGGGCAATCCGATGGTCGAGGGGCCCCCCGGGGGCCGCCACGACCCGCTCCCACCGTCCCAGGGTGAGGCCCAGAAGGGCGAGCCAGAGGAAGAGGGCGTACCCACCGGCCGCCACCCTCCCGGCCAGGAGCTGGGGGAGCCCCGGGAAGAGGGCTGCGAGCCCCGATCCGCCCCGGAGTCGGGGCCGGGCGCGGGCCTTCTCCCAACGATCCGCATCGGCCCCGGGCCCCAGCCCCCGCTCCACCCCCCCCTCGGGGACCATTCCGCCGGCCTCAATCATACCGGATGCGTGGGTCCACCACGGAGTAGAGGAGGTCGGCCACCAGGTTTCCGATGACCACCATGACGGCGAAGATGAAGGCCCCGGCCATGACCACCGGGTAGTCCCGGGCGAAGATGGCGTCCACCACGAGCTTCCCCATCCCCGGCCAGGCGAAGACCGTTTCGATGAAAACGGTGCCGCTGAAGAGGAAGGGGAGGTAGAGCCCGAAGAGGGTGATGACGGGGATGAGGGCGTTCCGGAGGGCGTGCTTGAAGATGACACGCCCCTCGGGAAGGCCCTTGGCCCGGGCCGTGCGCACGTAGTCCTGACGGATCACCTCCAGCATGCTCCCCCGGGTGTAGCGGGCGATCCCGGCTGCGAGGACGAGGGCGAGGGAGGTGGCCGGGAGGGCCAGGTGGAGGAGGCGATCGCGGAGCTGCTCCCCTGGCGAGAGAAAGGCGTGCTCCACCGAGGTCATTCCCGAAGCCGGGAACCAGAAGGGCCACTCCCAGACGTTCCGGGCCACCAGGCTGAAGATCAGGATCAGCATGAGAGCCAGCCAGAACGAAGGCATGGAGTAGAAGAAGAGGGCCACCACGCTGAGGGTGTTGTCGGCCCAGGAGTTCTGCCGCACCGCCTGGAGGATCCCCAGGAGGATCCCGGCCCCGAAGGCCAGCGTCATGGCCGCGAAGGAGAGGACGAGGGTGTTCGGGAGGATCTGGCGGACCACGTCGGCCACGGGCTGGCCCCGGGCGAAGGAGACCCCGAAGTCCCCCCGGAACATGGCGCTCATCCACCGCACGTATCGGGTGTGGACGGGCTGGTCCAGCCCCAGGTTCTGCCGGATCTGCTCCTGGGCCTCCGCCGACACCGTGGGCGAAGTGTAGAGGGCCACCGGGTCCCCTGGCGCCAGGTTCAGGACGAAGAAGACGATCGTGGCGATCCCCAGTACAAGGGGGATGGCGCCCAGGAGGCGGCGGAGGGCGTAGCGGACCATGACGCGGCGAAGGACAGGTCAGCCCGCGGGGCCGCGCGCTCCGGGAGCCGGGGCCCGGGCCGTGCGCCAGGGGCTCAACGCCGCCCCCTCAGGTCTTCCGGGATATACCACTCGTGGATGTTCACCCACTCCCCCCGCACATCGAGCTGCACGTTCCGGAGGCGCTCGTTCAACCCGGCGAGGCGCTGGGGGTAGAAGAGAAAGGTGTAGGGCTGCTCCCGAAGGATCTCGTACTGGTACTCCCGCCAGAGGGGGAGGGCGTCCTCCCGACCCGGAATGAGCTGGAGGGTATCGAGGAGGATGTCGAGGGCCGGGTTGCGGGTCCCGGACCAGCCGTAGGGGGTGTCCACCTGCTCAGAGTGGAAGAGGTCCCGGTCATCGACCTTGAACTCGGTGACCCACCCGATGACCACCCCGTCGAAGTCCCGGCGCTGGATGTCGTTGATCTGCGAGAGAAGGGTGGCCCACTCCACCACCTGGGGGCGAATGGCCACCCCCACCTCCCGCAGCTGGGACTGCATGATCTCGGCCACATCCTGCCGCTGCTGGTTCCCCTGGTTGTACTTGATCTCGACCTCCAGGCGGGTGCCGTCGGCATTCCGGCGGATGCCGTCGCTCCCGATCTCCGACCACCCTGCCTCATCCAGGAGCCGCCGGGCCTCCTCCGGGTTGTAGCGGAGGGAGTCGGCGATCCCGGGGTGGTAGGCGTAGTGGAAGGGCGGCACCCCGGAGTTGGCCACCGTACCGTACCCCCGGAGGAGGGCTTCGATGAGCTGGTCCCGGTTCGTCCCCAGGGTCAGGGCCCGGCGGACCCGGGCGTCCGAGAGCTGGGGCCGGCGGGAGTTCCACCCCACGAACACGTAGTTCCGGAACATGAAGTCCCGGAAGATCACCCCGGAAGCCTGCTGGATCTGCGGGGCCTGATCCGGGCCCGGCGCCACGTAGTAGTCCAGGTTCTCGGTGAGGAGTTCGGTGAGAAGGGTGGTCTGCTCGGGGATCACCCGATAGACGTAGCGCTCCAGGTAGGGAGGGCCCCCCAGCGCCTCTGGAAAGCCCGGATTGCGGACGAAGGTCCAGGACTCGTCCTGCCGGTGCTCGCGAAACACGAAGGGGCCGTTCCCCACCGGGCAGCGGGAGCCATAGGGGTGCTGGCGCAGCTCGGCGGGGGGAACATCGCCCAGAAGGTGTTCGGGGAGGATGGGCGTGGAGCGCCAGGGATCGAGGGGTTCGGCATGGGGGGTGAGCCGGAAGCGTACGGTATGGTCGTCCACCACCTCCACCCCGGAGTCCCCCCGATCGTAGTTGGTCCAGAAGGCGCTGTTGGGAAAGGCGGTGGCGGGGTCCACGGCCCGCCGGTAGGTGAAGGCCACGTCCCGGGCCGTGGTGGGGGTCCCGTCATGCCAGACGATGTCGTCGCGGAGACGGAAGGTGAGTTCCGTTCCCTCGTCGTTCCAGGACCAGGACTCGGCGAGGTAGGGCTGGACCTCGTACTCTTCGTCCAGGCGGATCAGCGTCATGAGATTCACGAAGATCTGGTGCTGGTTCGCCGAGTAGTCCGACGAGACGAGGCCGTTCATCCCGTCGGCAATCTCTCCGATGGCCCCCACCACGGCCGTGCCCCCGTAGCGGGGGCCCGTGGGCTGGGTCTGTCCCTCGAGCCAGGCATTGACCGCCGGAACCACCTCCTGGCAGAAGGCCGGCATCCCCCGGGTGGCCCGATCCTCCCCATCGCCTCCACAGGCACCCAGAAGGAGTGCGAGCCCGGCGGCGGTGAGGGGGAGGCGGGGGAAGGAGGCCGGCGAAGGGGAGATCCGGGAGGAAACTGCCCGGACGGGGGCGGAGGAGGATCGCAGCGGCATGGGCGAACTCGAGAGCGGGGGTTCGTTGGAAGAACGCAGAAGGGAAGCGCGGGAGCGCGGTGCAGGGGCAAGAAACCCCCGAGAGGCGACGGCTGCCGTGGACGCGGGGAGGGGAGGACGGCCGGAAGGAAAACGGATGACCCCATGCATACACTTTTCTCCCCGGTTACGCCATGGCCCCGGGGAGGGACCCCCTGGGGGTGCCCCAGATCGGTGCAGGGTCGGCGTACCCCGCCTCCAGACGCCGGGCGAGGTCGAGGAGTGGGGGAGCGGGATCGGATGCCCGTTCCCAGGATCCTCCGAAGACACCGGCCAGGGCCGCCTCCACCGTAGCCGCCAGGGTCTCGAAGGCTGGAAGCTCCCCCAGGAGGTGGGCGAGGGTGACCCCCTCCTCCTCCGCAACCCCGCCTCCAGGCATGCGCAGGGCCGCCAGGGAGACCGAGGCCGGGGCAAGGCGGAGGGAACCATGCTGGAGGAGGGAGTCCCCCAGGCGCCGCTGGGCGCTTCCCACGATCTTCCCGCCTCCGGCCACCACCTCTCCGGGGGCCGGGACCCCGAAACAGGCCCCGGCGTCGGGGTGCAGGGTCCGGGCTTCGACGTTGACACCCCCTCGACGGCCGACGCCTCGGGGGGCCGGGGGTCTCGTGGGGGGCTCGGGTCGGGATCCGGCGATGGATTCGGGTCGCGCCTCCGCCAGGGCCGGCTCGGGGACCCCCAGCGCGTTCAGGGCCAGGAGGAGGGCTTCGTTCACCTGGCGGTAGAGTCCCCGCAAACTGCCCGGCCCGGCGAAGGGGGCCACGACGGCGTAGGTGAGTTCCCGGTCGTGGAGGACCTCGCGCCCTCCGGTGGGACGCCGGACTGCATCTACCCCGAGCGACCGAAGGGCATGCGGATCATAGCGGGACCGGGGGTCCTGGTTCCGCCCGAAGGAGAGGGTGGGGCGGGTCCACCGGTAGAGACGGAGGGTGGCCGCGCTTCCGGAGCGTTCCCGGGCCAGTGCCTCGTCCAGGGCCATGTTCCACGCCCCGGAGGCCGGAGGGGTACGAAGGACCTGCCAGCGCAGTCCGGTGAAGGGCCCTCCCTCCCGCGTCACCCCCCGTCGGGATGCAGGCGGGCGCCCGATCCGGCCACCCCTTCCAGCACCTTGACCAGGTCGAGGGAGTCCCCCACCTCAAGGACCTCCACCCGGGCCCGGTCCCCCACTGCCGTACGGAAGGCCTCGGGGTCCTGTTCGATCTCGGGGAAGGTCCCGTAGTGCATGGGAATGACCACCGAGGGCTCGATGAAGTCCACGGCCCGCACGGCATCGTCGGGGCCCATCGTGTAGTTGTCCCCGATGGGGAGGATCGCCACGTCCACCCCGCCCCGGAGGAGCTGCATGTCGGTAAGGAGCGCGGTGTCACCGGCATGGTGCAGCCGGATCCCGTCCGCATGAAAGACGAAGCCGCCCGGGATGCACGTCCAGGCGCCGCTCTCGTCGCCATGCACATGCCCCCCGTGGAGGGCCGGGGTCATCTTCACCCGGCCGAAGGGGAAGTCATACCCCCCGCCCACCCCCAGGGCATGGAGCTTCTCCAGCCCCTGGCTCGCCGCGAACTGGATGACCTCGTAGCTCGAGACCAGGGTGGCCCCGGTCCGCCGGGCCAGGGGGATGGCGTCCTTGAAGTGGTCGGCATGGCCATGGGTGCAGAAGATCCAGTCCACCTTCTCCACGGAATCGAGGGCCCGGTCGGCCATCGGGTTTCCCTCGAACCAGGGGTCGATGAGGATGCGGGTTCCGCCGGCCAGCTCCAGGGTGTAGGTCGCATGACCGTGCCAGGTCAGGGATGCCATGGGCGCTCCAGGTTCGAGGGTCCAGGATCAGGAGGGGGCGGAGGCTTCCGGGGCCGTCTCGGCGTAGGCCTCCATGGGAGGGCAGGCGCAGACCAGGTTCCGGTCGCCGTAGGCGTTGTCCACCCGGCGAACGGTGGGCCAGAACTTCCGCTCCCGGGTCCAGGGTGCCGGGAAGGCGGCCTGTTCCCGGGTGTAGGGGTGGGACCAGTCCTCCACGAGGACGGAGGCCGCCGTGTGCGGCGCCTGCTTCAACGGGTTGTCGGTCCGGTCCATGAGCCCCATCTCCACCTGCTGGATTTCGGCGCGAATGGAAATGAGGGCATCACAGAACCGGTCCAGCTCCGCCTTCGACTCGGACTCGGTGGGCTCCACCATGATCGTGCCGGGAACGGGCCATGACATGGTGGGAGCGTGGTAGCCGTAGTCCATGAGCCGCTTCGCCACATCCTCTTCGGTGATCCCGCTCGACTTCCGGAAGGGGCGCAGATCGAGAATGAACTCATGGGCCACCCGGCCATTCTTCCCCCGGAAGAGGACGTCGAAGTGCCCTTCGAGACGCTTCGCCATGTAGTTGGCGTTCAGGATCGCCACCTCGGTGGCGCGCCGGACCCCCTCCCGCCCCAGCAGGGCAATGTACGCCCAGGAAATGAGAAGGATGGAGGCGCTCCCCCACGGAGCGGCCGACACGGGACCGATGCCCCGCTCCCCCCCGGTAGCGACCACCGGATGGCCGGGGAGGAAGGGGGCCAGGTGGGGGGCCGCGCAGATGGGGCCCATCCCCGGACCACCCCCCCCGTGGGGAATGGCGAAGGTCTTGTGCAGGTTGATGTGGATGACGTCGGCCCCATAGTCGCCCGGGCGGCAGAGCCCCACCTGGGCGTTCAAGTTCGCGCCATCCAGGTAGACCTGGCCTCCCCGGTCATGAATGACCTGACACACCTCGCGGATATGGGCCTCGAAAACCCCGTGGGTGGAGGGGTAGGTGACCATGAGGGCCGAGAGGCGGTCCCTGTACTTCTCGGCCTTCTCGGTGAGGTCGGCCAGGTCGATGTTCCCCTGGTCGTCGCACCGGACCACCACCACCTTCATCCCGGCCATGACGGCGGAGGCCGGGTTGGTCCCATGGGCCGACGAGGGAATGAGGCAGATGTCCCGGTGGCCCTCGCCCCGATCCTCGTGCCAGGCCCGGATCACCAGGAGTCCGGCATACTCCCCCTGGGCCCCGGAGTTGGGCTGGAGCGACACGGCGGGGAGGCCCGAGATCTCGCCGAGCCAGCGCTCCAGATCCTCCACGATCCGCCGGTACCCCTGCACCTGCTCGGAGGGGGCAAAGGGGTGGACCCGCCCGAACTCGGGCCAGCTCACCGGGATCATCTCGGTCGTGGCGTTCAGCTTCATCGTGCACGAGCCCAGGGGGATCATGCTCGTGTTGAGCGAGAGGTCCTTCACCTCGAGCCCGTGGATGTACCGGAGCATCTCCGTTTCGGAGTGGTACCGATGAAAGACGGGGTGCTCGAGAAAGGGCGATTCACGGTGGAGGGAAGGAGGAAGGGCGACCCCGTCGTCCATCTCCTGGAGGAGCTGCTCCGGATTCCAGTGGAGGGCGCCGTCGTCCCCCCCGAAGATGCGGAAGAGGGCGGAGAGCTCCGACGCGGTGACGGCCTCGTCCAAGGCCACGCCCACCGTTCCATCTTCGAAGTCCCGAAGGTTCGCCCCGGCTTCGAGGGCCCGGGCCAGGAGGGGGGCCGTGCCCCCTGCCGGGCGGATCCGGAGGGTATCGAAGAAGTGCGCATGGACCACCTCGTGCCCCTGCCGCCGGAGACCCTCGGCCAGGACCCGGGCCAGGTCGTGGACCCGGCGGGCGATCCGGCGCAGCCCCTCGGGTCCGTGGTACACCGCGTACATCGAGGCCATGATGGCCAGGAGGACCTGCGCGGTGCAGATGTTGGAGGTGGCCTTCTCCCGGCGAATGTGCTGCTCCCGGGTCTGGAGAGCCATGCGGAGGGCCCGGTTCCCGTCGGCATCCACCGAGACCCCGATGATCCGCCCCGGCATGCGCCGCTTGTAGGCATCGCGGGCGGCGAGGAAGGCGGCGTGGGGGCCGCCGAAGCCCAGGGGGACCCCGAAGCGCTGGGTGTTCCCCACTGCCAGGTCCGCCCCCAGCTCTCCCGGGGGCACGAGGTGGGTGAGGGCCAGGAGGTCAGCCACCATGACCACCCCGGACCCGGCCTCCCTTGCCGCCTTCACCACGGCGCGGGGGTCGTGCACGGAGCCATCGGTGGCCGGGTAGGCCAGAAGCACCCCGAACAGGTCGGAAGCGGCCACGGCCTCGGAGGTGGCCTCCCCCACCCGGACCTCCACCCCCAGGGGACGGGCCCGGGTCCGGACCACCTCCACCGTCTGGGGGTGACACGCCGCGTCCACGAAGAAGGTGTTCCGATCGCTCCCGGCCTCGTCCAGGAGGAGGGACATGGCCTCGGCCGCCGCCGTCCCCTCGTCGAGGAGGGAAGCCCCCGCGATGTCCAGCCCGGTCAGGTCGATGACCATGGTCTGGAAGTTGAGGAGGGCCTCGAGTCGCCCCTGGGAAATCTCGGCCTGGTAGGGCGTGTACTGGGTGTACCACCCGGGGTTCTCGAACACGTTCCGGAGAATCACCGGGGGGGTCACCGTGTCGTGGTACCCCATTCCCAGGTAGGAACGGAAGCGGAGGTTCTGCGATGCGATGCCTCGAAGCCGCTCGAGGAGGACGGTCTCCGAAACCCCGGGCTCCAGAGCCAGCTCCCGATCGAGGCGAATGGCCTCAGGCACGGCCTCCCGGAGGAGGGTGTCGAGGTCCTCCATGCCCAGCGACTCGAGCATGGATTCGATCTCGTGGGCGCGGGGGCCGATGTGGCGGTCGACGAAACGATCGGTGCGGCGGAGGGTCGGGGTCTTGGAAGGCATGGGGACTCTTCGGATCTTGTCCAGGAAGGCCCCCGGGCCCGGCAGGACCGGAGCGGAGGCGGGGATCTGTCAGGCTGAGGTCGAGTGGGAAAGGGGGGCCGGACCCGCGCGGTTCAGGAGGGCTCGGGGAACCCCTTCGTCCCCCCGTTCGTGCCCCGAAGGAGACCCCGGGGGCCTTGTCCCGAGCACCGGGCCCGGACGCCGGTTCGAGGCACTGCCTCCGAGCCGAACCTTGGGACCCCGGACCCGCCTCGCGGGTCCCTCCCCTCCGGGGCCCCGGGGCCGGTTGCCACACCCCTCCGGGGACGGCCTCCGGATGGATGCACGCCCCCGCGGGGCGCAGGGGGGCCAGGCCATGGCCGGAGGTTGCCGCAGACGGAACAGGCGGGGGAAGGGGACGTCAGCCCTCGCCCACGAGCGTCCGATACGCGTCGGCCCGGAGAAGACCGTCGAGTTCGCCGGGCTCGGTGGCCCGGATCCGGAGCATCCACCCGGCACCGTACGGATCGGAGTTCACGAGGGAAGGATCGTCGTCCAGGGCGCCATTCGCCTCCAGGACCTC
This sequence comes from Gemmatimonadales bacterium, assembly GCA_050485885.1. Taxonomy (GTDB): domain Bacteria; phylum Gemmatimonadota; class Gemmatimonadetes; order Longimicrobiales; family Gaopeijiaceae; genus SKNW01. The sequence continues at coordinate 197,288 of JBJHCG010000002.1, read as the reverse complement.
ACCGGTAACGGGAGCGTAGAGGTCGTTTACCGCCTTCACCGCCTCGATCGTCCCGAAGGTGTCCATCCGGGAGAAGGTGTCACCGGCGGAGGGGAGTTCGAGAAAGACGATGTCGCCGAGCTCGCCCTGGGCGTAGTCGGTCACACCCACGAGGAAGACGCCCTCCTCGTCGGTGGCCTTCAGGTACTCGTGTTCCTCGGTGTAGAGGAGTTCGTCGGGAATCTGGGCCATGGAAGAGGTCTCCGTGGGGGTCGCGGTTCGGGGCGAGGAAGGGAGGGAGCGCCCCGAGGGTCCGGGGGCGGGGGGCCGGGCGCGGTGGAATAGAGTTTTTCCGTGGGGCAGGGTCAAGGAGCCGGGGGGCCGGGTCGGAAAACCCGGAGGGAGGCAGGAGGGTCCGGGACCGCTGACGTCGCCCTGGAGGATACGGGGAGTCCGCGGCGAGGCACGGGTGGGGAGGGGAACCACCCTGCGAAGGGACCGCACGGAACGGGGGATCGGGGAGGTCGGGGAGGCCGACGGGTGGATTTCCCCCGCTCCGTTGCCGAGATTTCGGTGGGACCCCGAACACTCCGCATCCGACCCCGAGGTTTTCCATGTCCACCGTCCTTCCTGGTGCCGTCCGCCCGGCCCTCACCTCCCTGACCGAAGACGAGGCCATGTTCCGCGAAGCCGTCCGCGACTTCGCCCTGGCCGAGGTGGCCCCCCGGGTCCATGAGATGGACGCCTCCCAGCAGATGGACCCGGCCCTGGTCTCGCAGCTTTTCGAGATGGGTCTCATGGCCATCGAGATCCCCGAGGATCAGGGCGGCGCGGCCTCCTCCTTCTTCACCTCGTGCCTCGTGGTGGAGGAACTCTCCCGGGTGGATCCGGCGGTGGGGGTCCTGGTCGACGTGCAGAACACTCTCGTGATCAACGCCTTCAACCGGTGGGCCTCGGCCGAGCAGAAGGCTACCTGGTTTCCCCGCCTGGCCGCCGACACGGTGGGGGCCTACGCCCTCTCCGAGGCCGGGTCGGGCTCCGATGCCTTCGCGCTGGCGTGCCGTGCCGAGAAGGAGGGGGACGATTACATCCTGAACGGGCACAAGCTCTGGATCACGAACGGGAACGAGGCCGGGGTCTTCCTCGTCTTCGCCACGGTGGATCCGGAGGCCGGGTACCGGGGCATCACAGCCTTCATCGTCCCCCGCGACACCCCGGGGTTCAGTGTGGGGAAGAAGGAGGACAAGCTCGGAATCCGGGCTTCCTCCACCACCGAGATCCTCTTCGATCAGTGCCGCGTCCCGGCTTCCGCCGTCATGGGCGAGGTCGGGAAGGGGTACAAGATCGCCATCGAGACGCTGAACGAGGGGCGAATCGGGATCGGGGCGCAGATGGTGGGACTCGCCCAGGGGGCCCTCGATCACACCGTGAAGTATGTGAAGGAGCGGGAGCAGTTCGGGCGCCCCATCGGCGATTTCCAGGGGGTCCAGTTCCAGCTGGCCGAGATGGCCACGAAGATCGAGGCCGCACGGCTCCTGGTCTACAATGCCGCGCGACTCAAGGACGCAGGCGAGGACTTCCTCATGCAGGCAGCCCAGGCCAAGCTCTACAGCTCCCGCATCGCCCAGGAAGTGGCTTCCACGGCCATCGACCTCTACGGCGGGTATGGATTCACCCGGGAGTACCCGGTGGAAAAGCTCTATCGTGATGCCAAGATCGGGACGATCTACGAGGGCACCACGAACATGCAGCTCCAGACCATCGCAAAGCTCCTCCTTCGCTGATCCCCCCTTCGGAGCGGCGCCCCCCCTCGACCTCCGGGGGGGCCGCCGCTCCTCCCTCCAGTCGGAGCCTCGCATGTTCGGTGGAATCGGCGTTCCCGAGCTCGTCCTCATCGTCCTGGCCCTCGTTCTTCTGTTCGGTGCCAAGCGGATCCCGGAAATCGCCCGGGGGCTGGGAGAGGGGATCCGGAACTTCAAGGGGGGGATGAAGGAGCCCGACCGCCTCGACGACCCCGATTCCCGCGAGGGGAGACCGCGCGACGGCCGTGACTGAGGCCGGCAAGGGGACGCCCAGGGCACTCCGTCCCCGGCTTGCCATTCTCGTTCTCACCGTCTTCGCGGACCTGGTGGGGTTCGGGATCATCCTCCCCCTCCTCCCCCTCTATGCGGACCGGTTCGGAGCGAGCGGCACCTGGATCGGGATCCTCGTCCTCTCGTACTCCGCCGCCCAGCTCCTCACCGCGCCCCTCTGGGGCCGCCTCTCGGACCGCTTCGGACGCCGTCCCATCCTCCTGGTGGGACTCGTGGGTTCCTCCGTTTCCTACCTCGTTTTCGCCTTCGCCGGATCGGTGGGAGCGCTCCTCCTTTCCCGGGTCATGGCCGGGGTGGCCGGAGCGAACGTTCCGGTGGCGCAGGCCTACATTGCCGACATCACCCCGCCCGAGCGACGGGCGGGCGGCATGGGGCTCATCGGCGCCGCCTTCGGACTGGGATTCATCTTCGGGCCGGCCATCGGGGGGATCCTGGCCCCCCTCTCCCCTGCGGCACCGGGGATCGCGGCCGCCGCCCTCTGTGCCACGAACGCACTCCTCGCCTTCTTCCTCCTCCCCGAGTCCCTGACCCGGGAGGAACGGGAGGCCCGGGCGCGGGCGCGGGGGGCGCGGGCGACCCCGGTGGGCGCCGAGGAGCTCCGGGCCGTGGCCCGGAACACCGAGTTCCGCGATGTCCTGCTCCTTTCCTTCCTCTTCACGGCCGCCTTCTCCGCCCTTCACCCCGTCTTTCCCCTCTTCGCCGCGGAGCGGTTCGGGCTCGATGCCCGGGGGGTGGGCGGTCTCTTCGCCTTTCTGGGGACGGTCTCCGCAGTCATGCAGGGCGGGGTGGTGCGGGTGCTGGCCCCCCGGATCGGGGAAGCGGGACTCGTGCGCCTGGCCGCGCTTCCCTTCGTGGCGGGGCTCGCGGGGATCGCCCTTTCTCCTTCCCTCCCCTTCCTCCTCCTTTCCCTCGCCCTCCTGGCGGTGGGGTTCGGAGGGACCCTGCCAAGCCTGGTAAGCCTTCTCTCGAGGGCGGCCCCTGACGAGCTTCAGGGGGGATCGCTCGGGATCGGTCAGAGCGTGAGTGCCCTTTCCCGGGTGGCGGGACCCCTGGCGGGCGGGGTGGCGTGGGACCTCTTCGGCGCTTCCGCACCCTTCTACCTGGGGGCGATCCTGGCTGCCCTGGCCGGGGTCCGACTTCTTGTTCGTCCCGTCCCCGGGGGGAGGGCAGGTGGAGGCTCAGCGCAGAACCGGCCCCCCCCCCTCTCCCCCTGAATCGACCCCATCCTGCATCCCTCCCCTCCGTCTTCCTCCTCCTCCCTCCCCCCTTTCCGATCGCGATGTCCTCGACCCCCTCCTCCCCTGCGGGCAAGGCCACCATTCCCGGGAACCCCACCTCCCCATCCCCCGAAAGCGCACCCCGTCCGGTCACGGCAGGGGGAGGCTCCCCCCTCGACGAGGTCCGGATCGTCCTGCACGAGCCCCAGAACCTCGTGAACGTGGCCGCGATGATCCGGGTCATGAAGAACATGGGGCTCTCGAGGCTCCGGGTCGTGAACCCCGCCGAGTGGGATGCCTGGCGGATCACCGGGATCGCGCATCGGGCGGACGACGTGGTGGACGGGGCCGAGCATTTCGGTTCGCTGGAAGACGCACTGGCCGACTGCATCTTCGTGGTGGGGACCTCGGCTCGTGCCCGGACGGCCCACCGGAACTACGGGTACGCTCGGAGCTGGGGGGGTGAACTCGTGGCCCGCGCAGCGGAGGGTCCGGTGGCGGTGGTCTTCGGCAGGGAGGACCGCGGGCTCTCGAATCAGGCGCTGGATCTTTGCGACGGGGTGGCGATCATCCCCACCGATCCGGCCTACTCCTCCCTGAACCTGGCCCAGGCAGGGCTCGTCCTCGCCTACGAGATGTACCTGGCAGCCCAGGGGGATCTCCCACCCCTCCCCCGGGGGAAGCGAACCACCGGTCCGGCGACCCGGGAGCGCATGGAGACGATGTTCCGGGCACTGGAGGAGGCCATGGACCGGGTGGAGTTCTTCCACGCCCGGGAGGCGGAAGGGGTGATGCGAACGTTCCGCACCCTCTTCTCACGGGCCGAGCTGGATCAGCAGGAGGCCGGGCTCGTCCAGGCCATGGCCTTCGAGGTCCGGAAGTACGTGGACCGGGCGCTGGCCGGGGAGCGCCGCGGGGTACCGGGGAAAGAAGGGGGGGACGAAGGGGGAGGGTGACGGCTGGCCCTTTCCTTGCAGATATCTCTCGCGACGACCGTCCTTGCACAATTGGAGCGGGACCCCATCTTGTGCGTGGCCCCGGTCCCCGGCTCCTCGCGAAGAGGCGGCTCGTGTCGCGCTGTCCTGCGCGCGCGGGCTCCTCTCTGCTCGGGCCTCGCGTCTCCCCGTCTCCCTACCCCATGTCCGTCGAGACCGAGCTTCCTTCCTCCTCCATCGCCGAGCGCTACCGCGTCCTCCTGGGGATCGGGAGTGCGCTGGCGGGCGTGGTGAGCGAAGAGGAGATCTACCGGGCCATTCACCGCGAAACCACCCGGGTGCTCGAAGCCGACGGCTTCTACGTGGCCCTCTACGATCGGGAGGGTGACGAGGCCCGGGTTGTGTACTGGGCTGACCGGGGCGAGGGGCGGCAGAGCAGCATCGCCTTCCGGGGCTCGGAAAGCGAGGTTCTTCGCACGGGACAGCCCGTTCTCATCAGCGACCGCCTGGCTGATCGCTCCCTCCTGACCCTGGGGGCGGAAGACCACGCGGTCCCCACCCGGGCGGCCATCTCGGCCCCGCTCAGGGAAGGGGAAGAGGTCGTGGGATCCATCAGTGTGCAGAGCTACCGCGCCCGGGCCTACCGGGAAGGCGATGTCGAGCTCCTGCAGGGGATCGCCGATGTGGCCTCGGTGGCCATCGTCAATGCGCGCCATGTGACCGAGCTCGAGCGCCGCCGACGGGAAGCCGAGCGGATGCTGGAGATCGCCCGAGCCCTGGTCGCCTCCCTCGACGACCGGGAGGTGCTTCGCCGCGTGGTGGACTCCGCCCTTGAACTCACCGGATCGGAAGGGGCGACGGTCTGGCTTCTCGAGGAGGACGGGGCCCGGGTCGGCGCCGCCGGCGGGGAGGCCGCCCCCCCCGAGGGCGCCCTCTTCCCCCTGCAGGGCGACATCGTCCGTCTGGTGGTGGAGGAGCGGGAGTCGGTGATCCTGGACGAGGTGGCCACCTCGCGCCTCCTCCCCCCGGCAACCCGCCGCCGCCTCCGTTCGAAGAGCGCCGTCGTCGTCCCCCTGGTTGCGGGAGAACGGGTCATCGGGGCCCTTTCCGTGGGATCGGTGGAGCTCAGGGCCTTCACCCCCGACGAAGCACGCCTCCTGCAGCGCCTGGCCGGACATGCCTCCCTGGCCCTTGAGAACGCACGCCTTCATGCGCGCCTCCGGGCCCTGTCCCTGACCGACCCCCTGACGAACCTCCCGAACCGCCGGCACCTCGAAATGCACCTGGCACAGGAGTTTGCCGCAGCTCAGCGGGGGCGCCCCCTCGCCCTGGTCCTCTTCGACCTGGACCACTTCAAGAAGTTCAACGACACCCTGGGGCACGTGGCCGGCGACGATGCCCTCCGGGCGGCCGCCGAGATCCTCATGGCCGAGACCCGGGCCATGAACCTGGTGGCGCGGTACGGAGGCGACGAGTTCGTGGCCGTCCTCTCCGACACGACGGAGGAAGGGGGGGAGCGGCACGCCCAGCGGGTGGCACTCCGCCTTTCCCGCCACCCGGTCCTCGGCCCGCTGGGGCTCACCCTGTCGTCGGGGGTCGCCGCCTTCGACGAGCGGATGGAGGGGTGGGAAGACCTCCTCCGTACGGCCGACGAGGACCTCTACCGGAACAAGGGGCTCCGCCCGGGGGGAAATGGCGTGGAAGGGAGGGGGGGAGAATGACGGATCGGCGCTTTCTCGAGACCCTCCTCGTCCACGCCGAGAGCAGCGCGCGGGAGGCGGGCGACGTGACCCTCGACCACTTCGGAGGCCGGGTCGCGGACGATGCGAAGGGGGACGGCTCCCCCGTCACCGTGGCCGATCGAGAGGCCGAGACCCTGCTTCGGGAGCGGATCCTGGAACGATTCCCGGATCATGGCGTCCTCGGCGAGGAGTTCGGGGAACACCAGGGGAGCGCACCGATCCGGTGGATCGTGGACCCCATCGACGGGACCCGGTCCTTCATGCGGGGCGTGCCCCTCTACGGGGTCCTGATCGGAGTGGAGGTGGAGGGGGAAGCGGTGGTGGGGGTGGCCCACTTCCCCGCGCTCGACGAGACCGTCTCGGCGGCGCGGGGGCTGGGGTGCCGCTGGCGCCGCCCCGACGGCCGGACGGATGCAGCCCGGGTGAATGAGGAAACGGAGCTGGCCCGGGCCGTCCTCCTGACCTCGGACCCGGCCATGACCCGGGAGAGCCCGCTCTGCCGCGGATGGGAGGCTCTCATCGAAGCCACCGACTACCCCAGGAGCTGGGGGGATGCCTACGGACATGCCCTCGTGGCCACCGGTCGGGCCGAGATCATGGTGGACCCCCTTCTCTCCCCCTGGGATGCCGCCCCCCTCGCCGTTCTCCTGTCGGAGGCCGGGGGCCGCTTCACCGACCTCGCGGGGGCACCCGGGATCCATGGCGGTTCGGGGATTTCCACGAACGGCCACCTTCACGACGCGGCGCTTCGCCTTCTCCGAGGGGAATGACGAAGCCCCGCCACCCCCCCTTCCGGGGGTGACGGGGCCTTCGCGACCGGGTGCCCGCCCGAACCGACCCATGCCGGCACCGGCGGGGCCCTTCGCGGGAGTCAGACCCGGGTCGTCGTCTCCACCTCGTGGAGTTCCCGCTCGAGCATCTCCGGCTCCGGCTTGGGCTGCCAGAGCTGGATCACGGGGAAGGTGGAGAGGAACCACCGGACCGTGAGCGCGAAGATCCCCAGGAAGCCCAGCCCCACGAGGGGCTCCCAGAAGGTGAAGGTCGGGTCCCCTTCCGTGTGGAGCGACGGGGCGATGAGGAGCCACCGCTCGAGCCAGAGACCCACCATGGCGAGAAACGCCACCGACCCCAGGTAGGCGGGAATCAGCTTGGGCTTCCGACCCATGAGGAGGGTGAAGGGGGCCACGAAGCAGAGCCCGATGGCCAGGAGGGAGAGGGGCCCCCACTCGGCGGTGGACCGGTGGATGTACCACTCCTGCTCCCAGGGGAGCTTCCCGTACCACTGCACGATGTACTGGGACCAGAAGAGATAGGCCCAGAAGATCGAGAAGGCGAAAACCAGCTTCCCCAGGTCGTGCTGCTGCTGGGGCCCCATGTGCTCGTCGAAGTAGGCGTCCTTCCGCTTGAGGAGCACCATGATGATCACGGTCACGGCAATGGCGCCCCAGAAGGCCGCCATGAAGTACCAGACCGGGAAGAGGGTCGAGAACCAGTGGGGCTCGAGCGTCATGGCGAAGTCGATCACCAGAACGCTCATGACCACCGCGTAGACCAGGACCACGGCGGGAGAGAGCACCTTCAGCTTCTGCCAGGCCCGGGCCTCCTCTGCGGCCTGTCCGAGCCAGTTCCCCGAGAGGCGCTCCCGCCAGCGGGCTCGCCCCGTGTCCCCGCCCTCGGCACCCACCCGCTCCGGTGCCATGTCCGGACGGAGGGCCCAGTACATGAAGATGAGGCTCATCGAAAAGAGGATGAGCGGCCCGATGAGGGTGCGGGTGATGAGGAAGGGGATGTTGAGGTAGGAGGCCTTCAACTGAACGATGGCATCATACTCCATCTTCTCGATCCAGGGGAAATAGCTTTCCCGGAGCCCGAGCATGGGGAGCATGAGGAGGTACGCCACCGGGAGAAAGGCCCCGAGCGAGAGGGTGATCCGCCGGACCGACCAGTTCCACTTGGCCTTCGTGATCACGGTGGCGGCGCAGAAGATGATCGCGCCCGCCGAGATCCCGGTGAAGAAGAGCCAGTTCGCCACGTAGGCCTGCCATGCCCGATCGGCATCGACCCCCAGGAGTGCGAAGAAGGCGATGGCTCCCACGGCCACGAAGGCCGCCAGGAGGAGGGTGGTGCCGCGGACCGGGGTCAGGTACCGGGCCTCGATCCGTTCAGGAACGTGGATGTCATGCATCGGGCGAGTCTCCCTCGGCCGCGTTGTCGGTGGCAGCATCCTGACCCGCCTGCGCGGGAAGGGCCCCCTGGAGCTGGCGGACGTAGTTCACCACGTGCCATCGGTCGAAGTGGGCAACCTGGTGTCCGTAGCCAGGCATGGCGCCCCGGCCCACCCGGATGATGGCGTAGAGATACCCGTCGGTGAAGGCGCGGGACTCGTCCTCGATGATCGACCGGCCCAGGACCGCTGCGGCCGCCGCAACACTCCCTCCGCCGGCTCCCGCCTCCCCATGGCAGGGGACGCAGGCCCGGTTGTAGACCTCCTGGCCCCGGGCCAGGGAGGCGGCATCGGACGCCACCGGGTTCTGGAGCTGGTTGATCTCGGGGATGGCCTCGGGGTTCCCGGCCTGGAGCACCATGGCCGGCGTGACGGGAACCGGAACCGCCGAGCCCTCGGCCTGGTTCATCCCGAACTGGCCGACGGCCGCAGGATAGTTCCCGGCGGCGAAGGGAACGCTCCCCTCGGGCGGGTTCAGCGGGTTCTGGTAGGGCTGAACCGAGGGTTGGTCACGCATGGAGCGGCCGAAAATGGCCACGATGGCATCGTCCATGGCCGTGCAGCCCGGTCCGACGAGAAGGGCCAGACCCAGGAGGAACCAGCTTCGGGTGCGCACGGGGCGAACTCCCTGCTCAGCCATGGGCCACCCCCTCGGCGTCGTCCTGGAGCCGGGCGGGCCCATGGGCCTCGAGAATGGAACGGGCCTCCCCGATCCGGTCGGGGGAGGCGGTGACGTAGACGCCGAACCGACCGGCGCTGAATTCGGGATCGTAGACCACGTGCGACTTGATGTCGGGGATCCGCATGTTCCAGAAGACGCCCGCCACGGTGAAGAGGGCGCCGAAGAGGATCGTCATTTCGAAGGTCGGGATCACGAAGGCCGGAATGGAGAGGATCGGCTTCCCCCCCGTCACGATGGGCCAGTCCATGGCCGTGTAGGTCGTGAAGGCCAGCCCCGTGGCCATCCCGGTGAGTCCTCCCACGAGGGTGAAGAGGCGGATGGGGCTGTTTCCGTAGCCCAGCGCCTCCTCGATGTGGTGCTCCGGGAAGGGAGCAAAGGCGGTGATCTCGTCAAACCCCTTCTCCCGAAGGGCCTTGATCGTGTCGACGGTGGCATCCAGGTACTCAAAGGATGCCAGCACGCCCCGGGGCGCGGCACTCATCGGGCCACCTCCTGCTTCGGCTTCGGACGCATGGGCGGGGGAAGGACCTCCTTGATCTCGGCAATGGCCACCGGGGGGAGGAGGCGAATGAAGAGGAGGAACCAGAAGAAGAACCACCCGAAGGTCCCGATCACGATCCCCATTTCGGTGACCGAGGGACGGTAGACTCCCCAGGCGAAGGGGATGTACTCCGTGGAGAGCGAGGTGACGATGATCACGTACCGCTCGAACCACATCCCGATGTTGATGAAGATCGTGACCACGAAGAGGGCCGCAATGGAGTGCCGGACCCGCTTGAACCAGAGCATGATGGGGATCAGCCCGTTGCAGATGAGCATGATCCAGGTGGCCCACCAGTAGTGCCCGAAGAGTCGCTCCCAGAAGACACGGCGCTCCGGGTCCTCACCGGAGTACCAGGCCATGAAGAACTCGTTCAGGTAGGCATAGAAGACGATGATCCCCGTGACCAGGCAGAGCTTGGCCATGGCATCGAAGTGCTTCACCGTCAGGTACTTCTCCAGCCCGAAGATCTTCCGGATGGACACCATGAGGGTGATCACCATGGCCACACCCGAGAAGATGGCGCCGGCCACGAAGTAGGGGGCGAAGATCGTGGCGTGCCACCCGGGCACGACGGACATGGCGAAGTCCCACGACACCACCGAGTGCACCGAGAGAACCAGGGGGGTGGCCAGTGCCGCCAGGAAGAGGTACGCCTTCCCGAAGTGATGCCACTGACGGTCCGTGCCCCGCCATCCGAAGCCCATGAGGGTGTAGAACTTCTTGCGAAGCGTCCCTTCCTTCGCCTGGTCCCGGGCCGCAGCCATGTCGGGAATGAGCCCCAGGAGGAAGAAGAGGGAGGAGACGGTGAAGTAGGTGGTGACGGCGAAGACGTCCCAGACCAGGGGCGACCGGAAGTTCGGCCAGAGCATCCGCTGGTTGGCGTACGGGAAGAGCCAGTAGGCGTGCCAGGCCCGGCCCAGGTGGATGAGGGGGTAGAGCCCCGCCGTCATCACCGCGAAGACCGTCATGGCCTCGGCGGCCCGGTAGATGGACTGCCGCCACCGCGCCCGAAAGAGGAAGAGAATGGCCGAGATGAGGGTTCCGGAGTGCGCGATCCCGACCCAGAAGACGAAGGTCGTGATGTAGGCGCCCCATCCCACCGGGGTGTTCAGCCCGGAGAGGCCGATCCCGTTGATGAGCTGGTTCCCCCAGGAGAAGGCGAGGAGCCCGATCCCGGCCACGGAGAGGCCGAAGAGGATCCACCACCACTTTCCGGGCCGGGAGAGCATGGCCAGGATGTCGACGTTGACATCGGTGTACGACCGGACGTCCGGGTGCGTGGCGGCACCCCGCGGCTGCGGTTCGGTTGACGTCGCCATTAGACGTGAATGTCCTTGACCGGGTGGAAGGTGACCTTCCGGAGATAGTTCACGGCCGGCTGGGTGTTGATGAGCACGTCGAGGACCCGATAGGTGCGGTCGTTCTCGGATACCTGGGCGACCCTCGACTCGGGGTCACGAATGTTCCCGAAGACGATGGCCTCGGCGGGACAGCTCTGCTGGCAGGCCGGGATCACCTCGCCTTCGCCCAGATCCCGTCCCTCGACGGTGGCCCGGTTCTCGGCGTGGCGGATCCGCTGCACGCAGAAGGAGCACTTCTCCATGATCCCCTCGCCACGCACGGTGACATCGGGGTTGTACTGCCAGTTCAGGGGCTCCGGGACATCGGAGTACCCGTACCAGTTGAAGACCCGGAGCTTGTAGGGGCAGTTGTTCGCGCAGTACCGGGTCCCCACGCACCGGGAGTAGACCTGGGCGTTGAGACCCTCCGGGGTGTGGTAGGCGGCGTACACCGGGCAGACCGGCTCACAGGGCGCATTCCCGCAGTGCTGGCAGAGCATGGGGAGGAAGCGGATGTCCACCGGTCCGGGCTGGGTGGCATCCACCGTCTCGTAGTAGCGCTCGAGACGGATCCAGTGGAGGTCACGCCCCATGAGGATCTGGTCCTCTCCCACCGTGGCCACATTGTTCTCGGCCTGGCAGGCGGTGATGCAGGCCGAGCACCCGGTGCACTTGTCCAGGTCGATGGCCATGGCCCACCGGGCGTTCTGCGCCGGATCGTACTGGCCGTAGCGGGCCCCTTCGAGGGGGAAGTCCACGGCAAGGCCATCGGTGGGGACGGGCACGAAGCCGCCCATGCCCTGGAGTTCACGAAGCTGGCCGCCCTCGTAGTGGCCATGGTCCTCCCCGACGTGCCCGATCTGGACCGCGGGAGTGATGGGCCGGTCGAAGGTGGTGCTCTGTCCCTCGATGGTGGCGAGGCGCCGGTGGCGCCCGGTGGGCTCCACCGAGACCCGGGTGGCGAGATGCACGAGGGCACCCGACGCCGACTCCGTCTCGGCGGGGAGAAGGATCATGGGGTTTACCCCCCGTCCGTCGGCCCAGCGACCGGTGTGCTCGTGTCCTCCGCCCATGGCGATGGCCACCGTGTCGGCCCGGATCCCGGGGTAGGTCCAGACCGGAAGCTCCACCTCGCCGTGAGGAGAGGTGACGCGCACGATGTCGCCCTTCCGGATCCCCTGCTCCCGGGCCGTGTCGGGGTGCATCTCGACCCACGAGTGCCAGGTGATCTTGGCCACCGGGTCGGGAAGCTCCTGGAGCCAGGTGCGGTTGGCGCCCCGTCCATCGGCGAAGCGGGAGGAGGGGTGCACGAGGAGGGTGAAGCCGTCTGCGTCCCCATCGAGGGCTGGCGGGTCGAAGGCCAGCGTCCGGTCCGGGGGCTGGAGGCTCGCTTCCCCGGGCCCGGGCTCGGCCAGCTCCACCACCCCGGTCCGGAGCACCTCGCGCCAGAACTCGGAGAAGGTGCCTTCTGCCCCGGCGGCAGCGTGCCGGTCACTCCACCGGTTCCGGAGGTAGTCGTGGAAGGTCTCGGCACCGAAGTCGGCGCCAAGCCCGCGCGCCACCTCGAGGAGGATGTCCCCGGCTGCGCGGCTCTCGAAGTGGGGGACGGGCCGCATGGCCGGCTGCTGGATGGCCCAGGTCCCGGGCCGCGGATTCGAATCCCCCCAGCACTCGAGTGCGTGGCGCTCGGGAAGGACGAGGTCGGCCAGGGCTGCCGTCTCGTTCATCTGCGGGGTGATGGCCACCTTGAAGCCCACCTGCCCCAGGGCCTCGGAAAAGCCCGAGGCGGGGGGGAGGGTGTAGGCCGGGTTCGTGTTGTGGAGGACCACGGCCCCGACACCCCCGCCCTGCATGTCGGCAATGGCCTCCGCCACCTCGGCGTACCGGGTGGTGGGGATGCCCAGGGTCGGCGCGCTGAACCGGAGGGTCGTTCCCACCGCACCGGAGACGGCGTTCAGGACCAGGGTCGCCAGGTTGGCGGCCGTGGCCCCCCGGGACTGTCCCGCCACCCCGGGCCCGAGAACCACGGGAGCGCTGGCCTGTGCCAGGAGGTCGGCGAGCTCGTTCAGGGCCTCGCTCGAGATCCCGGCGGCCTCTGCAGCAGCCTCCAGCGAGTAGGCGGCCAGGAGGTCGCCGTAGGGGCCCGCATCGCCACCGCGGCGGGCCACGGCTCCGGCCAGGGCCAGCGCCACCACCCCTTCCGACCCGGAACGGACCGGGTACCAGTCGTCGGCATTCTGCCCCGTGAGGGAGAGGCGGGAGCCGAGGAAGACGAAGCGGGCCTTGGAGCCGTCTTCGTCGTACCCCGAGGAGCGGGCGAAGCCCCGGGCCTGCTCCACGGGGGAGCCCCAGGTCTCGAGGAAGTCGGCTCCGAAGGAGACGATGAGATCGGCGGCCTCGAGGTCGAAGGTCGGGATCTCGTCGCGCCCGAAGGCGATGCGGGCCGCTTCCCGGAGGGGCGCCTCGGAGAGGGCCTCGTACTCCACGCGCCGCCCCCCCAGGGCCTCGGCCACCTGGTCCACCAGCTCCCCCAGGGTGGGTCCGGTGTGGCCGGTGAGGAAGAGGGTCCGGCCCCCGGCACTCCGAAGGCCGTCGGTCAGGGCCGAGAGGGCGTCGTCCCAGGAGATCTCCTCGAAGTCGTCCCCATTGCGCCGGAGGGGGGTGCGGATCCGGTCGGGGTCGTAGAGCCCCTGGAGCGCCGAATGGCCCCGCGAACAGAGGGCGCCCCCCGAAACCGGGTGGTTCGGGTTCCCCTCGAGCTTGATGGCGCGCCCCTCCATCGTCTTGACCCAGACGCCGCACCCGGCGGAGCACTCCCCGCAGGCGGTGGCATACCAGGTGGCCACCCCGGGAGTGATCTCGTCGGGAGGGACCACGTAGGGGATGAGCTTGTTCACATTGTCGGTGGAACAGCCCACCAGCCCCGCTCCGGCGCCCGTCACACCGAGCACCTTCAGGAAATCACGCCGCTTGATGCCTTCACTCATGGAGAGACTCTCGATCGTCCGTTGTCCGAAAAGGGGTTCGGGCGCGCGTGTGGCCCGGAGCACCCCCCTGGGGCGCTCCGGGCCACCTTGCATGGTCAGTAGTGGCAGACGGTGCAGTCGCGCGATGCACCCATTTCGAGGTGGCAGGTGAGACACCACCCCATGTGGAGGGGCTGCTGGACTTCCTGGATCACACCCATTTCCTGCACGGGCCCATGGCAGGCCGTGCAATCCACCCCGGCGGCGATGTGCCGGTGGTGGGGAAACTGCACGTGGTCGGCCACCTTGTAGATCCGGTTCCACGGGATGGGCTCCCGCTGCTCCCAGAAGTTTCGGAGCTTCTGGATCTCGGGGTGCACACCCCCATCCGGGCCCTGTCCCCCCACCCAGGCGTGGCACCCCATGCAGGAGGCCACGGCGGGGATCCCCGCGCTGGGGGAGCGCTCGGCGCTGGAATGGCAGTACATGCAGTCGATCTGGTACTGCCCGGCCTCGGCCCCGGCATGGACGTTGTGGGGGAAGGCGATGGGCTGGCCCTCGGGGCCGTACTCCACGGCCTGCTGGCCGGCGGGATCGCTCCCCTCCTGGGCGACTGCCCCGCCCCGCACGGTGACGAAGGCCACCGTGACGAGGGCGACGGCCACCATGGCGAGGGCAAGGAACCACTGCTTCTTGATCACCGGTAACTCTCGATGAGGGGAGACTTTCGGGGCGCCCCCCATGCTCCGGAGAGGGTGGGGGGAGGCGGGGCCGAAGGCGGCAGGGACCCCGGTTTCTGGCGGGAGGTTCCGCCTGGACACGCGCGGACGGATACCCGCATCCAAGCGGGGGGAACTTACCGGCCCCCGTGAGTGGGTGTCAACGGAGCGGAAACAGATGAGAACGAGGCTCAACCGTCCTTCCCCGGAGAGGGGGGGAAATCCCCGGAGCGCGGCGAAGAACCCGGGCCCCGGGAGCAGGTTCCCTCGCTTGTTTCCGCCCCCCCGGGGCCCCACCTTGTTCCCATGGATCCTTCCGCCCGCGTCACCCCCCTCTCCGCCCCCTGGGGAGAGGTCGCCCTCGTTCCGGACACCCCGGTCTCCCGGCGGATCGGTCCCCGGGAGTTCTGGTTCCTCTTCCGGCAGGGGGAGGTCCGGGTTGCAGACCGCCCCGCCACCCCCGAGAGCGGAGACGACCCGCCCCCCACCGACGCCTCCGCCTGGTCCCGCTGGGCCATTCCCGGCGCCGCAGCCGAGGACGCGGAGGCCCGGGTTCGCCTGCGTCCCGATGTGCCGGAGCGGACCCTCATCGTCCAGCCCGAGCTCCCCTTCTCCCTCCTCCCCCACGCCGAGGCCCGGATCTTCGTCCGGATCCCCCTTCGGGTCCGGGTGGAGTTCGTGCTGGACGCCGGCGCGCCGGCCCCCGCCGGGAGCGTGCTCCTGCGGACCGTGCCCACCCTCGAGCTGAGTGACACCTGGTGGGGGGGCTTCCTCGAGGGGGAGCTCTGTGCCTGGCTCCCCACGAGCGCCCGGCGGGTCGTGGGGCCGGAGCATCTGGAGCCCCACCTGGCCATCTGCCCCCTCCTCCTCCGGAACCAGTCCTCCGTTGACCTCCGGGTGGAGAAGCTGGCCTTCCGGGTGGAGCACCTCTCCCTCTACGCCGACCGCACCGGCTTCTGGTCGGACGAATCCAGGGTGCGCTACCAGGGCGACGCCGAGGGGAGCCAGATCGACATGTCGGGTTCCCCGCCGCCCGAGGCCGAGGACCCGGCCCTCGTCCACGCCCCCGTTCTTCCCGCCCGGGGAATCCGCGCCCTCACCTTCAGCCGTCTCCGGTCGCTTGCCCACTTCGGAGGGGGCGCATGAGCCTCCTCCTCTCCCCCCTCCCCTCGCCGCAGGAGGCAGCAGCTGCCGCCGACACCGTGGCCACCGGGCTCAGCCTCCTGGCGGGAACGCTGGACCGCCTGGACCTGGGCGATCTCTTCCGGGCTGCGGTCTGGCTCTTCGTGGGGCTCCCCCTCCTTTTCGCGGTAAACCGCTGGGTAAAGGGGTGGGTGACCCGCCAGTACTCGCCCCAGCAGGCCATGGTGGTGGGGAAGCTCATCCTCTACCCCGGCTTCCTCCTCCTGGTGGTCCTGGCGCTCCTCGAGGTGGGCTTCAACCTCACCCCCCTCCTGGGCGCGGCCGGGGTGGTGGGAATCGCGGTGGGCTTCGCATCGCAGACCTCCGTCTCCAACGTGATTTCGGGCTTCTTCCTCATCGGCGAGAAGCCCTTCCAGGTGGACGACGTGATCCAGGTGGGCGACACGGTGGGGCGCGTCCTCTCCATCGACACCCTCTCGGTGAAGCTCCGGACCTTCGACAACCGCTTCATCCGCATCCCCAACGAAACGATCGTGAAGAGCCAGGTCACCACGGTGACCCGCTTCCCCATTCGCCGCCTCGACGTGAATGTGGGGGTGGCCTACAAGGAGGACATTCCCCGGGTCCGGGAGATTCTCCTCGAGGTGACGAAAGCGAACCCCCGGGCGCTCATGGAGCCCGAGCCCACCGTCTTCTTCGACGGGTACGGCGATTCCTCCCTCGACCTCCGGCTCGCGGTCTGGGTTCTCCGGGAAAACTTCTTCTCGCTCAAGAACGTGCTGCTGGAGGAGATCAAGGCCCGCTTCGATGCCGAGGGAATCGAGATCCCCTTCCCCCACCGGACCCTCTACGCCGGCGAGATCACGGACCCGTTTCCCATTCGCCTCGTGCAGGGCGCGTCCGCCGCCGGGGCCCTTTCCGCTCCCGCCGAGGAGGAAGGGGAGAAGGCCACCGGTTCCGATGCAGACCGCGACCTCGATTCGGCGGGGGCGGGTTCCCGCCGGGGCGAGGCGCCCCCCGGGGGCGCAGCACAGGAGCCAGCCCCGCCACCCGCACCGGCCGACCCGCTGGAGGATGAAGCTCGATGACCACCCCCGACCCCCGACCTTCCGCCGGCCAGCACCTGGCCACCGTGAGCCACGACGGCCGATTCTGGGAGGTCTACCTGGAGTTCGAGGAGCTCCCCCGAGGCGCCGAGAACCACCGGGCCCTCCTGGCCTTCGCCCCGGTGGACCGGGCCGAGGGGGAGGGGGCGCTCCGGACCATTCCCCTGCTCATCGAACCGTCGTGGGAGGAGGTGGTCCAGCGCGCCCGCCTCCTGGAGGAGCACCAGCTCACCGCCATGCTCCGCTCCCTCCTCCCCTGAGGACCGGGATCACCCGGCCCGGATCCACCGCCAGAGCTCGGGGAGGGTCGGGCGCTTCCCCTGCATGAGGATCCCCGTCCGGTAGATCCGCCCCGCCACCCAGGCCGTGCCCAGGAGGGTCGCCGCCATGAGGACCACCGAGAGGGCGGCCTCCCAGAGGGGTGCGGCCCCGGCGGCCACCCGGGCGAACATGAGGATGGGGGCGAAGAAGGGGAAGAGGGAGAGCCCGGTGGCCATGGCCGAGGTCGGGTTCTCCAGAACGGGCATGAGGAAGACGATGGGGATGATCACGAGCATGATCACCGGAAACTGGAGCTGCTGGGCTTCCTCGTCGGTGGAGCACATGGCCCCCACCGCGGCGAAGAGGGAGGCGTAGAGGAAGTAGCCGGCCAGAAAGCAGAGGGCGAAGAAGGCGAAGACGTGGGCCCCCGGGAGGAACTCCCGGATCTCGAAGGGAAGCCCGCCCTCGGGGAGGAAGGGGAGCATGGAGGGGACCCCCGTTCCGAATACGAGGGCCCCGAACCCGATCCAGATGGCGAGCTGGGTGAGCCCCACGGCCCCCACCCCCACGATCTTCCCGAGCATGAGCTGGCTGGGGCGCATGGAGGAGAGCACGATCTCCACGATCCGCCCCGTCTTCTCCTCGAGGACGGCCCGGAGCACCATGGAGCCGTACACGAGAAGGACCATGTAGAGGAGGAAGGCCCCGGCAAAGCCCGCCACCATCCCCACGACCCGCTCCTGGTCGTCAGGGTCGTCCGGGTCGAGGCGTTCGATGGTGACGCCGCCCCCGGTGAGGAGGGCCGCCAGCGCCGGGCCGTCCTCCGACTCTGCCAGGCGGAGTTCGAGCGCCGACTGGACCACGGCCTGCTGCATCCCCACCCGGCGGAGGGTGCTCGGAGGGGAGGCGCCCCGCCAGGTGGCGCTTCCGGTGGCCAGGGTCCCCTCGTCGAGGAAGAGGGCGCCGGCCAGCTCCTCGTCGACCAGGCGGGCCTCGAGCGCCTCCTCCTCGGGGCTCCCCGGGGAAACACCCTCGACCCGGAATCCGGCGGCCTCGAGGCGGGCCTCCACACGGGGTCCCAGGACCCCTTCGGTCCGGTCCACCAGGGCGAGGGACCGCTCGGTCATGGCACTCCGGGCCCCGAAGAAGGCGGGGACCACGAAGAGCGCCAGCATGAGAAGGGGAAGGGCGATGGTGGAGATCACGAAGGAGCGGGTGCGAACCCGCTGCAGGTACTCGCGGCCGATGACGGTGCGGAGAACGGAGATCATCGGAGGGCCTCCGGGTGACGGCCGGCGCCGGGGCTCCCGGGAGGCCCGCCCGGACCCCCGGGTCGGTCGCCGAGGCGGGGGGTTCCGGCGCCGGCCGACGCGGCCTCGGCCCCGGCATGGCGCACGAAGAGCTCATGAAGGCGGGGCTCCACCCGCTCGAAGCGCCGGATCCGGGCCCCGGCGGCCACGGCCCGCTCCAGGATCCCCTGGGAGTCGGCCTCCTCCCGGAGCTGGATCCGGACCCCCCTTCCCGCCCGCTCCACCTGGAGCACCTCGGGGCCCTCGATCCAGTGATCGGGCCCCTCGAAGTCCACCGCCACCACACCCTCGGCCTCCTGGTCCTTGAGGGCCTGGAGCTCCCCATCGAGGACCTTCCGGGAGTGGGAAATGAGGCAGACCCGCTGGCAGAGGCGCTCGGCCTGGTGCATGAGGTGGGTGGAGAAGAGGATCGTCGTGCCCTTCTGGTGGAACTCCATGACGATCTCCTCGAGCACGTCCTGGTTGATGGGGTCCAGGCCGCTGAAGGGCTCGTCGAGAATGAGGAGGTCCGGGTCGTGGAGGACGGTCCCGATGAACTGAACCTTCTGCTGCATCCCCTTGGAGAGGTCTTCCACCTTCTTCTGGGCCCGGTCGGCGAGCCCCAGGCGCTCGAGCCAGTCCTCGGACTTCCGGGCGGCAGCCCGCCCGTCCACGCCCCGGATCCGGGCCAGGAAGACGAGGTGGTCCAGGACCTTCATCTTCCGGTAGAGACCGCGCTCCTCCGGCAGGTAGCCCACCCGCTCCCGACGGGTCCGTTCGGGGTCGTCGCCGAAGAGGGAGACGCTCCCGGTATCGGGGCCCAGGATCCCCATGATCATCCGGATCGTCGTGGTCTTCCCCGATCCGTTGGGGCCCAGAAGACCGTAGATCGACCCCCGGGGGACCTCCAGGTCGAGGGCGTCCACGGCCCGGAACTTCCCGAACTCCTTCGTGACCCCCTGCAGGCGGATGGCCAGTTCAGGGGAGCCGTGGGAGGACGCACCGTGGTGCCCCTCCCTGGGAGGAATCGAAGGGGAGGGCATGCCGGGGTCGAGGGAAGCATCCATGGCGTGGGGGCCTCTTGGGGGGTCGGAGGAGGGAAGGGGCGGGGGGAGGGGGCGGCGAAACCGGTCCCGGGCACCCCGTCATGTCGGCTACGAGGCGCAGACGCGGATCCTTCAGCGCAGGGTGCCGGGAGGGACGCCCCGCCCCCACCCAGGCCCATGGCCCCCCGTTCCGGATGGCGCCCCGTTCCGCGCAGGGCCGGTGGCCCCCGGGGGGGGCGATGCCTTATCTTGGACCGTTGCTCGCGAGACCGTTGTCCGACAGCGGTTCGAACCCCAGCAGGAGCCTGGGAGCCGCCCCCCCCCATCGGGGGCACGGCCTCACCAGGGCCAACACCCCAACGAGGACACGGGATGGCCATCTTTCGCACCCGGTATTTTGGCGAAGTGACCGTCGGCGTCGGCGGACGGATCACGATTCCCCAGGACATGCGCGACGACCTGGGCATCGAAGAGGGCGACGCCCTTACGGTCCGGGTCGAGGAAAACCCCAATGGACACCGCCAGATGGTGGTCTGGCGCTCGGAGCAGCAGGCGGAGGAGTAGCCTTTCCTCGTCGGGCGAAACACAACGGCCGGGGGAGCACAACGGCCGGGTCCGGCGGGGGTGTTCAGGCGCCGGGTCCCGCGCGATCGGCCGGTTCGAGAGTGGCCCAGCGGGTCAGCGTCGCCAGCGGTCCGACGCCGTCCTGCCGCCACCAGGCCGGGGGCCAGGGCTGATCCCGGAAGGTCGTGATCCGGGTCACGCCCACCCGGGCCAGGTGAAGGGCCAGGGTGCTGCGCCCCGGCTCGCCTCCCTCCACCGCCAGCGTCTGGAGCCGGTTCCGTGCGGGCTCGAGGAGGGGGGGGAGATCAGCGGACCGGGCCAGGGGGCGAACCCGGACCAGGTGCCCTCCGCACCCGGGTTCGAGCCCTCCGGGCGATGGATCCCAGAGCACGGCCCACCCGTCGGCCTCGGCCCCGCTCCTCCCCCGTGGGCCGCCTTCTTCGGCGCCCGCGCCCCCTCCGTGCAGGTGCTCGCCCGAGCCTGACGCCTCTCGCCACCGGGCCCCCTCCACGAAGGCCCGGAAGGCCGGGTCCGTGATGGGGAGGCGGTAGCCGGAAGCCAGGTCGGCCAGGGCCACCGCGAGCGCGCGGGCCCACGTCTCGGGCGTGCGCGCGCCCCCCTCCTCCACCCAGACCTGATGGGGGGAGACGCACCCCCGCTGCCCGTAGGCCAGAATGGCGCGGGCCGCATCCTCCACGGGCCCATGGGCCCCGGCGGCATCGCGGAGAACGACCCCGCCCCCGATCCGGGGTCCGTACACGACCACCGGAACCCCGGGCGACACCCGCCGCCGAACGGCCTCCACAGCCTCGTCCCCCCCGTACACCACCACCCGATCGGCCCGGGCCAGGGCTCGGGTCTCGAGGGGGCTTTCCTCTCCGCCCTTCCAGCGAGCCACGAGGAGGCCACGGGCCATTTCGGCGCCCGGTCCTGAGCCGGCACTGCCCCCTGAACCGGCCACGCCCCCTCCTCGGGCCCCGTCCCCTCCCCCGGCTTCGGCCACGGCCCGGGCCAGAAGTCCGGGGAGGACCCCGTCACCCACCCCCGGCTTGACCAGGGTCGGCGCACCCACCAGGAGCCCGCGGAGAAGGGCCGTGGCTGTGGTCCCCGGCACGTTTCCCGATCCCACCTGCACGAGAAGGCGCGGGGGGACGGCCCGCTGGAGCCCTTCCCGGGGCCCTGGACGGAAGCCGTCGAGAACGTCGGGATCGGGAAAGTCGGCCCGCAGGGCGGTCCCCAGGCGATCGAGGGTCCACTCCCGGGCCATCCCCTCCACCACCTCGCGCGCCGCCCGGGGCGAGAGGGCGGCATCGTCGGGGATCCGGGCCTCCGCCTCGATCCGGAGGGGGTCGGCGGGATCGAGAAAGCGCTCTCCCGCCTCGGCCAGGAGGCGGAGCCGGGTCCGGAACCCCAGGCGGCGAAGGGCCTCCCCTCCCTCCTCTTCGAGGGTGTCGAGGAGGTGGTCGGCCCTGGATGCATCGACCCCGGCCCCGTCCACCTCGAGGCCGGAGCCCGGGGCGGAGGGCGGGGTGGGAGAAGAGGGCGGGAGCTCGGTCATGGCATCGGGGGGAAAGGGAGGGGGTGCTGCGGGCAGGGTCCGATCTGGAAGGGGTCCGCTCCGGTCAGGATGAGTCCGGGACGCGGTCCGCTCCCCACAACGTCAGCTCCGGGCCTCGAGCCAGGCCTCCATGGTAAGGGAGCACCCCCGGGGGAGTGCCCCCGCGCTTCGGCCGAGCACCCGGAACCCCGGAGGGTGGCCCGGCCCCGGTCCGGACACCGCCACCCCCATGTCTTCGGTGAGAAGGGGAGAGGCCGAAAAGAGGTTGGCCAGGTCGAGGTGGGCGAGGAGGCCGGGCTCGCCCGGCGCCACAGGGCGGAGGGTGGCGGGGTCGAGGATCCGGGTTCGGACCCAGGGGGGGGGGAGGTGGCGTCGGGCCTCGGGAGACGCGTCGCCCCCTTCCACCAGGACAGGTTCCCAGAACTGGGAGAGCATTTCGGTCATGCCGTACTCGTTCACGATCTGCCGGAGGGGGAGGCGAAAGGCTCGGCCCAGCGCCTCGTAGAAGGCCCCCCGGGGCACCTCCCGGCTTCGCCCCTTGAACCCCCCCGTTTCCATGACCCGGGAGCCGGCGGGGAGTGCCAGCGCGCCTCCTCCGGCCGCCTCGTCGAGGAGGTGGACCAGGGCGAACGCGGTGGCGAGGAGGAGGACCGGGACCCCCGCCTCCCTGGCCTCTCCCACCGCCCGGACAAACCCGGGGAGGTCCGGCGCCCCGCCCGCTCCGAGGAAGAAGCCGCCGGCGCCATCGTCCAGCGCGTCGTGGAGTGCGCCGGCCATGAAGGCCAGGGAGGAGTCCGGCGCCCGGTTCGGGTCCGGGAGAAGGGACAGCACCCGAACCTTCTCCTCCTCCCCCTTCCCCGGTGTGCCCCGCCACCCGAACCCCAGAAAGTGAAGGGCGGGGGGGAGGAGGGAAGCGCGGTAGAGGGCAAGGTCCCGGACCCGGTGCTCTCCCCGCTCCCCGGGGCGGGTGGCGGTGGTCCCCGAGGTGCGGAAAACCGCCTCGGCCTCTCCGGGAAGGGCACCCAGCCAGGGTGGCACTTCCCGAAAGGCCCGGGCAGGCACGAGGGGAAAGCGGGACCAGTGCTCCAGCCGGGCCGCGTCCAGGCCCCGGTTGCGGAGGAGTGCGCCGTAGACGGGGTTCGCCCGGGCCTGGAAGCGGAGAATGCGAAGGGCCAGGGGATCGAAGGTCTCGTCCGACGCGACTCCCCCCTCCTCTCCCCACCCGGCTCCCATCCAGGCCAGGAGGTGGGAACGAAGGAGCGCAGCCTCCTCCACGAGGGAAGCCTCACCCGCGGGTGCGCTCACGCCCGCCTCACCCGGACGATCGCCGCACCCGGCCCGGTTCGAGCCCTCCTGAACGGAGGATCTTGTCCTGGAGGCGGCGGCTCTCCTCGTGCACGAAATCGGTGACCTCGTCCAGACGAGCGGTGACCTCCAGGTAGCGCTCATTGGGGAAGTCGCTTCCCTCGGCATGCCGAATGGCGCCCGCCAGGGATTCGAGTTCGCGACGGCTCTTCTCCACGGCGCGCAGGAGACGGTTCAGGGCCTTTCGGGCCTCGGATTCGGACGAGGTCATGGGCGTTCGGGTGCGGAGCCTGGAGGGGCGTGGCCAGGAGCCCCGCAGGCCTCCGGCCCGGGGGAAATTGGTTGCCCCTCAGAATCGATGATCCCGGAGGGCGGGGCAATGGGAGGAGGGGACGGCGGTGCTCCATGCTCGGGAAGCCCTTCGCCGGACGATGTGCGCCGGGACGACGGGTTCCGGGACGATGCGTGCCGAGTTCCGATGTGCTGGGACGATTCTCTCCGAGCCGCGTGGTCCCGGGACGAGGCGCCCCGGGGCGCCGAGGCCCCACCCCTACCCCCCCGCCATTCGGCGATCCGGCTCCGGACCCACCCCGGAAGGAGGAGATCGTCGGAGATGGCGGCGATCTCCTCCGCCTCCTTCCACTCGAGCTCGAGGCGATGGAGTTCGCCCTCGAGGGCGACCCGCTCCGCCTCGTCGTTCGCGGCGATTTCGATCGCGAGGCGCATCACGGTGTCGGCACCTCCGAGGCGGCGAGGGTCTCCGAAGGGCCACCCCACCTCGCTCTCCCATGCCCGCCCCTCCACCATGGATCGGGCCGCGGCGGAAATGACGGCATCGGCGCCCCCACCCTCCACGACCCGGTCCATCGCCTTTTTCACCTGGTCCGGTTTCCCTACCTCCTGGTTCAGCTCCAGCATGGCGTAGCGGAGGGCACGACTCCGGAGTTCCTCCGGGATCCAGACGGCCTCACCGCCAAAGCGCCGGTAGAGAAGGCGCCACCCTGCGTCCGGAGACCCCGGGCCCTCCGTCTCCGGGTCGGGAGGGAGGAGGCGGAGATGCCGCAGGTCACGACGTCCGAGAATGCGGGGCCGGCCGGCGGGCGCTTCCCGGGCTGCGGGGGCCTCCGGGCCGGAGAGGGCCTCCGGATCAGCGCCGTCCAGTGTCCCGGGGTGGGCAGGTCGGTGGAGGGATGCCGCTGCACCCGGACCCTCCGGGAGGATCTCCAGGCGGTGCCCCCTCCGCTCCCGCCAGCGCCAGACCCCGATCCCGACCCCGGTGGCCATCATCATCGCGGGGAGAACCGGTGCGAGGAGCGAGCCGGCGCCAGAGGACCAGAGCACCACACCAGCGGCGCTGAGGCCGGAGTACCGTTTCGCCCGGCGGTACCGATCCTGGATCCGCTGGGCGTAGCGCCACCCGGCGAGTTCCGGCGCCTTCGCTCCGCCGATCCGGATGAGCTCGGTGCCGTCGGGGAGGCGCCCCAGGGCGATGTGCTCTGTCGAGAGCCCCACGAGTGCACGCTCGAAGCTCCGCTCGGCCTCTTCCACCGCCTCCCATCGCTCCTCGATGGGGGCGAGATTCCAGCTCCGCCACCGGGAGCAGAGGGCCCATAGCCGGCCCCGCGCCACATCGTAGGCGAGCCGCTTCCCCACGGGGAAGTGCTCCAGGGCCTCGTTCTGGCCCAGGTTGCGGGTGCAGGCAGGGCAGTGGTGGTACATGCGGAGGGGCGGTGGGGGAATCCAGGCGGTGGCACGCGGAAAGAGACGCGGGACGGAAGGCCGGGGTGGGTCGCGCCCCCGGGCCATGCACCTGCGGCGAACCCCGGAACGGAGCCGGGACTCCAAGGTAGGGGGAAGCCCGCTTCGTCGCATTCAACGAACGCCCTCCCATCCGCCCCCACATTTCAAGGGAATACGAGACGGATGACCCAGACCTTCGACCAGACCGGCTTCGACGGGACCCCCCCCTCGTACGAGCCCGTGGACCTCGCGGTCATCGGCGCCGGACCCTGCGGGATTGCGGTGGGGGCGGCGGCGCGGAAGGCGGGGCGATCCGTGGTCCTCGTGGACCGGGGGCCGCTTTGCGCCTCCCTCGTCGGGTACCCGGTCTACATGCACTTCTTCTCGACGCCGGAGAAGCTCGAGATCGAGGGGGTACCCTTCGTGACCGCCGAGCGGAACGCCACGCGGCGGGAGGCCCTCACCTACTACCGGAAGGTGGCCGAGTACTTCGAGCTGACCTGCCGGCTCTTCACCGAGGTGGAGGAGGTCGCCGGGAGCGCCGGGGCCTTCCGGATCCGGACGCGGGACGGGGCGGGGCGGGCGGGAGAGATCCGGGCGCGGCAGGTGGTGGTGGCCACCGGGGGCTTTCATGGCCCGAACCTTCTCGGGGTGCCCGGAGAGGATCTCCCGAAGGTCACGCATCACTACGTGGAGGCCCACCCGTACTGGCAGCGCGACGTCCTCGTGGTGGGAGGGTCGAACTCTGCGGTGGAGGCCTCCCTCGAGCTCTTTCGCACCGGGGCGCGGGTGACCCTTGTCCACTTCCTCCACGACTTCGACCGGGGGGTGAAGCCCTGGGTCCTCCCCGACATCCGGAACCGGGTGGAGAAGGGAGAGGTGGCGGTGCGCTGGGGTCACCGGGTGGCGGAGATCCTCCCGGACCGGGTGGTCCTGCGCGAGGAGGGGACGGGCGTCCTCGAGACGATCCCGAACGACCATGTCCTCGCCCTGACCGGGTGGAAGGCGGACCCCTCGCTTCTCCGGGGGCTGGGGGTGCCGGTGGACGAGGCCACCGGGGTCCCCGCCCACGACCCGGAGACGATGGAGACCCCGGTCCCGGGGGTCTTTCTTGCGGGGGTGCTCGCGGCGGGGCATGACGCGAACCGGATCTTCATCGAGAACGGCCGCTGGCATGGCCGGGCCATCGTGGAGGCGATCAGCTCCCGCTGAGCATGGGCCCCAGGACCCAGATCACCACCCGGAAATAGATGAGGAGCCCCACCACGTCCATGACGGTGGTGATCCCGGGGGAGGAGGTGAGGGCCGGGTCGATCCCGAGCTTCCGGAAGAGGAAGGGGAGGCTTGCCCCCACCAGGTTCGCGCAGAGGGCAATGAGGACCATGGTGATCCCCAGCGCCACGGCGATCCGGGGTTCGGCCCGGAACATGAGAACGTACCCCGTCATGAAGATCCCGAAGGCGAGCCCCAGGAGCATCCCCGTCTTCAGCTCCTTCCAGAAGACGCGCAGGTAGTCCCGGAGTTCGAGCTCGCGGGTGGCCAGGGCCCGGACCACGAGGGTCGCCACCTGGGCGCCGACATTCCCCCCGGTGCCGATGAGGAGGGGGATGAAGGCGGCGAGGATGACCACTTCGGCGATGATGTCCTCGTAGTGGTTGATGACGTTGAAGGTCAGCGTCATGGAGACCACGAGGAGGATGAGCCAGGAGGCCCGCTTCCGGAAGAGAAGCCAGGGGTTCGCCCGGACGTAGTCGATGTCGATGGGGGCGGCACCCATGCGGTGAATGTCTTCGGTGGCCTCTTCCGTGACCACGTCCAGGACGTCGTCCACCGTGATGATCCCCACCAGGCGATCGTCCTCGTCGAGCACGGGAAGGACGGAGAAGTCGTAGTCCGCCATGATGCGGGCCACCTCTTCCTGGTCCGTGTCGGTGCGGATGAAGACGACGTCGGGGTTCATCATCTCCTCCACCCGGTGCTCGGGTGGGGAGACGATGAGCTGGCGGAGCGAGAGCACCCCCTTGAGGCGCTGTTCGGCGTCCACCACGTAGAGGTAGTAGATCGTCTCGGCGGCAGGGGCGGCCCGCCGGAGGAAGGCCAGGACCTGGGCCCCCGTCATGGTGGCCCGGACCGAGATGAACTCCGGGGTCATGAGCCCCCCGGCTTCCTCCTCGTCGTACCCGGCAAGGGAGTCCGCCACCGCGAGGGTGCCGGGGTCGAGGAGCCCCCGAACCTCGGCGGACTGCTCCGGGTCGAAGGCGTCCAGTGCCTGAAGGGTGTCGGCCAGGTCGTCGGGGGAGAGCTCCTCGAGGACCTGGGCCACCTGGGGCGGGGTCAGCCCCTGGAGAAGCTCGGGCTGCTCCTCGGCCGACAGGTTCGCCAGGAGTTCGGCGCCGGTCTCGGGGTCGAGGGCCGCCAGGACCCGCTCCCGTTCGTCGGGGTCGAGGTCGTACCACCCATCGAGGAGGGCCTGGGGGCGCACCTCGGCCAGAAGGGCCTGGAGGGCTGCCGGGTCGGCTCCCTCGAGGGCTTCCTGGAGGCGGTGGGCGAAGGGGGTCGTTTCGGCCTCGGAGAGGTCGTCGGAGCGGAGGGTCGTCATGGGCTCAGAGTAGTGCCGAAGGGCCGCCTTGCCCATCCCCCCCGGGTGCGGCCGGGTCCCGGTCTCCCCACCCGGCACCCAGGGCACGGACCTCCACCGCCGGACCCTCCGGACTCCCCAGGTGCACCCGGCTCCCCGGCTCGGCTTCGCGGCGGGCCCAGGCCAGGGCGATCCCCTCCTTCCAGCGGGGAGACCACGCGACGGTGAGCACCTGGCCCCCTTCCCGCTCCCTGCCGGGAATGAAGAGGGGGGT
This sequence comes from Gemmatimonadales bacterium, assembly GCA_050485885.1. Taxonomy (GTDB): domain Bacteria; phylum Gemmatimonadota; class Gemmatimonadetes; order Longimicrobiales; family Gaopeijiaceae; genus SKNW01. The sequence continues at coordinate 169,983 of JBJHCG010000002.1, read as the reverse complement.
CCCGGGATCCGGGAGGGGATGGTCCCCCAGGAGGAGGCCCCGGAGGTGCCGGTTCACCCGCCCCCGGTCCCGAATGCGCACCACCACCTCCTGCCCCGTGTAGCACCCCTTCTGATGGTCCACGTGGGTGCGCTCCACCCCGGCCTCGTGGGGGAGGGCTTCCTCGTCGATCTCGCGCCCGACCTCCGGGGTGCCGGCCTCCATGCGGAGGGTGTGCCAGGCTTCGAGCGGCCCCTCCGGCGTGCCGCCTTCCTCCAGGGCCTCCAGGAGGGGCGCCACCCGGGGGCCCGCCCCGATCAGGTCCCAGGCGGGAGGGTCCACCTGCCGGTTCCGGACCACGACCAGTCCGCCCTCGGGGGCCCCCTCTTCCAGGAAGGCTTCGCCGGGAGCCTGGGCCTGGAGGAGGGCGGCGAGTTCCAGGGCCCCGCCCCCGTCCGGGCGGAAGGCCGGGGGACCCGCCCCATGGAGGGCCCGGGCCAGGGCTTCGGCCGCCCCGGGGCCCACCACCGTGTGGTGGGCGAGGGGGGGGGAGAATTCGGTGGCCCGGGCGAACCGGGGAGGGAGGAAGCGGGCGAGGTGGGCCTCGAGGGGAGCCCACCCGGGGGTGGGGAGGTCGAGGAGGAAGCCTCCTGCCTCTCCTGCCCCCGTCCGAAGAAGGTGAAGGTCGGTGAGGATGCGACCCTTCGGGGTGAGAACCAGGCTCGGGGGGGCCTCGCTCCGGAGGAGGCCGGGGAGACCGGGATGGGGGACGGGATCCCCGGGGATCCGCCCGGTGACCAGGCCGTGGAACATCCGGGCGGGGGATCGTCCCTCCACCCCGAGGAGGGTCCGATCGGTTCGCTCGAAGCGGAGGGCGCCCGAGAGGCGCGGGTCAGTCGGGAGCACGAAGGGTGTCGACCAGGGCCTGGATCCGGCCGGCATCGGAGGCGTCGGGTGCGGCACCGAGGTACCACTCGAGCTGCTCGATGGCCTCTTCCGTCCGGCCCATCCGGGCCAGGAGGGTCCCCCGGTCGCGGATCTCGCCCGGGGCAGTGGGATGGATGAGGAGGATCCGCTCCACGGCGGCGAGGGCGCGCTCCGAGTCCTGCACGTTCAGGTGGATCGTCTTGAGGTTCGTGAGGAGGCGCACGAGCATGTCGCGCCTCCGGGCAGCACGGAGGAACTCGGGCCGGACCCGGACCATCCCTCCGTAGGCCCGATCCAGAAGGGCCTGGGCCTCGTCCTCGAAGCGGATCCGTCCCCCGTCGAAGGGGTCGATGAGAAGGGAGACGGTCTCCCCCCGGAAGCGCACGAGGAAGTGGCCCGGAAAGTTCACCCCCTCCAGGGGGAGGCCAAGCCGCCAGCCGGTTTCCAGGAGGACGATGCCCAGGGTGAGGGGGATCCCGACCCGGCGATCGAGGACCTCGTTCAGGTACGAGTTCCGCGGGTCATAGTAGGCCTCCCGGTTCCCCCGGAAGCCCCCGGGTCCGAAGAGGGTCTCGAGGAGGCCCTGGAGAACCAGGAGGGGCGCCGTCTCGGCATCGAGCCGATCCCGGGCCCGCTCGGCAAGCTCGTCGAGACGGGTGAGGTAGCAGCGCACCGGGAGCTGGGGGTGCTCCTCCGCCGCCACCAGGAGGGCGGCCCCGGCCAGGTCCACGGCACCATCCGACCGGTCGACGGCTTCGGCGAAGCGTCGACGCAGGGGGTCGGAGGCGTGTCCTGGGAGCATCGTTCCTCTCTGGGGCTGGCAGGGCGGGCCGGGCGTTTCCGGGGCCGGGTCATTCCAGGGGCGGGATCAGGGCACCGACATGCCCCCCGGGGTGCCGACGAGGCGCGCATGGCGTACCTTGCGGCGGAGTGGGAGGCCTCGCTCCCGGACCCACCCCCCTTCTTCCTTCCTCCACCCCCCGCCGGAGACGATCATGCACCGAAGCGCCATGGAAGATCCCGCTCTCCCTATCCACCGCCCGGGCGGCGCGTCGGGACGCGTCCCCATGGCGCAGCCCAGGGTCGAGCGAGCGCAGGAGAAGGGCCGGGCGGGGGGAGGGTCCCTGCGGGGAATGCTCCCGGGCCGGATGGCCACCCTCGGCGCCCTCATGCTGGCCCTCGGGGGCATCCTCCCGGGATGCGCGGAAGGTACCGGGAGCCCCGGTGCGGCGGAAGCCCCGGGGATCGCCGATCACACCTTCGACGACGCCGAGGTGACGCGGGTCCATCAGCGCATGGTGGAGACCATGGCCCCCGAGAACGGGTGGGAGCGGACCCGCTACCTGGAGTTCGACTGGGCCGTGAACCGGGGGGAGGGGGAGCCCCTGGTCCGGGCTCATCGCTGGGACCGCTGGGAAGGAACGGCCCGGGTGGAGGCCCCGACGCAGGAGGGGGGCACCTACGTGGCGATCTTCGACACGGAAGACCCGGAAGGGGGCCGGGTCTGGGTCGATGGCGAGGAGGTGACGGGGGAGGAGGCCACCCGTCGTCTCCAGGGCGCCTACTCGGCCCACATCAATGACAGCTACTGGCTCATCATGCCCTACAAGTGGACGGATCCCGGGGTCACCGCCCGCTGGGTGGGGGAGACCGTCGAGGAAGAGGCCGGGGTCCGGTGGGAGAAGGTGGAGCTCTCCTTCGACGACGGGGTGGGACTCACCCCCCGGAACCGCTACCGCGCCTGGATCAATGCCGAGACGGGGCTCATGGAGCGGTGGGAGCATTTCCGGGATGCCGAGGCCCAGCCCTCTCCCTCGGACTGGACGGAGTGGGTCCGGATCGGGCCCCTCTCCCTGGCCCTGAACCGCCGCTCCGGGGGGGAGACCCGGATCTTCTTCAGCCATGTGGCGGCCGCCGAGTCCGTCCCGGACGGCGCCTTCGACCCGCCGGGGTCCTGAGTTCGAGGGGAGCCCGGGCCCACCGGGGTCCTGAGCCGGGGGTGCCGCCCGGACCCGGCGGCCCCCCCGGCCCCGCTGTCCGGGACCCGCGGGGCGCCCGCCCCGCCTTCGCCAACCCTCCCGGTCAGGCCTCCACCCGCACCTCCTCCACCCCCCGCCCCGTGAAGCGCGGGACCTGGGGGGGGTTCGCCGGCCCCTTCACCAGGGCCTTTTCCAGGACCTGGTCCAGGTCTTCCACCAGGTGGAAGGTCAGCGTCTCGCGGATCTCCTCGGGGAGATCCTCGAGGTCGGCCTCGTTCTCGGCAGGGAGGACCACCTCGGTGATCCCGGCCCGGACGGCGCCCAGGACCTTCTCCTTGACCCCCCCGATGGGGAGGACCCGTCCGGTGAGAGTGAGCTCTCCCGTCATGGCCACCTGCCGCCGGACCGGGCGCCCGGAAAGGGCCGAAACGAGGCTCGTGGCCATGGTGATCCCGGCCGAGGGTCCATCCTTCGGGATGGCGCCGGCGGGCACATGGATGTGCACCTCCACCCCCTTCATGAGGGTTTCGGGAATCTGGAAGGCCGCGTGGCGGGCCTTGGCATAGGTCCAGGCAGCCCTCCCCGACTCCTTCATCACGTCGCCGAGCTGCCCGGTAAGGACGAGCCCGCCCTCTCCCGGGGCCACGCTCGCCTCCACGAACATGATGTCGCCCCCCATGGGGGTGTAGAACATCCCGGTGGAGACACCCACCGCGTCGTCCACCCGCATTTTCTCGGGGTGCACCCGGGGACGCCCCAGGAGCTCCCGGACCTCGGCAGGCCCCACCTCGAGGCGGGAAGCCTCTCCGGCAGCCACCTTCCGGGCCACCTTCCGGGCCACCTTCCCGATCTCGCGCTCGAGCTGCCGCACCCCGGCCTCCCGGGTGTACTGGCTGATCACGGAGCGCACGGCATCGTCCGAGAGAACGAGCTCCTCCTCGGCGAGCCCCGCCTCCTCCCGCTGCCGGGGAAGGAGGTACTGTTCGGCAATCTGGAGCTTCTCGGCCTCGGTGTAGCCGGAGAAGTCCACCCGCTCCATCCGGTCGAGGAGGGGTGCCGGGATCCGGTCCACGTAGTTCGCGGTGGCTATGAAGAGGACCTCCGACAGATCGAAGGGGATCCCCAGGTAGTGGTCGGTGAAGGTGGCGTTCTGGGCCGGATCGAGCACCTCGAGGAGGGCGCTCGACGGGTCCCCCTGGAAGCTCACCCCGAGCTTGTCCACCTCGTCGAGGAGGAAGACGGGGTTCTTCGACTTGACCTGGCGCATTCCCTGGAGGATGCGACCGGGCATGGCGCCCACGTAGGTGCGCCGGTGCCCCCGGATGTCGGCCTCGTCCCGGGCACCGCCCAGGGAGATCCGCACGTACTTCCGCCCCAGGGACCGGGCAATGGACTGGGCAATGGAGGTCTTCCCCACCCCGGGAGGCCCGGCGAAAAGGAGAATGGGGCCTCGACCCACGGCCCGGCGGGGGGGCGCCTCGTCGGCCGGGTCGTCGGACGGATCGGGGGCGGGAACGCCCGGGTCATCGTCGCCCGGGGCGTCGCTGGGGGCGTCCGACGGGGCGTCGGTCGTCCCTCCAGTTGGAGCGTCCCCGGCGGCTGCGCCATTCGTGGGCGCGCCTCCAGGTGCGCTGGAGGAGGCTTCCCCGGAGGAAGATGCAACGGGGTCGGGATCGTCCGGGGCTCCCTCGGCCGAGCCCCCGGATTCCTCGTCTTCGGGGGCGAGGGGATCGGCACCGGCACCCGTGAGGGCCACCGCCTCTCCCACCACATCGGTGCCCGCCACCGCCGCCTCCGCCGACTCCGTGGCAGGGGCGGAAGGCGTCGGGGCAGGGGCCCGCTCGTCCTGGAGCTTCCGCACGGCCAGGAACTCGAGGATCCGGTCCTTCACATCTTCGAGACCATAGTGGTCCTCGTCCAGGATTTCCTGGGAGCGGGAGAGGTCGATCTTGTCGTCGGTGCGCTCCGACCAGGGAAGCTCGGTGATCCACTCGAGGAAGGTGCGAATGACCTGGTACTCGGCGGACTGGGGCGAGGTGCGCTCCAGGCGCTTGAGCTCCCGGTCCACCTCGGTGCGGGCATCGGGGTCGAGCTGGAGGGCGGCGATGCGCTCCCGGAGCTCCTCCACCTCCTTCCGGTCGTCCTCGTCGCCGAGCTCGCGCTGGATCTGCTTCATCTGTTCGCGAAGGAGCATCTCGCGCTGGCGCTCCCCCAGCTCTTCCTGCACCCGGGCCTGGATCTCCTCCTGGGCATCGAGGCGGGCCAGTTCGCGCTCCACCGCCACCAGGGCGCGGCGCATCCGCTCCTCGTCGTCGAGCACCTCCAGGAGCTTCTGCTTGTCGGGGGTCGGAAGATCGAGGTAGAAGGCCACGAGGTCGGCAAAGGAGCCGGGCTCGTCGACCCCCCCGATGAGCTGGTTCAGGGCCTCGGCAGGAACGCCCCGCCGGGTGCCCAGCTCGGCGGCCCGGTCCCGCAGCTCCTTGTCGAGCGCCTGGAAGGCCGGGTCTTCCGGGTTCCGGGGGGGGAAGCGCACGAGGGAGATGAGGCGTGCATCGAGGCGGTTCGACCCCGCCTTCGTGATGCTCACCGCCTCGGCACGCTCCTCTCCCTGCACGAGGAGCTGCATCCCCCCACGGACCCGGTGGGTCTGGAGCACGCGCACCACCGTTCCCACCGAGTAGAGGATGTCCGGATCGGGCTCATCGACATTCTCGCGCTGGGCCACGGCAAAGAGCCGGCGATCTCCCTCGATGGCGGCCTGCACCGCCTCGACCGTCCCCGGGCGACCGGCGGAGATGGGAACGGCCACACCGGGGTAGACGACGGTGTCGCGAAGGGGAAGAACCGGAAGGGTGAATCGCTCGCCCATGGGACCTCGGGGGGTCGGGGGATGGGAGGAGAATCGAAGAAACCGGCGGCGATCAGGGTGCGGACCACGGCGCGGGGCAGGGATCCCCCGGGGTGCACGAACCCTGCCATGCGGAAGGGTGCTCCCGGGGGGGAAGGTCCGCCGGAGCGGCACGAAGGGGGCCCGGATCGGCAGGGCCGGGTCGCTGACCGCTGACAGGGGTGTCGGTCCCCTGCCACTTTGGCCGAATCCCCGCCTCCCCGCTTCTCGCCCTCACTGTTCCGCGCTGCGCGGCCTCCCTACCTTCTCCTTCATGTCACCCCGCCCCTCCGCCTTCGGTCCCCCGCCCGGGCCTGCATCGCCCACCCCGGAGCCCTTCCGGCGGCCCCGGCGCCCCCCTCCCTCCGAGCCCGAGGGCCTCTCGCTGGGGCGGATCGCGGGGGTGGAAACGCGGCTGGACTATTCCTGGTTCATCCTCCTCTTCGTGATCCTGGGGACGCTGGCGGGCGCCCTCTTCCCGGCCTACGCCCCCGAGGTCTCCCGCTTCGGGCACCTGGGAATGGGGGTGGCCGGGGCCCTCCTCTTCTTCGTCTCCCTCCTCCTGCACGAGCTGGGGCATGCCGTGACGGCCCGGGCCCGGGGCATGGAGGTGGAAGACATCACCCTCTTCATTTTCGGCGGGATGGCCCGGACCCGCCGGGAGCCGGACCGGCCGGGCGACGAGTTCCTGGTGGCCCTCATGGGGCCGGTCGTCTCCCTGGCCCTCGCCGCCGCCTTCTACCTGGTGGCGGCGCTGGGGATGCGGTGGGGGGCCGGACCCGCCGTGACCGTGACCGCCGAGACTCTCGGGTACCTGAACCTCCTTCTGGCGGTCTTCAACCTCCTTCCGGGTTTTCCCCTCGATGGGGGGCGGATTCTCCGCGCCGTTCTCTGGCGCGTCACCGGCTCCCTTCGTCGCGCCACCGGGATCGCCGCCGGGGTGGGGCGGGTACTGGGATGGAGCGTGATCCTCATCGGGATCTGGTCGCTCCTCTCGGTGGGGGCCTTCGTGGCCGGCCTCTGGATGGTCTTCATCGGGTGGTTCCTGACGCGGACGGCGCGGGTCTCCTACCGCACCGTTCTCCTGAAGGAGTTCATGGCGCCCCTTTCGGCGGCCGATGCCATGAGTCCCGACCCGGAAACGGTGGGCCCCGACCTCGGGGTGGATGCCCTTGTCCACGACCTCTTCCTCCGGCGCCCCTACAATGCCTTTCCGGTGGTGCAGGACGAGGTGGTGGTGGGCATGGTGACGCTGAACGACCTCCACCAGGTCCCCCGGGAGCAGTGGGGATCCCTCAAGGTGGCCAATGTCATGACCCCCCTCGAGGAACTCGTGCTCGTGGATCCGGAAACCCCCATGACCCGGGTCCTGGAGCGGATGCAGGACTCGGGGGTGAGGCGGGTCCTCGTGGCCCGGGAGTGGGGGCTCCTGGGGATCATCTCCTCCTCCGACATCGCGCGCTGGATGGACCGGGTGGCGCTCATGGAATGAGCACGCTACGCTCCTTTCCTCCCCTCTCCCGCCCCGGATTCGCATGACTCCGACGCACTTCTCCTCCTCCACCCCCGGTCCTTCCTTCGGGATCCTGCTTCTCCTCTGGGCAGGACTCGTCATCGGAGGGTGCAGTGTGGATGCCGCGGCCTGGACCGAGGTCGAGGGGGGGGACATGGCGGGGGAAACGGGGGTGGCGTGGGCCCCTCCGCCCCCTCCCCCCGATCCCCTTGGCGACTACCTGGCCGTACGGGGCCCCTCCGCCGAGCGGGAAGCCGCGATCCTCGACGCCCTCCGGACCCTCCTCCCCGAGGCGCTCGATGCGCGGCGCCCCGGGGAGGAGCGGCGGCGGGTGGTGGGCCAGGTGGATGCCCTCCTGGTCGAGCTCGCCGTGCTCGAGGACTGGCGCCCCCTCCTCCGGGCCGAGCTCCTGGCCCCCCTGGGCGATACGGCCGAGGTGGATGCGGCGCTGGCCACCGTGCCCCTGGATACCGGCCTCCCCGGACGGTGGGGGTGGGCCCTCCGCGTCGAGGCACGGGAGGCCGCCCGGGACCCGGCCGGGGCCCGCCGGGTGGCCGAAGCCGAGGCCCGGCGCCTGGCTCCCCGGGGGGAAGAGGCGGCCCCGCTGGAGCGGGCGGGGCGCCTTGCCCTTGCCGCCGGCGACACCGCGGCCGCCGTGGACGCCCTCCTCGGTGCCCTGGCGGCCGGGCCCGGCGACCCGGCGGCCCAGGGGGCGGCCCGTGCCCTCGACCGCCTCCCCGCTCGGGCCGGCGCCTCGTGGGCGCAGGTCTACCCCCGGGTGGAAGGCGCCCGGCTCGAGGTGGGAGAAGCCCTTCTGGCCGGGGGTGCCTGGGAGGCGGGGCACCGTCGTCTCCTCCCCCTTCTCACCCCCTCCCCCTCGATGGAGGCGGGGGCCGAGCCCCTTCCGGGAGGCGTGGAGGCCCGGATCCGGGTGGAGATGGCCCGGGGACTCGTGGAGCTTCGTCGCCCGGGAGAGGCCCGGGCCCTCCTCCAGCCCATGGTGAGCGCCGATGCGGAGGGGGGAATCGCCCCCGGCGCCTCGCCGGCCCTTCGCACCGCCCTCGAGAACCGGGAGCTCCTGGCCCATGCCCTCTTCCAGGCCGGACGCGCGGCCCGGCAGATGGGCCGGAGTGCCGAAGCCGAGGGGTGGGCCCTTCGGCTGGCGCAGGACGTCCCTGAGAGCCCCTGGGTGGAGGAGGCGCTTCTCCCCCTGGCCGAGGCCCGCCTGGGCGGGGGCGGGGGACGGGTGGACGATCCTGTGGTCCGGACCTTCCTCGATGTGGGGGTGGGGAGCGTGGGGAGCGAGCTCCTGGCTGTCCAGTTCGGGTCCAGGCGCTACCTGGCCGGGGGCTTCCAGGAAGCGGCCCAGACCTTCGACCGGTACCTGGAGGGCGCACGCCGACCGGCGGGGCGCCAGCAGGCCGCCTACTGGGCCGCCCTCTCCCACGAGCGTCGGGGGGATAGGGAAGTGGCGCGGGCCAGGCTCCGCACCGCCTGGGAGGACGATCCCCTCTCCTTCTACGGGATCCTGGCCGGAGAGCGACTGGACGAGCCCGTGCTTCCTGCCGGACTCGCCCCCGGACCGCCCCCATCGACCGGAGGCGGAGGGGAGGTGGCCGCGGCGCTGACCCGGCTCCGGGTCCACCAGATCGTCCCCACCCCCGGGTCCTTCGTCTTCGAGCTCGACCGGATGCAGGAGCACTTCTTCCAGGGTGGGGACGGGGTCTACGGGCTCGCCGAAGGGCTCCTGGCCGGGGGCTTTCCCATTCAGGGGGTGGTGCTGGGGCGGGAGATCCATCGCCGCGAAGCGGGGGTCTGGAATCTTCGCCTCCTCCGGATCGTCTTTCCCTTCCCCTACCGGGAGGTGATCGTGCGCGAGTCCCGGGCCCGGGGGCTCGACCCCTTCTTCGTGGCCGGACTCATTCGGCAGGAGTCCATGTTCCACGCCTCCATTGCGAGTTCGGCGGGGGCCATCGGGCTCATGCAGCTCCTCCCGGGCACGGCGCAGGAGGTGGCCCGCTCGCTGGGGATCCGCTACCAGCGCCCCCTCCTCGAGGACCCGGAGTACAACGTGCGCCTGGGAACCCAGTACCTGGCCCAGATGCTCCGACGCTACGACGGCCGCGCGGAGGACGCCCTTTCGGCGTACAACGCCGGACCCGGCCGCATCAATCAGTGGCGGCAGCGCCCCGAGTATCGGGACCGCGACGTCTTCATGGAACACATCCCCTTCCGCGAAACGCGCCACTACGTGAAGGTGGTGCAGCAGAACAAGCGCATCTACACGGCCCTCTACGGGTGCCCCGGCTTCGAGCCCTGCCTCGGCGACTCCTACCGGGTGGCGGTGGCCCGCAGCCCCTTCGCCGGCGGGGTGCCGGCCTCTTCGCTGGCGAGGTAGCGGGGGAGCCTGGAGTTCCAGCCCCCGGTCGGCGCGCCGGCCAGGGAGGACACTCGGCCCCTCTGAAGGAACCCGGCCCAGCCATCGTACCGTTGGTATTCGACCCGGACGCGAGCGCCACCTGGATGATCCCCCCGTTTGCAGCCGCCCTCCTCGTCGTTGTCCTGGGGGTCGTGGCCTTCTCCGCGTGGGAAATGCGACGACGCCGGGCAACGCTCCTGAAGGCCGTGCGGGCGGCATGGGGGACCCCCGGGCCGGTCAGGGGGCTCGACGATCACGGCGAGGAAGATGCGTGGCTGGCGATGAGTGCAGACCTCGCCGGCCCGGAGGCCGTGGACCCGCGCACCTGGGACGATCTCGACCTGGATCGGGTGGCCGGAACAGTCGACCGGACACGGTCGGGGATCGGGCGCCAGACCCTCTATCGGAGACTCAGGTCAGGCGCACACTGGCTGGACACGCCCCTTCTCGAGTCGGCCGCGGAGAGGTTTTCCGAGAACCCTGACCTACGTGACACCTGTGGGCTTGTCCTGGAGAGCGCGGGGCGGGGCCTCGGACCGGGACTATGGGCCGGCATTCAGCCGGAACTCCACGAAACACGGTGGTGGATGTGGAGCTTTCCAGCCCTTGCGATGGCGATGCTGGTGAGCCTCCCGGCGGTCCCCTTCGAGCCGCGAGCCCTTCTCATCGCCTTGCCGCTCGCAGCGGTGAACATGGCGTTCTGTGCGTTCACGGCACCGAGGGTGGGTCCAATGCTTCCGGCGGTCAGACAGCTCGGCCCCCTTTTCCGGACGGCGGAACGGCTCGCGGCGGCCGAAGACGGGGTTCTCCCCGGGGCCGCAGAGACCAGGGAGCGCCTTTCCCGGCTTCGAAGGATCGAGGGAATCGCCTGGTGGGTAAGTCGAGACCCGGTCACCTCGGGTGAGTTGGCTGCAGGGCTATGGACCTACCTGAATCTGATCTTCGTTCTGGACGCGAACGCGCTTCTGTTCGGTTCCAGGGAGATCCGTCGAAGGTCTGCGGACCTCGTTTCGATTGCCGAGTGGATCGGTGACGTCGATCTGGCCCGCTCCGTCGCCTCCCTTCGAGGGGAGCCTCGTGCATGGTGTGTTCCGGATGTCCGGGATGCGTCCGACCCCACGGTGGGTCGAGGCGTGTGGCACCCGCTCATCGACCGGCCCGTACCCAACGATGCGGAGGTCGGCGCCGGGATGGGGATGGTCATTACCGGAGCGAACATGGCAGGGAAGAGCACCTACCTCCGCACCATCGGGATCGCTGCGGTGCTCGCCCGAGCGCTCCACACCGTGCCCGCCGTGTCGTGGACCGGACCGATCGTCCGGGTTCGGAGCCTGATGGGGCGGGCGGATCAGCTCGCCGCAGGCAAGAGCTATTACCAGGTGGAGGTGGAATCGGTCATCCATCACCTGGAGTGCGCGGCGCAGCCGCTCCCCACTCTCTTTCTGCTGGACGAGCTTCTCCGCGGGACGAACACCGTGGAACGCCTTGCCGCCGGGGAGGCTGTTCTCCTCTTCCTCCTCGAACGCCAGAACGGACGACCGGTCCCCCATCGCGTGATGGTCGCGACCCATGATGCAGAACTCGTGCACCGGCGCGCGGGAACCTATGTCCCATGGCACTTCCGGGAGACACTCGGGGCCAGCGGACTCACCTTCGACTACCGGAGGCAACCGGGAGCGGCTACAACCCGAACGGCCATTGCGCTCCTTGAGGCATCCGGGGCCCCAGCCGCGCTGGTCCAGACCGCACGGTTGCGCGCCGCGGTCATCGAAGCGAAGTAGCGAACAGGTTCACGCACGGGGCCTCCCCCCGCGGCGTCAGTCGGGAAGGTGGAGGGCCACGAGGGACTCCTCCCCCAGGGCGTCCGGGAGGATGCCTTCCAGCCCCTGCATGGTGGCGCTGAGGGCCCGGAAGCTTCGGGGCGCCGTCATCCGCCCGACCTCGCGGCCGTCGGGGCCGATCCCCACCCAGAGGGTGTCCTCACTCTCTTCCCACGAGGGTGTGAAGGCCCGGATCCAGAGGCTCCCGTCGGCGCCGCCCAGAAGCTGGTCCAGGGGGGGGAGGTGGGGCACCCGGGGTGTCTCGAGGTAGAAGGCGCGTACCTCGGCGGCCAGCTCTGCGGCGAGGGGGACGGATGCTCCGGCACCGCCTTCCGGGTCCTGCATCCGGATCCGCGAGGCCCGGACCTCGGCGGAGCGCTCGGCAAGGTGGTCGGTGTAGGGGCGGCAAGGGGTATCCAGGGCGATGCTTCGGAGAAGGGCGCCCTCTTCGTTCATCACCAACACCCCGAAGCGGTCGCCCCGGGCCACGGCCACCCCGCCCGGAAGGGGGGCCACCAGGGTGGGGCGCGAGGCGTCGAGCCGATCTGCGCCCGCGAGATGGACGCCTCCCACGCGCGCGCTGTGGGCTCCAAGGTTCCACCGGTCACCGTCGGGATACCGACCCAGGACCCGCTCCACCTCTCCCCGGGCATTCAGGAGCACCACAGCCGTGGAGTCCTGGTATACCGTGGCGTCTCCGGGGGTCACCTCGAGGGGAACCCGGGCGAGCCATCCCCCGTCCGGCCCGCTCTCGAGGATGGAGGGGGCGGCCTGGCCCGGCGCATGGGGGCCGCCTCCTTCGGGCAGGGGCATGACCCGGACCACGTCACCGGCAGGTCCGAACACGGTCAGGCGCCGGAGGGCGCCGTCGATGACCCCGACGGTGTCGGGGCCCAGCGCCAGGAGACGACCCGCCGACCGAAAGGAGCCGGGGCCGTCCCCGCGCCCTCCCACCGTGGCGGTGCGCACGCCGGAGCGATCGAAGAGGTGGAGCTCCTGGGTCCCCTGGTCGAGTACGGCCAGGGTGCCGCCCTCCAGGCGAAGAAGGGCCCCGATCCGGAAGAAGGGAAAGGGCTGCGGATCGTCCGCCCCCACGGTGGTGGCCATGGGCGACCGGAGGCCGGAAGGGGGGAGGGGGGCAGCAGGGTCCAGGGCCACGGTGAGAACGGAACCCGAGCCTGGGGCCCAGTCGTCGAAGCCCCGGATGCAGGCCGACTCCCCCCGGTCGCCACCTGCGCACCCGACGACGAGGAGGGCGACCATGAGAAGGGGGAGGAGCACTCCCGGGAGACTCGGCTTCAGGCTGCTCCGGGGTGCGGGGGAAGCTGAAGTGCCCATGGGTCCTCGGGAGGGAACGGAGATGGAAAAGCGCCCCTTCGAGGATGCGGGGGGGAGCGGCTCCCACGCGTCTGAAACGGCCGGGCTCTTTGTGCGCGAAACCCGGAGGCCCTCCGAGCGTCGGACGCAAGGTAGGGTGGGCGTTCGGGCGGAGCAAACGGCCAGGGCGGGGGTTCGGCAACCGCTCGTGGGAGAGGGGGAAGACCCTCTGGCGCGACCCTCATCACGAACCATCTGGGCGCGCTGCACCCTCCGGGCACGCACGCCCGCCGTCTGCGACTTCGCCAGGGCGGTCCAGCCCGCCCAACCGCTTCGCATCCTCGACGCCCTCCACCTTGCCCCCTGGCCTCTCGTTCGCCGCTGGCTCGGTGAGGATGTCCCCCTGGTTGCCTCGGACGCGCGCCTGAAGGCCGCATCGCTGCGGATGTGAGGCGAGGGGGGCACGTGTACGCGTCCCCCTCAACCGGCGCGATCTCCCCCGCTGCAGGGTGACCGGTCACCTCCTCTTCGGCGGGGGCTGCGACCACACGGCTCTCGTCGTGAACCCGGGGGTCGGGAGGAACGAGGAGGGCGTGGGGGCACCTGCCGGGGGTTCACGCGTCCCCGGGGGAGGGCGCCGGCAGGCTCCCCCCGTGGGCTCGTGCGCTGCGCGCTCCGGGACCCCCTTCCTCCGGCGCCTCCCCGCGCACCGCCGCGGGAATGAGGACCTCTTCGAGGAGGCGGTGGAGGGCGCGCGTTGGGGCGCCGGCGCGGCCTCCCTCAGGCGTGGCGGTGGTGACCACCGTGAGTTCGAGCTCGGGGACGAGGAAGATGTACTGCCCCCCGTGCCCCCAGGCGAAGCGGACCTGGTAGCCGGCGTACTCCCTCACCCACCACCCCAACCCGTGTCCATGGCCATTGAAGCGGGAGGTCCCCCGCTGGGTCCAGGCATCCTGGATCCAGGCCTCCTCCATGAGGCGACGTCCCTCGGGCGTCACACCCCCCCGGCGGTGCAGCTCCCCGAAGGCGAGCATCTCCCGGGGGCGGAGGCCCATTTCGTTTCCGCCCAGGTAGACGCCCTGGGGATCGCGGGTCCAGGGACCGAGGGAAATATCGAGAGGGCCGAAAAGCGTCCTGCGGGCGAAGGCCAGGGTGCTCTCGCCCGTGGCCCGGGTGAGGATAACCGAGAGGAGGTGGGAACTCCCGGTGGAGTACACCATGCGCTCGCCGGGGTCGGCCACGAAGGGGCGACGAAGGGCGTCGCGCACCCAGTCGCGGCTCCCGGCCCAGGCCCCGTAGTTCCGCCCCGAGGTGGATTCGAGCCCGGCCTGCATGGAGAGGAGGTGCCCCACCGTGATCCGTGCCAGGCGGGGGTCGGGGTTCACCTCGCGGTACTCCGGAAGGAAGTCCAGGATCGGCTGGTCGAGGCTCTCCAGGTGCCCCTCGGCCAGCGCCAGCGCCACCAGGGTGGAAAGGACCGTCTTCGAGGCCGACTTGATGTTCGCGATCCGCTGCGGGGACGCCCCGTTCCAGTAGGCCTCCCGCACGAGCTCGCCGTGGCGGGCCACCAGGAGGCTCTGGATGCGGGGGAAGGAGGCGGCCTCGCGGAAGGCCTGGTCCAGGAGGGCGGGGTCGAGCCCCCGGCTTCCCGGGTCCGGGGCCGCGTCCGGGCCCAGGAGCCGGGTGACCCCGGGCACGGGGGGCAGGGCCGTCGCACCGGATCCGGGTGCGGCTCCCCCCTCCCGCCCCGCCTCGCCGAGGGCGATGGCCCCCCCGCGGGCATCGGATGCCCCCGTGGCGTCCGGGCCTTCGCATCCTCCCACGAAGGGAAGGCACGCGGCGAGGAGGAGGGTCGGGACCCACCCGGTGGGGGTGAGGCACCCGATGGGGGTGCGGCGCCTGATGGGGGTGCGGAGCCCGGCGGCGGCCGCGAGGGCATGCGTTTCCTCGGTGTCGCGCGTGTCGTACGGTTCGGGCTCGAGACCGGGATGCGCGCCCCGGCGGGGGCCTGAACCTCCGGGATCAGTACCGGGGGAGGGGCGCGTCCGGGGCCATCCCCCGCTCGATCTTCTGGGCGCGGACCATCTCGGCCACATCCTCCAGGAGCTGACGGGCGTCGTAGATGATCCCGTCCTTGATCGTCCAGCGGATGCCACCCACGCGGATGGCGTCTCCGGTTTCGTCATCGAGCTTCACCGCCCCGGTGCCGTAGAGCACCTTCAGGTTCTGAAGGGGATTCTCGTCGACAATGATGAGGTCGGCGAGCTTTCCGGGCTCGAGGGTGCCGATGGGGGGCTCCTCGCCCTTCACCTCCCAGATCTCCTGGGCGGCGTACATGGTGGCGGCGCGGATCACCTCCAGGGGGTGGAGCCCCACCTCGCGGAGGAGCTCGAGCTCCTCGATGTAGCCGAAGCCGTAGTTCTTGTAGATGAAGCCGGCATCGGCCCCGGCGGTGATGCGCCCGCCGGCACGGTGGAAGTCGGCGAGAAAGTCCATCCACTTCCGGTAGAAGGCGCGCCACTCCGCCTCCTCCTCCGTACCCCAGTAGAACCAGTACGAGCCGTGGGCCCGCCGGTTGGGACGGTAGAAGTCCCACATGGAGGGAAGGGTGTACCGGTCGTGCCACTCCGCCTCGCGGGCCCGCATGACGTCGCGGTTCGCCTCGTAGATCGTCATGGTGGGGTTGATGAAGAAGCGCCGCTCCACGAGCTCCTCGACGAGGGCGTTCCAGGCTTCGCTCCCCCGGTCATGGCTCTGGCGCCAGAGCTGGGCCACCTCCGCAAAGCGGTGCTGCTCGTCCTGGTAGTTGTAGTCCAGGCGGTAGGGCTGGGACTGGTGGTCCCGAAGCAGGCTCTCGAAGAGGCCGTAGAAGTGGGTCATGCCGGTGAGGCCGGCGCGGGCGGCATCCCGCACATTCATCTGCACCACCCGGGGCTGGGAGAGATGAGCCGTGGTGCCCATTCCGAGCTCGTTGGCCTCTTCCACGATGGCGCCGAAGAGATGGGGCTCCATGGCCTGGGTATGGAACTTGATCCCGTCCACCCCCCGGGCGTGGGCCCATCGGACCCATTCGCGCCCCTTCTCGGGGGTGTCGATCCGCCCCTGGTCCCACCCGCTCCCCGGGCGCTGGAAGTTCACGATCCGGGGAGCCACGATCTCGTTGGCTTCGCTCCGGGCCTGCTCGGTGAGGGAGAGATCGAAGCCGGTGAGCCCGACGCCTCGTACCGTGGTCACGCCGTGGGCGAGCCAGAGCTTGTAGGCGTAGGAAAGCTCGGGGTTCTTGGGCGCCCCGCCCGCGTGGGCGTGGTTGTCGATGAAGCCCGGCAGCACGTACATCCCGTGGGCGTCGATCTCGTGGGTGGCCCCCCGGGGGCGGCTCCCCTCGTTGATGGGGACCCCCGGGTACCCCACCGTCTGGATGCTCACGATCCGGTTCCCCTCGATGACGATGTCGGTGGGCCCCGCCGGGGGGGCACCCGTTCCATCGATAACGATGGCCCCGCGAATGATGAGCCGGTCGTGGGGGCCGTCGCCCTCGCCGGACTGGCGGTTGGGGGCCGGGATCGTCTGCGCCGCGGCGGTGGTGGCGGTGGCGGCCAGGAGGAGGAGGGAGGCGAGGGCCGCCGCGAAGGTGGACCGCGCGAGTCTCGCCGCGAAGGTCGAGGCGAGAGGCGCCGCGACGGGCGACGGAGAGACCGGGGCGAGAGGGCGCATGACGTTTTCCGGGACGGGGGGCGGGGAGATGCGGGGGTGCGGGGGAGAGCGTCTGCTACATGCGTCGGTACGACGGCCCACTCCCCCCTTCCCGGGGGGTCCAGCGCGGGCCCACCACGTCGGTGGCCTTGCAGTCCACACAGTTGGGGGCGTTCACGACAAGGCGGTCACCGTCCCGCTCGTAGACCCCGGCCGGGCACATGCAGGCCAGGAACTCCGCCATCTCGGGACTCACCTCCTCTCCCACCACGAGGTGCGAGGGGATGTCGTCGCGGGTGGCATTTCCGGACTTGTAGACGGCGTCGAGCTTGGAGAAGGTCAGGGTGCCATCGGGAACGAAGGGGGTGGCGGGCGCCGGGCCCAGGGTGCGGGGCTCGGCGGCATCTTCCTCGCTCTCGATGCGCCCCCCGGGGAAGCGCCCCCCGGTGAGCGTCATGAGCCCGGCCTTCAGCCCGCCGGAGACGAACCCCGACTTGAAGGCAAGGCGCATGTTCCGGGTCTTCCTCAGGTCGGAGACGATGAAGGAGGCATCCACCGACTCGGTGTAGCTCCGGAGTCCCGCCTCGGAGGTGTCGCCGGCCTTCAGGGCCCGGAAAATGGCCCGGGCGGCAAGGATCCCCGAATGGACGGCGTAGTGGATCCCCTTCAGGGAGGGCACATCCACGTACCCTGCCGAGTCGCCCACGACGAGGCATCCATCGCCATGGCGGCGATCCGCAAGGGCGTGGAACCCGCCCTCGGGAATCGTCTTCGCCCCCCACTCCACCATTTCGCCCCCCTCGAGGATCTCGCGGAAGAGGGGGTGGAGCTTCATCCGCTGCAGGAGCTCATGCACGTCGAGGCGGGCATCGGGGTAATCGAGCCCCACCACGAGCCCCAGCGAGACGAGGTTGTCTTCCATGGGGTACATCCACGAACCCCCGAAGGCGTTCCCCGGAAGGGGCCACCCCAGGGTGTGGACGATCCGGTCCAGGGGCTTCTTCGTCTCCCAGAGTTCCTTCACCCCGAGGGCGTAGATCTGGGGGTTCGTCGAGGTGACGCCCTGCCACCCGTTCCAGGCCTGGGTGAGGAGGCCACGGGTCCCCTCCGAAAGGACGGTGACCTGTGCCGTGAGGTCCATGGCGGGCTCGTGCCCCGAGCCGGGGTTCCCCTCGCGGTCGAGACCGGCAGGGGTGGTCCGGACCCCCACCACCCGCTTCTCCTCGGCCAGGAGGGCCGACACCGGAAAGCCCGGGAAGATGTTCACGCCCAGCTCTTCGGCCTGCTCTCCCATCCACCGCACCACCTCCGAGAGCGAGGCCACCCAGTTCCCGTGGTTCTTCATGCTCGGGGGGGTGGGGATGCGCGTGGACCCCTTCTCGCGCAGGTGGTAGACCGCCTCCTTCCTCACCGGGCGCCGGAAGGGGAAGTCCTCGAGGGCGAGGTCGGGGAAGAGTTCCCGGAAGGGGCCCGGGTTCAGGACGGCGCCGGAGAGGGAGTGCTCGCCCAGCCCGGCGGACTTTTCCAGCACTCCGATCTCGATCTCGCCGAGTCCACCCCCGGCCTCGTTGTCGGCCTTCACGAGTCGGGCCAGCTCGATGGACCCCGCGAGCCCCGCGGGCCCTCCACCCACGAAGAGGACATCCATGGGGACGGCCTCGTCATCAGGGGCTTCGTGGAGAATGACCCGGTCCGCCGGGAGGGGGGGCTGCTCGGAAAGGGGGAGCACCCGCGTACCGGCGGGGAAGGCGGTGGAGGCCGCAGCCTGGTCGGACCCGGCCGGAGGGACCGGGGTTTCTGAAGCGTCGGACATCGTGTCGTGCTCCTGGAAGTCGTCGGGGCGGGGCCCGGCAGCGCGGGTCCGGGATCTCCCGAGGCGGGAAGGGGTTCCCGCGCGGGTCCACCGCACTTCATGGGGGGCCCTCCGTCGGAAGGCCCGTCTGGCGCGCGCCCGCCCTCTCGTGGGGTGGGGCCGCTTCGAGTTTAGCGACTCGAACCTACCCCGTCACCCTGACCCGCGTCCCGACCCGCCCCCCGGCCCATCCCCGGGAACCGGGGGCGGATGCCTCCTTCGCATCCCAGGAGAGAGACCATGAACGAAGCTCGTCCCACCACCCTCGGGGCCCTCCAGCGCCAGGGGTGGTCCCCCCGATCCGTTCGCGACGAGATGCGCGCCAACCTCGTGCGGAAGCTCCGGGAGGGAGGCCCTCTCTTTCCCGGAGTCCAGGGGTACGAGGATTCGGTGATTCCCCAGATCGTGAATGCGATCCTGGCCCGACAGGACTTCATCCTCCTGGGGCTCAGGGGGCAGGCCAAGTCCCGCATCCTCCGCCAGCTCACGAACCTCCTGGACGAGGTCATTCCCGTGCTGGACGGATCGGAGGTCAACGACGATCCCCTGCGCCCCCTCTCGCGGGCCGGACGCCTCCTGGTGGAGGAAAGGGGGGAGGACACCCCCATCGCCTGGCTCCCCCGGGAGGCCCGCTACGTGGAGAAGCTCGCCACCCCCGACGTGACCATTGCCGACGTGATCGGCGATGTGGACCCCATTCGCGCCGCCCGGGGTGGGCACCGCCTCTCGGACGAACTCTCCATGCACTTCGGGCTCCTCCCCCGGGCCAACCGGGGGATCTTCGCCATCAACGAACTCCCGGACCTGGCCGGGAAGATCCAGGTGGGGCTCTTCAACATCCTCCAGGAGGGGGATGTGCAGATCAAGGGATTCCCCATCCGCCTCTCCCTCGACGTCTTCATGGTCTTCACGGCCAACCCGGAGGACTACACCGCCCGGGGAAAGATCATCACCCCCCTCAAGGACCGGATCGGAGCGGAGATCCGCACCCACTATCCCGAGTCGGTTGCGACGGGCATGTCCATCACGGCGTCGGAGGCCTGGATCGAACGGGACGGCCCCCCGGTGGAGGTCCCGGACTTCGTGGCCGAGGTGGTGGAGCGGGTGGCCTTCCTGGCCCGGGGAGACAAGCGGATCGACCCGCGCTCCGGGGTGAGCCAGCGGATGCCTATTTCCGTCTTGGAGGGGATCGTGTCGAACGCCGAGCGCCGCGCCCTCCTGCGAGGAGAGACCCGGGCCGTGCCCCGGGTCAGCGATCTCCTGGCCGCCCTCCCGATGATCACGGGGAAAATGGAGCTCGAGTACGAGGGAGAACTGCAGGGGGCGGACCGGATCGCCCGGGAGCTCATTGGCGAGGCGGCCTCCGAGACCCTGGCCACCCGGGCCGGAGGCGTCTCCCTGGACGAGATCATCGCCTACTTCGAGGAGGGCGGGGCCCTGCAGGTCTCGGATGAGGCCGGGGCGGAGGCCTGCATCAAGGGGTACCGGGTCGTGCCCGGGCTCCTGGACGTGGTGGCCAGCGTGGGGCTCGCGCCCCCTTCCGCCGGGGACGGGGTCCGGGCTGCCGCCTGCGAGCTGGTCCTCGAGGCCCTCGTCGCCGAGCGTCGCATCTCCCGTTCGGAGCAGGGTCGCTACCATCGTGCGCGACGGGAGCGACCCAAGCCCTCCGGGGGGGGAGGACCCTTCCAGGGCTTCGACCCGGACTCGGGGATGTAGGCGCCCGTCTCCGACGGTGGCGATACCCCGGGTCAACCCCGGGAGGTCGTCCGTGCACGCGCTTCCGCCGTTCGGAGCGAGGCCCGCAGTCCGGCCTCCGGGATGTCAGCCGGGGCGGACCGCGAGAACCGGCACGGCGGCGCCCCGGATCACCTTGTCGGCCACACTCCCCACCACGACACGGCCGAGCCCCGAGCGGCCGTGGGTGGAGAGGGCCACCAGGTCCGCACCATGGACCCGGGCCGCTTCGAGGATCCCCTCGGCGGCGCTCGACGCCTCCACGACCCGGAGCTCCATGCGCGGTGGGAGCTCCCCGGCCATTCCCCGGTCGCGGGCCATCCGGGCGGCCACTTCCTCCAGGTAGCTTCGGGCCGACTCCCGCTGCCATCGGTGAGCCTCGTTCTCGACCTTCACCGAGGGCACGCCGTAGAGGGACCCCACCTCCAGGGGGGAGGGGGTTACGCGGACGAGGACAAGTTCGGCATCCCGGGCCTCGTGAAGCCAGGCCACGTGAGGAAGGACGGCCTCCGATTCGGGGGAGCCGTCGAGGGGGACGAGAACCCGCCCGAACCGGGGCTGCCCCCTGCTCCGGTCGGAGGTGTCATCCCAGGGGCGAACGAGGAGTAGGGGAACGGTCCCGTCACGAAGGAGCCGCTCGGCCACACTCCCGAGCCACCACCGGCGAAACCCCCCGGCCCCGTGGGTGGTCATGACGACCAGGTCCACCGCATGCTCCCGGGCACAGGCCAGGAGCTGGTCCACCACCGGGCCCTCCCGGACCTCGGCGTGGGCCGAGATCCCCTCCTTCCGGAGGCGTGCCACCCGGTCCCCGAGGGCAGCCGAGGCGGCCTCCCGGACCTCGGACCGCCAGGCCAGGTCGTCTACCGGAGACTTGAAGTCCACGTCGGGGGCGCCCCGGATCACGTGGAGGAGGCGGAGCTCGGTTCCCTCGCCCCGTGCCAGGCGAGCAGCCAGGGGAAGGGCCTCCTCGGCGAAGGAGGAGCCATCGAGGGGGAGGAGAATGGAACGGTACATGGGACCTCCCTTGGGTCCTGGGGAGCAGAAGCGGATGCCCGGGGCGGGGCGGCCGGCCGGCGCCCCGATGCGGTGCAAGGGTCCGGCCATGGGCCCGGGCTGCCGGGATCCCGGGCTCCCCGGGCTCCCCGGGCCTTCCCCCCGGGCCGATCGTGCCTCCTGCGACGGGCGCTTGCCATGCGCGCCCCCCGTGTCAGCGATGGAGTACGACGGTCCGGCGGGACAAAGCCTCCCGCCCCGCCCTCCGGCGCCGGGGCGATTCGTCCCGACCCCCCGGGGGGACCAGGCCGGCCCCTCCTGCTGCAACGTCCCCCGGAACCCCGGGCGGGAGGTGGGCGAGGGTCAGGCGTCTTCCGGGGTCCGGGCCAGGAGCACGGGGCAGGGCGCACCCCGCACCACCTTGTCGGCCACACTCCCCAGGAGGAGGCGGGCGGCCCCACCCCGACCACTGGTGGACATGGCAATGACCCCGGCCCCCACCTCCTCGGCGGTGCGAAGAATGGCCACCGCCGGCTGTCCCGCCGTCACCACGGCCCGGGTGACCTGGAACCCTTCGGCCTCGACCCGGGCCCCGAAGCGCTCCAGGTACTCGGCCGAGCCCTGCTTCACCCGCTCGTGGTCCTGGGACTCCCGGACCGTATGGGGAAGGTAGGGAGAGCCCCCGGCCACGAAGGGGGGAACGACCCGAAGAAGATGGACCCGGGCGCCCTCGGCCACCATGGGTCGCAGGGCATCGAAGGCCCGTTCGGACGCTTCCGATCCGTCCAGGGGGAGGAGAACGGAGTTCGCTGCCGCCGGACGCTCCTGCAGGTCCACCGGGGGGCGGTCCTCCCCCTCGCGCTTCCGCTCGGCGGCCTCCGGGGGGCGGAGGAGGAGGACGGGGCAGGGACTCCGCCGGATCACCCCATCGGCCGTGCTCCCGAGCCAGGCCCGCTGGAGAGGGCCCCGTCCATGGGTCGTCATGACCACGAGATCGGCCTCCACCTCGGCCAGATACCGCACAATGGAGCGCGCCGCGTTCCCCGGAGCGATGACATCGCGAGCCAGCGTTCCCTCGTACCCGGCCTCGCGCACCCGGGAGGCCACGTCGTCGAGGTAGGCGGAGGCCTGGGACTTCCCCCGCTCCCGGGACTCGTCGCCCGTCACCGCATCATCGCGCCCCGGAGACTGGAGGGCCGGCATGGCCACCGTGACCAGGTCGAGCGCGGCGCGGGTACGCTCGGCCATGGCGAGGGCCGTGGGAAGGGCCCGCTCCCCGAACCGGGAGCCATCGAGAGGAACGACGATGCGGAAGGGCACGGGGGAACCTCCGGGTTGGAATGCCTCGGGATGCGAAGGGGACCGACGCTCGGGGGCCGGATCGCGGGAGAGAAACTACGGCCCCGGGGTCGAGCCCGCACCCCCTCCTTCGGGAGCAGCGTCGATCTCGGCGCGCCACCCCTGGAGGATCCGCTCCTGGGCGCGGGGGAGGGGGAGGGCGTCCAGCTCCCCGGGGCGAATCCAGCGCCGCGCCCCCCCCGGGCCCACCCCGGGGTCCGGAGGCGCCGTGCCCCCCCGGAGCTCGAAAGCCACGGGGGCGTAGTGCACCTTGCGATGGGTGAAGAGGTGGTCGAGGGCCGGGCGGTGGCCCGCTTCCAGGAGTACGGGGTTCCCCTCTCTCTGGCGCTCCGCCTCCTCCCGGCTCAGGGCCTCCCGGACACCGTCCCGGGCGACGGCGAGAATCGCGCTCAGGGTCGGGCGGTCGCCCGCCCCCCCCACCTGGCGGGAGGGAGCCTGCCACATCCCGCCCAGGAGCCCCTCCCGGGGACGCGGCTCCACCAGGAGGAGGGGACCTGACTCTTCCCTCCGCGCCTCCGGACCTCCCCACCAGGTGAGGAGGGACACCGCCTCCACGAAACGCGGGACGGGACGTGACCGGGCCGGGGTCGGACGCTCCTCCTGCGTCCCGGTCACCCGGGACCCGCACCAGGGGGCAAGGGGGCAGCGCCCGCACCGGGGCGACCGGGGGGTGCAGAGGGTGGACCCAACCTCCATGAGCGCCTGGTTGAAGTCGCCGGGGCGTTCGGGGTCCACCTGGGCCCCCACCGTGCGCTCCAGGGTGGCCGGGCTCGGGGCAGGGTCGTCCAGGAGACGGGCAAAGACCCGGCGGACATTGCCATCGACCGCCGGCACCGGGACCCCGAAGGCCATGGAGGCCACCGCACCCGCCGTGTACGCACCCACCCCCGGGAGGGCGCGGAGCTCGTGCAGGGTGGAGGGGATGCGACCGGCGTGGGCCTCCACCACCGTCCGGGCCGCTCCATGAAGGTTCCGGGCCCGCCGATAGTAACCGAGCCCCTTCCAGGCCAGGAGCACGGCCTCCTCCTCGGCCCGGGCCAGGACCTCCACCGTCGGGAACCGTGCCATCCACCCCCGGTAGAAGGGCACGACCGTCTCCACCCGCGTCTGCTGCAGCATGACCTCGGAAACGAGGATCGCATAGGGATCGGCGATCTCGCGCCAGGGCAGGCTCCGGGCCGCCCCGTCGAAGAAGCGCAGGAGGGCGGCGCGAAGGTCCGGGAGGGGCGTTCCGGCGGCGATGGGGCCCGCGCTCCCCCCGGTTCCCCCGCCGCCACCTTCCCGGGAAGCCGCGGCCCCGCCCGCACCCTCGGGTGGGGGGGGCTTCGCGGGGTGGGCGGGAGCGGGCGTAGGCGAGGGCTCGATCGGGCTTCTGGACATGGGAGGGACAAGGTACCGGGACCGGCCCCTCTCCCAAAGGGGACGCCCCGCGTGCCCAGGGGTCCGGCCCCACGGGTCCGGCCCTGTCTTCCCCCGTCTGGCGCCCGCTCCCCCGTCGCCGCTCCCGGACCCCCTCCTCCTTCCACGCCCTCCCCTCTCCTCCTTCCTCACCCCGGCCTCCCATGCGACATACCTACACGAAGTACCGGGGCAGCTTCCTCGACGCCCTGAACCTCGAGGCCCTTCTGGAGCACCTCTCCGATTTCCTCCTCGACGGGGGCTTCGCGGGGGGGCCCCACCACCACCCCTGGTGGGGGTGGTCGGGCGACGAGGACACGGGCTCCATGGACTCCCTGAAGGAGGCCCTTCTCCGCGGACTCCTGGAAACGGGTCAGCTCACCCCCGAGATGCTGGAGGAGCTGCGCGGGGAAGGCGGGGGGAATGCCGAACTCCGGGCCGAACTGGCGCGCATGCTCGACGACCTGGTGGAGCGCCTCGTGGAGGACGGGTTTCTCTCCCTCACCGACCCGGGAGGCCCTCCCGGGCCCCGTGCCCCGGGGGAGGGGAAGGTGGACGAGGCCCGGGCCGCCGCCCAGACGGTGGACTTCGAGCTCACCCGCAAGGGGATGGACTTTCTCGGGTACCGGGCCCTCCGGGGACTTCTCGGCGCCATGGGGCAGGGGTCTGCGGGCGCCCACGAGACCACCGCCCTCTCCACCGGGGTGGAGGCGGGGGCCGCGAGCCGCCCCTGGCGCTTCGGCGACACGATGAACCTGGACCTTCCCGCCACCCTGACCCGGGCCCTGGCCAGGGCGGCCCGGGAGGCGGGAGAGGAAGGCGCTTCGCATCCGGCCTTTCCCCTCACCCTCGACCACGAGGACCTGATGGTGAACCAGACGGAGCACCGCTCCTCCTGCGCCACCGTCCTCATGCTCGACATTTCCCACTCCATGGTCCTCTACGGGGAGGATCGATTCTCCCCGGCCAAGCGGGTGGCCCTGGCCCTCTCCCACCTCATCCGCACCCAGTACCCGGGCGACTCGCTCCGGGTGGTCACCTTCGGCGACCGGGCCCAGGAGATTCCCCTGGCGCGGCTGGGCCGGGCCCAGGTGGGCCCCTTTCACACGAACACCGCAGAGGGGCTGGAGGTGGCGCGCCGGATCCTCGCCGCCGAGGGAAAGGAGATGCGGCAGATCATCATGGTCACCGACGGAAAGCCCTCGGCCATGACCCTCCCCGACGGTCGGGTCTACACGAATTCGGGGGGGCTGGACCCTCGCATCCTGAGGGCCACCTACCGGGAGGTGGCAGCCTGCCGCAAGGCGGGGATCCTCATCAACACCTTCATGCTGGCCCAGGACCCGTACCTCGTCTCCTTCGTCCGGAAGGTTTCGGAGATCGCCCGCGGAAAGGCCTACTTCACCACGACCCTGACGCTGGGCGAGTACATCATGATGGACTTCCTCACCGGAAAGCGGAGGCGGGCACGGTGAGGATCCCGGAACGTCTCTCCTACCGGATCGTCGATGCCTTCGCCTCGGGCCCCTTCACCGGGAACCCGGCGGCGGTGGTGCTTCCCCCGTCGCTGTCCGGAGACCGGGGGGGAGCCGGGGGGGAGACTTCGCCCGCTCCGCCCCTCCCCGACACCCTCCTCCAGGCCCTTGCCGCCGAGATGAACCTCTCGGAAACGGCCTTTCCCGGAGCGGCTCTCCCCGGAAGGGAACCCGGGGAGGAGGGCAGCGAGGCCCCGCCGGGCGGGCGCCCTCTCCCCCTCCGGTGGTTCACGCCGACCACCGAGGTCACCCTCTGCGGGCACGCGACCCTGGCCGCCGCCCACGCCCTGTGCGAAGCCGGGCATCCGGGCCCCTGGCGGTTCACCACCCGATCGGGCCTCCTGACCGTGGAGAAGGAGGGCGCGGGGCGCTACCGGCTGGACTTTCCCCTGGACCCCCCGGTGGAGGCACCCGTCCCGGAGGGTCTTCGGGAGGCCCTGGGGATCGAGGCCGACGTCTCCCTCGTCTTTGCCCACGGGGTCCGGGCGGCCCTTCTGGAGGTGGGGGGGCCGGAGGGCGGTGACGACTTCCACGGCCTCGTCCAGGCCCTCGCCCCCGACCTTGGCGCACTGGGGAAGGTGGCCCTCCCGTCCGGGGTCATGGGGGTCTCGGTGACGGTACGGGGGAAGGCACCGGCCGGGGTGCCGGCCCTCCCGGAATCGGGGGGAGGGGGCGGAGCCACACCGGAGGGCGTCGACAGCCGGGGGAACGAGGGGTCAGGCGAGGGAGGGGGCGCGGAGGAGGTCCACTTCCACTCCCGCTTCTTCGGCCCCTGGGTGGGCGTCGACGAAGACCCCGTCACCGGGATGGCCCACTGCCTCCTCGGGCCCTGGTGGGCCCTCCGCATCGGCACCTCCCGCCTCCGGGCCCGTCAGGGAGGACCCCGGCGCGGGGGCGTTCTCGAGGTGGAGGTCGCGGCCGACCGGGTCTACCTCGTGGGTGAGGCGGTGACGGTTGCGGAGGGAACGATCAGAACCGGGCCACGATCGTGACCTGCACCTGTCCGTCGCGGTTCGTCTCCGCCCCTCGTTCCACCGCGCCGGAGTCGTAGTCGGTGACCAGGGTGAACCGGAGGGCCACCACCTCGGTGAGGTTGTAGGAGAAGGCGTTCCGCGTGGAAAGGGTGAAGTTCCCGAAGGAGTCGAACACCGGCCGGTAGGAGTTGTTGGAGTCCAGGGAAATACGGTCGCTGAAGTAGGACCTCCGGATGCGGAGGTCGGAGGACCACCGGGCAAGCCCCACGTCATCCTCGGACGTCCCACCCCCCTCCCGGGCGTAGGTCCGCTCCGCCAGAATCGAGGCCGAGAGGTCGATCCGGTTCTGGCGGTCCCGGGTCCAGCTCACCCGGAACCCCGCACCCGCATTGTACCGGAGGGCGATCCTCCGCTCGAAGGCCGACTCCATCCGCCCCGAAACGAAGGGTCGGTACCGCTCGGTGGGACGAAAGTCGAGAGAGGCGGCGGCGGACCAGTTCCGACGGTTCACCTCGCGCACGCCATCGCGGTTCGTGGCCTCACCGTAGTTGAACCGGAACACGGACTGCGATTCGAAGAGGGAGTCCGCCTTCTCCACCAGAATCCTGGAGGAGAGCTGGGCCTGCTCCCGGTTTCCGTAGAAGAAGTTCCCCCCGAGCTCTCCCTCGGCCTTCCAGTCGCGCGCCTGGGCCGATGCCGCCCCGGGCGACCCCGCCAGGAGGAGCCCCGCCACGAGGGCCGGGAGGAGCCACCGGATCGAACGCCAGGGCGTCGCGCCCCATGGGAGGACGCGGGTCATGGCCCCGTCTCCCCGGTGGGGAGCGCCTCCGGGTCTTCCTTCCAGCTGCGGTACTCGTATGCCGTCCACCGGAAGAAGACCACGCTGATGGCGATCCAGAAGACAAGCATCCCGGGGATCCACATGATGAGCCCTCCCAGGCGCTGGTCGTCCAGGGGGGAGAGGGGGGTGATGCGCGGCGCGGCGGCGTACCAGGTATAGAGGACGTCGTCGGAAAGGGTGATCAGGGCCGAGACCACCGTTCCCGGGATCCCGTAGAGGAAGATCCACCCCATGAGGAGGGGGCCTGTGGGAATCCGGACCAGTTCCTTCACCGGAGACATGATGGGCCACCACATCATCACCGCCACCGCCATGAAGGAGAGGTGCTGGATGATGTGCACGGTGTGGTCCATGAGGGCCAGGTTGTACCAGTGGGGTACGTGCCAGAAGATGAAGACCAGGTTGTAGGCCAGAAAGGCCACCACCGGGTGGGTCAGGAAACGTCCGGCGTGGTAGACTGGCCGCCAGACCAGCGCCTTCCGGATCAGCTCCGGCGGAAGCCCCCAGATCAGGAGAGGGGGCATGAGGAGCATGAGGAGAAGGTGCTGCACCATGTGGGCAGTGAAGAGGTACCCATCGGCCCATTCGTGCAGGGGGCCATTGAGGGAGAAGAAGATGACGAGGATGGCCGCCACCCAGGCGGTGGCCCGGGCGGCACCGGGGCGAACGTCCTCGCCCCACCCCATGCGCTTCCGGAGGGGCCCCACCGCGAGGGCATACGCACCCAGGAGGTAGAGGCACCCCACGAGGATGCTGGGGAAGATCTCGAAACCGTAGAAATCCATGGGTGGGAGACGCTTCGGGGGGGCGGCGCGCACGGCACCGCCCCCCCGGGCACATGGGGGTTGAGCCCCGCCTCAGCGAGGGATCGCTAGGCGAATCGGGGAAGCACGTGGTAGAGCACGATGAGGGCACACACCATGAAGACCGCCAGGACCGCGCCCGAAATGAAGAGCCAGGTCAGGGATCTGTGGTCCATCTTGAGGTGCATGAAGTACATGACCACGAGAATGAGCTTGACCGTCGAGAGGATGATGAGGAGGGGAACCTCCACCGGCTCGAAGGCTTCGATGAAGAAGACCGCCACCTCCACGAAGGTGAGAATGGCCAGGATCACCCCGATCCAGATGTAGAGGGCGACGGACCCGTGGCCCCCGTGATCCCCTTCCTTCCCGTGGTCGGGCGTCGTGACGTCGGTGGGTTGACTCATGGCGAAGCCCTTATGGGATCAGGTACACGAGGGTGAAGATGACGATCCAGATGATGTCGACGAAGTGCCAGTAGA
This sequence comes from Gemmatimonadales bacterium, assembly GCA_050485885.1. GTDB lineage: Bacteria > Gemmatimonadota > Gemmatimonadetes > Longimicrobiales > Gaopeijiaceae > SKNW01. The sequence continues at coordinate 141,475 of JBJHCG010000002.1, read as the reverse complement.
GCCCGGCGACCTCGACCTGGTCGGACTTCGAGGGAGGGATCTTGTCGGTCCAGATGCGCCAGGCCAGGATCCCCAGCCAGAGCATCCCCACGAGGACGTGGACCTTGTGGGTGCCGGTGAGGACATAGTAGGAGGACCCGAAGGTGCTTGACCCCAGCGTCAGCCCGTACCCGATGTACTTCTGGTAGCTGAAGAACTCCATTCCCAGGAAGACCCCGCCCATGGCGATCACGGCGAAGAGCCAGAGGATCGCCCACTTCTTGTTGGCCAGCTGGGTGTAGTGCAGGGCAAGCACCATGGCCAGCGACGAGAAGAGGAGGACGGTGGTGGACCCGGTGGTCTTCAGAATGTCGAAGATCTCGGCGGGGTACGGCCCCTGAAGCGCCGTCCCCTTGTAGACCATGTAGGTCGAGATCAGGGTTCCGAAGAAGAGGCACTCGGAGGCCAGGAAGGTCCAGAACCCGAGCTTGAAGTTGGAGACGCCGGTGTTCGTGGCGTGCTCGTCGTGCGCGGCGGCGATCTCAGCCATGTCAGTGCCCCTCGGGGAACGCGGGCTCGAGGCCCCACATCAGGGTGCAGAGGAATACGGGGATGATCCCCAGGACGATGATCCACCAGACACCGGTCATGACCAGCGCCCAGGCCACCGTGATGGAGAGGGCGAGGAGGATGGGCCAGAACGAGGGGTTCGGCATGTGCGGCTCGGTCTCGGCGTGGCCGAGGGTCACCGCCATGATCTCCTCCCGCTCCTTCTCGTTCCAGAGGGGCTCCCGGCTCCGGACCAGGGGGAGACGCGGGAAGTTGTAGTGGTGGGGAGGCGACTCGATGGACCACTCCAGATGGGGTGCGCCCCAGGGGTTCGGTCCGGCCTTCTTCCCCTTCCACCAGCTGTGGAAGACGTTCCAGGTCATGATGACGGCCGAAATCCCGAAGATGAAGGCCCCCACCGTGGAAAGCTGGTTGAAGATGTCGACATTCAGCTCGGCAGAGTACGTGTAGATGCGCCGGGGCATCCCGTACAGGCCGGAGAAGTGCATGGGGAAGAAGGTGAGGTTGAAGCCCACCATCGTCGTCCAGAAGTGCCACTTCCCCAGCGTTTCGTTCAGGAACCGCCCGGACACCTTGGGGAACCAGTAGTAGAGCCCGGCCCAGAGCCCCATCATGGCACCTCCCACGATCACGTAGTGGAAATGCGCCACCACGAAGTAGGAGTCGTGCTGCTGCAGGGTGATGGGAGCCGCCGCGTGCATGATCCCCGAGAGCCCGCCCACGGTGAAGACGGCCAGGAGCCCGGTGGAGAAGAGCATGGCGGTGTTGAAGGTCACCGACCCTCCCCACATCGTGGCCATCCAGTTGAAGATCTTCACCCCCGTGGGGATGGCGATGATCATCGTGGCCGCCACGAAGAAGGAGTCGGCAATGGGCCCCAGCCCCACCGTGAACATGTGGTGGCTCCAGACCCCCCATCCGATGAAGCCGATGAGGATCCCGGCGTACACCACGATGGGGTAGCCGAAGAGGGGCTTCTTCGAGAAGGTGGGGATGACGTCGGAGATCACCCCGAAGGCCGGGAGGATGAGGATGTAGACTTCCGGGTGCCCGAAGATCCAGAAGAGGTGCTGCCAGAGCACCGGATCCCCTCCCATGGCCGGATTGAAGAAGACCGAGCCGAAGGTCCGGTCGAAGCCCAGGAAGATGAGGGCCACGGCGATGACCGGGAGGGCCGTGATGAGCAGGAAGCTCGTCACGAAGGTCATCCAGGTGAAGAGGGGCATCCGCATCATCTTCATGCCCGGAGCACGCATGTTGACGATGGTGGTGATGAAGTTCACCCCTCCGGCAATGGAGGCGATTCCCAGAATCGAGAGGCCGATGAACCAGAAGTCGGTGTTGAGCCCCGGCGAGTAGTTCGAAGAGGTGAGGGTGGCGTACCCTACCCAGCTCGCATGCGGTGCCTGGCCGACGAACCACCCCAGGTTCAGGTAGATCCCTCCGAAGAGGAAGATCCAGTAGGAAAGGGCGTTCAGTCGGGGAAAGGCGACGTCGCGGGCCCCGATCTGGAGGGGGACGACGAAGTTGAAGAAGGCCACCGCCATGGGCATGGCCACGAGGAAGATCATCGTGGTGCCATGCATGGTGAAGAGCTGGTTGTACAGCTCGGCCGAAATGAGGCTCTGCTCCGGGTTCCAGAGCTGGGCCCGGATGATGAGGGCCTCGAGCCCGCCCACGAAGAAGAAGAAGAGCGAGGTCACGAAATACATGATGGCGATCCGCTTGTGATCGACCGTCGTGATCCAGCTCCAGAGCCCGGTGGGCTCGCTGTGGGCCTCGGGTCCCGCGTGGGCCTGATCGAGGGTTGCCGTAGACATTCGCTCGCGTTCCTGGATGCGGGTTACTTGAGGCTCAGCAGGTAGGCCGCCACGGCTCGGACCTGCGCTTCATCGAGGTTCGTGGCGGGCCAGAAGCGGGGGACCCCGGCAACGATCCTGGACTCCATGTCGTACTGGGTCCCGGGCATGTTCACCCCGGGCTTGAAGCGCTCCGGATCGATGATCCAGGCCGCCAGGTTCTCGGCGTTGTTCTCCATGATCCCGGCTGCGAGCGAGGTCCGGAGGCCGAACTGGGTCAGGTCCGGACCGATCCGCCCCTGCGCCGGGGTTCCCTGAATGGCATGGCAGGCGCCGCAGGTGGCCTGGTTCAGGAAGACATCCCGCCCCTGCACTGCGAGGGGATCCTCATCCACCGACGAAGGGATGGCGGTGGTCTGGACCATCGCCCCGCCCTCCGCCGTCCCATCGCCGGCATGGGCGGCATCGGCCTCCTCCCCCGGAGCCTCGGCGGGAATGGCAGCGCCCCGGGAGGCGAACCACCCTTCCACCCATCCGTCGAACTCGGCCTCGGTGGCCACATTCACCCGCATGGCCATGAAGGCGTGGGACTCGCCGCAGAACTCGGCGCACTGCCCCATGTAGAGCCCGGTTTCCTGGGGGGTGAAGAAGAGCCAGTTGTACCTGGGCTCCTCCCCCTCGCGCACTGCGACGATGGGGTTCAGGTCGCGCTTTCCGCCGAGCATGGGGACCCAGAAGGAGTGGATCACGTCGCTGGCGCCCAGACGGAGGCTGACGGGGCGGTCCACCGGGAGCCAGAGTTCGTTGGCGGTGGTGACTCCCTGCTCCGGGTAGTGGAACTCCCACCAGAAGCGATGGCCCGTCACTTCCACGACCAGGGCGTCCTCCGAGAGAGGCCGCTGGGTCTCGAACACGGCCTGGATCGTCGGGATCGCGATGAGCACGACGATGATGGCCGGCCCTACCGTCCACCCGATCTCCAGCCCCAGGTGACCGCGAATCTGCTTCGGGGTCCCATCGCCGGGGCGGGCCCGGAACCGGACGATCACCCAGGTGAGCGCCACCCAGACCACGGCCAGGATGAGCATGGTCCACCAGAAGACCTGCACGTAGAGGCTGTGGATGATCTCCGCGAAGTCGGTGCGGGGATCGATGGTGGACTGGGGGTACTCTCCGGCGCATCCGGCGAGGAGAGCGAGAGCAAGGAGCGGAAGGGCAGCGCGGAGGAGGGTCGGGAGACCCTTTCGGCCGTTGCGCTTCCAGTGGGGAGACACGCGCATCTTTGGCAAACCCGGGCGTGATCGTTGTGAGCGGGTCCTCCCGGCCGACTGGAACCTTCCGGAACCGGGGGGGTGATGGACGCTCAGCGAATGGATTCGAGGGAGATGGCCTCGTCGAGGAGCATCACGGGGATGTCGTCGCGGACCGGGTAGAGGCGGCGGCCGTCCTCGCGCACGAGGCCGGCCTCGAGGGGCTTCCGGACCACGTCTCCGGCACCGGTGCGGAGCGTCCCTTCGGACACGGCCGCGTTGACCTTCTCCAGGAGTTCGGCGTCGGCCAGCCGGACCGGGAGATGCGTCTCCGGGCAGACCAGAATGTCGAGCAGTTCCGGATGGACCATTGGATTTCCCCTCGGGTGTGTCAACCATGGGCTGGCGCTCCGCTGCGCCCTGCCTTCCCGCCCGATGCCGGGTCCGGGCCCAGGGCGCTGACCCGGAGCGTCGGGCTCGGCGTCGCCCTGGGGTGTCCTTCGTTCAGGTGGGAAAAGGCGGCCAAAGTTAGCACCTTTGGGGAGCCGGCGCGAGACGGCCCCGAGGCCCTCGCGGAAGACACCCCCTCCCCCGTTCCATGCGCAGTGCAGCCGACGCCCTTCCAAACGCCCTCGCCCATGGCCCCTTCTTCGCACCCTCCGCCACCGGGCCCTTCCGGGCTCTCCCTCCCTTCCTGCAAGCGAGTCGCGCGCGGCGGCGGAGACTTCCGGGACCGCCCTCCCGTGCGCCGGGTCGGGCTCCTCCTCCTCTGCGTCCTCCTCCCCGCCCTTCAGGGGTACATCGGGGAGGCCGGTGCCCTTGAGCCTGACGACGGCGCCACGGATCGGCCCGGCGGGAGAAGCCACGCCCTCGTGATCTTCGGCGCGGACACCGTCCGGGCCGAGGTAGCCGACACCCACGAGGCCCGGGAACGCGGGCTCAGCCACCGTACGGACCTGCCCGAGGACGGGGGCATGCTCTTCGTGTACGGTACGGCCTCGCACCTCACCTTCTGGATGCGCGACACCCCGCTCCCCCTGGACATTGCCTTTCTGGATGCCACCGGGGTGGTGGTGGATCTGCAGGCCATGGAGCCCGAGTCCGATCGCCTCCACACGTCCCGGGTACCCGCCCTGTACGCCCTCGAGGTGAACCGGGGGTGGTTCGAGCGGCATGGCGTCGGGGTGGGTGACACGGCGCGGATCGTCTTTCTGCCCCGCCCTCCCGGGGGTCAGCCGAGCCGCCAGCCGACCGTCCCCGTTGCCCCCTCCTCTCCTTCCCCCGGGAATGCCTCCGGCCGGATGAGAATGACGTCGCCTGCGTCGTTCGGGTTCACAACCCCGAGGACCAGACACTCGCTCCGGAAGCCGGCGATCCGCCGGGGGGGGAGGTTCACCACCCCCAGGATCCGGGTCCCCACGAGGGCCTCCGGGGCGTAGCGCCGGGTCAGCTGGGCCGAACTCGAGCGAATCCCCACCTGGGGCCCGAAGTCGATGACGAGTCGAAGTGCCGGCTTCCGGGCTTCGGGAAAGGGCTCGGCCGAGAGCACCCGCCCGACCCGGATCTCCAGCGCCAGGAAGTCCTCCACCGGGACCTCTGTCTCCCTTTGCATCCCGTGTGCCTCCCTTCCCTTCATGAGGCAGGCGCCATCCCTTCGATCCAGCCCCCGGCCGCAGCCATGAGAAAGCTCAGGAGGAGGGCGACGCCGAGGGCCACCGCGACCCCCGTTCCCACCGACGCCTTTCGTCCGGTGACCACGGCGATCCCGGCGCCCATGAGGGCGTAGGCCCAGAGGTTGAAGAGGTCGAGGAGGGTGAGAAAGCGGAGAAGAAGCCCGCCTTCCTCGAGCACGGGGAGAAAGGTGGCCACCGAAAGGGCGAGCCCCAGGTCTCCGGTCGCGATCCGGAGTGGCACGAGAAGGAGCCCTCCCACCGCAACCACGAGAAGGGCGTGACAGACCACTGCGAAGACCTGGCGGAAGGTCCCCTCCCACCCCAGGCCGAAGAGGAAGAGGAGGGCCAGGATCGCCGATGCCACGAGGGCCAGGAGGGGCCAGGCCACGACCGAAGCGAAGACGCCGGCCACCCAGAGGACCCGGGCCATGGCCTGGGGGTCGCCCATGGGGAGGTCGTCGCCGGCCGCCATGGCACCCTCCTGCACCAGGGTCTCGTAGAGCTCCACCGGGAGGAGGAGAGCAGAGATCACCGCGACCCCCACCCCGAGAAGGAGGGCCCCCACGGCCCGGGGGGCCTCACGAAGATCCTCGAAGGTCCGGAGCGGGGAGAGAAAGACCCCGAAGGCCCGGGCAGGAAGGGAGAGCATCAGCTTCCGGCGCCCGACGACCCGGAGACTCCGTGAAGGGTGGGCCAGAGGATCCAGGCCAGGAAGACCTCCTCTCCGACCTGTGCTCCCACCGAGCCCATGGCCACCGCATCTTCGGCATCGGCCAGCCCCCACGCCCGGGCCACCACCGAAGCCGACGCCGAGAGCCCCACCCCCTCCCCCCCCCGGGTGACCCCTCCCAGGAAGAGGGAAGAGGGGTCCTCGCCGACCCGCGCCCGGAGGAACTCACCCTGCAGTGGGGTCATGGCATTGGCCACGGCGAACCGGACCACCTGGCCGCCCAGCGCCTCCACCCGGAGCGTCACCCTGCCGTCGGCGCTGAACCGCGCCGCATTGTTCACGAGGTTGTAGACCGCACGATCGAGGGCCGCGGCCTCGAGACACCGGGCAGCCAGGTCGCCACGCCACGTCGTTTCAACCGACACCTGAACAGGCCCCATCCCACCCTCCGGCCGAGGCACCTCGGGGAAGACGAAGCCGTCCCACTTGTCCACGAGCTCGCGCATCCCGTGCGCCTGTTCCGATCGGTCCCGGTCGTGCCCCTCCCGATCGATGGAAGGGACGAGGGAGCGGACGACCTTGGCCTGGTCCCGGGCCAGGAGGATGGCAGGCTCCAGGAGCTCGGCGTCGGAGTCCTCGTTCTGGAGCAGGCTCCCGTACATCCGAAGGGCGAAGAAGGCACCGCCGCGGAGGTCATGCAGGGCCCTGCGCACAAGGGGCGGCGCTTCGGCGTTCCGAAGGGCAGAGGCCCCGATGCGCTCCAGGGCCGGTGCCAGGGGGGGCTCTCCGAAGGCCCGGATCCCGCTTGCCAGCTCCTCCCAGTCGGGGTTCGGGCGGGCGTGCAGCCAGGTGCGATACACCCCTTCCAGTTGCGCGTAAAGCAGCTCCAGGTCCGCCCGCTCCCCGGGGGTGAAGGTCCCCTCGGGGAGCTCGAGCCCCTCCCCGGACCATCGAAGGGAGGGGGGGATACGAACAACCGGGTCGGAAAGCTGGGCAAAACGGGGGTCGGAGGCCATGCGTTCGCTGAAGGGACGGGGGGTGGTAACGCGCGTTGGCGAATTCTGATGGTCTCCTCGACGGGGAGGTTTGGCAAGCCCCGGGGCACCCTCCCCGACCCCCCCCTCCGACGGGGATCGCGTGCGCCCCTGCACTGGTCCGGGAGGGGGCCCCCGCGTTATCCTGACCGGTAGGGGAGGAGGGCGTCCACCCGTCGCCGGAAGGGCGGCTTCGGGGTTCCTTCCCTGCCTCCTTTCGCGACCCGGCACGCCCCCTCTGACAGGAGTGGCTTCATGAGCTTCCGCACGAACCCGGACCGCATCCTCGACAGCATCGATCGATCGCGCACCCGGGATGATGCAGGCTTCGCCTTCATTCGGGAGGCCACGGCCCGGGTCCTCGACACCGAGCCTCTCCCTTCCGACGCCACACAGACGGAACGTGTCCGGCGCGTTTTCGGAGCCGTGGAGCGGGCCTACGTGGAGACGGCCGGGTCGGCGGAGATGCGGCGACTGGCCGAGCGCTTCCAGGCGGTGGGTGACATCAGCGGGCTCCGGGCCCGGGGGGACGTCTCCGTGTCGGTTCACTGGATGGACCACGACCGGAACGACGACACCGGGATGACCCCCTTCGAGATCCGACCCGTGCGGTTCGAGGAGATCCGGAAGGTGACCCAGAGCTCCCGCCCCGATGCCAACGCCCTCCGGATTCTCCGGGAGGAGCTGCGAGACGGGGTGGTGGCCGCGTACGGAAAGATCGAGCCCCGGATCCGGGAAGCGGTCCGGGAGCGGGCCGACCAGGGGCACCTGGCGGTTCGGGTCTCCCTGGACCTCCGCCCTGCGGGGTGAGTCCGGAGTCGGATCCGCCGGGTCCCGCCCTCCTCCTTCTCTTTCTCGACGGAGTGGGGGTGGGTCCGGACGATCCGGAGATCAACCCCTTCGTCCAGGCCTCCCTCCCCCACCTTCGCCACCTTCTGGGCGGGGAGCTCCCCACCCACGCCGGCGTGGCTCCCGGCACCGAGATCCGCCCGGCCCCGGCAGCGCAGCTCCGCGTTCGCTATGCACCCCTCGACGCGACCCTCGGGGTCGAGGGGCTTCCCCAGAGCGGGACCGGGCAGGTGGCTCTCCTCACCGGTGTGAACGCGGCGCGACGCTTCGGGAGGCACTTCGGCCCCTGGCCCCCCACATCGCTCCGCCCTCTCCTCGCCTCGGACAACCTCCTCGTTCGGGCCGCCGCCCTGGGGGCCCGGGTGGCCTTCGCCAACGCCTACCCTGCCGGATGGCCCGGGTCCCTTCCCACCCGTCGCCACGCTGCGCCCCCCCTGGCCGCCCTCGCCGCCGGCGTCCTCGACCGCGAGCTGGAAGACCTGGTGCAGGGGCGTGCGGTGGCCTCGGAGATCGTGAACGACGGGTGGAGCCGATACACGGGGCGGGAGGACCTTCCCCGGGTCTCGGCGGTGGAGGCGGGGCGAACCCTGGCGCGCCTGGCCCGGGAGCAGGATCTGACCCTCTTCGCGCACTATTCGACCGATGGGGCCGGGCACCGCGGTGGGATGAAGGGGGGGGTGGACGCGCTCGAACGAGTGGACGCCTTCCTCGGAGGGATCGTGCAGGAGGCCCTTGAGGTCGCCTGCGCCCCCGGGGCCGGGGGCCTTCACCTCGTGGTGGTAAGCGACCACGGCAATGTGGAGGATGTGCGCGGGGGCCACACCCGGAATCCGGCCCTCGCCTTCGAGATGCGGGTGGAAGCACCCGGAGGCGATCCGCCCGTCTGGGCCCTGGAGGGGGCGTCCGACCTCACCGGGATCGCACCCGGAGTGCTGCGCCTTCTGGGAAGCGTCTCCGGGTAGGGGCGTTCGGCCCCGATCAGGAGGGGGCGCAGGAGGGGGCAGAGGGGAGAAGCGCGGCAACAGGGAATAGCGCGTACGCGGGGCGGGATCCCCGCACCCGCGCCCCTCGGGCTCGGTCCCCTCCCGCCATGGGTTCGCCCGGGGAGAACCACCATCATCGAGGCCATGTCGACCTCCCCTCCCCGCACCCCGGCCTCCCGCCTCCTGGGGGCCCTCCTCCTCCGGCGGGGACTCCTGGACGAGCCGGACCTGGAATCCGCCCTCGTCGCCCAGGGGGAGACGGGGGAGCGACTGGGAGAACTCCTCGTCCGCACGGGCAGGGTCGACCCGTCCCAGGTTGCGGAGGCGTTGGCCGAACAGCTCGGCCTGGCCTGGGAGCCGGGCCCCCTTGACCCCGCTCCCGAAGCGCTGGCCCTCGTCCCCCGGGGGCTCGCCCTTCGCCGGGGGGTGCTTCCTCTGGCCCTTACCGCGCGCACCGTGCAGGTGGCCATGCGGGACCCCCTGGACCTGGGAACGGTGGACGACCTCCAGTTCCGCACGGGGCGCCGTGTGATTCCGGTGGTGGTGCCTCCATCCGCCCTGGAGGAGGGGCTGTCCCGGGGGTACCCTGGGGGCGAAGACCCCTCGTCGCCCTCGGCGGGTTCCCCGGCCCTGCCCTCGCTCGCCCCCTCGGCGGAGGCGAGGAGGGAGGCCGAAGGGGAAGAGGGAGAGGACCCGGGGGTGATCCGGCGGGTGGACCGACTGCTCGAGATGGCACTGGCCCGGGGCGCAAGTGATCTCCATGTGGAACCCTCGGTCCGGGGCCTCGAGGTCCGGGCCCGGGTGGACGGGATCCTCCGGGCACTGGCCTCCCTCCCGGCTTCGGAGCGCCGCGCGGTCATTTCGCGGATCAAGGTCCTGGCCGGAATGGACATTTCCGTCCGCCGGCGCCCCCAGGACGGAGGATTCCCCCATTCGGCCGGCCGGAGTCCCACCGCCGACCGGGGAAAGCCGGGGGACGGGGCCGCCGGGGGGACGGGGGGGCGCACCCTGAGCGTGCGTGTCTCCACCCTCCCCGTGGAGGAGGGAGAGAAGGCGGTGCTCCGCATTCTCGACCCGGAGCGGGTCCCCTCCGGGCTCGAGGAGCTGGGGTTCGGCCCCTCGGATCTGGCCCGGCTTCGGGCCCTGCTTCGCGGAGGGCGCGGGGTGGTCCTGGCCTCGGGCCCCACCGGGAGCGGGAAGAGCTCGACTCTCTTCGGGGCCCTGGCCGAGGTGGACCGGGAGCGCCTGAACGTCCTGACCCTGGAGGACCCCGTCGAGTACCGGGTTCCCGGGGTCAGTCAGGTCCAGGTGAACCCCCGAGCCGGACTCACCTTCCCCGCCGGACTCCGGGCTGCCCTCCGGCAGGACCCGGACGTGATCATGGTGGGGGAGATTCGCGACAGGGAGACAGCGGAGATCGCCATGGCGGCAGCGGTCACCGGGCATCTCGTGCTCTCGTCCATCCACACCACCGATGCCCCGGGAGGGATCACCCGGCTGCTCCAGATGGGGGTCCCCGCGCACCTGGTGGCCGGGGGGCTGGCGGGGATCGTGGCCCAGCGCCTGGTCCGGGTCCGGTGCCCCGGGTGCGGGGGTGCGGAGCGAGGATGCCCGGAGTGCAACGATGGGTACCGGGGACGAACGGGCGTCTTCGAGGTGCTCGTCATGGACGAGGGGCTCCGGGACGAGGTCATGCAGGGCTCGGGAACGGAAGTGCTCCGCCGGAGGGCACGGGAGGGGGGGATGGGGTCCATGGCCCTCGATGCCCGGCGCAAGGTGGCCGAGGGCCTCACCACCCCCCACGAGGTGGCACGGGTTCTCCACCGGGACCCGGGGTCTCGCCCGCCCTGCGCCGGCTGCGGAGGGGACGTTCCGGGGTGGGCGCTGGGGTGTCCCTCCTGTGGCCGGGCCGTCGAGTCGCGTTGTCGTTGCGAGACACGGCTCCAGCCTGGATGGCGGTTCTGCCCCGGGTGCATGCGCCCCGTTTCCCCCACCCCCTGAGGCTCCACCGGAGAGCGCCCCTCCACCGCCTTGCCGTGGAAGGGGCCCCCTTGGAGCTTCAGGGGATGCTTCGGCGCCCCAACTTCCGCTCGCTGCGGGGACGACTCTTCCTCGCGCTTTTCCTGACTGCCGCGATCCCGGCGGGCCTCCTCCTCGTGGGGGGAAGCCTGGTCATCCGGGAAGTGGTGGTGGGGACCGGAAGCGCCGGACCCTGGGACGAGGTGGCCTCGTCGGGGCGGGATCTCCTGAGCCGGATCGAGGAGGACCCCGCCGCTTCTCCCGAGTTGAGGGCGGCCGCGGAGAACCACCGGGCCCAGCTCTCCGAATCCCTCCGCTTCTCGCGCCTCTACGCCTACCTGGGCGAACGCGTCCTCCTCCTCCTCCCCGCCGTGGCCGGTAGCCTCTTCCTCCTCGCCGCCGGCCTTTCCCTCTGGTCGGCAAAGCAGGTGTCCTACTCCCTTTCGCGCCCCGTGCGGGAAATCGTCCGCTGGACGGAGTCACTGGGTCGGGGCGAGCCCCTCCCCCCCGATCCGCCCGACCCGGTGTTCCGCGAAATCCGCGAGATCCGGGCCCTTCGCGACGGACTTCGGACCATGGAGCGGGAACTCGCCGCGGCCAGGAACCGGGAGCTGCGGGAGGCCCGGAACCGGAGCTGGTCCGAAATGGCCCGCCGCATCGCCCATGACCTCAAGAACCCCCTGACCCCCATGCAGATGGCGGCCCGGCGGGTGGCGGGGTCCACGGATCCCGGCGCCGCCGAGGCCGGGGAGATCCTCCTGGACGAGATCGCCCGACTCGACGAGCTCTCCCGCTCCTTCGCCCAGTTCGGCCGCCCCCCGGAGGGCCCTCCCTCGGTGGTGGAGCTGGGGGAGCTTCTGAAGACCCTTGTCCAGCGGGTCGACCCCTCGGGGGACCGGGTCGCCCTGCACCTTCCCGAAGGGGAAACCCTCGTGCTCGGACACCCTGTGGCGCTGGAACGCGTGGTCCGGAACCTGGTGGTCAACGCCCTCGACGCCCATGCCGCAGGGGAGGCTTCCGACCCCGGCCGCGCTCCCTTCCAGGTGGTCATCGCGCTCGAGCGGCGTCCACCTGTGGCACCGACGTCGCGCGAAGACTCCCCCCCGGGCGCGTCGGGGGTGGCGGAGATCCGGGTGGAGGACCGGGGCCCGGGACTCCCGGCCGGGGAAGAGGACCGCATCTGGGAGCCGGACTTCTCCACCAAGCGGAGGGGGACGGGGCTCGGTCTTCCCCTGGTCCGGCAGGTGGTGGAGGCCCATGAGGGCTCCGTCACCGCCACCCACCGGGAGGGGGGGGGTGCCTCCTTCCGGGTCCACCTCCCCCTGCACACTTCCCCCGGAGAATCCCGCTCATGAAGGTCCTTCTCGTGGATGACGAGGGAAACCTGCGCCGCATGCTTCGGGCCCTCCTCGAGGCCGAGGGATACCGGGTCACGGAGGCTGCAGGTGGAGCCCAGGCCCTGGCCGCGGTGGAGCGGGATCCCCCCGAGGCGATCCTCCTGGACCTGGTCTTTCCGGGAGAATCCGGCCTCGACCTCCTCCCCCGCCTCCTCGATGCTTCGCCCGGGACCCCGGTCATCATGATGAGTGGCGAAGCCACCCTGGGAGATGCCATGGAGGCCACCCGGCGAGGCGCCTTCCACTTCCTCGAGAAGCCCCTCACGCCAGAGGCGGTGCTCATCACCCTCCGGGGGGCGCTGGAGGTGGGTCGGGCTCGGGATCTGACCCGGGCGCTGCAGGAGGAGATGGGTGCAGGCACCCGGATGGTGGGGGAGAGTCCGGCCATGGCCCGGGTACGGGAGGTTCTCCGCCGCACCGCCCCCACCGAGGCCCGGGTCCTCATTACCGGCGAAAGCGGAACCGGAAAGGAGCTTGCTGCGGCCGCCCTTCATGGACTCTCGCCTCGCAGCGGAGGTCCCTTCGTGCGCGTCAACTCGGCGGCCATTCCCCGGGAACTCGTGGAAAGCGAGATGTTCGGCCACGAGCGCGGGGCCTTTACGGGGGCCACCGAGCGGAGGCGGGGGCGCTTCGAACTCGCCCACGGGGGAACGCTCTTCCTGGACGAGGTGGGGGACCTGGGAACCGAGGCCCAGGCCAAGCTCCTCCGGACGCTGGAAACCGGGACGATCCAGCGGGTGGGAGGGGGCGCCTCCATTTCGGTGGATGTCCGGCTCGTGGCCGCCACCCACCGGGACCTCCGGGCCGAGGTCGCCGCCGGCCGCTTCCGCGAGGACCTCCTCTTCCGGCTGGAAGTCGTTCCCCTTCGCATCCCCCCGCTGCGGGAGCGCCTGGAGGACCTTCCCCTCCTCCTCGACCACGCCCGGGAGCGGCTCCGGGGTCGGCAGGGCCTGCTCGTTCCCCCCCTGGGGCCCGATGCCCTGGCCCGACTCGAAGCCCACCCCTGGCCCGGGAATGTGCGCGAGCTCATGAACCTGGTGGAACGAATCGCGATCCTGCATCCGCCGGGGCCGGTCACAGCCGACTCCCTCGGGGAGTTCCTGGGACCCCCGACCCGCGTCGGGAGGGCGGGCGGGTCCGGCGAAGGGGAGGAGGCCACCCCCGGCAGAGGGGGGTATGATCCCGGCGATGCCCGCGACCTGCGCACGCGCCTCGACGACTTCGAGCGGATCCAGCTCGAGGGCGCACTGGAGGATGCCGAGGGGAATGTGGCGGAGGCGGCGCGGATCCTCCAGACGGACCGGGGCAACCTGTACCGACGGATGCGAAGGCTCGGAATGCGTGATCACGACGAGACGGAGGAAGGGGAATGAAGGAGCGCAGGCAGACCGGATGGCGGGGGTTCCTCGCCGCGATGGGCGGGCTCGCCCTCCTTCTCGCGGGGACCGCGGAGCCCGCTGCTTCCCAGGGGGTGGGGGAACGGGACCGGGGAGAGGTCGTTCCGGACCTCCTCGCCTTTCTCAACGACCCGGGGACCCTTCGGATCATCGGGGGAGGCCGCATTCCCGAGGGAAGCGTGATCCAGGGTCCGGTGGCCGTCATCGGGGGGAGCCTCACCCTGGGGGGCCGGATCGAAGGCGCGCTGGCCGTGGTGAACGGGGACCTGCGGATCCTTCCCGGTGCGCGGGTGGAGGGAGACGTCCGGGTGGTGGGCGGAGGGGTGCAGGGGGGTCGGGATGGGGAGTGGCTCGGCGGTCGACTCGAGCTCCAACCCACCCCCCTTCGCTACCGGATCCGGGGGGAGCGGATCGAGGTCGAGGCGTCCCCGCCCGAGCTTCCTCCCCTTCTCGTGCTGGATCTGGGTGCCGGGGTGCTCCAGCCAGTGGTCCGGGCCGATGGTGCCTACAACCGGGTTGAAGGACTGCCGGTTGCGGTGGGGGGCGCCTTCCATACCCGAAGCCGAAACCCCCTCGAGGTCCAGGGCGTGGCCCTCTGGCGCTCCGTTTCGGGCCTTGAACTTGAACGGGAGAACCTGGGCTACCGCCTCCAGGTCACGCAGGGGGTCGGAGGCCGGGGAGAGGGGAGGATCGGGCTCCAGAGCTTCCGGGAAGTCCGCCCCATCGAGGACCGGGGACTCACCCATACCGAGGCCAGCCTCTCGACCTTCTTCCTGCGCCGCGACCCCCGGGACCACATGGCCCGCGAGGGATGGGCCCTCTTCTTCGAGGGGCGTCCCCTGGATCTCCCTCTCCGGAGCCGCCTCGAGTACCGGGAGGAGGATCACGCCTTCGCCCGCATCCGTGATCCCTGGACCCTCGGATCGGGGGATCGGGGATGGCGCCCTCAACCCCTCGTGGCCGAGGGGTCGGTTCGGAACCTCGCCATGGCCCTGACCCTCGACACCCGGGACGATCCCTTCGATCCGGCCACCGGGTGGTGGATCGAGGCGGAGCTGAGTCGTCAGGTAGGGGGGAGCGCGGCCCTTCCCACCGAGTTGAGTACCCTCGCCTCGGAGCCCACCGGGCTCGCCACCCGGGGACATCTCGATCTTCGTCGATACAATCGCCTCGGGCCCACCTCCCGTGCCCACGGGCGACTCCTCCTCGCGGGCTCCCTCAACGAGACCCCGCTTCTCCCCCAGCACCAGCGCACCCTCGGAGGGGAGGGGAGTCTTCCGGGGCACCCGCGCTTCGCGGTGGACTGCGAGGCTCGGCGGGTTTCCGTTCCTGCCCCGGGCTTCGCGAGCGAAGGCGACGAGGCCCCCCCGCCCGGAGTCGATGCAGGTGCCCTCCTGGCCTGGCCCGCCTATGGATGCGACGGGGTGGCCCTCCTCCAGCTCCAGGTGGAGGGAGCCCTCCCCTTTGCCTGGCGCCCCGGGGGGGAGCGGAACTGGGAGCTGGGCTCCCTCCTCGACCTGCGGCCGGCATGGACGGCCTTCGTCGGGGGAGGGTGGGGGTGGACCCATGCGGATCCGTCCCTCGGCGATCTCCGGGAGGACGCCCCCTTCCGCGCCGACGCCGGGGTGGGGGTCTTCGTGGGTCCCCTGGGCGTCTACTGGGCCCTCCCTCTGAACCGGCGGGATCGGGGGGTCAACTTCTTCGTCCGGCTCTCCCACCGGTTCTGAGCGGCAGCAAACCGTGCCCCGATTCCTCCTTCGTCCCAAGGACTCCCGCACGGCCGGTTCCCGTGCGGCCGGCCGGCGGACACCGGACCGCTCCGGCCCCAGGCCGTTCGCGGGGGTCGTGGCCCTGGCCAGGGCGGTCCTCCTCCTCCTGATGCCGGCAGGGGTGGCGCCTCCCGAGGCGGCCGCACAGGACCCGGGTGCCCCCCTCGCGCTGACCGTCACGCCGGGGACGGGAACCCCCCGGGTCCTCCTGGGGCCCGTCCTCGAGTCCGAGGGCGTGCGGTCGAGCCTCGAGGCAGGACTCCCGGTGCGGGTCCGGGTGGTCACGGAGCTGTGGAGGGTCCGGACCCTCGATGCCCTGGAGGGGAGGCACGAGTGGCGGGCTACCCTCCGGCTGGATCCGCTCTCCGGACGCTACCTGGTGGAAACGGCCACCCTGGGCTCGGGGGAGGTGCCTTCCCTGGCCGGCGCCCGGGCCTTTCTCCAGGACCGCCTCCGCCCACCCCTCGCCCCTCCCCGGGGTGGCACCTACTACTACCTGGGAAGGATGGAGGTGGAAACCCTTTCCCTCTCCGACCTGGACGAACTGCGCCGCTGGCTCCGGGGAGATGTGGGCGCCGCGGTGGAGGGGCGGGAGGACGTGGGGAGCGCGCTGGGGCGGGGCGTTCGCCGACTCTTCGTGCGCCTCCTCGGGCTCCCCGTGCGGCGCTACGAGGCCCGAAGCCCCGTCTTCGAGCACGAGGGCAGCGATTCCTGAACCGGGGGCGCGTCTGGGCACGCGTCCCGGCGAATCTCGGTGCCCAGGTCCGCGCCCAGGTCCTCCCCCATGTCCCGGCCGAGGGACAGCCCGCGCCCCGGCGCCGCCCCCGGGATCAGGGCCGGGCGCCCGGCCCCCGAACGAAGCGGCCCGGACGGGCCCCGGTGGCCTCGCCCCCGCGAATCACGGCCTCCCCATTCACGAACACATGTTCCACCCCCACCGCGAGCTGGTGGGGGCGCTCGAAGGTGGAGCGCTCGGCAATCGTCTCGGGGTCGAACACGACGAGGTCGGCGAGGAATCCCTCCACCACGAGTCCGCGGTCGGACATCCCGATCCGCTCCGCCACCGCCCAGGAGGACTTCCGCACCGCATCCTCCAGGGTGATCACCCCCTCTTCCCGCACGTATTTCCCGAGGATGCGAGGGTAGGTTCCGTACGCCCGGGGGTGGGGCTGACCCCCGGCGCCGCGCGGGTTCCACCCCGAGCCGTCGGTGCCGAACTTCATCCAGGGGAGGGCGAGCTTCTGCCGCACATTGTCCTCGTCCATGGCAAAGTAGATCATCCCCACCCGGGAACGGTCGTTCAGGACCAGGTCCATGGCCGCGTCCACCCAGTCCACCCCGCGGTCCGCCGCCACGTCGGCCAGGGTGCGCCCCACCCATCGCACATGATCCGGGTTGGAGACGGAGGCGATGCGGCTCCCCTCGGGGGTGGCCAGCCGGCACCAGTTTTCCCACCGGGTGGGTGGGCCGGTCATTTCGGCACGGATCCGGTCCCGGGCCCCGGGATCGGCAAGGTTCCGGTAGAGGTTCCCGTCGGCCTGCACCCAGGGGGGGAAGCAGGCGGTGAGCCCGGTGGATGCGGCGGTGTAGGGATACATGCCCGCACTCACATCGAGGCCCCGGGCCCGGGCGGCATCGATCCGCTCCACCACCGCGTCCGTGAGCCCCCAGTTGTCCACCCCGGCCAGCTTCAGGTGGTAGATCTCCACCGGAACGCCGGAGCGCTCCCCGATCTCGATGGCCTCGTCCAGGGCCTCGAGAATGTGGTAGGATTCGCTCCGGAGATGGGTGATGTAGATCCCGCCCTCCTCGGCCACCACCCGGGAGATTTCCACCAGCTCATCGGTTCCGGCGTAGGCTCCCGGCGGGTAGATGAGGGCGGTGGCCACCCCGAAGGCGCCCTCCTGCATGCTCCGCCGGGTCATGGCGCGCATGGAATCGAGCTGAGCCGCCGAGGGTGTCCCCTCCGACATCCCCATGGCCCAGCGGCGCACCGTGGTGCCTCCCACGAAGGAGCCCACATTGAGGGCCACCCCGCCCCGCTCCATCTCCTCGAGCCAGGCGTCGAAGCGGACCCACTCCCGGGCACGGCGCACGGCCGTGGCGTCGGAAGGGTCCACGGCCCCCGTCACGTTGCGGTTGAGGGGGGCGGGGGTGTTGGACTCCCCCATGATCTCGGTGGTGATCCCCTGGAAGATCTTGGAGAGGGCCGATCCGTCGTTCAGGTACGTCATGTCGGACTGACCGTTCAGGTCGATGAAGCCCGGGGCCACCACATGCCCGGTCACATCGACCACCTCCAGGGCCCGGCTCCGGTCGAGTCGCCCCGGGGGAGCCACCGCCACGATCCGGTCGCCGGCAATCCCGACCTCGGCGTACCGCCATGCGTTCCCCGTTCCGTCGACCAGACGACCGCCCACGAGGAGGAGGTCGAAGGGGCCACCCCAGTGCTCGGGTGCCGGCCCCACCCATCCCTGGGCCGGAGGGAGGAGTGCGGGCGCCGGGCCGGCAGAGGCCAGCGCACCCCCGGCCGCACCCCCGAGGAGGGCCGCCAGGGGGAGTCCGAACCCGAGAAGGGCCAGGTTTCGACGGATCATGCGGGGGAGGGGGTCAAAGGGGGACAAGGGCATGGGAACCGGGGTCGAAACGTACACCCCGACGGGTGAGTCCGGCCACCCTTTCCTCCCGGACCCGCACCCCGATCCCCGGACCCTCGGCAGGGGCGAGCGTCCCGCCCACCGGCACCCACTCGGGATCCACCACGTCTTCGTCCCAGTATCGGCGGCTCCCGCTCAGGTCACCGGGGAGGGTGAAGCCGGGAAGCCCCGCCAGGGCCACGTTGAAGGCCCGGCCGATTCCGGACTCGAGCATCCCCCCGCACCAGACCGGGATTCCGGCGTCCAGGCAGAGGTCGTGGATGGCCCGGGACTCGGCGAGCCCCCCCACCCGACCGGGCTTGATGTTGAGGATGCGACCCGCCCGCAGATGGAGGGCGAGGCGGGCGTCTCCCACCGAGCGAATGGACTCGTCGAGGCAGAGGGGGGTGGCGATCTCCGCCTGGAGGGTGGCATGGTCCAGGAGGTCCTCATCGCCCAGGGGCTGCTCGATCATGAGGAGTCCGAAGGCATCCATCTCCCGAATCCGGGCCCGGTCGGCCAGGGTGTACGCCGAGTTGGCATCGGCCATGAGGGGGATGCCGGGGAAACGGTCCCGCACGGCCCGGAGCATCTCCACATCGCGCCCGGGCTTGACCTTGAGCTTGATCCGCTGGTAGCCCTCCTCCAGGTACCCTTCCACCTTTCGGAGGAGGGTGTCGTCGTCCGGCTGCAGGCCGATGCTGACCCCCACCGGAACGGGTTCGCCCGACGCACCCAGAAGCTCCCAGAGGGGAACCCCCACGAGGCGGGCCTGAAGGTCCCAGACCGCCATTTCCAGCGCCGCCTTGGCCATCCGGTGACCCCGGACGTGGGGTGCGTGGTCAAGGATCTCCTCCGGCCCCAGGATCTCCCGGCCGGCCAGCCCCGGGAGGAGGAAACGGGTCAGGACGTGCCAGGCCGTCTCCACTGTCTCCGGGGAGTAGGCCGGATCCTCTGCCGCCACGCATTCCCCCCACCCCTGCATCCCCTCGCCTTCGAGGCGCAGGAGGAGGATGCGACGCTCCTGCCACCGCCCGCTGCTCGTGATGAAGGGCTCCCGGAGGGGGAGGTGGATCTCGCGGAGCTCGATGCCCTCGATCTTCATGGTCTGGGCGTGGGGGGGGTGGGAGGGACAAGGAGGAGAACGGGGTCGGCGGGGGGACCGTCGTCGCGGAACCCCACCACCGACCCGCCTGCGGCGAGGGGTGCTTCGAGGGCGGCACGAACCCGGAGGCGCCACTGGCGCGCGCCCTCCGGATCCTCCGCCTTGAGGCGCTGGAGGTCCCGGGGAATGGGCACCGCCACGGGGACCCCCTCTCCTGCTTCGGCCTCCGATCGGTCCGGAGCCACTGCCTCGGGGCCGGGAGAGAAGGGGTCAGGGGCGGAGGAACCCGCTTCCGCGGAGCGCCGTTCGGAGGGGGGTGATCCGGTGGGGTGGGACCCCGGGGCACGTCTCCGATCCCCGGGGGGGGCTCCTGGCCCGATCCACCAGCTCACCACGAGGCGGTCCGTCCCGATCCCGGCGTGGAGGGGAGAACTCGACGCGCCGTACATGTCGCGCTCGTACCATCGCCCCACAGCCCCGAGGCGCGAAAGGTTGAGGCGGGCGTTCCGGGCCTCCAGGGGATCGAAGCTCCACCGGACTTCGTGCACGCCGAGTTCGAGAAGGCGGAGGCGCTGGCGCTCCTTGAGGCGCCCCCCGATCCCCTGCCCCCGCCACCCCGGTGCCACGGCAAGCATGTCGGACCAGTGGACCGGACGCCCCTGATCCAGCCCCGTGAGGCCGAAGACGAAGCCCACGAGCCGCCCGCCATCCGGACCACCAAAGGCACCCTCGAGCACGCCGCCGTACCGCGCCGCCACGCGGAGAATCGCCCCGGGAACGCACTCCTCGAAATCGGCGCCCCAGACCTCCCGCTGGAGGGCCACGCAGGCCTCGAACTCCCCGAGGGTCGTGAGCGAACGGAAGGTGAGGGACGAGCCGGAGGCCGCACCCCCTTCTCCGGGCAGCTCCTTCATGGCGCTCCCTCCCCCTCTCCGGGGTGGACCCGGGGAAGGCGGAGGTCGGCCAGGAGCTCGGCCAGGAAGGCAATGCGCCAGGGGAGATCCTCCAGGAGCACGTGTTCCTCGTGGGTGTGGGCCCCGTCGCCATCGAGCCCCAGCCCGTCGAGAACCGGACACCCCACCGCCGAGAGGAGGTTGCCATCGCTCCCTCCCCCGGTGGCGCCCACGTCCCAGGTGGGGCGCCCGAGCCCGGCGGCGACCCGTCGGGCCTCCTCGGCCATGGCCAGGGCCACCGGGCCCGGCTCCATGGGGGGGCGGTCCACCCCGCCCTCCACCGTCAGGCGGATGCGCGGCGCCACGCCACCGGGGATCCCCTCCCGCGCCAGGCGTGCCAGCCCCGCTTCGACCCGATCCTGCTCCGCCGCGGTGGCCACCCGCAGATCCACCTCCATCTCCACCCGGTCCGCCACCACGTTGAGGGGCCCCCCGCCCTCGATCCGCCCCACATTGAGGGTCGTTCCCCGCTCCGGCGCCGCCAGGGCCAGGAGGGCGGGAAGGAAGGGGCCCAGGGCATGGATGGCGCTGGCTCCCCGCTCCGGTTCGATCCCGGCATGGGCGGGTACGCCATGGAGCCGGATCCGGAACTCGCCCACGCCCTTGCGCCGGATCTTCCCGTGCCCCCCGGCAATGGGGGGCTCGAGAACGAGGGCCCCGGCCGCGCCCCGCCCCTCCGCCTCGAGGAGGCCACGGGAGGCAGGCGCCCCCACCTCCTCGTCGGGGGTGACCAGCACGCGGAGGGGGTAGCGGGGGCCGCGCCCCGTGCGACGAAGAAGGGCGAGGGCTCCCACGAGAAGGGCGAGCCCCCCCTTCATGTCGTAGACGCCGGGTCCGTAGAGCCGTCCCTCCTCCTCCCGCAGGGGGAGGGGCCCGGCCAGGGTTCCCCGGGGGTGGACCGTGTCCAGGTGGCCCACCACGAGGAGGTGGGGGCCCCGGGCCCGGGGTCCGGCCTGTGCGACCTGTCCGGAGGTTCCCCCCCCTTCCGCCTCCAACGAGCCAGGGAGGGCCATCCCTCCCTCCCCAGCCACCTCCGCCACCAGGGCGGGAGCCGGCCCGCGGGAGGTGACCCGGGCACCCACCTCCTCCAGGGCCTCGGCGTACCGGTCCATGGCGCGTCCCACCCCCTCGTCATCGCCACTGGGGGATTCGATCCGGACGAGCGCCTCCAGGAGGGCCCGCACCCGGGCCGCCTCCGGCCCCACCTCGCGGGGCGTCATGCCTCCCCCAGCCCGGCGCGGCGGTAGCTCTCGGCCAGGAGTTCCACGGGGTGGACCACGGGAATGTCATGCCCCGCCATGCGGAGTCCGGCCCCGATCTGCATCTGGCACCCGGGGTTTCCGGTGGCCAGGACCTGGCACCCCGAGGCCACCACCGCCCGCACCTTCCCGCCCCCGATCTCCCCTCCCAGCTCCGGATGGGTGAGGCCATAGATCCCCGCCCCCCCGCAGCACCGATCGGCATCGGCCAGCGGAACCAGCTCGAGCCCCGGTATGGCCCGGAGCATCCGGAGGGGAGGATCGGCCACCCGCTGGGCATGAAGGAGGTGGCAAGGAGGATCGTAGGCAACCTTGAGGGAAAGGGGCGCACCTCGCGCCGGTTCGTGCGGGGGGAAGGCCACCACCTCGGAAATGTCCCGGACCCGGGTGGCGAGCTCCCGTGCCTGCGCGGACAGGCGCGCCGGCGCCCCCTCCATGAGTTCGGGGAGCTCGCGGAGGAGGGCACCGCATCCGGCGGCATTCGTCACCACCACCTCCACCGCCTCCGGTCCGGAGAGAACGGCCTCGAAGGCAGCCAGGTTGCGGATGGCCAGGGCACGGGCCCCCTCCAGGTCACCGGCGTGGGCATGGAGGGCGCCGCAGCATCCCTGCCCCTCCACCTCCACGACGCTCCACCCCTGGGCTCGCAGGACCCGGAGGGTGGCATCGTGAACACGACGGAAGAGCTGGTTCTGCACACACCCCCGGAGGAGGGCAGCCCGCCCCCGATCGGGAACGGGGCCCGGTCCCCCGGCCTCCCGGGTGTCGTCCTCTCCTGGGCCCGGAGACACGGGCACCCGGTGGAGGGCCGCGGGGGCCGAGGCCGCGAGCATGGCGAGGGCCGTGCGCGGGGCTCGGAGGGCGGGCCAGTCCGGTCCCCGGGCCGCGACGAAAGAGGGAAGCCCGGTGGCCCGAAGAAACCGCCCACCTCCCCCGAAAAGCGCCCCTCCCGGCCGCGACGCCATGGTGGCCAGGAGAAGCCGGGTGGGAAGGGGGGTGGGTCGCGCCTCCCGTGCCACGGCCCGGGCCCGCTCCAGGAGAAGCCCGTACTCCACCCCCGACGGGCAGACGGTTTCGCAGGCCCGGCACCCCAGGCACCGGTCCATGTGGCGCTGAAAGGCCTCGTCTCCGGCCTCGAGCCTCCCCTCCACCACGGCCCGCATGAGGTGGAGCCGGCCCCGGGGCGAATCCGCCTCGTCTCCCAGCTCCTGGTAGGTGGGGCAGACCGGGAGGCAGAAGCCGCAGTGGACGCAGTGCGAGAGCAGGTCCTCCCGGGCCTGGAGCGCCCGGGCCAGGGGGGTGGGAGAGGGGGGCGCAGGCGCACCGGACGCTGCAGGCGCACCGCCTCCCGGAGGTGTACCACGGGGAGGTGTGCCTCCAGCGGGCTCGCCGCCGGCAGGTGCGCTGTCGGCCGGTACGTGTCTGACAGGCTGGCTCATCGGATCTCCCGCGAGAAGAAGCGCACGAGAATGGCAGCGAGCCCCCGGAGTCCCCGGTGCTGCTCCCACCCCAGGAGAGCCCGGGTCAGCTTTCGGTTCCGCGGGCCGTAGGGAAACCACCAGGGCTCGCCCCGGCGGCGCCCCCGGTTCACGAGGAGGCTCCGGCTCCGGGTGAAGGCCAGGAGCCCCTCCTCTCCCCGGGCCCGGGACCACCCGGAGGCCCCCACCCCTCCCATGGGAAGCCCGGGAACGGCCCAGTGGGAGAGGGTGTCGTTCACCGAGACCCCGCCGGCCCGGAGTCGGCGGGCCAGGGCTCGGCCCCGGGCCAGGTCCCGGGTCCAGATCGAGGCATAGAGCCCCATGGGGTGGGCATTCACCCGGGCCACCGCCTCCTCGGCGCTCTCCACCGGCATGACCGGGAGGAGGGGACCGAAGGTCTCCTCCCGGAGGATCCGGGCGCCGTCCGGGACGTCGGCGATCACGGTGGGAAGAAAGAGGTTCGAGGCCGGGTCGGCCCGGCTCCCCCCGCAGAGAACGCGCCCCCCCCGACGCACGGCATCGCGCAGCTGGGCCTCCACCCGCTCCAGCCCCTCATTCAGGACCATGGGGCCGAGCTCCACATTGCCCCCGGCGCCTACCTGCAGCGCGTCCACCGCCCGGACCAGCTTCTTCAGAAAGGCCTCGTAGACCGGCGCTTCCACATAGACCCGCTCGGTGGAGACGCAGGTCTGCCCTGCATTGTAGAAGGCGCCAAAGGCAATTCCCCGCGCCGCCCGGTCCAGGTTCGCATCGGCCAGGACGAGGGCCGGGTCCTTCCCCCCCAGTTCCAGCGAAACGGGGAGGAGGTGGCGGGCGGCCCGGGCCAGGACGGCGCGACCCGTGGCGGTTCCGCCCACGAGGTGGAGATGGTCGGGGCCGGCATCCACGAGGGCCTCCCCGGTGGAGGCCGGTCCGTGCACGGCAATGACGAGGTCCTCGGGGAGGCCCGCCCCCTCGCAGAGCTCGGGCACGATGGCCCCGGTGAAGGGGGTGTGTTCCGACGGCTTGAGGACCACCCCGTTCCCGGCGGCGAGGGCCGTGACCACCGGCTCCATGGCCAGGAGAAAGGGATAGTTCCAGGGCGAGACGATCCCCACCACCCCCAGGGGCTCCCGGAGAATCCGGGCGGACCCGGGAAACCACCCGGTCCGGACCCTTCGGTCGCGAAGGGCCCGCGGGGTGCGCCGTTCGTAGAAGCGCAGCAGGCGCATCACCATGAGGATCTCGGTGAGGGCCTCGTCTTCGGGCTTCCCCGTCTCGGCCAGGATCCGGTCCACGATGTCGTCGGTCCGCCGCCCGATTTCGCGGCGGAGCCGGGCGAGCCCGGCCATGCGCTCTTCCATGGGGAGGGCCGCCCACCCCGGCTGGGCCCCCCGGACCCGGAGAACCGCCGCCTCCACCACCGCCACCGGGTCCACGGGGACGACCCCCACGAGCCCCCCATCGGCGGGGCGCCGAATCTCGAGCCGGGTGGGGGGGAGGGGAAGGACCTCGGGCGTGGCAGCGGACGGAGAAGGGGGAGGAGGGGGGGCCGGGGGCGCCGCGGGCGGTGCAGCGGGCCGGACCCGCCCCTCGCCTGCGCGGCCCTCGGCCTCGCCGCCCTGGCCCTCGGCCTCGAGGGCCCCCTCGAGGGTCTTCTCCGGGCCTGGTTCGGGGGGGGCCTTCCCGGCCGTCGGGGGAACGACCCCAGGCGACGAGGTGGCCTCCGAGGGGCCGGGAGGGAGAGGAGAGATCATCCGCCCGCCTCCCTTCCACGAAAGACCGCAAGGATCCCCTGGAGGAGGTGAGCACGTGCCGGGTCCCCGCCCTCCCCGTCCCCCTCGCCCCGGACCGCAGGCGCACCCTCCGGAGCGCGTCGGAGTCCCCGGGCCAGGACGAGCTCGCCGGCCCCCCCGGAAAGGGCGTGGACGGCGAGTCCCTCGGCCCCGGCCTCCCCGAGGGTTCGCGCCACCTCCCCCAGACGGCTGAAGGGGGCCCGGAGCGCCCGAAGCGGCAGACCCTCCACATCGGGGGCGAAGGCCCGGGCCCGGCGCTCCCACCAGGTGGCGCCCGACTCGGAGGGGAGAACGCCTTGCCCATGATCCTCCTCGGCCCCTGCCCCCATGCCCGGCCCACCCTCCTGGCCCAGGAGGGGAGCCAGCACCGACGCCATGGAGGCCACCTCCTCCTCCCGCCCGAGGAGCCGGAGGGCAAGCTCCCCCGGGCCACCGTCTCCGGGTCCGAACCAGGCCAGGGCTCCCACCGGGAGACCGGTGTCGCGGACCTTTCCGGCCACCGCGAGCCCCTTGTCCACATGGCAGGCCACGCGAAGGGTCCGGTCCACCCGGGGAAGGGGGAAGAGACGGAGGGTCGCATCCTCCACCTCCCCCAGCCCTCCCTCGCTCCCCACCACGAGGCGGACGAGGTCGAAGCCGGCCACATTCTTGACCACCCGGCCCCCCAGGGAGAGGCGCTCTCCCCGGGGGGTCCGGAGCGCCACCCCCAGGAGATGATCCCGAATTCTCCCGTACCCTCCCGCCAGGGGGCCGTCGAGCCCGGCCAGGAGGAGCTGGGCCACGGTGCGATGCTCTCCCCCGGGGGGATCGGCGGGGAACCACTGGCCCCGGGCCCGCGTGGCGGCCTGAAGGGCAGCCAGGGGGAGGTCGCCCCGCACCCGGATCACGAGGTCGGCCGGCTCGTACTCGAGAACCCCCTCGGGGAGGCCGGGGTGGGGGGTGCTCCCGGCCGAGTGGAGTCCGCCACCGGAGGCATCCCGCCTCGGGGAACCCCCCGTCGCCTCCCCCCCTGGCGCGGAATCCTCGCGTGGTCCGGGCTCCGCCGGGGCCGAGGGTTCTTCCGGCAGAGGAGGCCAGGGCTCCGGGGGCGAAGGCGCCGGAGGACCCCACCCGTCGGGAAGGACCTTTCCGGGGTTCATCCGGCCCTCGGGGTCGAAGACCCGACGAACCTCCCCCAGCGTTCGGAGGACGGGGGGAGGACAGACGAGGGGAAGGTAGTCCCGCTTGTCGATTCCCACCCCGTGCTCCCCGGTGATCGTGCCCCCGGCCTCGATGCACGCCGCCATGATCTCCCGCGAGGCGGCTTCCACCCGGGCCACCTGGTCCGGGTCCCGGCGGTCGAAGAGGAGATTGGGGTGGAGGTTTCCATCCCCGGCGTGGAAGACGTTGGCCACCACCAGCTCGTATCGCTTCCCGATGGAGGTGATGCGCTCCAGAACCTGGGGGAGACGGCTCCGGGGTACGGTGGCATCCTGCACGAGAAGGTCCGGGGCGATCCGGCCCATGGCACCGAAGGCCTTCTTCCGCCCTCGCCAGAGGGCCATTCGCTCGGCCTCCTCCGACGCCACCCGGACCTGGGTGGCCCCCGCCTCCAGGCAGGCACCTCGGGCCGCCTCTGCGTCCAGATCCAGCCCGGCCTCGAGCCCATCGAACTCCACCACGAGGGCGGCCCCTGAATCCACGGGGAAGCCGGCGGCGAAGACGGAGGCCTCCACGGCGCGAATCGTCTCCTGGTCCACGATCTCGAGAGCGGCAGGGAGAAGCCCCTCGGCCATGATCCGGGTCACGGCCGTCCCGGCGTCGGCCACCGAGTCGAAGAGGGCGAGGAGGGTCCGAACGGAGGTCGGGGCCGGAACGAGCCCGACCTCGATCTCCACCGCGATCCCGAAGCACCCCTCCGAGCCGGTGAAGAGCCCCACCAGGTCCAGTTCGCCGAAGGCCTCGCTCCCGCCGAGCCGCACGAGGCGACCATCGGGGAGGGCCACGCGGAGGGCATGAACGTAGCGGGAGGTGACCCCGTGCTTCAGGCAGTGGGGTCCGCCCGAGTTCTCGGCCACATTCCCGCCGAGGGTGCACGCACTCTGGGAGGAGGGGTCGGGCGCGTAGACGAGGCCATGGGGGAGAGTGGCTTCGGTGAGACGGGCATTCACCACCCCGGGCTCGACCCGGGCCGTCCGGTTCACCGGGTCCACTTCGAGGATCCGGTTCATGCGGGAGGTTCCCACGATGACCCCGCCCCGAATGGCCAGCGCCCCCCCCGAAAGCCCGGTTCCGGCCCCCCGGGGCACCACGGGCACCCCGGCCTCGTGCAGGAGGGCCAGGGTACGGGAGAGCTCCTCTGCGCTGGCCGGGAGCACCACGGCGGCAGGTGATACCCGGTACTGGGTCAGCCCGTCGGACTCGTACACGAGAAGCCGGGCCGGGTCCTCGAGGAAGCCGCGGGGCCCCACGACCTCCCGGAGGCGCCCCGCCACCGCCGGCGAAAGACCGGGGGTAGAGGGGGAGGCCGAGGGGGAGGCGAGGGAAGGAGGCACGGTGCGACGTGAAGGGGGGGAAACGGGCGAGAACGAAGGCGGGGAGGTGGAGCTGGAGGGGCAGCTGCACGATACCGCACCGCGACACCCCCCTCAAGCTCCCGCCTCCCCACAATGGCACAGGGCGCCCCCCTGGCGGAGGGCGCCCTGTACAGGACCACCGGGATCCGGGCCGCCCGGGCCCGGCCGATCCTCAGCGCCGCTCGGCGGCGAGCTGCTCGGCGAGCTTGTCGGCCACGGCCTGCACCTGTTCCACCGTCTCCGGGGAAAAGGCGTTCAGTTCATCGGAGTCGAGGTCGATCTGACCGAAGATCTCGTCGCCCGCCCGGATGAGCACCACGAGCTCGGACTGCACGTGGGGGCTGCACGCGATGTAGTTGTCGATCTTGGAGACGTCCGGCACGTTCTGGTTGGCCTTCTCCGCCACGGCGGTGCCACAGACGCCCTCGCCCACCTTGATCCGGGCGTGCTCCGTTCCCTTCCCCACGTAGTTGTGGAGCCAGAGCTCGTCGCCGGCCTCGGTCAGGAGGTACACGCCCACCCAGTCGAAGCGGGTGTCCCCGCGCTTCAGGTTCTTGACGGCGTGCCGCATCAGGGCATCCGAGAGGAAACCGTGGTCCCGCATGTCCTGGAGTTCCTTCAGCAACTCGCTCACGTTCAGCATTTCGGTGCGTACCCTTGTGGCTCGTTCGAAAACCGGTGCCTGCGCAGGCGAAGGCAGACCCGGTTCAGGTTTCCTCAACAGACTGGTAAGTTTACACGCGGACCGCGGTTTTCGTCAACGAAGAGGGCCCTTTCAGCGTGCGGACCCCGACCTCTCCCCCCCCCTCCCGACCTTTCACCCTGGGGCGCGCCGGCTTCGCGCGCTTCGCCTGGGGTGTGGGGGCCTACACCCTCGCCGTCATCCTCTGGGGGTACTTTCTCCGGATTTCCGAGTCGGGCGACGGGTGTGGAACGGACTGGCCCCTCTGTCATGGAGAGGTGATTCCCGCCACCCCGGCCTTCTCGACCTTCGTCGAGTTCTCCCACCGCCTCACCTCCGGGGTGGTCCTCCTGGCCATGGTCCTCCTGGCCCTTCTCGCCTTCCGGTCCTTTCCCCGGGGACATGCCCTCCGCTTCGGGGCCGGGGCCGCCCTGGTCCTGACCCTGACCGAATCCCTCTTCGGGGCCATCCTCGTCGTCTTCGGCTGGGTGGCGGGCGACATCTCGCTGGGGCGCATCCTGATCCGCCCCGTCCATGTGACGAACACCTTCCTCCTCATGGCCGCGGTGGCACTCACGGCCTGGTGGGCCACCCGGGGGGTGAGGGAGGTGCCACGGGCCGCTCCCGGGGGCGTGCGCCCCCTCCTCCTCCCGGTCCTGGGCGTCATGGCGCTCGCGTGGACCGGGGCATGGACGGGGCTCGCGGTCACGGCCTTCCCCGCAACCTCGGTGGGCGAAGGCATGGGCCAGTACGTGGCACCGGACCACCTCCTGATCTGGCTCCGCCTCTCCCACCCGATTCTGGCGCTGGGGGTGATCGTCCTTCTGGTTCGCCTGGCCCGCGATGCGCACGCCCGGGCCCTTCACCGGGGGGACCGGGGGATGCGGTGGCTGGCCCTCGGGGTGGGCGGGCTGGCCGCAATTCAGCTCCTGGCGGGGCCCCTCACCATCGTGCTCGGGAACCCCGTGGGGATGCGCCTGGGCCACCTCCTCCTGGCCGACCTCCTCTGGGTCGCCCTCGTCCTTCTGGTGTCGGCCCGCCTCGAGACGTCCTCCGTGCCAACCGAAGGCCATCGCGAGCCCGTCACCGCGGGATGAAGCTCGTTTCCCGGTCGAGAGACCGGACGAAGGCAGCGAGGAGGCGCGCGGCCCGGTGAAGGTCCGAGGCGCTCACCATTTCCGACGGGGAGTGCATATAGCGGTTCGGAATGGAGACGAGGCCGGTGGGCACCCCTCCCCGCACGAGGAAGATCCCGTCGGCATCGGTCCGAGTGGCCCGGGGCGCCGCCATGAGCGACACGGGAATCTCCTCCCTTTCCGAGACCTCGGTGAGGCGGTCGAAGACGGCCTCGTTCGTGGCGGACCCTCGGCTCAGGACGGGGCCTCCGCCCAGCTTGTGCTCTCCCACCTCCTTCTTCGGAACATCGGGGACATCGGTGGCGAAGGTCACATCCACCACGAGGGCGGCGTCGGGCTCCAGCGCATAGGCGGCGCTCCGGGCCCCCCCGCCCGAGTATCCGATCTCCTCCTGCACTGTGGCCACCGCGACGCACCCCGCCACCGGAGCCGGGTCCTCGGCCAGGAGGCGAAGGGCCTCGAGCACCACGTACGCCCCCACCCGGTTGTCGATGGCACGCGACACGACCCGGTCCCCTGCCAGCCGCTGGAAGCCGGTGGCGAGGACGCCCGGATCTCCCACCCGCAGCCCCAGCTCCCGGACCTCGGCGGCGGAGGCGGCCCCCACATCGATCCAGAGGTCACGGATCTCCGAGACCTTCTTTCGTTCCTCGGGCTGCATGAGGTGAATGGGCTTCTTCCCGATCACCCCCGGAACCTCGCCCTCACGCCCCAGGAGGCGAATGCGCTGGCCCACGAGGACCTGGGGGTCCCACCCCCCGATCCCGTCGAAGTAGAGAAAGCCCTCCTCGTTGATCCAGGTCACCTGCACCCCGATCTCGTCCACATGCCCGGCCAGCATCACCCGGGGGCGACGGGCCTCTCCCACGGTGGCATAGGCATTTCCATGGACATCGGACCAGACCCGCTCGGCGAAGCCCGAAGCCTCCTCCTTCCAGACCCGGGAGGGACGGGACTCGAAGCCGGAGGGTCCGGGGGCATCGAGGAGTCGTTCGAGAAAGGCCAGATCCGGGTTCATGACGTCGCAGGAAGAGGTGGAGGGGGGACCATCAGGATGGAAGCGCGCCGGGGAGAGGGCGCAGGGCCGAGGCTGTGAGCGGGGGGAGGCGAGGGTGCGCGTTCCGCCACTCCGACGAGCGCACGATGGGGAACGAGCCTCCAAACGTCAACGCCGGACCGTCAGCAAACCGTCAGCGTTGGATGATTTCGCCCGGGCGAGGCGGGGGATCCCGGTCCTCGTCGTCCCCTGGTCCCGGGCCCTCGTCCATGCGGGGCTCCCTTCCGGGACCGCTTCCCGGAGGAGGCCACACTCCCCCCTGGGGGCCCCGCCCGGGAGGTCCGGCTCCCATGAAGGTGACCTGGAACCGCCCCCGCTCGAGCTGGCGCGCCACCCGGGCCATGGCCCATCGCTGAAGAAGACGGCGCGTGGGCGGAAGGAGGAGGGCCACGCCCAGGAGATCCCCCGCGAAACCAGGGAGAAACAGGAGAAAGCCGGCGGTGAGGAAGGAGGCCCCATCCAGCAGGGTCGTGGTGGGCGTTTCGCCCCGCGCAGCGCCGGCCTGGAGGTCCGCCAGGGCCCGGGTCCCTTCTCCCCGAAGGAACCATGCTCCCAGGACGGCCGTGAGAAGGACTTCGAGAAGGACGGGGAACCCTCCCCACAGGCGGATCCCCTGCACGAGGAGGAGGATCTCCACGATGGGGGCGAGAAGAACGAGACAGCCGAATCGGGCGAACATCGCGGAGGCGCCGGGGTTCCTATGGAACGGAGAGAGGGTTACTCATGACCAGCGGGGGTGGAGGACACCGCCCCCCCTTCCCATGTCGGGCCGGGGCCCGGCGGGAAGAGGAACCTGCGGCAGCGCGAGCCCCCCCGTTCGGGCCCCGCCACCGCCCCATCCAGACGGACGATTCCGATGCCCACCGAAGAAACGTACTTCCGCCGGGGATTCGGCCTCAAGGAAGAGGTCCGCCCGATCATTGAATCCGAATACCATTCGGCCCTCGTGGAGCGGATCCGCTCCCGCGGGTACATGGAGACCTTTGGCGATGTCACGGTTCACCTGGCCGAGGAATTCGGGTTCTGCTACGGGGTGGATCGCGCCGTGGACTACGCCTACGAGACCCGGCGGAAGTTTCCGGACCGAAAGGTCTACCTGGTGGGGGAGATCATTCACAACCCGCATGTGAACCAGCGCATGCAGGAAATGGAGATCGAGTTCATCTACCCCGATCCGGAGGGGAACTTCGACTTCTCCCACGTGACCCCGAAGGACGCCGTCCTCCTCCCCGCCTTCGGCGTGACCATCGAGGACTTCCGCCGCCTTCGCGAGATCGGGTGCGTCCTGGTCGACACCACCTGCGGGTCCGTTCTCCTGGTGTGGAAGCGGGTGGAGTCCTATGCCCGTGACGGCTTCACGGCCATCATCCACGGGAAGTACACCCACGAGGAGAGCCGGGCCACCGCCTCGCAGGTCCGCCGCCATGAGGGGGGGAAGTATCTCATCGTGCGCGACATGGAGGAGGCCGAGGTGGTCTGCGACTACATGACGGGGGCCGAGGGACGGATCTCGCGGGAGGCCTTCCTCGAGCGCTTCGGGCACAAGGCGTCGGAGGGCTTCGATCCCGACCTGCACCTGGACCGGATCGGGGTGGCGAACCAGACCACGATGCTGGCGAACGAGTCCCTGGCCATCGGGGGGCGCCTGCGGAAGGCCATGGTGGAAGGCCGGGGCGAGGCCTACGCCGAGGAGAACTTCCGCTCCTTCGGGACGATCTGTTCGGCCACCCAGGAGCGGCAGGACGCGGTCAAGAAGATGATGGACACCCCGCCCGACGTCATGGTGGTCATCGGAGGATACAACTCCTCGAACACGAACCACCTCGCCCACATGTGTCGGGAGTACACCCGGACCTACCATGTGGAGGACTCCTCCTGCATTGATGTGACCCTGGGCACGATCCGGCACAAGCCGGAACTGGCAGCGGACGCCCCCGAGGTGGAGGAAGAGGGGTGGCTTCCTTCCGGACCCTTCTCCCTGGGGATCACCGCGGGTGCATCCACCCCGAACAACAAGATCGGAGATGCCGTGCTCCGGGTCCTGAAGATGCGGGGCATCCAGGTGGAAGGGCTCGAACCTCCTCCGGCACCGGTCACACCGGAGCCAGCCGGAAGCGCCTGACCGAACCCCCCGCCGCGCCCCCTCCCGCGCGGGGAGGGGGAGTTGAGGTTCGCGCTCCTATGCGGACTCCTGCGAACGCGCCCCTCCGGCGCGGGGAGGGGGAACGCCGCGCCCTTCTTGGGGACGCCGTGCCAGGGGGTCCTACCCTTCCTCCCCGCCCCGGGCAAGAGGTGGGTGCCCTTCCTCCAGGTCGGCGCCCCGGGCCGATCTGGCGACCCCCTTCCCCAGCTTCTTCAGGAGGTCCCGAAGCTGGGTGACCTCCTCCGCCTCCAGGTGGTCGAGGAGGTCCCGGATGTAGGCGGCGTGCTCGGGAAAGAGCTTCCCGATGATGGCCTCCCCCTCCGGGGTGAGCCTTGCCTCGATCACCCGACGGTCGAGTTCGGAGCGCTGGCGAAAGACGAGGCCCTGCTCCTCCAGCCGATCCATGACGTAGGTCACGTTCCCCCCGGTGACGAGGAGCTTCTCGGCCAGTTCTCCCAGGGAGAGGGGCCCCAGGTGGTAGAGCGCCTCCAGGACTCCGAACTGGGGAATCGTGAGGCCACGCTCCACCACCCGGGCACTCACCACGCGCGTGAAGGTCTGGTAGGCCCGTGCCAGGACGATCCAGAGTCGAAGGGCCTCTTCCGTGGTGGCGTCGGGGGCCTCGAAGGGAGAGGCTTCCAGGGCACGGGTGTCGGGCGCGTACACGCGATGATCGGGGCGAGCGATGGGTCCTCCCGGGTGCGGAGCGGTTCGGAGAGATCCTTCAACCCCGAAGCTTCCGGAAGTTCCCTCCCGATGCATGCCCCCCGCACCCTCCCGAGACGCAGCGCGCCGGGGCTCAGAAGTGAATGGCGCGCCCCAGGGCCGAGAGGGCCGCCTCCGCCACCGCCTCCGAGAGGGTGGGGTGCGGGTGCATGGCCTTGTCCATTTCCTCGACGGTTGATTCGAGGTGACGGCCCAGCACGAACTCGGCAATGAGCTCGGTGGCGTGGGGACCGACGATGTGGGCGCCGACGATCTCCGAATACTTCGTGTCGCGGATCACCTTGATGAAGCCCTCGGCGTCGCCGTGGGCCAGGGCCCGTCCATTCCCCACCCAGGGGAACTTCCCGACCTGGATCTCGAGCCCCTTCTCCCGGGCCTGCTCCTCGGTGAGCCCTACCGAGGCCACCTCCGGATGGCAGTAGGTGCAGTTCGGAACGTTGTCGTAGTCCACCGCATGGTGCGCCTCCCCTGCGATCTTCTCCACGCAGGCCACCCCTTCATGGGAGGCCTTGTGGGCCAGGAGCTGCCGTCCGGCGCAGTCGCCCACGGCGTACACCCCCTCCACATTGGTGCGCATCCAGCCGTCCACCTCGATGAAGTTCCCCCGCTCGGCGAGCTTCACCCCGACGGTGTCGAGTCCCAGGTCCTCGGTGTTCGGGACCCGGCCCACGGCCGAGAGGACCCGGTCCACCTGCAGGGTCTGCTCCTCCCCCTTCGCATCCTTGAAGGTGAGGGTCACCCCGTCCTCGCCCGGCTCCGCCTTCTCGAGCCGCGCCCCGGTGTGGATCGTCATCCCCCGCTTCCGGTAGACCTTCTCGACATGCTTCGAGACATCGGCGTCCTCCAGGGGAAGGACCCGGTCCAGGGCCTCGAGGATCGTGACCTCGGAGCCGTAGGCGTCGAAGATGTCGGCGAACTCCATCCCGATGGCACCGGACCCCACAATCGCGAGGGTCTTCGGTGCCTCCTTCGCGAAGAGCGCGTGGTCCGACGACCAGATCCGGTCCCCGTCGATCTCGAGGAAGGGGAGGCTCCGGGGGCGGGATCCGGTGGCAAGAATGATGTGGGGCGCGGTGATCTTCCGCTTCCCGCCCTCCTTCCCCTCCACCTCCACCGTCCCCTTCCCGGCCAGCCGACCGAAGCCCTCCACGTGGGTCACCTTGTTCTTCTTGAAGAGCATGGTCACACCGCGATTCAGCTGGTCCGCCACCTTCCGGCTCCGCTCCTGCGCCGGGGCCAGATCCACCTTCAGGTCGCTGAAGGAGATGCCATGGTCCGAAGCACCGGCCATCTCGTTCACGAGGAGCGCCGAGGTGAGAAGGGACTTGGTGGGGATGCATCCGATGTTCAGGCACACGCCGCCGAGCTTTTCCGTCTCGACACAGGCCACGTCCATCCCGAGCTGGGACGCCCGGATCGCGGCCACGTAGCCGCCGGGGCCGCCGCCCACCACGATGAGATCGAAGGAGGTCTTCTCGCTGCCGTTGCCCGCCACGCTGCACCTCGGGTCTGAATCCGCTGGGGAGGGCCGGGCATGGGAGGCGCCCGGTCCGGGGAGGCCGCGCCGGAGCCCCGTGGCGTCCTCCCGTGGGAGGGGCCGGGGAAAGCGGCGGACCGTGAATCGGAACCGGCTGAAGTTAGAGCCCCCGTCGGGGGGATGCCACCCCTCGGGCCGCCGGGAGGGGGCAGGGGGTGAAGGGTCGGCGCCGGCGCCTCGTAGGGAAGGGAGCGGCCTTCGGCGCGCCGCCCGGCGGAGGGGGCATGGAGAATGGGGGGAACCGTTTGCCCCGCGCCCCCGGATCCGGTATTCATCCCGGGGTCCGGCCGGCCGACCGACACCGGGGTCCCGGACAGGGCCCGCGGACCGCCCCGGGTGGTTTTCGAGAGCGAGCGTGTCCATTCCCCTTGCGTGGAGGATTCCCCCATGATGTGGGTGTTTCTGATCATCGTCGTCGTCGTGGCCCTCATGGTGGTGGGCATCTACAACGGACTCGTGCGGATGCGGGAGCATGTGGATGCCTCCTGGTCGGACATCGACGTCCAGCTCAAGCGGCGCCACGATCTGGTTCCGAACCTCGTGAACACCGTGCGGGGGTACGCATCCCATGAGCGCGACACCCTGGAGGCGGTGATCCAGGCCCGGAACGCCGCCGTGTCGGCCCAGGGACCCGCAGAGCAGGGGAAGGCCGAGAACCAGCTCTCCGGGGCCCTCCGCCAGATCTTCGCCCTTTCCGAGTCGTACCCCCAGCTTCAGGCCGCCGACAACTTCCGCGACCTGCAGCAGACGCTCAAGCAGCTGGAGGACGCCATCCAGCGCGCCCGGGGGAGCTACAACAACCAGGTGCGGGAGTACAACACGAAGATCCGCTCCGTCCCCTCGAACCTGGTGGCCAACGCCTTCAGCTTCCGCCCCCGGGAGTTCTTCGAGATCGAGGAGGCTGCCCGGGAGGCTCCCCGGGTCAGCTTCGACTGAGGGAGAAGAGGCGAGGAACCGCGGGAGGCGGCAGAGCGGGGCATCCTTCGACCATGCGGGTCGTCTTCACCGTGCAGGGGGAGGGCCGGGGCCACCTCTCGCAGGCCCTGGCCCTCCGTGCCCTTCTCGCGGGCCGGGGCCATGAGGTCGTCGGGCTCTTCGTGGGCACGAGCCAACACCGGAGCCTCCCCGCCTACTTCGCCCGGGGCATGGAACTCGAGCCCGTCGCCTTTCCCAGCCCCACGACGGTGCCGGGGCCCCGGCGCCGGGGCGTGTCGGTCCTTCGCACCGGGGTCCACAACCTCCCCCGAATCCCCCGGTACCTGGCGGCCCGGGGGTGGCTCCGGAGGGAAGTCGCCGCACTCCGGCCCGACCTGGTGGTGAACTTCTACGACGCCCTGGCCGGCCTCGCCCTTTCCCGACTCCAGGTCGAGGGGCGGCGGATCCCCCTTGTCTCGGTGGGGCACCAGTACCTCCTGAGCCACCCCCAGGCTCCGCGCCCTCCCTTCCGCCCGCTCCAGCTCGGGGTCTTCCGGCTCATGAACCGGCTCTCGGCCCCCCGGGGGGTGCGCCGGCTCGCCCTCTCCTTCCGGGATCTCCCCGATGGGCCGGGTCCCTCGACCCGGGTCGTCCCCCCCCTTCTCAGGCCCCAGGTCCGGTCGCTTGCACCCGAGCCGGGAGCGCACCTCCTGGTCTACGTCCTGAACGCCGGCTACGCGCGCGATGTGGCCCGCTGGCAGGCCGGGCACCCGGAGGTGGAGGTGCACGCCTTTGCGGACCGGCCCGAGGCTCCTCCCGAGGAGGTGATGCAGCCCGGGCTCACCTTCCATCGCCTGGACGATGCCCGCTTTCTGGAAAGGATGCGAAGCTGCCGGGGCTTCGTGGGGACGGCCGGCTTCGAGTCGGTGGCCGAAGCCCTCTGGCTCGGAAAGCCCGTCTTCGTGGTTCCCACCGGAAACCAGGTGGAACAGGCGTGGAATGCCCGGGAAGCGGAAGCGGCCCGGGCCGGAATGGCCTCGGACCGCTTCAACCTCGATGCCTTCCTCGCCTTTCTCGATGGCCGGGGGGAGGGCGGAAAGGGGGCTCGGCCAGATCAGGGAGAGGCGGCAGCCCCGCTCCCCCCGCCCACGGAGGTCTACCGGAGGTGGGTCGAAGCAGGGGAAGGTCGCCTCCTGCACCTCCTGGAGGAGGCGGCGCGAGGAGGGACGGCCGCCTGAGAGGGGTGGCCCGTCGCCAGGAGCAGGAGGCCCCCTCGCGGCCCACCCCCACCCGAACCCGAGGGGAGCTCAGACGAAGGCGGCCAGGGGCTCCTCGAGGATCCGGCGGAGCGTTTGGAGGAAGGCCGAGCCCTGGGCCCCGTCGATGACCCGGTGGTCGCACGACATCGTCATCTTCATGCGGGGCTGGACCACGAGCTCTCCATCGACCACCACGGGGCGCTCCTCCATGGCCCCCACCGCCAGAATGCCCGCCTCGGGGGGGTTGATCACGGCGGTGAAGTGATCGATTCCGAACATCCCCAGGTTCGAGACGGAGAACGTGGCGCCGGTGTACTCCTCCGGCTTGAGCTTCTTGTCGCGGGCCCGACCGGCGAGCTCCCGCACCTCGGCCGAGATCGCCGCCATCCCCTTCCGGTGGGCATCGCGCACCACCGGGGTGATGAGCCCGTCCTCGATGGCCACCGCCACCCCCAGGTGCACCCGGCGGAAGCGAACGATGTGGTCGCCACCCCAGTGGGCATTGCACTCGGGGTGGCGGGCGAGGGCCAGGGCCGTGGCCTTGAGCACGATGTCGTTGTAGCTGATCCGGACGCCGTCGCGCTCGAGCTCGCGGTTGATCCGGGTCCGGGCCTCCACGACCCGGCTCATGTCCACATCGATGGTGAGGAAGAAATGAGGCACGGGTCCGATGGACTGGACGAGCCGCTTCGCGATGGTCTTTCGCATCTGCGAAAGGGGAATCGTCTCCGCGTCGGGGCCGTCGTCGTGGGCCGGTGCACCCGCCGCAGCCGCGACGCGGCGTGCCGCCGGGGCCTTCGCCGCCTCCTCCACATCGCGCTTCACGATCCGGCCTCCCGGGCCCGAACCCTCCACCTCGGAGAGGTCCACCCCTTCTTCCGAGGCCAGGCGTCGCGCCACGGGCGAGGCCTTGATGCGGCCTCCGTTCCGGGAGGGAGCCTCCTCCTCCGCGGAGGAATCGGCGTCCGCCTCGGCGGCGTCCGGGGTCCGCTTCGCCTTTCCGCTTGCGTCGCCGGCTTCCTCGTCGACCTCCTCCCCGGACGCGTCCTCCGAGGCGCCCTTCCCCTCCGGGGCCTGCGCCCCCTCGTCCTCGTCCTCCTGCTCGGAGGCATCGGCCGAGGCGTCGGGTGCGTCTCCTTCCTCCAGCGCCTCATCCTCTCCGGCAATGAGGGCGATCACCTCCCCCACCGGAGCCGTGCCTCCCTCCTTGACCAGGATCTTCCGGAGGATGCCGTCGCCCCGGGCCACGAGCTCCATGGTGGCCTTGTCGGTCTCGATCTCGGCCAGGACGTCACCGCTCGAGACCGAGTCCCCTTCGGACTTGAGCCACTGCACGACCTGCCCCTCCTCCATCGTGGGAGAAAGCGCCTCCATGTGGACCTTGGTTGCCATGCGCCGATCGCCTCGCTGCTCTCGAATTGGAAAAGGGGTTCCGGTTGGAAAACGCGTTCAGTTCTTTCGGTAGAGGACCCGGTTGCACGCTGCAACCACCCGGTCTGCCGAGGGCTTGGCCATCTGCTCCAGGTTCTTCGCATAGGGCATGGGCACGTCGGCCTGGGTCACCCGGAGCACGGGGGCGTCGAGGTCGTCGAAGGCCTCCTCCTGAATGAGGGAGGCGATCTGCGCGCCCACCCCGCCCCAGGGCCACCCCTCTTCCAGGTAGACAACCCGGTTCGTCTTCCGGACCGTGGCCAGAATGGCGTCCACGTCGAGGGGGCGGAGCGAACGGAGATCCAGGACCTCGGCGTGCACCCCGTCCTTCTCGAGCTTCTGTGCGGCCTGGAGCGCCACGTGCACCATCTTCCCATGGGTGATGATGGAAACGTGCTCGCCTTCGCGCTTGAGGTCGGCCACCCCCAGGGGGATGACGAAGTCACCCTCGTCCGGATCGGGGACCTCGCCCTTCACGTTGTAGAGGAGCTCGCCCTCCATGAAGGCCACCGGGTCGTTGTCCCGGATCGACGCCTTGAGAAGTCCCTTGGCATCGGCAGGGGTGGCCGGTGTCACGACCTTGATCCCCGGTGCATGGACGTACCAGATCTCGCAGGCCTGGGAATGCTGGGCGGAGAGCTGGAGGGCGGCGCCGGTGGGGCCCCGGAAGACCATGGGAATGGGGAGCTGCCCCCCCGACATGTAGAGCATCTTCGCCGCCGAATTCAGGACCTGGTCCAGGGCGAGGATACTGAAGTTGAAGGTCATGAACTCGATGACGGGGCGGAGCCCCACCATGGCCGCGCCCACCCCCAGCCCGGCGAACCCGAGCTCGGAGATGGGGGAATCCACCACCCGGCGGTCTCCGAACTGGTCCAGAAGCCCCTTCGAGACCTTGTAGGCCCCGTCGTACTCGGCCACTTCCTCGCCCATGAGGAAAACGGACTCGTCCCGCTCCATCTCCTCGGCAAGGGCCTGGTTCAGGGCCTCGCGGTACGTGATCGTCGGCATCTCAGCCCTTCCCTCCCTTGTCGGCCCGGGCCCCGTCCCCCTGGGGATGTCCGGGCTCCGCCTCGCGGCCATCGAAGAAGAGACGGCCGTGCTCGTTGATTTCGGCGTACACGTGCGTGTAGAGCTCCTCGGGGTCGGGAAGAGGGGAGGCATCGGCGAACTCCACCGCCTCCTCCACCGCCTCCCGGACCTCCGCATCCATGGCATCCAGCTCCTCCTCGGCGAGGAGATCGGCCTCGAAGAGACGGTCCCGCAGAAGGGCAATGGGATCCTGCTCCTTCACCTTCCCCTCCACCTCCTCCTTCGACCGGTAGGTCCCGGAGACGGGATCCGACATGGAGTGCCCCTTGAACCGGTAGGTGCGGGCATCCACGAACTGGGGTCCGGCCCCGCCCCGGACCTCCTCCACGAGGTCCGTCATGAAGCGCCAGGTCTCCACGATGTCCTGGGCGTCGATGGAGTGGGCCGGAACCCCGAGCCCATCGGCCCGCTGATGCATGGGGAGGGCACTCATGCGGGAGAAGGCCGTGCCCATCCCGTACTCGTTGTTCTCGACCACGAAGATGGCGGGGAGCTTCCAGATGGCCGCCATGTTCAGCGCCTCGTGAAAGGCCCCCTGGTTCACCGCGGCGTCTCCCATGAAGCAGACGCAGACCTGGTCCGTGCCCCGGTACTTCGCCGCAAAGGCCATCCCGGCGGCGAGGGGGACCTGGGCGCCCACGATCCCGTGGCCCCCCATGAAGCCCACATCGGCCCCGAAGATGTGCATGGAGCCGCCCTTCCCGCGGGAGGCGCCACCGTCCCGGCCATAGAGCTCCGCCATGACCGGACCGGGCTCCAGCCCCTTGGCCAGCGCCTGGGTGTGGTCGCGGTAGGCGGTAATGACCCAGTCGTCCTTCCGCAGGGGCCCGATGAGCCCCAGCGCCGCAGCCTCCTGCCCGATGTGAAGGTGGCAGAACCCACCGATCTTCCCGATGGCGTAGGCCTCCTCGGCCTTTTCCTCGAACCGGCGGTAGAGGAGCATCTCCCGGAGAAAACGGTGCAGCTCCTCCCGGGTGAACCCGTCCATTCCGCCGGCGGCCTCCTTCGCCTCCGCTTCAGCCGTACCCATCATCCCTCCTCCCTCGATGCGTGGTCGGGCGCCGAGTGTTCGGCACTTTCCCTGCTTCCGGGGCGTCCCATCTCGAGCTGCACGAGCCCGAGCCCCGGCACCTCTGCCGGCGCGGGGATGTCCGCC
This sequence comes from Gemmatimonadales bacterium, assembly GCA_050485885.1. Taxonomy (GTDB): domain Bacteria; phylum Gemmatimonadota; class Gemmatimonadetes; order Longimicrobiales; family Gaopeijiaceae; genus SKNW01. The sequence continues at coordinate 101,191 of JBJHCG010000002.1, read as the reverse complement.
TCCAGGACGTTCGTGATCTGACCGGGCCCCCCGGCCGTGACCTCCCGGGCCTGTTCCTTCGCGTGGTAGGACGAGCGCACGAGCGCGCCCGACTCCACGTGGCGGAATCCGTACTCCTCCTCCCCGATCCGCTTCCACGCGCGGAACTCGTCGGGGGTGACCCAGCGCGCCACCGGAATGTGGTCGGCGGAGGGGCGGAGGTATTGCCCCAGCGTCAGGATGTCGACCCCAGCCGAACGGAGGTCGATCATGGCCTGCCGGATCTCGTCCTCCCGCTCTCCCATTCCCAGGATGATCCCCGTCTTCGTCAGGATCGTGGGATCCATTCGCTTGGCGGCCCCCAGAAAGGAGATGGATCGCCAGTACCGGCCCCCGGGACGCACGTCGGGGTGGAGGCGGTCCACCGTTTCCAGGTTGTGACCCAGAATCTCGGGCCGGGCCTCCACCACCACCTGGAGGGCCTCCTCGTCGCCCTTGAAGTCGGGGATCAGGACCTCCACCGAGCATCCGGGCACCTTTTCCCGGACCTGCCGGATCGTCTCTGCGTAGATGGAAGCACCCCCGTCCGGGAGCTCGTCGCGGTTCACCGAGGTGATGACCACATGCTCGAGCTCCATGGCGGCCACGGTCTCCGCCACCCGGCGAGGCTCATCGAGATCCAGCTCGGTGGGCATTCCATGGGCCACCGCGCAGTACTTGCAGGCCCGGGTGCACACATCGCCCAGGATCATGAAGGTGGCCGTACCGGCTTCCCAGCATTCCCCGATGTTGGGGCAGCCCGCTTCCTCGCAGACCGTGTGGAGCGACTGGCTCCGCATGAGCTGCTTGAGGCGAAGGTAGTTGGCTCCGCCGGGCGAGCGGACCTTGAGCCACTCGGGCTTCCGATCGCGGAGGGGAACCGTCTCCAGACCTTCGTGTGCGCGGATCCGAGCCGTCCCCTTGGGCTTCACCACGCCCGTGTCCTTCGATCCGGGGTGGTAGCCACCAGGGACCCGCTCGGGGGCCTGGGTCAGCGTCGATTCGGACATCTCGTGCCTCCTCTGACCCCCCTCGAACCAGGACGGGGGCCGAAAAAAAAGCCCCCCTCGCATCCGGGCGGGCCCCGGTGCGGAGGAGCGCCCGTGAGCCCGGAAGGTCCGGCGGCTTCGGCGTCATAGGTTTGGGAGAACGATAGCACCGGCCCGGGTGGGCGGGCAACGGGCAACGGGGGTCGGAGCAAGGGGTCGCGGCAGGGAGCGTCCCCCGGTCCGGGCGCAGCATTCCGACGACGGGGAGCCGGCCCGGGGGGCCACGCATGGGTTCCTGCCCGCGTCCCGAGTGTGGAGGCTCGCGTCTGAAGCCACCCGGGCCGGTCAGGGCACCTGGGCAGGGTCGGGGGAAGCCCCGTCGATCCCCGCGACCCGGGCCTCGGTCCGGAGGATGCGCACCACCTCGGCCGGGTCATCGGTGAGGTGAAGCAGGTCGAGATCGCCGGGGGAGATCTTTCCATCTTCCCGCATCGTGTCGCGAAGCCAGTCCAGGAGCCCGCTCCAGTAGCGGCGATCGAAGAGGACGACGGGGAAGTTCCGGACCTTCTGCGTCTGGATGAGGGTGAGAGCCTCGAAGAGCTCGTCCATGGTCCCGAATCCCCCCGGGAAGATGACGAAGCCCTGGGCGTACTTGACGAACATCGTCTTCCGCACGAAGAAATACCGAAAGTCGACCCCCAGGTCCACGTGGGGGTTCATTCCCTGCTCGAAGGGAAGTTCGATGTTGCACCCCACGGAGAGGGCGCCGGCGTCGCGGGCGCCGAGGTTCGCGGCCTCCATCATTCCCGGTCCACCCCCGGTGATGATGGAGAATCCGGCCTCCCCGAGTTGCCGCGCCGTTTCCCGGCAGGCCTGGTAGCGGGGGTCGGAAGGGAGCGTGCGGGCCGAGCCGAAAATGGAGACGGCCGGGCCGATTCGCGAGAGGGTGTCGAAGCCGGCCACGAACTCCCCCATGATCCGGAAGACCCTCCAGGCATCCCCTCCCATTTCGCCGGCCTGAACCGGTGCGGGAAGCTCGGGCGGAGCCTTGAGGAAGCGCTCGTCTTCCGTTTCGGGCTGGGGCCGGCGGGGGGGCGGGACGCGGCGATCAGCGGCCAAGGAAGGCCTCCGCCTCTTCACGCAGCACCGGGAGGAGGCGGGCGAACTGGTCGTACTCCTCCTCCCCGCGGACCCGCTCCTCGTCCCAGAGCTCGAGGAGGCGAGCGAAGTGGACCCGTGCGGCCTCCTCGTTTCCCGACTCCCGGTGGGCCTCGGCGGCGGCCGAGAGGAGGAGAAGGTGGTTCGGGGAGCGCTCGAGGCCTTCCTCGGCCACGGCGAGGGCCGCCGCCGGGTCCGAGGCCACCCGGTAGAGGAAGGAGAGGCGGAAGAGCTCCAGATCGTCCAGGGGGCGGGCGATCTCGTGGGCATCGATGGCCATGGGGAGGAAGTTCTCCACCTCGGCCGTGTCCCGGGCCCCGAGGGCTTCCGCCACCCGGTTGAAGAGACGCCAGGCCGCCTCCCCCGGGGTCATGGACGCCAGGTCCACGTTGGGCGCCGGGCCCAGCATCCCCGGAGGCGGCGCCCCCTGGGCGGAGGGCCCACCCCCTCCACTCCCGAGAATGGACATCCCCCCCACCACGAGAAGGCAGACGAAGAGAACGCCAGCCACGCCCCAGGGGAGGAGGGAGGGGTTCCCCCCGCTGGCTGCTCCTCCCCGGGCACGGGCCTCGTAGGCCTGTGCCTCTTCGGCCCGGTTCGGGGTCCCGCAGGCGTTGCAGAACCGGGTTCCGGGAGGGAGGTCGAGGCCGCAGGCCCCGCAGGGGAGGTCGACGAGGGAGGCGCCGCACTGGCCGCAGAAACGACCGGTGCCGGCGGCGCCGCACTGGGTGCAGTGCATGGGGGAGAGACTCCTTGCCGCTGGGGTACTGCAGGGGAAACGGGATCTTCGCGGGTAACATAATCGGGCGGAGGGGAAGGTGCGAAGCCGAACGGTCGGATTTCCCGTAGGGGAGAAGGAAGGATCGATGCACGGTGCGCGGTCGAACCCCTGCAGGGCCCTTTCTCTTCCTCGGCGTGTCCGTGCTCCCGGACCCCTCGGCCAGACAGCGGCTGACGCACGCCGCGCGCACCCGGCCCGTGTGCGCCCTCACCCGGGGTTCCGTTCGCCTTGCCCGCCGTTCCCTGCGTGGCCTCCTCCTCCCCTTCCCTGATCTTCACCTTCCAACGGGATCCTCCTCCGTGCACGCCCTTCCCTCCTCCCATCCGACCCCCCTTCCCCGCCCCGGGGCAGGCCCGGCGTGGCGGCGAGCCCGGACCCGGTCCGGTGCCTGGCTCCTTCTGATCCTTGCCGGAATCGGCCTGGCGCCTGGAGGGGCCGAGCCGCTTGCGGCGGCCCTCGATGGCGGCTCTGCGCCGGGGACCCTTTTTCCCGAAGGCCCCCCCGCCCAGGAACTCCCGGCCGATACCCTTCCCCCGCTCCCCGCCGACACCTGGGCCGATGCGGGCACCCGTGACCTTCTGACCCGGGCCCAGGCCCGCCGCGGACAGCTCGTGGAGGGCCTCGACAGCTATGACGCGCGGATGCGCGAGCGCTTCTACGTCGGGCTCGACGGCCGGGGGTTCCGGCGGGAACGGGGGGTCCTCTCGGAGGAGCGCCATGCCCTGATCCGGTGGGAGGCCTCGGGCGATCGTCGGGTGGCATGGGAAGCGGCGCGGCGCGATGTGGACCTCGCGGGGTTCTCCACGGCCCGGGACTCAAGCGCGGCCGCAGGGCTTGCCAGCGAACTCGGCACCGGTCGCCTCCCCCCGCCCCTCCTCTATGCCCCGGGGAGCGACCGGATCGCCTTCGGCGGAGGGGGCCAGTTCGCCCTTGACCCCCTCTCCGACACGGCGGGGTTCCACTACCGCTTCCACCCTGGCGACACCCTTCGCATCACCCTTCCGGAGGTGGCCGAACCCCTGACGCTGGTGGAGGTACGGGTGGAGCCCCGGCGTTCCGAGTTCCGGCTGGTGGCTGCCTCCCTCTGGTTCGACCGCGCCACTGCGGCGCTCGTGCGTGCGGTGTACCGCCCCTCGCGCCCCTTCGACCTGGCCCTGGACGGGGGTCCCGATGCGCCTCGCTTTCTGGGCTCCATCGGCGCCGAGATCCGCGTCGTCTCGGTGGATCACGGGCTCTACGACCTCCAGTGGTGGATCCCCCGGCGCTTTCTCTTTGAAGGGGAGGTCAACCTGGGTCGGTGGGCCAGGATTCCCCTCCAGGTGGACTGGGAGCTTTCCGATGTGGAGGTGAACGCCCCCCTTGCCGGGATCCTGGCCCAGGACGAGCCCCCGGAGGGCTGGACCCGGGTGGAGAACCCGAATGTACTCCGGCAGTCGACGGGGGACTCGGTCACGGTGATCCGCTTCGTTCCTCCGGCGGAGCGCCTGGCCGAGAGGGTGCCGGAACGCATGCGCGGGGCGGCCGGCGAGCAGCCCTTCTTTACGGCGGGGGAGCTCCGGGAGCTCGAGGCCCGGCTCGGCTCTCTTCTCCCCGCCCCGGGGCTCGGGCGTCTCGAGTGGGGGTGGGGGCTTGGGTCGGGTCTTGCCCGCTTCAACCGGGTGGAGGGCGCGGCCTTCGGCGTTTCGGTCCGGACCCTCCTCCCGGGATCCCGCGAGGTGGAGGCGGGGCTCCGGATGGGAACGGAGGCGCTGGCGCCCACCGGCGAGCTGCGATTCTCGAGGGGAGACTTCCGAAAGGGGTGGGATGCCCAGCTCTACCGCCGTCTCGAAGGGTCGTCGGAGTGGCATGACCCCGGGTCCCTGGGGGCCTCCCTCGGGAATGCGGTGAATGGGGAGGGCCCTACCCCCTGGTACCGGAGCTGGGGCGCCTCGTTCGGGCTCGAGCGGGCCTGGAGCCGGACGCGGGGTCGCGCCGAGCTCTTCGCGGAGCGCCAGGGGTCGGCCGAGATCGGGACGGACTGGCACCTGCGGGGTGTCTGGGGACGCGCGTACGTGGCGCCGCCCATCCCCGAGGCGGTGGAGGGCGACTGGGTGGGCACCCGGGGGGTGGTCCGGTGGCAGTCCGGGGTGGATGCCACCCGGGTCCGCCTCTTCGGCGCCGCGCGGGTGGAAGGGGCCGCCGGGACGTCCACCTATGCGCGAAGTTCGGTGCAGGGCGGGGTGGTGGTTCCCCTGGGCGCAGGGTGGGCTGCCGCGGTCGAAACGGGGGGGGGGGCGGCACTGGGGTCGCTCCCTGCCCAGCGCCGCTTCTACCCGGGAGGGGCGCTGGTCTATCGCCCGGTGGAGGTGGGTGAAGTCGTCACCGAGGCGTTCGGCCTGGCACGGGCGGAGGTGGGGCGGGGGTTCACGGGGGCCCGCCTGGTGGCCTTCGTCGACATGCTGGCCCCCCGGGAAGAGGAGGGCGTCCGATGGGGTACCGGGGTCGGTGCCTCCTTTCTCGACGGCCTCCTCCGGGCCGACCTGGCGCGCGAAATGGAGCCCCGAGGGCGTTGGCGGGTCCACTTCTACCTCGATGCGCTCTTCTGACCCGGAGATGCCACCGCCCGGCTCCCCCCGGTCCCACGTGGGACGCGGCGGGGGGCGACGTGGCGGGTTCACAGGGAGCTCCACCCCGGGGAGCGGGGAGTTCCGGGCCCCGGGGGATCGTCGTCGGAGCGGCGATCCGCGCCTCTGAAGCCCTGCTCCGGACGGATCAGAGTCCGGAGGGGTCGTCCTCGAAGTGGTGCCAGAGGTCGAAGTCCTGGGCCAGGCGGGCCCCCACCGCCCGGACCCCGAACGTTTCGGTACGATAGTGCCCTGCCAGAAGGAGGGTCACGCCCAGTTCGCGGGCATCCATGGCGGCGTGATGGGGCGCCTCGCCCGTGATGAGAAGGTCCACCCCCGCCCCGGCGGCCTCCTGGAGAAAGCTCGCCCCGGCCCCGGTGAGCACGGCGATCCGGTGAACCCTGTCCGGGCCTCCACTCAGGGCCTGGACCGGCCCGCCCACAGCCTCGGAGAGGCGGGCGGCGAGGGGGGCGGTCTCCTCGTCGGTTCGGGCCGTCCACCCCAGGTGAAGCCCCTTCCACTCTCCGAAGGGGGCCTCCGGCTCCAGACCCAGGGCACGAAGGAGCGAGGCCGCATTTCCCACCTCCGGGTGGCAGTCGAGAGGTAGATGGCTGCTGTAGAGCGCCATCTCCTCGCGCAGGAGGGTGGCGAGCTTTCGATGACGGCGCCCGGTGACCCGTCGCTCCGGATCCCAGAAGAGGCCGTGGTGAACGAGGACGAGCCCGGCCCCCCGTTCCGCCGCCCGCTCCAGAACACGGGCACTGGCGTCCACCGCGGTAACCACCCCCTCGATCCGTGCCCTCCCTTCGACCTGGAGTCCGTTGAGTGCACCGGCGTGATCCACCTCGGCATTCTCACCGAGGAGGTGGTCCAGGTAGTCTATGACATCGCGCGCTGAGGCCATGAGGGTGTGGAAAGGGGGGAGGCAGAGGGTGTGGACAGGCGTGTGGAGAGTGGCGTAAACCGTTGCTGCACAACGGACTACCATGTTATCCACACGTGTGGATTCTTCGGCGCTCTCAGGGGCGCCGGAGCTGCTCCAGCGGATCGACGGCGACCCCCTCCCGGGTGAGCTCCAGGTGAAGGTGGGGGGCGGTGGAGCGTCCGGACGAACCGGTGAGTCCCAGGACCTGCCCGGCACGGACGGCGCGTCCAGGCTCCACCACGACCACGGAGGCATGGGCGTACAGGGATCGGTACTGCAGGGGGTGCTCCACCACCACGAAGAGACCATACACCGGGTCCTCCCCCCGCTCCACGACCACCCCCGGTCCCACGGCGCGGAAGTAGCTTCCCGAGGGCACGGCGATGTCGATGCCCGGGTGCTCCTCGAGGGGAGGGGCGCCCGGGCGGAGCGCCGTGATGGCCTCTCCTTCCCCGCCCTGGATGAGTCCCTGGGTCAGGAACCCCCGCTCGGTAAGGGGCCAGAGTACGGGAGGTTCGGGGTCGTCCTCCTCTCGCGGGTCCTGGAGAGGAACGGGGGCAGCACCGGCAGGGGGGAGCCAGAGCGGGGGCGTCCCTTCCGCCCCCTCGCCAAAGAGGGACCGGATGCGGTCATACCGGCCCTCTGCCTCTTCGAGGGCCTGCGCGAGGACCTCGACGCGGGCCAGGTCGTCCTCCAGCTCGGCGATGCGCTGCTGGAGGGTGCGACTCGCGAGCCCCTGGAGGGCAAGCACCCCGGCCCCGGCCAGCGCCAGAACGAGGGCCGCCAGGAGGTAGGGCGCCCGGCGCCGCCAGCGCAGGTACCGCTCCGCCACCAGGGTCCACTGCCATCGGGGTTCGGAGTCCCCCGGGAGGGAGACCTCCACCCTGAATCGGCCCTTCTCCGACGGCTCCACCGGGGCCTCCTCCATCGCTATCCCGTGATCTCCTGGACCTCCACCCCGGTAATGAGCTGGAAGAGGCGCTCGAAGTCGTCGGCGGAGCGGTACGGAATCTCGATCCGGCCGGTCCCCTCCTTCCCCTCGCGAATCGCCGCCCGGGTCCCGAGGCTGCGGCGGAGTTCCTCCTGCAGTACCCGAAGAGCTACCGAAGCGGGCTCTGCCCCGGCCTTCCCTTCGGCCCCCCGCTCCGAGGCGGCTTGCCCTGGCTTCGCGTCGTCTTCCTTCGTACGGGTGAGGGCGCGCACGCGCTCTTCCATCTGGCGCACGCTCCACCCGTCCTCCACTGCCCTCCGGGCCAGATCCAGCTGGCGCCCGGGATCCTCCACGGCAAGGAGGGCCCGCACGTGTCCCATGGAGAGTAGTCCTTCCTCCAGGCGCCGGCGGAGGGAGGGAGGAAGACGCAGGAGGCGGAGGGCGTTGGCCACGGCTGGCCGACTCTTCCCCACCTGCTCGGCGATTTCTGCCTGCGAGAGCCCGAAGTCCTCCTGGAGGACGCGATACCCCTCGGCTTCCTCCAGGGGGCCAAGCGCTTCCCGCTGCAGGTTTTCCACGAGAGCGAGGACCAGGAGCGTCTGGTCGTCCACTTCCCGCACGAGGACGGGGATCTCCTCCCACCCCAGGTCGCGGACGCACCGGAAGCGTCGCTCTCCGGCGACGAGCTCCCAGGGTGTTCGGGCCCCCTCCGGGGCCGGCCGTACAAGGGGGGGCTGCAGGAGCCCGTTGGCACGGATCGACTCCCGAAGCTCAGCCAGCTCCTCGGGTGTGAACTCGCGCCGAGGCTGAAAGGGGTTTGGGGAGATCTGGCTCAGGCGGACCCGCTGCACCGAGGCCGCTTCGCCGCCCTGCGGGTAGACGTCGCCCAGGAGGGCGCCGAGTCCCCGCCCCAACCGCGGCCGTCCGGGACGCGCGCTCATGCCTCCCCCCGCAGTGCCTTTGCTGGGGCGGTCGGGCCCTCCGTTCCAGGTCGCGGCTGCCGCCGATCTTTCGTGGTCGACCCGTCCTCCGTCGCCTCCGCGCCCTCTCCGCCGGCCGCCTGGCGGGCATTCTCCATGGTCCCGTAGGCGTCTCGCGCGCGAAGGAGCTCGGTTGCGAGCCCCAGATAGCTCTGCGCCCCTGGCGACACCACGTCGTACGTGGCAATGGGCTGCCCGAAGGAGGGGGCCTCGGCCAACCGGACGTTCCGGGGAATGGTGGTTTCGAAGACCTTGGTACCGAAGTACTCTCTTGCTTCGTCTGCCACCTGCTTCGAGAGGTTCAGGCGACGGTCGAACATGGTGAGGAGCACGCCCTCGATTTCGAGCCCCGGGTTCAGGTTGCGCTGCACGAGCCGAACGGTCCCGAGGAGCTGGGAGAGGCCCTCCAGGGCGTAGAACTCGCACTGGATGGGGATGAGGACGCTGTCTGCCGCGGTGAGGGTGTTCAGGGTGAGGAGACCCAGCGACGGGGGACAGTCCACGAGGATGTAGTCGTAGCGCGGGCGGACCTCCTCGAGGGCCTTGCGCAGGATGTGCTCCCGATCGGCGCGGTCCACAAGTTCGATCTCGGCCCCCACGAGTTCGCGGTTGGAGGGCACGAGATCGAGCGTATCGAAGTGGAGCCCCCGGACCGTGCAGGCCTCCACCGACCGCTCGTCCACAAGGACATCGTAGATCGTGGCCATGTCCCGTTCCTTCCGGACACCAAGGCCGGAGGTGGCGTTCCCCTGGGGATCGATGTCGATGATGAGGACCCTTTGCTCCGCCACCGAGAGGGAGGCGCCCAGGTTGATGGCCGTGGTGGTCTTTCCCACCCCTCCCTTCTGGTTGGCAATGGCGATGACGCGAGCCATGAAGCGACGCTTCTCCTTGTGCGGAGGGGAAAACTGCGTGGGCGGACAGCCCCGACCCGGGGGCGCAATATAGGCCCGCGGCCTCCGAAAGTGAACCGAAGACGCGCGGCTTTCGGGGCGGGTGACGTTTCACGTGAAACACGGCGTGCATTTCCCGGGGGCGCCCCCCGGCCTCGGCGGCAGGGGGTGGCCGGTCCAGGTCGGCGAGGGGGCGAGCGTCCGCCCGGCGTGGCACTTCGGGGGCGGGGGCTCCGGAGCCGCGAGCGTGCACTGCCCTCGGGCAACCGGTTCGGCACTCCACGCGGGGACGGTGGCGGCCGAGCGCTCGGGGCCCGGCCACGACCGTGACCGCCGGGGCCCGTTCGTTCCGGAAGCGGCCCTCCGGCTCAGGCCCTTCCGGTCCGGGCCAGGGGCAAGCGGTGCCTCTGCACCTCCGGACGGGGCGGCGTTCGCCCGTTCCTCCCCTCTCGCGCGCCACGCGTCGGGCCTCGGCTCGGGCGTGCGCCGGCCCTCCCCCCTGGACCCTCGGCCCTCTCCCCGGCCCGTCCCTTGTCGAGATCGCGTCCGACTTCAGGAGCGACCCTCGTCCGGGGGACCCTTGACTCCAGCTCCAGGCGTAGTGCCAGGGGAACGGCCGACGGACACGCCAAGGCGCTCAAGCCACGGCGCAGAGCCCGGGCTTCCCCTCGCGCACGGGGCGCCACGCATCCCGGACGGGTTCTCCGTCGACCCTCCTGGCTCGGCGTGACGCCCGCCATGCCTTCCTGGGGTTCCCGCGCTGGGCGATGCACGGCCTCTGCACCCGGCCGCCCCCCTCCTCTTGAACGCCCTCCCCGGGCGCAAGACAGGCGCGGCTCTACCGGTCCGGCTTCGTGGCCGCGGGGGATGCCTCCGAGGGAGTTCGAAGGCACGGAGGAGGGCCGGAGTTGGTCAGGGCCTTCCGACGCCCGGGTGAGCTGCGGCCAGCCGCGACCCTCGATCGGGTTTCACGTGAAACACGGGGCAGGGTCCCCCTGGCTGGGCCGGCGAATACGGGCGTCAGGAAGGAAGTGGATCGACCTCTACTCCGTGGAGGCTGTCCGGTGCGGGAGACCTACGAAGCCCCGGTGTCGACGGCGCCGACCCCATTCGAGGAGGTCGAGGGCGCGGCGCGAGAGCCGGGGGCGAGCGTGGCGTCGCGGAGGTGGGCTCTCAGCCCCTGAAGGTCGGGAATGACCTCCACCCCGACAGCCTCCAGCGCCTCCTGGTGGTTCAGGGCCGCCGGACCCCCCACGAGCACCCGAACATCCCCCGTAAGTTCACGCCGCAATGCACGAAGTTCCCCGGGGAGATGGGGATCCTGCGGCGGGTGGATGGCCGAGAGGGCCACTGCGGCCGCCCCCTTCCTCCGCACCGCCTGAGCGATCTCGGACGCAGGGAGATCGGGTCCCAGGGAGAGAACGTCCCACCCCTCGCCGGCGGAAACCACGGCTGCGAGCAGGGCCCCGAACTCATGCCGGTGACCGGCCGGAGTCCCCACGATCATCAGGGGTCCGGGCTCGTGGGATCCCAGCGCCTCCAGGAGCCAGTCGAGAAAACGGCGAATCACCCCGGAGGCCATGTGTTCGGAGGCCGGGCCGACTTCTCCCTCGCGCCAGAGAAGGCCGATGCGGTTCAGGAGGGGGAGGAGGAGTTCGTCGACGAGCTCCTCCGGGCCCAGGGCCATGGCGCTCCGATTCAGTACGGACTCGAGCCTCCGCGTGTCCATGGCATGCACGGCCTCCACAGCGGCGGCGAGGAGGTCCGAGGCGCGAGCTCTGGGCCGGGGAGCGAGTTCCGGACTCTGCCACCCCGCCTCCGTCGAAGGCTGCGCTTGCTCCTCGACCCTCCCTTCGCGTCGCGCCGTGGCAAGGGGCCCGCCCGAGTCGCGAGGCCGGTGCCGTGCCGCACCCTGAGGGAGGGCCCGGGCCTGCTCCCGAAGGACCAGGTCCCGAAGACCCTCGAGGGAGAGTTCGGCCACGCTGCTGATGTTGTGGCCTGCGTCCACCGCCTCCCGGAGGAGGGCGAGCTTCCGGATGTCGTCTTCGGAATAGAGCCGCTGACCTCCTCCGGACCGCCCGGGCTCGACCGCCCCGTACCGCCGCTCCCACGCCCGGAGGAGGGAAGCGTTCAGTCCCGTGCGGCGCACGACGACGCGCATGGGGAACTGGGGAACGGAGGAATCTCGCTCGATCATGCCCTTAGTGTACAGGTATTTCCCCCACCGGTCAAGGAAGTGTACAACTTTCCTCCCCCACCCCTTGACACTACCTGGACAAGCCCTGTACATTGGCTGCACGTATCCTCTGGCCGGCTCCTTCTCTGGTCCCCGATCGGGTTTGCCGGCCCTGTTCCCTGCCATTCCCTGGAGAGTTCTCCCATGCGCATTCGCTCCTTCCTGGCCCCCGCCGCCTTCGCCCTTCTTGCCGTGGCATCGCCGATTCAGGGCCAGTACGCCTCCGAGGCTTCGGCCCCGGCCGAAGACATCGTCGAAGTGGCCGCCGCAGCCGGTTCCTTCACTACCCTCCTTGCTGCCGCCGAGGCCGCCGGGCTGGTCGACGTCCTCAAGTCCGAGGGTCCCTTCACCGTCTTCGCTCCCACCGACGAGGCGTTCGCCAAGCTCCCCGAGGGCACGGTCGAGTCCCTCCTCGAGAATCCCGAAGCGCTTCGCGCGGTTCTCCTCTATCACGTCGTGCCCGGCCGGGTGACCGCCGAGCAGGTCGTGACGCTGAGCGAGGCCGAGACGGCCCAGGGTGCCGCCGTGCGGATCTCCACCTACGGGGAGACGGTCCGAATCAACGATGCCACCGTCACCGCCGCTGACATCGAGGCTTCGAACGGGATCATCCACGTGATCGACACCGTGATCCTCCCCCCGAGCGACTCCTGATGCACTGAGGGTTCCCGACCACCCCCCCCGGGTTCCGGGGGGGGTGGTCGTCCTCCTCTCCTCTTCCCGGGGCACGCTGGTTCCCGCCCCGACCGTCCCACCTCCGTACCGCACCTTGCGGCCCGCATCCGCCCCCCCTCCGGACGCCCGACATGGATCCCTCCATCCGCCGCACCGCATCCCCCTCCCAACCCTCCCGCGACGGACGTTCCTCCCCGGCCCCGGTGGCGCCGGCCCGGCGCCCGGGCGTGCAGGGACCTCTCCTCGCCCTGGACGACCACCAGCTTCGCTCCCTCGCCTGCCTCGGGCTCCGGCACGCTCTCCCCCACGAGGTCGTCCCGGCACCCCTCCCGCCCCTGGGAGAGGCCGAGGATTCGGAAGGGCAGCCCGAGCAGGTGGCTCGCCTCGCGCGGTTGGATCGCGCCTCCTTCCGGCGCGCAAGCGGGCTTCGAGGTGCCTTCCGGGAAGAGCGCCTCCGCTGGCGCGTGGAAGGCCTCGCGGGGCCCTTCGCACCGGGCCCCATGGGCGGGCGAATCGTCTTGAACTGACGAAACGGCAGGACCCGCAGGCAGGCATCCGGGACGGACCGTCGACGGAAGAACGGGGCCCGGGGTTCGGGAAAGGATCGGGACAGCGGCGCCAGGGGAGTCGTGGAACAGGCGGCGTCGAACCAGGATCCCTACCGGCCCCGGGCTTTTTCCGTTTCCGCCGGTCCCCCCGGGGATGCCTCCTCCTTCTTCCACCGCCCCAGGGCCAGGACCAGGTTCTCCACATCGGCGGGGCGCACCCCGCGGACCTGCGCCGCCTGCGCCACGGTTTCCGGACGCACCCGGGCGAGCTGCTGGCGGGCCTCGAAGGAGAGGACGTGGCATCCCTCGAAGTCAAAGGCGTCGGGAATGGGTCGTGACCGAAGCCGCTCGAAACGCGCGACGCGCCGGGCCTCCCGTTCACGGTACCCGGCGTAGCGGGCATCCAGAAGCACCCCCTCGTGCACCTCGTCCAGCCCCGACATCTCCCCCTCTCCTCCCCCACCCGGGGGCGGGGGAACGAGGGCACCCGCATGGTCCAGCGCCTTCATGACCGGAAGGTCGACCTGGGGCCGGCGCGCCACCTCCTCCACGGGGGTCCGCTCCCGGAGCCGCGGCGTTCCCGCCCCCTCCAGGACGCCGGACGACGGCTCCGGAAGGACCGACGCCCCTCCCATCCACCCCACCCATGCCTCCCGGGCACGGACCCGATCCCGCCAGGCCCTGAGGGCATCCTCTCCCAGCAGACCCAGGGCCTCCGCCTCGACGGAAAGCCGCTCCGGCGCATTGTCCTGCCGCAGGAGGATCCGGAACTCGGCGCGGGAGGTGAAGAGGCGGTAGGGCTCGTCCACTCCGCGGGTCACGAGGTCGTCGACCATGACCCCCAGGTAGGAGGAAGCCCTCGACGGCGTCCAGGGGTCCCGGCCCTGCACCTGCAGGCCCGCATTGATCCCGGCCACGATCCCCTGCCCCGCCGCCTCCTCGTACCCCGTGGTGCCATTCACCTGCCCGGCGGTAAAGAGCCCGCGGACGCCCCGGACCTCGAGGGTGCCCCGGAGCTGCTCGGGGGGGAGATAGTCGTACTCGATGGCGTAGCCCAGGCGCGTGATCCGGGCGTTCTCGAGTCCCGGGATGCTCCGGAGAAAGGCGAGCTGCACCTCGGGAGGGAGGGAGGTGGAGAGGCCGTTCACGTAGAGCTCGGTGGTGTCGAGCCCCTCGGGTTCGAGAAAGACCTTGTGGCGGGGGGCCTCGGGAAAGCGGAGGATCTTGTCCTCGATGGAGGGGCAGTAGCGCGGTCCCCGCCCCGAGAGCTCGCCCCCGTAGATGGCGCTCTCCTCCATGTGGGCCGCCACGATCCTGCGAAGGGGCTCCCCGGTCCAGGTGAGCCAGCAGGGGCGCGTGCCGGGGCGTCCGTCGCCTCCCCAGAAGGAGAACCGGAAGTCGTCCGACTCCGACCCCTGCTCCTCCATGCGGTCGTAGTCCACCGTGCGTCCGTCGATCCGCGGCGGGGTGCCGGTCTTGAATCGGCGGAGCTCCACCCCCGCGCCCTCCAGCGATCCGGAGAGGGACTCCACCGCCCCCTCCCCCGCCCGCCCACCGGACCGACTCTCCTCCCCTCCCCGGTGGATCCTCCCCCGCAGGAAGGTCCCGGCCGTGACCACCACGGCCCGGGAGGGAAGGTCGATCCCACCGGCCAGGCGCACCCCCGCCACCCCCCCACCCTCCACCACCACATCGTCCACCACTCCCTGGAGGAGGTCGAGCCCCGGGGTGGCCTCGAGAAGTCCGAGAATGGCCCGGGCGTAGAGGGTTCGGTCGCACTGGGCCCGAGGCCCCCACACCGCCGGCCCCTTCGACTGGTTCAGCATGCGGAAGTGGAGGGTCGACGCATCGGTGGCCCGTCCCATGATCCCGCCCAGGGCGTCGATCTCCCGGGCCACCGTCCCCTTGGCCACCCCTCCGATGGCCGGGTTGCAGGACATCTGGCCGATCCGCCCCAGATCAGGGGTCACGAGGAGGGTGCGGCACCCGAGCCGCGCCGCCGCCGCCCCGGCCTCGGCCCCGGCGTGCCCCCCGCCGATGACCACCACATCGTAGCCCCCCATGAATCCCGCCATGCCGTTCTCGCCCCTTCCGTGCCCGATGGATCCCCGCCTTCTTCTCCCCCCGCCGCGCTACTTCCCGATGCAGAAGGTACGAAAGACGGCGTCGAGGATCACCTCGTCGGGGACGGGCCCCACCACATCGAGGAGTGCGTCCGTGGCCTCCGCAAGATGCAGATCGGCGAGCTCGGCGGGCGCTTCCCCCCGAAGGAGATCCGCCGCCTCCTCCACCTCGGAGAGGGCCAGCGCCACCCCTTCGCGGTGCCGCTCCCGCACCAGCACGTGCCCCTGGGCCTCCCGCGCCCCCCTCGCCCCCTCTCCGAAGAGGGCGGCCACGAGCGCCTCCTCGAGCCTGTCGAGCCCCTGGCCGGTGTGCGATGACACCGGGATCCACGACGCCCCCTCCACCCCGGGCCAGGCGGGGCCTGGCCGCGCCCCCCCCTCGGCCACGAGATCCATGCAGGTTCTCACCGGGAGGAGGCGACGCTCCGCTCCAGGCGAGCCGAGCCGCGCGGCCTCGACCACGCGCCGCTCGACCTCCTCCGGAGGCGCACCCGCAGGGGCCGCATGACACCAGACAATGGCATCGGCCCGATGGATCCACCCTTCGGCGATCTCGATGCCGGCCCGCTCCACCGCATCGCCCTCGTCCCGGAGCCCGGCCGTGTCCACGATCCGGACCGGGTAGCCCCCCAGGGCAATGAAGGCGTCCACCGCATCGCGGGTGGTCCCGGCGTGCTCCGTGACCAGGGCCCGGGCCTCCCCCACGAGGGCGTTGAAAAGGGAGGACTTCCCGGCATTGGGGGCCCCTGCCAGCACCACCACCGCCCCCTCCCGGAGGAGCCTCCCCCGGGGAGAGGTCGCAAGAAGGGTTCGCAGGGCCTCGCCCACCCCCTCCAGGCGCCCCACGAGGACGCCCCGCGGGGTGGGGGCGTCGTCCTCGTCGGGAAAGTCCAGGTGGTGCGCCAGGAGCGCCCGCGCCTCCACCACCTCCTCCCGGAGCCGGTCGAGGCGTCGCGACAGCCCCCCTTCCGCCTGCTCCACCGCCACCCGATGCCGGGCCGGGCTGTCGGCCTCCACGAGCTCCTCGATGGCCTCCACCTGGAGCCGGTCCAGCTTCCCGTGGAGCCAGGCCCGCTTCGTGAAGCCCCCGGGCTCGGCGGGAAGGGCTCCGGCGGCGCGGCAGGCCTCCACCACCGAGGCCACCACCATGGGCCCCCCATGCACCGAGAACTCGGCCACATCCTCGCCGGTGTAGGAGCGGGGCCCGGGAAAGAAGGTCACGAGCCCCCGGTCCAGGAGCTCCCCCCCGGGACCATGGAGGGGGGTCAGGACGGCGGTCCGGGCCGGCGCCTCCAGCACCCGCCCCGCGCCCAGCGCCCCCAGGATCTCCCGCACCCGGGGCCCCGACAGGCGCACCACCCCGATCCCCCCCCGTCCCGGAGGGGTCGCCCGGGCCACGATGGTGGAGGGGGCCCCGTCCTCACCCCAGGGGACCGCCTCCCACGCCGCCCCGGCCACGCCTCATCCGCTCCCGGCCGGAACCGGGACCTTCTTCCCCTGCATCTTCTTCCGCTCGTTGGCGATCCACCACGACTGGGGAAGGGTCGCCACATTCGCGGTGAGGTAGTACAGGTTCAGCCCCGAGGGGAAGTTGGCGAAGATCACGACCATGACCACGGGAAGGACGTACATGAGCATCTTCATCTGCGGCTGCACCTCCTCCAGCGAGCGAATCGAGATCCACTGGAGGAGGAACATGGAGACCCCGAGAAGCACGGGGAGAATGAAGAAGGGGTCCTTGGCCGAAAGGTCCGGGAGCCAGGCAAAGGGCACGCCGCGAAGCTCGATCGTGTTCTGGAACACGAAGAAGAGGGCAATGAGGATGGGCCAGGGAAGGAGCATGGGCCAGCACCCGGCCAGCGGGTTGAAGCCGTGCTCCTTGTAGAGCTTCATCAGCTCCTTCTGCATCTTCTCCGGGTTGTCCTTGTGCTTCGTCTGGATCTCCTTGAGAAGGGGCTGCACCGCCATGTTCCGGAGCTGCGCCTTCATGGCCTTGTGGTAGAGGGGGAAGAGGACCACCCGCATCATGATCCCGAACACGATGAGGACCCACCCGTACCCCAGCGCCAGGTTCAGGTGGAGGAAGACCAGCACCCACATGATCGCCGCCACGAAGGGGCGGAGAAGGGGGCGGAGGAAGCGCCACCCCACCGGGTTCACCTCCTGCAGGTCGTTCCCCATGGCCGAGAGGAGGGCGTAGTCCTGCGGGCCGGCGAAGACCCGGAACGCGAAGGTGCCCCCGGGCTGGAGGGAGTGCGTCACGGCGAACTCCGCCGTCTCCTCGTCCTCCTCGACCCGCGCTCCGATGGGCCGCACATGGAGCCCTCCCAGGAACTCGGCACCCCCATCAAGGGCCGGGCTCGCCGCCGGGAGGAAGGCCACCACGAAGTAGCGGCTCCGCACCGCCGCCCAGTGGAAGGGCCCGTTCTTCAGCTCGGCCCGGTCCACCCGGGAAAGATCGGTGCTCGAGATCCCGTTCTGGGTGTGGTTCGTGGCGAAGGCCATGGCCCGCGCCTCGTCGCGCACATCCACCTCGTTGAAGGGGAGCCCCCGTCCCAGGTCGGTGAGGAGGAGCCCCCGCTCGAAGCCCCGGACCCGCCCCTGGGCGGTGACCACGTAGCCCCCGGGGTCGAAGGTGTACCGGACCTCGAAGCCGAAGGGGCGATCGGGGTGCGAATACCGGAAGGTCAGGACCTGCGGCTCGTCGCCCTCCGAAAGCACGAGACCCTCCGCCGGCTCCACCTCGAAGACCAGGTTCCGGAGATCCACCGTGTCGGCCCCCACCACCAGGCGATTGGAGAGGAGCCCCACTTCCGGGTCCTCCACCAGCTCCACCGGTCCCGGGCGGGTGAAGGAGTTCCACCGGAGGATCTCCGCCGAGGTCATCCGGGCCCCGCGGGTGTTGAAGGTGAAGGCGTAGAGCGGACTTTCGACCCGCACCGACCGCGCCGCCGCCACCTCCTCGGCCTCCTCCTCCGCGAGTCCCAGTCCGGCCAGGGGGTCGTCTTCGTCCTCGGAATCGAGGGGAGGAAGAGAGGGAGGGTCCTGAAGGCCCGGGCCCGGATCCACCGGCGGGGGAGCCTCGCCGACCCGGGGTTCGGCCGGAGAAGCGGGGTCGGCCTCGGCGCCCGGAGGTACATCGGCCTCCACCGACTCCACCGTCTCGGACTCCGGGGTCGGCGCAGGCGGAAAGAGGAGGCTCGTGCCCACGAGGACACCGAGCATGAGGACAACGGCGAGAACGAAGCGGGTTTCGGAATTCATGGCGCGACGGGCACCTTTCGAGCCCCCGGTTCCCCCCTCGGGGTGGCCCGCCAGCCCCGGTCGCCGCACCCGCACCCTTGGAGCGGGCGGACGAACCGGGTCATCGGGCAACCTGGCGGACAACTCCGCAGGGAAGGGAATCGGGGGTTGGCGGGAAGGGGCTCCGCGGTGGGGTCAGGGGATGGGTCCGGGAGTGGTGGAGGGCGACCCTTCCCATACGCGGGAAGGGGCCGCCGGCTTCAGGAGCTTCATGGGCGTTGGGGGGCGGTGAGCGGTACGGACTCGCCGCGTAGAAGAGGATCGCGGGAACCGCTCTCCTCCCCCTCCGGATCGGGATCCTGGCTTGCTGCGTTGGTCGCGCCAGGGCTCCCTGCGGCCCGTGCACCCGGGCGGGGTGGCACGGGATCATACCCTTCCCCCCCCCAGGGATGGCAACGGGCAAAGCGGCGCAGGAAGAGCCAGCCGCCCCGCCAGACCCCGTGCGCCTCGATGGCCTCCATGGCGTAGGCGGAACAGGTCGGATGGAAGCGGCACGACGGCGGAAAGTGCGGCGAAATCGCGAGCTGGTAGAAGCGGATCAATCCAAGGACAGGGCGCCGGAACACAGCTCCTCCGTGAAGCGGACCAGGGTCTCTCGCAGCTCGGCATGGGTGGCATCGTACGCCTCCGGACGCGCGCGTACCAGCACCCGTGCATCCGAACCGCAGGCCCGGAGGCCCGGGAGGAGGTCTCGACGACCGATCTCCCGAAGGCGCCGCTTGAGGCGGTTCCGCGTGACCGCCGACTTCCGGTGACGGGGAACCACGATGCCGAGCCGCGGACCCGCCGGCGGGTCTGCCTCGGCGGGGGGGAGGGGCGGACGGAGGAGGAGATCGAGCATCTGTCGGCGGTAGCGCCGCCCCTTCCGATGCATTTCGAGGATCTCCACCCCCCGGCGAATCCGCACGTCCCGCGGATACCGCTCTCCATGGATGCCGTGGCTGGCGGTACCCTCGAGGGCCGGGGCGTCTCCTTCGGCGGGGCTGGCCCCGCCCTCGGGGGCAGGGTGCGCATTCTTCCCCGATTCCCTGTCCGGCCCCCTACGGGAACGGCTCCCTCCCTCGCCGGCCTGGGGCGGCGGCGTGGGGGAGGGAGCCGAGGGGTCGGGCTTCGCGGGCACAGCGGAGTCCAGGGGGGGTCCCCGAGGGTGCTCCTTACTTGGAGCCCACCTTCACGGCAAGCTGGTGCCGTCCCTTCTTCCGGCGACGGGCCAGGACCTTGCGTCCCGACTTGGTGGCCATCCGGGCGCGGAAGCCATGCTTGTTGAGGCGCTTGCGATTGCGCGGGCGATAGGTGGGCTTCATGGTCTCCTGCCCCGTTGAGCGTGCAATGAATTCGTCTACGGCCGAGCTAAGGAAGCTAGCCGCTCCAAACGGGCCGGGTCAACCCGGCCTCCCTTCCTCCCCCTCTCCCCCCTCCCCTGGCGCCAGGCCGGGGCCGGTCGGACCGCGGGACGCCGTTTGGCCAGGGCTCGCCCGCGTACCGACGCGTGCGGCCCGCGCATCGACACGTACCGGGGGGACTCGCCCGCGCGCGCCCGGGTGGCGCGCCCCCCGGGTGGGAAGGGGCACCGGGAAGACCCCCGCTGTGCTCCTCCGAGATTGACTTTTCCACACCCCCCGAATAGCGTTTGCGCCCCCACGGGACGGGATTCCCTGCCCGCTCGTGCCCCCGTATCCGTTGCCTGTGCCTCCCGGTGGGCGAGCCTTCAGCGTCCACCCCACATTGCGACCTCGCCCACCCCGCACGATGGCCCCGCCGGATCCGTCTCCGGCCCGGGCCGGTGCCTCACCCCGTGCCGGACCCGCTCGCCCCATGGAGCTCACCCCTGCCGACATCTGGTCCCGGGTCCTCGAGGCAGCGCGCGCGGGGATGCCGGAGCAGAGCTACCGGACCTGGCTTTCGGGCACCCGGGCAGCGGGGCTCACGGACGATCGCCTCCTCGTGGAAACCCCCAGCGATTTCCACACCGAGTGGGTGGAGGACAAGTTCGGCGACGGGCTCTCCGAGCTGACCACCCGCATCGTGGGCCGTCCGGTCCGGCTCGAGTTCCGCACCGCCGCAGACGAGGAGCCCCCCCATGTGCCGGGGGGTGCTCCGGACCGCGGGTCCCCCGCGTCCCGGACCCCGGACGGGTCGTTTGCCGGCGGGGGCCGGCCTCCGGTCGATCCCCCCTCCCGGGAGCCGGCCCGGGGCGCTCCCGATGTACAGGTCACCCCCGTGGCTCCCGACCCCATTCCCGGGGTGCGACCGGCCCCCCCTCCCGGCGGTGCCTTTCCCCCGGGCCACGGATCGACGGGACAGGGGTCGCCGGGTCCGAGGCCCCCGGGGGCGTCGTGGGGCGGGGGTACGCCTTCGCCGCCTTCTGCCCCGGGCCCTGCGTCGGGGGGGAGCGGCTGGCGGGGAGAGGATCGGCCGGCCCGGCCCGGGCCCGGCACCTCCGGGGCGGGGCTGAATGACCGGTACACCTTCGACCGGTTCGTCGTGGGCACCCACAACCAGCTCGCCGCGGCTGCGAGCCGGGCCGTGGCCGAAACCCCGGCCCGCATCTACAACCCGCTCTTCATCTATGGGGGGGTAGGCCTCGGGAAGACCCACCTCATGCACGCGGTGGGGCACGAGATCCTGGTCCGGCATCCGGAACGCCGCGTGGCCTACGTGAGTGCCGAGCGTTTCATGAACGAGCTGGTCACGGCCATCCAGACCGGGACCACGGGCGCCTTTCGCCGCCACTACCGGCAGATCGATCTCCTCCTCGTGGACGACGTCCACTTCCTCGTGCGGAAGGAGAGCACCCAGGAGGAGTTCTTCCACACCTTCAATACCCTGTACGACGCCGGGAAGCAGATCATCCTCACCTCGGACCGGGCCCCGAAGGACCTCCCGGGGGTGGAGGATCGTCTTGTTTCCCGCTTCGAGTGGGGCCTCGTGGTCGACATCAAGCCCCCGGACTACGAGACCCGGGTGGCCATTCTCCGGAAGAAGGCCGACGACGACGGGCTGGCGCTGGACGACTCGGTCATCGACTTCATTGCCCGCTCCTGCACCTCCTCGGTGCGGGAGCTCGAGGGGGCCGTGATCAAGCTCCTGGCCTACTCCTCGCTCAAGCGGGAAGAGGTCACGGAATCGCTGGCCCGTTCGGCGCTGAGCGGGATGCTCCGGAGCGAGGGAGGTGGATCCACCCCCGGGCGCCTCACCCCCGAGTCGATTCGCGACCGGGTGGCCCAGGCCTGGGGGGTGCGCCCCGAGGGGCTCCAGTCCCGGAAGCGGACCCGGGAGCTCACCGTGCCTCGCCAGGTGGCCATGTACCTCATCAAGGAACTCCTGGACGCGTCTCTCGTGGGGATCGGCCGGACCTTCGGCGGACGCGATCATTCCACGGTGATCCATTCCATCCGGAAGGTCGAGGAGGAACTCCAGACCGACCCGGCCTTCGCCGAACGGGTCCGCGTCCTCCGGGAGGAAATGGAAGCCGGATGATGGCCACCCCACACGACATCGTTCCTTCAGGCCCCTGGCTCATCCCCTCGCCGGAACTCGGGGTGGCCCCCCTCGTCTCCCCTGTGGAGAACCCTGTGGAAAAGTCCATTCTTCTCCACGCCGTCCTCCCCTCCGTGGAAGACGTGGAGAAGCCCGTCCTCCCATCCACGCAGAATCCACGCCCCTCCCATGGCCGGGAAGGTGGTGCGGGGCGGGGGTTTCGGATATCGTTGGCGGGGGGTTTCCACGGCTCCACACCCCCTACTACTACTGCTGTTCTTTCTTCTCTCCTTAGAAGAAGGGAGATCTCCTCGTGGGGATCGTCCCGGCCCCGTACCCCGACCTGTCACCCCCGGGAGTTTCGATGAACGTCTCCATCACCCGCCAGAACCTTCACCAGGGCCTTGCCGCCGTCTCGGCCAGCATCCCGTCGAAGACGACCCTCCCGGTGCTCTCGAACCTCCTCCTGGAGACCTCCGCCGAGGGGATCCGGGTGAGCGGAACGGACCTGGATGTGGGGGTTCGCCTCCAGGTGCCGGCCGAGGTGAAGGAAGGGGGCGCCACCACGGCGCCGGGGAAGAAGCTCCAGGAGATCGCCCGGGAGCTCCCCGATGAACTCGTCCAGCTCACCACCCGGGGCGACCAGATCGAGCTCCGCTGCGGGCGGGCCCATTTCAAGCTGAACGGGCTCCCGGCCGAGGACTTCCCCCAGCTTCCCACGGTGGACTTCGACGGGGGATGGACGGCGCGCGCCACCGATCTCCTCTCCCTGGTCAAGCACACGGCCTTCGCGGTCTCCACCGAGGAATCGCGGCCCGTTCTGAACGGGGTTCTCTGGGAGCTGCGCGACGGGGAAATGCGCATGGTGGCCACGAATGGACACCGGCTGGCCCGGATGCGCATTGCCTCGGGACCTTCGCAGGAGACCACCACCCAGCTCATCGTTCCTCCGGCGGCCCTCTCCCAGGTCCAGCGCCTCTTCGGCTCCGACGACGAGGTGCAGGTGGCCCGGGAGCAGAACCACCTGGGCTTCCGGTCGGGGAATGCCGAGGTGTACACCCGGCTCATCGAGGGGACGTATCCGAACTACGAGCAGGTGATCCCCAAGGACAACGACAAGACGGCCATCATCCAGCGGAAGCCCTTCGAGTCGGCCGTGCGCCGGGTGGCGGCGGTGGCCTCGGACCAGACCCACCGCATCCGCCTCGAGCTCCGGGAGGACCGGGCCCTCTTCAATGTCCTCACCCCCGACCTGGGAGAGGCCCACGACGAGCTCGAGGTGAGTTACCAGGGCGAGCCCCTGACCATCGGGTTCAACGCGAACTACCTCCTGGAGGTGCTTCGCTACGTGGGGACCGACGAGGTGAAGATGAGCTTCAAGGCCCCGGAGCGGGCGGCGGTGCTGGAGCCGGTGGCAAGCGGAGACGATGTGGCCCCGGACTACCTCTGCCTTGTCATGCCCCTTCGGCTGGTGGACTGAGGGCTTCGGCGGCGGCCCCGGGCGCCGGGGCATCCAGAAGCTCCCGGGCGGTGTAGAGACGGATGAGAGGGTACCCTCGTGCGGCCAGCGCCTCCTCTCCTCCCGACTCCCGGTCCACCACGGTGAGCACCCCCAGGAGGCGGACGTCGTGGGCCTCGAGGATCTCGATGGCCCGCAGGGCACTCCCTCCGGTGGTGAGGGCGTCTTCCACCACGATCACGGAGGCGCCGGGGGGGAGTCCCCCCTCGACCCGGGACCCCGTTCCATGCCCCTTGGCCTCCTTCCGGACCGAGAAGGCGTCGATGGGGGCGCCCTCGATCCAGCTTCGGTGGGCCATGGCGTAGGCCACCGGGTCGGCACCCATGGTGAGTCCGCCCACCCACTCGGGGACCCTGTCGGCCTCCCGAAGGGCGCGGAGGCCCTCGATTCCCACCAGGTACTGTCCCTCGGCCGAGAAGAGGGTCCGACGGGCGTCGATGTAGTAGGTTGAACGAGCGCCGCTGGCGAGGACGAAGTCCCCACGCCGAAGGGAGCGGGCCACGAGCAGGTCACGGAGGCGGTCACGGTGGTTCATCACGAAGAGATCTCTCCCCTCGGGGAAGCCGTCAACCCTTCCCGCCCCCGGGCAGGGCAGGGGAGATGCGTTCCTTCGCCCCTGCCACGGTGGAGATCGAGCCTCGGACGGCGGACCCCGTGGGGGTTTTCCTGCGTCACGAGCACCGTCGGCCTCGGCCTCGCCGTGCTTCTGGCCGGGTGCAGCGAGAGCCCCGGGGAGGTCGCGCCCCCCCGGTTTGCCCAGGTAGGGGAGCTCCGCGTCGATGTGGAGGTTCCCCTGGCAGGTGGCGAAGGGCGCCTCGAGGGGACCCTGGTCTGGCAGTCCGACGGCCGCTGGATCCTGGCGGAGCGCATCTACTTCCGGGGGGTGCAGGGGGAAGAGGTGCTGCGGAGGAGCCGGCTCAACCCCGGCGACCTGGCGCCCGAGTACCGCTCCCTCATCGAGCAGCTGAACGAGTCTCCCGGGCTTCGCCTTCCCGGAGAGATCGCCCAGGGGGGTCCGGTGACGTGCGCGCCCGGACAGTCCCGGGTCATCTTCACCATGGTGGACACCTTCCGCGACGAGGTGGCGGTGTGGAACCGGTGTGCCACGGGGAGCATCTTCACCATCACCCCCGGATCGGCGGGTCCGGATGCCGGCGCCGCCCGGGTCGTCACCGCCGCCCAGCTCACCCGCTCCTTCACCCTGGGCGATGGGGAGCGCTCGATCTTCGAGGGGAGTCTTCCCTTTGCCTCGCTGGATCGGGGGAACGACTCCCCGGCCCGGGAGGGGGGACCCCTCGTCTTTGCCACCCCCGACGGCTCCGTTCCCGAGGGGTGGGCCGACTTCTGGATTCGCCATGCCGGGGAGGGCGTTCCCCTGCCCGAGGTGGACTGGA
Source organism: Gemmatimonadales bacterium (assembly GCA_050485885.1). Classification (GTDB taxonomy): domain Bacteria; phylum Gemmatimonadota; class Gemmatimonadetes; order Longimicrobiales; family Gaopeijiaceae; genus SKNW01. Next base: position 76,635 of record JBJHCG010000002.1, on the reverse strand, counting down.
GCAGCGAGATGGTCCTCTTCGCCACCGGAGGACGTCGCACCGAGGCCGGGCATGCCGTGGCCGTCCGTCGGGTTCTGGCCGTGGGCGCCTCCACCCAGATCCAGGCGGTGGAGTCCATTCCCGGGGACTTCTGCACCCCTGCGGCGCTGGAGGAGTACCCCTTCCATCTCGTGCGCGCCCCGCTGGGTCCCCTCCCGGTGGGCTTTGCCGACCTCCTTCCCCAGCGCGTGCCCTGCGGCGGCTGAGGAGGGATCCATGAGCCTTCGCCGCCGCTTCGCCCTCTACTTCGTCACCTTCTCCCTCTTCCTGACCGTGGGAGGGGGAATCCTCGCCACCCGCCTCATGACGGGGGTTCTGGAGGATCGCCTCGACCGGGAGCTCCTCTCCATGGCGGGGGCCGTGGCGGGGGCGAACCTACCGGGGGAGGATGCGGAGTTCCTGCGGCAGGGCGACGAGGGGACCTTCCTCTGGCAGATGCTCCAGGATCGGCTTCGGGGCTTTCTCCCCTATGTGGAGGACGCCTGGATCGTGCACCGGGGGGGGTACAACCTGGTTTCGACCCGCCCTCCGGAGGAGCTCCCCGTGGGCGCTCCCTTCCTCCCCCTCGTGGCCTTTCCCACCGCACTGGACCGGGCCTGGGACGAGGGGCAGGCCACCACCGAGCTCCTCCGTGCCGATGCCGTGCCCCGGAGCCAGGAGGAGGCCGAGGGGGCGCTGGACGATGACGAGCCCCGGAGCCTCTACAAGTATGCCTTCCATCGGCTGGGCGACTCCCAGGCCATGCTCGTGCTCCTGGTCCGGTCGGACTTCCAGGACCCCGTTCTCGAACTCCGCGCCACGATCATCTGGGGCTCGATCCTCGCCGCGGCGCTGGCCGCCCTTCTGGCATACCTCCTGGCCGCCGGCGTGGCCCGCCCCATGGAGCGACTCTCCCGGGCGGCGCTCCGGATCCAGCGCGGGCAGTGGGATCGACCGGTGGCGGAGGAGGGAGGCGACGAGGTAGGGCGCCTCTCCCGGGCCATGGAGCGGATGCGGGTCGGGGTCCTCCAGCGCGACGAGCAGCTTCGCCTCATGCTGGCCCAGGTGGCCCACGAGATCCGGAACCCGCTGGGGGGGCTCGAGCTCTTCGCCGCCGCCGCCATGGATGCGGACGACGGAGAGGAGCGGCGTCGCATTCTCCGGAGAATCCGGAGCGAGGTGGAAGACCTGAACGGGATCATCCAGGACTTCCTCTCCTTCGCTCGCCCCATGGAGCCCCAGATCCGCATTCACGACGTGCGGGAACCGCTGGGGGAGGCGGCCGAGCTTCTTCGCATGGAGCTGTCCGGAAATGGGTCCGGGACGCTCGAGGTGGAGCTCCCCCCGGGTCCCCTCGAGGTGAGTGCCGATCCGGACCATGTGAAGCGCGTGGTCCTGAACCTCCTCCGGAACGCGGCCCACGCCGGCACCCGGGTCCAACTCGCCGCGCGCTGGCGGAACGGGGAGGCCGAGATCTCGGTGGCAGACGACGGCCCGGGCATTCCCCCCGACATGCAGGAGCGGATCTTCGAGCCCTTCGTGACCGACAAGGAGCAGGGCGCCGGGCTGGGGCTCGCCATCGTGGACCGCCTCACCCGGGTGAACGGGGGGCGGGTGGAAATGGATCCCTCCGGCCCCGGCGCGACCTTCCGGGTGTATCTTCGAGGGGCGGACGACCTGGCCCCGGGGTAGACGCCTCTCCCTCCGACGCCCCGGCACCCTGCCGCACCCTCCGCCCTCCCCTTCCACCCCTCCGTCCGCCCCTGCGGCCTTCTCCACCCCTTCCTCCCCTCCTTCAACGCATCCCCCCACGAACCGGACCCCTCCATGGCCCAGATCCTCATCATCGACGACCACGACGCCATGCGCGAGGGGCTCGAACTCCTCCTCCGGAAGCGGGGCCATCGGATCCTGGCTGCCGAGAGCGGGGCCCGGGGGCTCCAGTTCCTGCAGGAGGAGGGGGCGGACGTCGTGATTACCGATCTCAAGATGGCCCGGATGGACGGAATCGAGGTCCTGGCGGCGGTGAAGGCCCACAGCCCCGACACCGAGGTCCTGGTCATGACCGCCTACGGCACCATCGAGAAGGCGGTGGAGGCCATGAAGCTCGGGGCTGCGGACTTCCTCACCAAGCCCTTCTCCTCGGAAGAGTTCGCGGTGAAGGTGGACCGCCTGGTCCGGACCCGGGAGGAGAAGGAGCAGCTCCGCCGGGAGAACCGCACCCTCCGTGTGGAGAACACCTACCTCCGGGAGGGGATGGGGGAGTCGGAGCCGCCACGGTACGGGGAAATCATCGGGGAATCCGAGGCCATGCGCTCGGTTTTCCGATGGATCGACCGGGTTTCGCGCTCCGACTCCACCGTGATGATCTACGGGGAATCGGGCACGGGGAAGGAGCTGGTGGCCCGCGCCATCCATGCCGCGTCGCCCCGGGCGAGCGGTCCCTTCGTGCGGGTGAACTGCGGTGCGCTCTCCGACTCCCTCCTCGATTCGGAACTCTTCGGACACGAGCGGGGGGCCTTTACCGGCGCCGAGAAAAGGCGTCGCGGGCGCTTCGAGCTGGCCAATCAGGGGACCCTCTTCCTCGACGAGATCGCCACCGTGGCGCCTGCCACCCAGGTGCGTCTCCTGCGCGTGCTCCAGGAGCGCGAGCTGGAGCGGGTGGGAGGAGAGGAGACGATCCCCGTGGATGTGAGGATCATTGCCGCCACGAATCAGCCACCGGAGGAACTCCTTGGGGGGAATGGCTTTCGGGAGGACCTCTTCTATCGGCTCCACGTGGTCCCCCTGACCCTTCCCCCCCTTCGGGACCGCCTGGAGGACGTACCGATCCTGGTGGCCCACTTCATGGAGAAGCTCCGGGAGCGCACCTGTTCTCCGGTGCGGGAGGTGTCGGACGAGGTGCTCCACGCCCTTCGGGCGCACCACTGGCCCGGGAACGTCCGGGAGCTGGAGAATGTGCTGGAGCGGGCCCTCGTCCTGGCCGAGGGGGAACGGCTCCAGCTCGCCGAGCTTCCCCACCTGGGGACGCATGGCGAGGGCGAGGGCGAGGCCGGAGGCATGGTCGGTCCGGCCCTCACCCCGGAGGGGATGGACCTGAACCAGGTGGTGGAGGGAATGGAGGAACGACTCTTGCGCGAGGCCCTTCTCCAGGCCGACGGGGTAAAGGCTGAAGCAGCTCGTCTCCTGGGGCTCAAGCCCAGCGCCCTCTACTACAAGCTCGAGAAGTACGGCATCGACGGATGAGTCCCGGCCCGATGCCCCTCGCCTGCCCCACGCCACCGCACCATGAAGACCTCGCGCCTCTCCTCGACGAACGCTCCTCTCCAGGGGGAGGGGTGTGTTCGCGTGGGGGGGTGCGGCCCGGCGTGGTGGAGAGAGGCGAGGCCGGAGGGTAGCCGCCCGGGCGGGGGGCGCCGGCGGGCTCCTGCCCGCAGCGTGCGGAACGCGCTGGTCGTGGTGGCGATGCTCCTCGTGGCACCGGCCCTTTCGCCCGAAGGGTTCCCGGGGGCGGCCATGGCGCCGGCCTCCGTGGTCCATGCCCTCCTCCCCGGATCGGCCCTTGCGGCCCAGACCGCCGAATCGGTGGCGCGGGCCCGGTACGTTCGCGCCCGGGACGACTTCGTGGCCCTCGAAGGAGAGGCCGAGCGGCTCCAGCCCCAGTGGAACCGGGCCCGGGCCGTGGTGCATCGCCACCGCGAGGCTGGAAACCCCCGGGCCGCGGCCGATGCCTTCGTGAACGACTTCATTCCGTGGGCCTCCCAGTACCAGGGGGTGGCGCTCCGGGCCGAGGCCGCCAAGACGGCGCTGGACGAGGCCAGGCGGGAGCTGATCCGGGCCCTGCGCACGCGGGAGGATGCCCTCTACGCCGAGCTCGGGCGGACCCCGCCCCGGGCCCGGGAAGACGAGATCAACCGGCAGATCGTCCGGATCGGGGAGGAGCTCCGGGAGCTGGAGCGGGAGCGTCAGCCCATTGCCGAGGCAGGCTTTCGCCCCGTCCCGAACCTCGTGGCCGCACCCACCGACGGCCCTGCCGAGCTCCGGGCCAAGGCCGCCTTCCTGGAGGGGATCGCGCTCGAGAGCGAGGGCGTCATGGAGATCCTGGACCAGGAGGTCCGGGACCGGGAGCAGCGCCTCCGCCTCGTCCGCGCCGACCGGGACTCCCGCGACGGGATTCTCCGCTTCGATGGCGACCGACCCCCGGGGACGGGAGCCGGGACCCGGGCCACCGGACAGACCGTGGCGGATCGGGGCGGCGACACCCGGGCGGAAGCCTTCGACTTCCATGATCTCCCCCTCGAGGAGCAAATCGAGCTTCTGCGGTCCGTGCGGATTCAGGCCGAGGCAGCCCGTGACGAGGCCACGGCCCGCGCCGCCGACTTCCGCGCCCTGGCGGAGGCCCGGGGGCGCAGGGGAGTCCCGGGATGAGGCAGGGCGGGGGCCTTCCCGTGAAAGGCGCACGGCGGAACCTCGGGCGGGTGCTCGGGCTCCTCCTTCCGGCCATGCTCCTCGTGCCTGCGGGGGTGGAGGGGCAGTTCGGGTGGCGCGACCTCGTGGTGACCGGGGGGATGAGCGGGGAGGGGTACCAGGGCAACCTCCCCTCGGCCGGGGTGGTGGTGACCGATTCCACCGAGACGGCGGCGGCCCTCGTGGGGGAGCTGGGGGTGCGGGGCGACGGGGTGTGGCGACGCAACGGAACGACGCGGGCCATGCTGGCGGTGGACGGAGGCTTCCGGCAGTTCGCCGCCCGGGGCTTCGAGCAGCGGGACTACGCGCCGCGGGAGTGGGTGGGCGAGGCCGAGGTGACCCTCTTCCAGCCCCTGGGCGGGGTGGCCCTTCTCTCGGTGCAGGGGGGGACGCGGGCGCGCTCGGTGCGGGATCGGACGCCCATGCCCCTCTACCTTCAGCCCGGGTACCTGGGGGTGAACGGGGGGGTGCGGCTCCAGACCTCGCCGGGGCGGTGGGACCGGATCGAACTGGCGGTCCTGGCGGAGCGGCTGGATTTCGCGGCGCCCGAGTTCGCGCCCCAGATCCGGCTCCTGGACCGGGAGGCCGTGACCTTCCGACTGGCGGCGGCCCACCCCCTGGGGGGGAGCCAGCAGCTCGAGGCCTTCGTGGCCGTGGACATGGCCGAGTACCGCGAACAGATCACCTTCAACCCCGACGATCCCTGGCGGCGGGATCGGACCACCCGGGGGCGGGTGGGGTGGAGCCATCGGGGGTCGGTGCTGGCGAGGGCCGGGGTGGAGGCCCGGGTGAACCGCTCGAATTCCCGGCGCCCGGAGTACGGCTCCATGACCCTCGACGGGCAGCTCTCCACCGTGGTTCCCGGCGATGCCGTGGCCACCGTCTACCTGGTCCTGACCGCCAAGCGATACCGGGAGCGGATCCCCTTTGCCCGCCTCCTTCCCGGGGAGGAGGCCAACTCGGCCTCGACGGCCTACGTGTCGCTGAGCCGGGAGCTGGCCCGGAACCTGGACGGGGCCTTCCGCCTGGGGTGGACCCGGGCCGAAACCGAAACCGGGGGGGACTACTTCCAGCGCTTCGGGGCCACCTTCCTCTTCACCTATCGGCCCATGCTCTGATGCGGAGCGTCGTCGGGGGGGTCGGGCCAGGGAACGAGTCGGGTGCGCACCTCGTCGGGAATGCGCATGGGACGCCCATTCTCGCCGATCCAGACGGCCACGACCCGGGCATCGCCGGCATGGGTGCCCCCCTCGGGGTCGGACGGACCATGGCGCTCCATGCGCTGGCGGAGCACCATGGAGGAGTTCCGCATGGACTCGACGCCGGTCACGATCCGGACCGGATCCCCCAGCCGGATCTCGGCCCGGTAGTCCACCTCGATGCGCACCACGTGGATTCCCCACCCCTTCTCCAGGATCCCGGCGGCGGGGAAGCCGGCGTCGTCGAGGGCATCCCAGCGCGCCTGCTCGAGCCAGTTCAGGTAGACGGCGTGGTTCACGTGCCCCAGGGCATCCAGCTCATAACTCCTTGCCCGGGTGGTGAATACTGGGCGGGGATCGGCCATGGGGCAGGCTCGCTGAAGGGAAAGAATGAGGGGATGGGTCCGCTGGACGAGAGCGGTGAGGGGAGTGTAAACTTCGTGGGCTGTGCGGGGTACCCCCATGACGACCCCTTCACCGGAGGAGATGCCCGTTGACCACCGTCGCTCCCGTCAGGGGAACCGAGACCATTCTCCTGGTGGAGGATGACGACGCAGTGCGCGCGGTGGCCCAGCGCGCCCTGCTCCGTTTCGGGTACGCCGTCCTGGCCGCCGCCCGGGGGGAAGAGGCGCTCCGGATCGTGCAGGACCACGATGGCGGGATCGACCTTCTCCTCACCGACATCATGATGCCCGGAATGAACGGGGTCGAGGTGGCCGCCTCGGTGGCCCGGGCCCGCCCCGGGATCCAGGTCTTCTTCATGTCGGGGTACGCCGACCAGGACCTGGTGCGCCAGGGGCTCCTCGAGCCCGGCACCCACTTTCTGCAGAAGCCCTTCACCCCGCAGGAACTCGCCACCCGGATCCGGGGGATCCTGGACCGCACGAAGCGCTGAGGGGGAGAAGGTCCGGGAGGGGGATGTTTGCTTGGGTGCGCATATAAGCAAACATCCGTCCGGCCTGCGCCGGTTCGGGCCCAATGGCTCAGCAGGACCCCCACGCGAAACGCCCCCCGCATCCGTGCCCGGGGGCGATGGATGCGGAGGGCGTTCAAGCTCCCGCGGCAGGACTCGAACCTGCGACCCGCTGATTAACAGTCAGCTGCTCTACCAACTGAGCTACACGGGATCACCAGGGGTCGATGCCCCTGAGCCCATAACATCGCGCGCACGAGGTCTGGGTGTCAACCCCGATGGGGGGGTTCGGCAACCTCATCCCGGCGCCCCGAACCGAGGGGTCCGGCGTCGGGCCCCGCCGTCCTCGCGAGGGCGTGGGTGAGGGTCCGCCGCACCGCATCTCCCACGTCATGCGCCTGCTGCCAGAGCTGGTCGAAACGGAGGAGCGCCGTTCGAGCCGGTTGACCCGGGAGGAGCACGTTGAGGGCCGGACCCGGGTGGGGGTAGGGTCGGTCCATCCAGTGGGTGCCGAGCGCGAGGGTTGCAGCCATGCCTTCTCTCGCCTCGAACACCGAGAAATCGGGTGTCCATCCGGCGAGGGGGGATGAGCGAATCTCCAGACGGCCCTCCGTGAGAAGCGCGCTCAACGCGGCGATGCGCTCCCGCCCTCCCGGACGTGCTTCGGAGATCCTCTCGGCCTCCATGGCGAGGGTGATTCCACTCAGCTCCATGACGAGGACCCGAATGGAATCCGGGCGTCGGAGCCGTTCGGCGTCCACGTGGAGTCCCGCAAGGCGGATACGCGACGCCGCCACCGAGAGCGTCCGCGCCCCCCCGAAGAGGGCGAGGTAGTGGTCTCGAAAGTCCGGTCGGCTTCGCTCATCCAGAAGGACAGGCGCAAGGACGGGCGTGCAGAGATCGCGGGAGGGTTCATGAGCCATGGACCCACGTTCGCGCCGGGGGTGGGGCGAGACCATGGAAACTGGGGACTGCGGACGAACCGGGCCCCGAGGGAACGGAGGGCCACGGGCCACGGGCCTTCCTCCCTCCCGGGGTGCCGCCCGTTGCAGACGGGTCGCATCCGTGCCCGGTGCAGGGCTCGGGCTGTGTCAGAGCAGCGAGGTCTGCGCGCGCGCGACCGGCGGTACTTCGTGGCACCGGCGGCACCGGGCCTCATAGCTTTCGGACCCCCCAACCTGAATCGTGGGGCCTTCGGCCGGCGCGGGAACCCCTCCGATGAGCCGTTGATTTCTCGTGGCGAGATCCCCGCACCGAACACAGATCGCGTGGAGCTTGTCCACCTGTTCGGCAATGGCCAGGAGCCCTGGAATCGGGCCGAAGGGCTCCCCTCGGAAATCCATGTCGGTTCCGCTCAGAATCACGCGTTTGCCGTGGTCCGCCAGGTCGTTCACCACCGCGACGATCCCGGTATCCAGGAACTGCGCCTCGTCCACCGCCACGACCTCCGTCTCGGCGCGCACCCGCTCGGCGATCTCCACCGAGGTGGACACGGGCACGGCCTCGATGCCGGTACCGTCGTGGGAGCTGACCTCGAAACGACCCCTGTACCGGTCATCCAGATGCGACTTGAAGACCTGAACGCGCCGTCCGGCGATCAGGGTTCGCCGAACGCGACGCATGAGTTCCTCGGACTTGCCCGAGAACATGACTCCGGTAATGACCTCCACCCACCCTTCCTGCTGGCGGCGGTGGAGGATGGGAGCGTGAGGGTGCACAGGCGCGGCAGCCCGGGGAGGAGGGATTGGGGGGTGCGGCGGCACCGTGGCGATCCCGCATGGTAGACGATCGGCGCTTCCCGATCCAGTGCCCCGGGGGTCCTCGCGGGCGCCCTCGCTTGACTTGCGCCCGGGGGCGTCCCATTCTACGGGGCGGAAACATATGTAGTCCTTCGACCTGACGCCGACCGCCTCCCTTGTGTCGGGGGAGGCCAGGCCCCACTCTCGCGTGTTGGCTGGACGTGACCCGGCCTTGGATCCCCTTCTTTGGAGGCAGTGCGTGACCACTCAGGTTAAGTCGGCAGCATCACGGCACAACTGGTCGGTTCGAGAGGCGGAGGACCTGGTGCGGACGCTGTCGGGGGTCCTCTCTGCCCGCATCGTCACCGCGTCGAATGGCGGGATCGAGGAGATCCACGTTCTGACCACGGATGAGGTCCCGCCCAAGCAGACCGTCCGCAACGTCGAGTCGGCCCTCCTGGCCCACCTGGATCTTCCCGTGGACCACCGGAAGATCTCGGTTGCCCAGACGTCGCAGGGCCCGCCGCCGCAGTCCGCTCCCGAGGGAACGATCTCCCTCCTCATGGGGCCGGCTCCGGCCACGACCGAAACCCGCGTCGTGTATCACTCGCACCGCGTGGAGTCCGAAGGATCCAACCAGATCAAGGTCACGGTGACGCTGGAGTGGGGCGGTGAGGTGTTCGAGGGGTCAAGTGTGGGCGCCGATCTGCCGAAACCAAGACTCGAAGCCGCTGCCGTCGCCACCCTTCGCGCCATGGAGGCGGTAGCCGTGGAGTACCACGAAGCACGTCCCGGACAGCGGGCGCCCGTTTCCCTGGGTCTGGACGGCGTGAAGGTCGTGGAAGCCTTCGACCGGCGATTCTGTCTCGTGGGGGTGCACGCGCTTACCGGGCGCGACATCCTCTCCCTGGCAGGTGCCTCGGTTGCGAACGATCGCCTCGACGCATCGGTCATCATGGCCACTCTGCAGGCCACCGACCGATGGGTGCGGGGCCGCATGATGTAATGCATCCAGGCCAGACCCCAACACGGAGACCCCCCTCGGTCGGGAATTGAGCGGAGCGGAAGCGGAAAACGAGCGGAGCGTTGCGGTTCACGTGGCCCCAGGTCGCGTAACCGACACCGATCCAAAAGGAGGTGATCGCGATGCTCAGCGCTTTCGTTGATTTTGTCTACCAGATCGCAGCTAGCGGTTGGCTTAGCTGGTGATATCCCACCGGGGGGGGCACGCGTTAAAGATGCGACAAGGCCCGATCCACCTCTATGTAGTCGGCCTCGCCGTTACGGCGGCGGTGACGCTGTACTTGCTGGACTGGGCTACCTTCTCAAGCCTCCCAACCCAAGCACTTCGCGGCCTAGCAGTCCTCTGTCTCGTGGGAATTCTGTCTGAAGCAGTGGCCTTCTCCGACAAGAGGCTGCGCACAAGTGCTTCAAACAGCTCCCTAGTCTTCCTTCCTATGGTCGCGGCCGTGCTACTCTTCGGCCAAGCCGGCGCAGTCCTCTTCATGGGGGTCACCAGTACCGTGGTCGAGGTGCTGTTCCGGAGGAAGGGGGCGGTGAAGGCAATATTCAACGTATCCCAATTCATCGTCGCGACAGCGATTGCAGGATGGGCCTTTCACGCCGTGGGTGGAATGGCCCTGGAGGCCCCACCGCGTCCCGACAGCTTCGATCTTCAGATCTGGCCGGCAATGCTTTTCGGGTTCGTGGCCTTGGCTGCAAACCACCTCTCGGTCACCGTCGCCATTTCGCTCACCCAGAAACTGTCTCTCCGCAAACTGGCTTCCTCCTTCTTCTCTCGGATCGGAGGTACGGTTCTCTATGACGTGGTTGTTCTGCCGTTCGCCTTTGTGGTGGCGCTGCTGTTCTTCGCTATCGGCGAGCTCGGATTTATTGTTGCTCTCGCGCCCCTCGCATTCGTTCGCTATGCCTACCGAAGCCACTATCGGTTGATAGAGGCAAACCGTGATCTCTTGGATGCCCTCGTAAGAGCGATCGAGACCCGAGATCCGTACACGTCCGGTCATTCGATGAGGGTGAAGGACCTCGCGTTGCGGATCGGTGCCGAGGTCGGGCTAAACCAGAGGGCCAGCGACGACCTTGAGGCGGCTTCCCTCCTGCACGACATCGGCAAGATTGAAATACGGTATGAGAAAATACTCAAGAAGCCGGCTGAGCTCACGCCGGAAGAGCGCACTATAATTCAGTCCCATGTGCTACGGGGCGTCGAGATACTTACGTCGCTGTCATCGGTAAACAAGCGAGTAGTCGAGGGAGTGCGGCATCACCACGAACTCTGGGACGGTTCCGGCTACCCGGATGGAGCGAGTGGGGAGGATATCGCCCTGTTTGGCCGGATCATCAAGATATCCGACTCCATTGATGCTATGCTTTCTGATCGTCCGTACCGAAAGGCACTGACATTGGAAAAAGTACGTCATGAGCTGCTGACATTCAAAGAACGCCAGTTCGATCCAAAGCTGGTTGATATTGTTATCTCGAGCAGGCTCCTGGAGGAACATCATCAACAGATGCGGCTGTCTCAGAATATTGAGGAGATGAGGGATTCTGAAGAGAGCTGGAACCTCGCACTAAAAACATAGCCGGCACTTTCATAGACCCTGAAATTTTCGAAGCCATTCGGTTAACCCTAGCTCATTGCACTTGGCGATCGCATTGCGAAGGTCTTCTTCGTCCGGAGAACAGCGCGGATTGCGGCTCCATAGTAGTCGCTGGTAAACCAAGGCCAGATAGTGAACGGGATACCGGTGTTTCGTTCCTTCGGCAGAAGCAACAAGGACAGCTGCGGCCTTCTCCTTCCTTCCCAACCGACGGAGAAGGGTTGAACGGAACAGGGCTACTATCGTCGGATCGGAAAGAACGTCTCCGCACGAGAGAACTTTGTCTTCAGCGATCTTCTTGGCTTCCCCGATTCTTCCTTCCTCAAGGGCCAGAATTCCAAGACCTGCGGTGACCTGAGCCTGAACCTCAGCGGACGACCAAGCTTGAAACATCGCCTCGGCAGCGGTGAGGTGACGCTTTGCGCCACTGAAGTCGTGAGCCTTGATTCGGGCGATCCCGGCGTTGGTATGGAGGAGCACCTCGATACGGGGGTCGGCGAGGCCGTGGACCTGACCAATCAGGGACTCGAATTGGATCGCCGCATTCTCGAAACGCCCGCAGTCCGTCTCCCAGACCGCTAGATTGATGAGAGTATGCAGCCGCTGGAGGTAGTCCTCAGACCGTCTGGCTAGCTCAAGAGCACGCAGCTGGAGGCGTTTCCCGGATATCGTTTCGAGCCGACCACGCGCCAGCTCGGTCGCTAGCTGTCGGTTTAGGGCGATAAGGAGTAGGTTCGGGTCGCCCGTTTGTTCGGCGGCACTCACGGCTTTTGCCGCTTGGGCTTCCCCTTCGACGAAGTCACCAAAGAAGGACTCCATCGCCAACGTACCGTGTAGGCGGGCCGCCGAGCGATGACAATCCGTGTTCGCGACGAGGGCCCGCGCGCGTCCCAAGAGACGGGTCATTTGCCCGAGTTCTCCGAGGCGATGATAGAGGTGCACCAGTTGATCGACGCACTCTGCCGCGCGCTCTGCGGGTTCGAGACCCTCAGCCAACGAAAGTAGTTCTTCCAGCTCCGCGATCGCTTGACTTATCCGTGACGGATGAGAATGGGCCCAGGCTTCCGCCAACAGGGCTCGGAAGCTGATCCACTCGGAGAGCTCGGCCGACCCCAACGCCTCCTCTGCCGCCCGTCTGGCCAGTGGGACCAGCGCCTCCCAGCGGCGGCCGCGGGCGAGGACTTGGCACAGTTCCTTAAGGGAGGCCTGCCGAGGGGTTCCGACCTCGGCAGAGTTGACTGCGGCCTCCCATGCAGAAATCTGCCCTTCGAGACTTCCACATGCCTTAGCGGTCGAGGCCGAATGGCGAGCCCATTCGAAGATCTTGTCCCGGTCTCCTGCGAGCCGCCACGAATCGAGCTTCACGCTCGGAGCGATGGGGAGGCCCTCAAGGTTCGCGGCCACGCTAGCGGCCAGAACCTGAGGTCTTAGCTCCGTACCAGCGAAGAGCCAGTCGCGAATTGCCGACGCCCTTAGCCGGATCGATCCAGCACACCAGAGAAGAAGACCCCGCGCTTCGAGACGCATCAGGGGTTCGTTCAGGCTTTCGAGCGTCACACCACAAGCTCTTGCAACCAGCCCGGGATCAGCGGGTCCGTCAAGCAACGCAGTGGTAGTGAGTACCTTTTGATCAAGAGGGTCGATCGAATCAAGAAGCCGTGCTATCACCGAGGACAAAGGGGCCCAACCGGGAGTCCCGGTTTGAGACTTCAGAACGGTGGATGACTCAAGGAAGGGGATGTACCCGCCGCAAAGGGCAGCGATGGCCGCGTGTGAGCCGGTGTCACCGGAGTTCCCTGACGGTGCAAGAAAGGCCAAGACCTCCTCTTCCGTTGGCGCGGGCAAGCGAACAGTGAGGATGTCTAGCACAGAACCCACTGACGCTGCCACCGAGGGCTTCCGGTCAGAACTGTCATCGAGGCACAGGAAGACCGCACCTGGGGACTGGGACCTGGCGATGCTCAGCGCGCGGGAGACCGAATCGGGGGACCGCAGTAACCTTCGAGCTTGGAGAGAGAAACAGACGAAGGGATTCGCCCCGATACTCGCCGGTGCCAACCCTTCGAACGGGGTCCCGGTGGGATTGCTTCGGCCATCGAAGGCTCGATCCCGCAGAACCGAAGCCTCATCAAGATTCAGGAGTGGACGGCCAAGGGCCGCTAGAAACTGCAGGAGGAGGCCCATGAAGAGTTGGCCCCTGCAGTCCGGCTCTGACGCAACGACGATGCAACGACTCTGCAAGTCGTTGGGGGCGGTCGGCGCGAGAACCATGCGTGCTATGGATACGACGAATTCTCGCCAGAAGGCCGATACGCGCGGCGGCACGGATACCCGGGGGGATATACTGAGGGCCTCTGCAACGTAGGCTCTGTTGGTCAGCATTATCAGGGAGTCCAGACCTTCGCCATGGTCTGCAGACGCCGGCATTCCCTCTGCTCCCCGTAGGCCCTGTGCTAGGCATTGCGCTTCGCGCACTCGACCCTGGTTGAGCAGGCCCAGGACCAAGGAGTATTCGTTCGCGAACGAAGGTGCGGCCAAGTGCTTTCGGATGCTGGCGGTTGCAACCACTCTTTGGAAGTCTCGTGCAATGAAGGACGAGACGATGTCACCGCCGGTCATGTCTGCCATCCCCTCCCTCAACTCCTCGCCCCGCTCCTTGACCCATGCTTCCGCATCCTCCGAAAGCCCCTTGGAGAACCCGCGGAGGAACCCCTTCTGGAAGAGGCCGAAGGCAGTGTCGAAGTCGCGCTGGTTCAGCGCCATCTCGAAGGTCGTGAGATCAGATCGGACCGTTCGGGAGTCGAGCACCAGACGGTCGTCGACCTCGAGGACCGGATCGTCGGGAGCGAACCCCTTCCGCATCACGTAGAGCGCCTGAGCAAGGCGGGGACGGAGCATGGCTGCTTCACCGCCCTCCCAGAGGAGATCCAGAAGTCGGTCGCGCCGAATTCCCTCTGATCCGCTGGCAGCGATGAGCCCGAGAAGACGCTGTGCCTGGGGAGAAAGGCGCACGTGCGCCCCCCCTTTCCGGAGGATAGGTCCCCCGAAGAGCTGGAATTCAAAGGCAGGCGGAGTGGACATCAGGAGAGCGGCTTTCTGCCCTGTACCGGGGGGACGCGACGGACCCCCCCCGAGGTCGTGGTGGGTCAGCGGACGCGCAGAAGACGTCACCGATTGCTCGCCAACATCCGCCCCGAGCCCTCCCGCGGCAAGCGGAAAGGAGGCGCGCCGTCCCCCGCGTCCCGGGCGCCCGCGCCGCGTCGGGCCCTCCCGCCGGGTACCGACACTCATGCCGCCTCGCCGCTTCGCTCCGCTCCAGTGCGATTCTCGTCTGAAGCGGCAGGAGTGTCGGTCCCTCGGTCGGGAAGGCGCGAGCTGGGGGCCATGCCCCGCAGCGGACGCCGAAGCCCCCCACGCTCCCACTCCGTCCAGAGCCAGGTCTCGAAGAACCACTCCCAGCCGAGCCGCTCGCGGGCCAGGGAGGGCCGGACGCCCACGAGCCGTTCCATCTGGTTCGAGAGGGTGAAGCCGTCGGGGTATGCCAGGGTACGCGCAATCTCGGCCAGCGACCGGTCACTCCCCTGGAGGAGGACAACGGCCCGAAGCAGCCGAAAGGCCTGGAGCCACCGCGACGGTGCGGGGAGCCCCCGGTCGTGGAATCGCCGCCCCAGCGCCCGCCGCGACAGGTACACCGCCCTGGAAACGGCCGAGAGGGTGCGAACCTCGCCCGAGAGCTGGAGCATGCGCGTCACGAGCCGGCGCATCTCACCATCGAGGGTGAGGCCCCGCCACCAGAGGTAGTCCACCACATCGCCCTCGAGGGAGGCCGGTCCCTGCGCCAGGAGATACCGGAGCTCGTGAGGGTCGGGCATGGGATGGTGCGGAAGCACCGCCTGGGGCCGGGTCTCCTCCACCACGGCGAGCATCCGGCGCTGGAGCCGCGGAATCACCACCGCCGGCGGAAGGAGAATGAGCAGGGGCATCCCCCCCGGCCGCTCGGCGGCCCGTTCCAGGTGTCCGGGCGTCCCCCCCTCCGCCAGGTTCCAGACAAGGGCCGCCCCCCGAAAGGCCCGGGGGTTCCTCGGAAAGTCTTCCTCGTCTGCCAGCGGGAGGAGGGCGCCGTAGGGGGGCGCGAGGAGGGAGAAGGGGGGAAGGGAGCACATGATCGCCTCCAGGTTCGGGGTGGTGCCATACCGTGCCCCGATCTAGGGCGGCCGGAATCAGCAGCCCATCAGCATCCGGGGAAGGCGCCTCTCGCCGCGCCCTCCGAGGCGTGCCCTGCGCCGCATCGCTTCGTGCACCGCCCCGAAGCTGGCCCCCGAACGGGGCCCCCATTAAATACAGGAACCGCACGCCCGTACCCTGGAGCCCCCATGCCGCACCCCGATCTCCACGCCCCCGAGGCGGGCGCCGCCCCGCCCATTGCCGCCCCGGTGCTCCCCCCCGCGGCGGAGTCCCTCACGAAGGTGCCGGTGCAGGCGCGGAGCCGGCGTACCCTGGAGCGGCTTCGCGGGGCCGCATGGAGCCTGCTCGAGGAGGGAGGCCCCGAGCAGCTCACCGTGACCGGGGTGGCCCGCCGCGCCGGGGTTTCCATTGGGTCGTTCTATGCCCGCTTCGAGGGGCGGGAAGAGCTTCTGGACCACCTCTCGGCCGTGGCGCTGGAGGAGGCCCTTTCCTTCTGGAATGCGACCCTCCCACCCCCGGCCACGCCCTCGAGGGAGGCCGCCGGCGCTGCAGCGGTCGCCGAGTCCTCCGAGGCCCGGGTGGGCGCCGCCGGTCCGGGCCCGGACCCCGAACCACCCCTGGCTCTCGTGCTCGAAGCCCTCCTCGATCTGTACCTGGGACAGGGCGGGGAGGAGGGCCAGGGCACCGACGCACCCCCACCTCCCGGCGCCCGGCTTCATGCCCTTTCCCGCATGGACCCCGCAGCCCAGGCCCGCCTGGCCCACCTCCAGGAAGCGGTGGCCCGGGGCATCGCCCCCCTCCTTCCGGGAGGCGGACTTCTCGCCGCGGCAGCCCTCGCCGCCGCCGCCCGGGAGCTGGCACTCGGGGTCCGCGATGCCCCCGACGGATGGCTCCTCTCCGCACTCCCCCAGCCTTCGGAAGAGGGTGGAGAGGACGCCGCCGAGGACGCCCCGGGCGAGGGCCCGCGCGCCCTCCTCCTCGGCACCCTTCTGGCCCTGGCCACCCCACCCGTGCATCCTCCCTCCCCTGGGGCCTCGGCCACCGGTCCCACGCCTCCGCACGGGTCCTCGGCATCCAAAGCCACCCCCACGGACCCGGGGCCCGATTCCCAGGAAGAGATCTTCGACATCTGGGGGTGAGGCGACGGGGCCTGGTCGAGGGGTGCGGCCGCCCGGAAGCCCACGCCTTTCGTGACCCGGGGGCGTGGCGTGCCGGTGGGCGAGGGCGCGGGTGGGGTTCGCGCGGACGGGGTTCTCCCGTGGCTTCCCCTACCCTGGCCCCCCACCCTCCCCCGGGTCCGGCCACCACCGCTCGAACCCGACCGAACAGTCCAGCACCCGAAGCGAGGCCGGACCCCCGGTGAGCCCGCCCTCGCTGGTGAGCACGATCCTGCCATCCCCCATGAACCCCACGGCCTCGCCCTGGGGCTCCCGGAGGGGAAGGAGGTTCACCCGACTTCCCTCGACCGGGTCAAGGGAAAGGGGTCGGCCGGCGTCATCCACCTCCACCCGGTAGAAGGCCATGGCCTGGTAGGTACGCACGGCCAGCACGAGTTCGCCCGAGGGGAGGGCCAGGGCCGCCGACCCGGTCACGAGCCCGCGGAATCCCGGCGGTCGCTGCGTGAGCCGGGCCATGCGCTCGGGCGCGAGAGGGCGGGGGGCCTCGCCCAGGGGACCCTCGATCCGGTACACCTCCACCGGGTGGTTCCGACCCTTCGTGATGAGGAGCACATGCTCGCCCGGGAGGAGGGCCATGGCCTCGATGTCGCGCGGCCCATGGGGGAGCTCCAGGGGAAAGCGTGTGGCCGGGGCCGTTGCGGTGGCCCCCGGGGCCGGCTCGGGCACCCGGTAGAGGGCAAGGGACGGGCGGTCCTCCCGGTTGTCGCCCACGTCGGCCAGGTAGAGGCACCGCTCCCCGTCTCCTCCCGGGCAGGGCCCCCCGGCCATGTCTTCCCAGTCCACGTTCCGGGCGCCCGTCACCCGCACGGCATCGAGAAGCCGACCCTCCGCATCGACGCGGAAGATCTCGGCCAGCCACCCCGAATCGTTGTGCGTCCAGAAGTACGGGGGGTCCGTTTCCCCCCGGCCTTCGGCGACGGCCCCTGCCCCTGCCCCTGCCCCTTCGCCCGCCCCGGGTGTGGCCATGGCCACGCCGGAACTCTCGCGGGCCTCGGCCGGAAGGTGCACCCGACCGCCCGCCTCCCGGCACATGGCCCCACGGCTCCCCACCAGCGACCGAAAGAGCCCCGGGCCCCCCGGACGTGAGACGAGGGGGGTCGGGATGGCCCGTCCGTCGGGATCCACCACGGTGCCCTCCTCCTCGGCACTCGATCCGATCCCCACCCGGGGAAGGGGAAGGAGGTCGGGGAGGGCGCATCCTCCCGTGAGGGCTCCCAGAGCCCCACCGGACAGGGTCAGGGCAACGGAGAAGAGGCGGGAGAAGGGCGCCTTCCTGGCCCCGGGCCGCCGGACAAGGGGCGCAGGCGCAGCAGGATGCCCGGCTCCGTGCCCCGGGGTTGGGAGGGGGGGCCGGGTCGGAGGAGGCGGTGGGCGGCGCGCGGTCACGGGAGGGGGTCAGCGCCCCGGCGGGGTCCCTCCCCCGGTGCCGGTCGAGGCCGGAGGGGACGCTCCCGGGGGCTCGGTCCGGGACCCGTCGTCGGGTCCCGGGTCCGGTGCCTCGCCGGCGGCCCGCACCTCGGCCACGATCTGGCGGAGGGCCTCCTGGAAGTCCGAAAGCGCCGGCGCCCCCTGCACCGGGAACCCCTGGATGATGAAGGTCGGGGTGCCGCGCACGCCCAGCTCACCGGCCACCTGGTTGTAGAGCCGGATCCGCTCCGAGGCCTCTCCGGCCGTGAGGCAGGTGTCCCATTCCGCCATGTCACCGCCCACCGAGGCCACGTACCCTTCGAAGAGGAGGCGGACTTCCTCCGACCCGGAGGCGCCCACCCATCGGTCGCGTTCCTCGTACAGGAGGCTCCGCATGGGCCGGAAGCGACCCTGCTCGGCCATGCACTCGGCCGTGAGGGCGGCCAGGTCGCCGTTGGGAAAGCCCCCGATGGTGATGGGAATGTACTTCCAGGCCACATCGCCCGAGGGCACGAACTCGTCGTGGAGAATGTCGTAGTCCTCGTTGTGGAACCGGGCGCAGAAGATGCACCCAAAGTCCGAGAACTCGAGGACCCGGACGGGGGCGCTGGCCAGGTCCCCGTCATCGTGGCCCATGGTGGCCAGGTCGATGACCCGCTCGGCGTCGGGGGCCTGGTCGCCGGCCGCAGGGGGCGAGGCGGCGGGGGCGGGAAGGTCCGTCTCCTCCTCCCCGTTGCACCCGACCAGCCCCAGCGTGGCCACGAGGGCCAGGGTTGCGAGCGCGAGGGGCCGAGGTGCTCGACGGGGGCGGGCGGGTGGGGGAGCCCCCATGGCCTGCATCCGCGAGGTGGGGAGAGAGGTGCAGGCGATCCCGGCCGAGGGCGGGAGGACGGAGGGGAGCATGGAGAGCCCGGAGGACATCAGAGGGTGAATTCGCGAAAGAGGCGCTTCTCTTCGTCGCCGGCCAGGTGAGCCACCACCTCCAGGTAGGGCTCGAGCCCGCTTCCCCGGAGCTTCTCGCGGAGGAGCTGGTCGAGCTGGAAGACTCCGGCGGAGTTGCTGAGCTCGATGGCGACCCGCACGGGCTTTTCCTCGCCCCGACCCAGGCTTACCTGCTCCACCGCCGCCGCCGACACCGAGTGAATGCTCACCGAGCCCGCTTCGAAGGGGATCCGGGAGCGGCCCTTGGCCATGTCGAGGGCATCGGCGATCCGGACCACCCCCGCCTCCACGGTGAGGGGCTTTCCTCCGGACCGATGGCCGATGATGGCGTGGAGGATCTCGGACCGGATGATCGCCGCCGCCCCGGGCTCGGGGTAGAGGGTGGGAAGGAAGTCCCGAAGCTGATCCTGGGCCAGGAAGAGGGAGTACGACTCGTGGTCGGTGCGGTGAATCGACATCCCCAGATCGTGGAAGAGGGCGGCCAGGGCCACCACCACTTCGGCATCTTCCGGGGGGAGTGCGTAGTTCCGCGTCACCGAGGGCTCCACCCCTCCCTCCACGAGAAGCCGGAGAAGGCGCACCGCCAGGTTCATGACGATCTTCACATGAACGGGGCCGTGGTCCGTCATTCCCAGTCGCTCGATGGCCGTCACATTGGCCGCGATCCAGAGCCCGTATAGGTCCGGGTCGGTGTTCACCCAGTCCACCACGGCCTTGAGCCTGGCGTTGTCGCCCACCGGAAGGCGCATTTCGAGGCGGTGGGCCATCCGGTCTGCAATGGAGCGTCCCGGGCCCTCCGGGATGCCGTCCACCTCGGGCCGGACCGGCGCTTCGAGGGAGGACGTGCGGTCCGGATGCACGGAGCGGTTCGGCGATGCCCCTTCGTGGGAGGTCACCATGGCCTCGGGCGGGACGGCGCGGTCAGGGGGAGCCATGAGGTGCGTCAGCGTCGGAGGAGGCGGGCGAGGAGAAGGCCGGCGGCGGTGCCGAGGAGGGCCACGCCCACCAGGGCATTCCGGCTCAGGGGGGGCGCGGCCGCAGCGGCCCCGTCGTGCCAGAGGAGGGGAGAACCTCCCTGCCGGCTCCCCTCTCCTCCCGCCGGGGCATCGTCCTCGCCGGAGGGTGCGCGTGCTCCGCCCCGGAGCGCCGCCAGGGCCGACAGCGCCTCGGCATCGAGTTCGGGCAGGTCGTCCAGGTTCGCCTCGAAGCCGCAGGCCCCGCAGCTCAGGTCTCCCCGCTGCCGGGCCGTTCGGTGGGCGAAGCCCAGGGGTGCCCCGCACTCGGGGCAGGGGCGGTCGGCATCGAAGGGAAGGAGGAGTTCGTAGAGACGCCCCTTGGAGATCCCCATGGCGTCGGCAATGCCGTTCACGCTTTCGTCCGACTCCCAGTAGCGCCGATTGGCCTCCACCTGCTGGGCCGGGAGGTCGATCCCGGGGCGGAAAAGGGTGCGAAGCATGGTTTCGTCTCCTGTTCGAAGGATGGCCCCGCAGCGCCCGGAGCGCCGGAGGCTTCGGGCGGGAGGCTCAGGGGAAGATAGCAGGCCCGATGGGGGCCTGCGAGGCAAGGGCCCGACCGGAGAAGGAGCCGACGGCAACGCGCCCGGCGAAGCCGGGAGGGCTTCTTCCGCAGTGCCCCGAAGGTTAGGATGCGGGCACGGACAGGATGCGGGCACGGAGATGCGGGCACGGAAAGGACGCGGGCGCGAGTGGCATGCAGGGCGCGCCCCCTCGGGTCCGCGCTCCCCGGAGGGAGGCCTCCACCCGGTGGACCCTTGCCGGTGAGGATGTCAACGAAGGCGCCCCTGTGGGCGTCCTCCGGGGGCCTCCGGCCTTCAGGGGGTCCTCCCTGGAAGCCTACCCCCTCCCCTGCAGGAAGGGTCACGCAAACGGGGTCACGAACGGAGGGAGCGGCCACACGGGCGAACCAGAAAACGCCCGGGGGGACAGGCGCGCCGGGGTAGGTCGGGGGCGCCTCCCGGAAGGGCTGCGCCTCGAAGACCGGCCTCTCCGGACGACCGGCGTCCTCGCAGGGAGCGCCGCCCCGAACCCCGGCCTCCGGCTGTGCCGCTCCCTCGCCTTCCATCCCTGCATTCCCCCCCAACCGGCACCAACCTGCACAAGGAGCATCACGGGTGAGGATTCCCGCCCCCCATGGTCACCTCGAGGCCCAGCTCCGGAAGGCCTCCGCACCCCTCCGGGGCGCGGCCGTGGTCTGTCATCCCCACCCCCTGCACGGGGGAACCATGCACACGAAGGCCGTGTTCCGCGCCGCCCAGGCCCTGAACGACGCCGGCTTCCATGCCCTCCGCTTCAACTTCCGGGGCGTGGGCCAGAGCACCGGGAGCCATGACCGGGGAGAGGGCGAGCGGGACGACGTACGGGCTGCCCTCGACTGGCTCGAGACCGAGCTTCCCGGCCTTCCCCTTCTCGTGGGAGGCTTCTCCTTCGGCTCGGTCGTGGGGCTCGCCGTGGGGTACGAGGACCCCCGGGTCCGGGCCCTTCTGGCAATGGGGCTCCCCGTGGACATGTACGACCTCTCCTTTCTGGCCCGGTCGGAGGCGCGGGGCGATCGCCCCCTCCTTCTGGTCCAGGGAGAGAACGACGAGTTCGGAAATGGCCAGGCGCTGGCCGATTTCGCCGAGGGGCTGGGCCCGGGGGTGGAAGTGGCCCGGATCCCGGGCGCGGACCACTACTTCCACGACCACTTCGACGCCCTGAAGGCGGCCATCACCCCCTTCTTCTCGGAGGGTCCCGGTGCCCGACCCTTCCCTCTCCGGTCCGGGGCCGGCGCCTCCGGAGGCCCCGGTGCGTGACCGGGAGCGGATCCTTCGCTCCCTCGAGGGGGTCTTTCGCGAGGCCTGGGAGCGCGCGCAGACCCGGGGCGATACCTCCGCCATGGAGACCCTGGACTTCGAGTACCAGCGGGAGCAGCTCCGGATGGAGGTCCTCCTCGACCTCAGGGAGCTCCTTTCCGCCCCCCCGGAAACCCCACCCTCCTCCACCGACACCCTCCTGGAGAAGGCCGAGGCGCTGCGGCGGATCACCCGCCTGCGCTGAGGCGTTCGTGCCCCCGCCCTCCTCGCCCCCGCCCTCCAGCTCGAGCCCCCGCCTCCATGAAGATCTACACCCGCACCGGTGACCGCGGCGAAACGGCCCTCTTTGGCGGGGGCCGGGTCTCCAAGTCCCACCCCCGCGTGGAAGCCTACGGCACGGTGGACGAGCTGAACGCCCACCTGGGGCGCGCCGTGGCCCTCGTTTCCGACCCCCAGGTCCGGGTGCGCCTGGAGGGGATCCAGCACGACCTCTTCGCGCTGGGCGCCATCCTTGCCGCCCCCCCCGACGAACAAGGGGTCCGGAACCCCCATGTGCCCCCCCTCCCCGTGGGAAGGATCGGCGAGATGGAGGCATGGATGGACGAGGCCGAGGCCGAGCTCGAACCGCTGCGGAACTTCATTCTTCCCGGGGGCACCCTGGGAGCCTCCGAACTCCATGTGGGACGCACCGTGTGCCGGAGGGCGGAGCGGTGGGTGGTGGATCTCGAGGCCGAGGAGCCCGAGGCCGGGGGGATCATTCGCTACCTGAACCGCCTCTCCGACCTTCTCTTCACCCTGGCCCGACTCGAGAACCACCGGGCCGGTGCCCCCGACGTGACCTGGCAGAAGGAGGCCTCCCCATGATCCATCGGCGCTGGACCCGGGCCCTCCCCGATGGGGCGACGCTCCGGGCCGACGTGCGGATTCCCGAGGGCCCCCCGCCCCGAGGCGCCGTCGTCCTCGTGCATGGGTTCAAGGGCTTCGGGACCTGGGGCTTCTTTCCCTGGCTCGCCGAGCGCCTGGCCGGGGTCGGGATCGCCTCCGTGGTGCCCGACCTCTCGCTGAACGGGATCGGGAGCACCCCGGGGGCCTTCACCGAACTCGAGGCCTTTGCCCGGAACACCTTCACCCGCGAGGTGGAAGAGGTGGGGCTTCTCCTCGATGCCCTGGCGGGGGGGGAGCTCCTCCCCGTGCCACCGGAGCGGATCGGCCTCTTCGGCCACTCCCGGGGGGGCGGGGTGGGGGTCCTCGTGGCCGGAAGCCGCCGCCTCGACGCCCTCGTGACCTGGGCTGCCGTGGCCACCTTCCACCGCTGGGACGAGGAGACCCTCGAGGCGTGGCGCCGGGAGGGCCGCATTCATGTACTGAACGGGCGCACCGGCCAGCAGATGCCCCTGGACCTCACCCTTCTGGAGGACCTGGAAACCCACCGGGAGGCCCTCGACATCGAGGCGAAGGCCGCCGGCGTCTCGGCGCCCTGGCTCATCGTGCATGGGGAGGAAGATGCCACCGTGGCACCGGACGAGGCGCGCCGGCTTGCCCGGGCCAACGCCGCCGCCCGGCTCCGCCTTGTGGAGGGGGCCGGTCACACCCTGGGGGCCGCCCACCCCCTGGAGACGGTGCCTCCCACCCTGGAAGAGGCGGCGGAGCTCACGGTGGCCCACTTCCGCCGCACCCTCCTGGCCGAGCCCGGCGGCTGACGGCCCGGACCATGGCCCTGACCGGATCCGGGACCCGCCCTTCGCCCCCCCTCTGGCCCGGACCCCGATGGGGGCGCATGCATGCCCGCCTCCGGGAGGGGCTCGGGGCAGCGGGGCTGGACCCTGCGGAGGCGGAAGCGGTCCTTCGGGCCCACGACGAGGCCGGGGCCCACCGGGCGGCCCTACTCCCTCCCGACGAAGACGACCCCCGCTGGCTCCACCCGGGCCGGAACCTCGTCATTCTCCTGGGCGACGGCACGGTCCGCGACCCCGAGACCCTGGCCCTGGCCACGGCCCTGGATCAGGGGAGCCCCGGGCTCATGCCCCCCCAGGGGATGGCCGGCGCCGACCTCCGGGGGATCCCGCTCCTGGAGGGAGGCGTGGGGGCTCGGGCCTCGGAAGAGGAAGAGGGCGCCTGGACCGAGGGGCTCGTGCTTCTCCCCACCCCCCTTCTCCAGGTGGTGCTGGCCGACCTCCTCGATCACCTCCGCCATCTGCACCTGGCACCCCCCTCCCCGGAGCGGGTTCGAACGGTGCTCCGTGCCGAGGCCCTCCTCCTCCCCCTGGCCATCCGGCTCGGGGGGGTGTGGGAACGTCGCTTCCGGTGGTGGTGTTCGCGGGTGGGCCGGGGGCTTGCGGCCTCCCCGGATTTCAATTCTTCTTGAGCAACCCGGCGCCCGGAGGGGCCGCCGGACTCCCCGAACCCGGGGCCTGCCAGGGGACCCGGCGGCCCGACCCAGAGGACCGAATCCCATGACGTACATCATCACGGAGCCCTGCCTCGAGACGAAGGATGCGTCCTGCGTCGAGGTGTGTCCGGTGGATTGCATCTACGAGGGCGACGACCAGTACTACATCCACCCGGACGAGTGCATCGATTGCGGCGCGTGCGAGCCGGAGTGCCCCGTGCAGGCCATTTTCCCCGACACCGACGTTCCCCCGGAATGGACGAGCTACATCGAGAAGAACCGGGTCCACTTCGGCTGAGGCCCACGGCGCCCCGGGCCCGGGCGACGGAACGCCGGGGCCGGACGCCATCTCCTTCCGGTGCTTGCCCCGCTCCGTGGCGGGGGCCCAACGCTCGAACTCAGAAGCCGCGTGAGCGGATCCGTTCGAGGAGGGCAGGACGGAGGACGGCGCGGGCGTAGAAGGCTCCCGCCGTGACAAGGGCGGCGCCGATGAAGGGAAGGGCGAAGGCAGTGCGCATGGGGACCGCTCCCGGAAAGGGGCGTCGGATTCAGGTGAAGCGGGGTCTCCACCCAACCCTTGAAGCTTGCACGAAGCATACCGTTCCGGGGCGGGCGTCACGGCGTTCCCCGGGCGGGGACCCGGGTCCGGGGGGCGAACGCCGCAACCCCGCCTCGCTCCGGGGGGTGGGGTAGCCTCCGGAAGGCCTTGTCGCACATCGGTCCTGGCCCGGAATCACGCGGAGCAGGGTGTGGCGTTTCCGCTCCTTCGAGCGCCCCTCCCGTTGCCGGAGCGTGACATGGATTCGCCCCGGGGAGGGTGGGAAGGGGTCTCGGAGCGGCCGTACGGCACCCCGGAAAGAGCCCAACGCCGGGTCCTTTGCCCGGGTCCTGATGCCGGGCCTCGGAAATCCGACCCTCCCCTGCCGGTTTCCGGTCCCGCCCCCTCCCGATCTCCCTCCCGGTCCCCGTCCCTGACCTCGCCCCTTTTCCCCTCTCCCCCGCACCGGTGACCGGCTCTTTCTCGCTTCCCCCCCTGCTGCCGGCTTCCTCCCCCCGAGGCGATGCCCTTCGGGCCGGGGATCCCACCGCCTGGACCCGCGCGCTCGTGGCCGTCCCCTCGGTGAACCCCCGCCTTGAAGCGGGCGGTGCGGGGGAGGCCCCCCTGGCCGATCTCCTCCTCCCCCATCTCGAGGCGTGGGGGTTCCGGGTGGAGCGCCGGGAGCCCGAACCCGGGCGGGTGAGTCTTCTGGCCGAGCGGGGCCAGGGTCCGCCGGTGCTCGCCCTCTGCGGGCACCTGGACACGGTGGGGGTGGCCGGCATGGAGATCCCCCCCTTCGACCCGGAGCCGGAGGGTCCCGCCCCGGACCCCGGGGAGGAGCCCCGGATCGCCGGACGCGGGAGCGCCGACATGAAGGGCGGGGTGGCGGCGATCCTCGCGGCGGCGGCCCGCACCGCACCCGACGCTCCGGGCGGGGGCATTTCAGGAACCCTCCGCCTCGTGCTCACCGCCGATGAGGAGCACGCCTCCCTGGGGCTGCGGGACCTGCTGGATGCGGGGCTCCGGGCCGACGCGGTGGTGGTGACCGAGCCCACGGAGCTGGCGCTGGCCACGGCGAACAAGGGGTTTGCCTGGTTCACGGTGGAGGCGGAGGGGCATGCGGCCCACGGCTCGCGGCCCGAGGTCGGGCGCGATGCCATTCGACAGATGGGGCGGGTGCTGGCGGCGCTGGACGAAGACGCACTCCTGGGCTCGGGCGAGCACCCCCTCCTGGGGCGGGCCTCCCTCCATGCCGGAACCATTGAAGGGGGGGAGGCGCCCTCGGTGTACCCGGCGCGGTGCCGCCTCGAGCTGGAGGTGCGGCTCCTTCCGGGGGAGGCCGCCTCCGAGGTGGAGGAGGCCCTGGCCGCCCTCCTTCGCCGGATCGAGGAGGGGTGGCCCGGCGTGCCCCTCACCCTCACCCCGGGAATGGTGCGCCCCGCCGCCGAACTCCCCGTGGATCACCCCTTCGTGCAGGGGCTGGTCCGGGCGCTCGAGGGGGAAGGGGTGGCACCCCGGGTCGAGGGGATGACGGCCTGGGTCGAATCGGCCTGGTTCATGGAGGCGGGGATCCCCGCCCTCTGCTTCGGTCCCGGCTCCCTTGCCCAGGCCCACACGGCACGGGAGTTCGTGCCGGTGCGCGAGGTGGAGAGGGTGGCTCGGGTCCTCGAGCGATGGCTGCGGGCGGGAGGCCCCCCGTGAGCGGACTTCCCGGCGGGGTGGAGCGGCGTCGGCCGCCGCCGAGCCTCGAGCGCGTGCTTCCCCCCGACCGGATCCTCCTGGGTGCCCAGGTCTGGACCGGGGTGACCCCGGACCTTCTTCCCCTCCGGGACGCCGCCGTGGCCCTTCGCGCCGACCGGATCGCGGCCGTGGGGCCGGCGGAGCGGATTCTGGCGAGTCGGGGGCCCCGTACCGAGGTCGTGACCCTCGACGGGGGGTGCCTCGTGCCCGGGTTCGTGGACGCCCACGTGCACCTCCAGTCCGGTGGGCTCGACCTCTTCCGCGTCGACCTGCGGGGGGTGACCTCTCCCGAGGGGTTCGAGCTGCGGGTGGCGGAACGGGCCCGGGCCCTCCCACCGGGGAGCTGGATCCTGGGGGGGGGGTGGGATCACCACCGGTGGGGCGGGGCTCTCCCGGACCGGAGCTGGCTCGACCGGGCGGCGCCGGATCACCCCGTCTTCCTTCTCCGGACCGACCTGCACGTGGGGGTGGCGAACTCGGCGGCGCTCCAGCGGGCCGGCCTCGACGCCGGCACCCCCGACCCTCCCCTGGGCACGCTGGAGCGGGATCCGGATACGGGGGAGCTCACCGGCCTCATCCGGGAGCGGGCGCTCCACCTGGTCTCGGCGGCGGTTCCCCCCCCGGGAGAGGCCGACCGGGAGGCGGCGCTCCGGGCGGCGGCCCTCCACGCCCTCCGGCATGGGGTGACCCAGGTGCACGACATGGGGGCGCTTCAGAGCTCGGAGGAGAGCTGGGCCTCGCTCTTCGCCCTCCGCACCCTCCATGCCCGGGGGCAGCTCCCCCTGCGGGTTTCGGCAGCCGTACCCCTGGAGGATCGCCACCGCCTCGAGGCCTGGGTGGCCGAGGAGGGAGGGGGCGACGAGCGCCTCCGATGGGGATCGGTGAAGGCCTTTGTCGATGGGTCCCTTGGCGCCGACACGGCATGGTTCCTCGACGACTACCTCCACCGGCCCGGGCACCGGGGGGGCCCCATCACCGACCTGGACGACCTTTCCCGAGGGCTGGCCGAGGCCACGGGGATGGGGCTCCAGCCCATTGTCCACGCCATTGGCGATGCCGCCAATGCCTGGCTCGTGGGGGAGTACCGGGACCTCTGCCGGCGCTACGCCGGGCGGGATCTCCGCCTCCGGGTGGAACATGCCCAGCACCTGGCTCCCGCCACCCTCCGGAGCCTGGGGCACCCGGGGATCCTGGCCTCGATGCAGCCGGCGCACCTGGTGGACGATGGCCCCTGGGCCGAGGCCCGCATCGGGGCCGAGCGGGTGGGCGGGGCCTACGCCATTGCCTCCCTTCTCCGCGCAGGGGTCCGCCCCGCCTTCGGTTCGGACTGGACGGTGGCGCCGCTGGACCCCCGGGTGGCGCTTGCGGCCGCCGTGGGCCGGCGCCTTCCGGGCTCGGAGGGAGACCCCCCCCGGGTCTGGAACGCCGCCGAGTGCATTTCGGTGGGGGAGGCCCTTCGGGCGCATACCCTCGATGCGACGCGGGCGGCCTTTCTCGAGGGGGAGACCGGCTCCATCGAGCCCGGGAAGCGGGCCGACCTCGTCCTTCTCTCCCACGCCCCCTTCGACCTTCCCCCGGAGGCCTGGTGTACCGAGCTTGAGGTACGGGCCACCCTGGTGGACGGGGCCCTCGCCTGGCAAAGCGAACAAGGAGGGCTGGGGTAGATGACGGATGAGGCGCGCCCGCTGGAGCGGGATCAGGTGGTGGAGGCCCTGGTGGAGCACTATGCCCAGGACCGCCTCGAGATCGGGGAGTTCGAACGCCGGGTGGAGCAGGCACACCAGTCCCGGACCCGCGACGAGCTGCGTGCGCTCCTGGCGGACCTCCCGTCGCTGGCCGGGCCCACGGCGGTCACGCGCCCCGGGGGCGCCTCGGGGTCCGGGATGGGGCAGACCCTCGCCCCCGGCGGATCGGAGGCCGGATGGCCCGTGGTTCCGGGCACCGCCATCCGGATCAACCAGGGGCGCGTGGCCGAACGCCAGACCGAGGTGGCCATCTGGAGTGGTCGGGTCCGGAAGGGAGCGTGGCATCCGGCCCGCCTCATTCGCGCTCTGGGCTTCATGGGGGGCGTGGAGCTGGACTTTCGCGAGGCCCTCTTCCCCCCCGGGGAGACCCGGGTCTTTGCCGGGGCCCTCATGGGCGGGGTCGACATTCTCGTTCCCCCCGGGGTCCGGGTGGAAACGGAGGGCTTCGCCTTCATGGGGGGCTTTGAAGAGGACACGGCGGGCGATGCCGACATCTCCCCTCCCCCGAACGCCCCGGTGCTTCGCGTGTCGGGCTTCGCCCTCATGGGAGGGGTGAACATCAGCTCCCGCCTCCCCGGCGAGAGCCCCCGCGATGCCAGGCGCCGCCGGAAGGAGGCCATGCGCCGGCTCCGATCCGGAGACGACCGGTGAACGGGGAGCTCCGGGAGGTCGGCATTCTCTCGGTGAGCATCGACCTCGGGGCCGGACGCCGCGGGGTGGACATGGGCCCTTCGGCCCTCCGGATCGGGGGGGTGACCGAGGCGGTGGCCCGGCTCGGCCACCGGGTGCGGGAGGTGGGCACGGTCCACGCCCCCACCCCCGAGGCCATTCCGGTTGGAGACCCTTCGGCCCGCTACCTCCCGGGAATCGCCCAGGCGTGCCGCGAGGCCCACGATCTCCTCCGGGAGGCCCTCCACGACGGAGTCTTTCCCCTGGTGCTCGGGGGGGACCACTCCCTGACCATCGGCACCGGGGCCGCGTTGGCGGCGCACCATCGGGCCCGGGGAGAGGCCCTGGGGCTTCTCTGGGTCGATGCCCACGCCGACATGAACCGCCCGGAGATCTCGCCCTCGGGAAACATCCACGGGATGAGCCTCTCGGTGCTCACCGGGACAGGCCCTCGGGAACTCGTGGAGATCGGCGGGACCGAGCCGGCCTTCGACCCCCGCCATGTGGCCGTGCTCGGTGCCCGGGAGGTGGACCCCCGCGAGCGGGAGGCCCTGCAGGCGGCGGGGATCCGGGTCTTCACCATGTCGGAGGTGGACGAGCGGGGCCTCACCGCCTGCGTGGACGAGGCGGTGGCCCGGATCTCGAAGGGTACGGCGGGCTTCCACGTCTCCTTCGACCTGGACAGCCTGGACCCCGCCGAGGCCCCCGGGGTGGGGACCCCGGTCCCGGGGGGATTCACCTACCGGGAAGGCCACCTCATCTGCGAGAAGGTGGCGGCCTCGGGCGGGCTCGTCGGCTTCGAGCTCGTGGAGCTGAACCCGGTCCTCGACTCGGAGAACCGCACCGCCCGGGTGGGGATCCGCCTCATCGAGAGCGCCCTGGGCAAGACGATCCTTTAGTGTGGCGTCGGCGCGGAGGGGGGAGGCTCGCCCGGCCCGGACCCGCCCTCCGGGCCGTCATCCGACGAGGCGGCGCTCCGGTCCCAGGCGGCGCGAACATCGCGCCAGATCCGCTCGGCGCCTCCCTTTACCTCCTCCCACCCCTCGCCCGAGGCGGCCTGGAGCTCCCGGAGCCGGGCCCGGGCCTCGTCGAGGCGCTTCCGGAGGTCGGACTCCTCGTCGTTCAGCTTGATCCGGAGGTCGGCCTCGGCCCGCCTGGCCCGGGCGCCGAGCTGGTCCAGCTTCGCCTCCCACTCCTCGATGCGGGCCCGGAAGCGGTCGGCGTAGGCCTTCCGTTCGGCCTCATCCATGGGCGGCCTCGCCGGCGCAGTGCTCGGAGTAGGCCCGGCGCAGGTCGGCAGCGATCATGTCGGGGCCCCGGCCCTCGATCTGGTGCCGTTCCATCATGTACACGATCTCTCCGTCGCGGAGGAGGGCGACCGAAGGGGACGATGGCGGGTATCCGGTAAAGAAATCCCGGGCCCGCGCCGTGGCCTCGAGGTCCTGCCCGGCGAAGACGGTGGTGAGCACGGGGGGCACCACCTCGTGGTCCAGCGACATGGCCACCCCGGGGCGGAGATTCCCGGCGGCGCAGCCGCAGACCGAGTTCACCACCACGAGAACGGGGTCGGACACGTTCTCCAGGATGTCGTCCACATCGGCGGCCGAGCGCAGCTCCCGGAACCCGAGCCGGGTCAGGTCATCGCGCATGGGCTGGACGAGAAGGTCGGGATACGGCATGGTGACTCCTTGGGAACGGATCGTGGGGAAGATGTGCCGGAAGCGGCCATCAGGCCTCTGTAGACCCCACCGGGGGCTCCGGGGTTTCAACCCCGGTGAACCCTCGTCCCCGAGGTTCCTGCGGGCACCCTGAAACAGAAACAGAATTCGGATTCGTGTCCATACCGAAGCCATTGCACCCCATGATGATCGAACCATGAGCCACCATCCCTGCACCCCCTGGGCCCGCACCTCCCCCCTTCGCACGATCTCCCTTGCGGCGGGCGTCGTCGCCCTCCTGGTCCTTGGCGCGTGCACCGAGGGGAATGGAGAGCCCGCCGGGGCCGAAGGTGCCGGCCTCGACGCGTCCCCGCCCCCTCCCCCTTCGGGGCCTCCCTCCTTCACCTACGCCGGTCCTGTCCTCGACCTCCCCCCGGATCCCCACCCCGACGACCCGAACCCGGCCGAGACGGAGCGGGACTGGGCGCTGGCGGCCGGAACGGTGGCGTGGGCCCGGGAGCAGGGGCTCGCCGCCCTCCCCGTGTCCGAGCTGGTGGCGCTCCTGGGGCCCACCTTCGTGGGCACCCCCTACGAGCCCGGAACCCTCGAGCTTCCGGGGGAGGAGCGCCTCGTGGTCCGCCTGGATGCCTTCGACTGCGTGACCTTCGTGGAGCACGTGCTCGTGCTGGCTCACCTCGCCCGCGACACCGCCACCCCCCTCCCGGAAGGGCCCGCCGACACCGACTCTCCCGAGGCCCGGGCCTTTCGGGACCGCTACCGGGCCCTCCTCACCGATCTCCGCTACCGCGACGCCCGGATCGACGGGTACGCGAGCCGTCTCCACTACTTCACCGAATGGATCGAGCAGGGGATTGCCCGGGGCCTTCTGAGCGACGTGACGCCCGAGCTCGACCCCGCTCTCGACACCCGCCCGATCCGCTTCATGAGTCAGAACCCCCAGGCCTACCGCCAGCTCGGGGAAGATCCGGGGCTCCTCGACGGGATCCGCGCCGTGGAAGCCCGCCTGAGCGAGACCGGCCGGCCCTTCGTGCCCCAGGACCGGATTGCCCGGGTGGAGGAGGGGATCCGGAACGGCGACCTCATTGCCGCGGTGAGCACGGTCGACGGGCTGGACATTGCCCACACCGGGATCGCCCTTCGGCACAACGGGCGCATCCACCTCCTCCACGCCCCCCTCGTGGGGGACTCGGTGGAGATCTCGGCCCGCCCCCTCGCCGACCGGATCCAGGGGATCTCGGGGCAGCAGGGGATCCGGGTCGTGCGCCCCCTCGACCCCGAGGCCCGCCCCTGATGCGCCCCGCCCGGTCCGCCGCTCGATCCGCGCCTCGATCCGCAGCCCGCCCCACACCGCGCGCCACCGCCCACACCGAACCGCGCCCCGAACCGCGGTCCGCACCGCGCACCCCCGGAGTCGCCGCCCTCCTGGCCATGGCGGCGCTCGTGGCCTGTGGCGATGCCGCGCCGGACCCGGGCACCCCAGAGGCCCCTGCCGCACCCCTCGACCGCGATGAAGCCGAGGTCCGGTGGTCCATGGAGGAAGTGGACCAGCTCTCGGAGGGATGCGACGATGCCGACGCGGGATGCGCCCGGGCGCGGATCGTCTGGCCGGCCTTCGAGGGCACCGACCCCGCACCCCGCGCGGCAGCGGCCTGGGTCGATGCGCGGATCCGCGAGCGCGGGCTCCTCGAGGGGGACATCGCGCCCTCGGCCGAGGCGCTGGCCCGCGACTTCGTGGCGGCCTACGATGCCTTCCGCGCCGACTTCCCGGGAGGTGCCTCCTTCGGGTGGGCGCTGGAGCGGGAAATCGGGGTAGAGGCGGCCTCGCGCCCAGTTCTCCTTCTCCAGGCCTCGGAAATGGCCTACACCGGGGGCGCGCATCCCAATCACTGGGTGCGCTACCATGCCCTGCACCTCCCCAGCGGCCGGACCCTCGACCTCGAGGCCCTCCTCGATCCCGAGGCGGAGGCGCCGGTCCAGGCCCTGCTCGAAGCCGCGTACCGGCGCGACGCCGGTCTGCCCCAGGGCGCGCCCCTCACCGACGCCGGTCTCTTCGACGACCGGATCCCCCTGGTGGACAATGTGGAGCCCACCCCCGAAGGCCTCACCTTCCACTACAACCCCTACGCCATCGGGCCCTACAGCATGGGGATGATCCGGATCCGTCTCTCCTGGGACGAGGTCGAGCCCCATCTTCGCAGCCAGGCGCGGGACGATCTGGCGGCCTGGCTGGCCCCGCCGGGGTGAACCCCCGGAGGTCTCTCGCACCGCCGGTCGGCGGGCGGGGTCGGCCGGCTCCTCCCCGCCCCTCCGGCAGCCCGCATCCGCAGGGTGGGGCGGGTCGTTCCCTGGCCTTCTCCATCCTTCTCCTTCCCACCGCCAGCCCTCCGTACCATGCCCATCGCCGTCGGTCATCCCGCTCCCGAGTTCTCCCTCGTTCACCGCATCGGCGAGGCGCCGGTGACCCTTTCCGGGCTGCTGCGCGAGGGGCCCGTGGTGGTCCTCTTCTATCCCCTGGCCTTCTCCTCGGTCTGCACGGATGAGGTCTGCGCACTCCAGGAGCGCTGGATGGCTTCGGCGGCGCTTCCGGCGCGGGTCGTGGGGATCTCGGTGGACTCCCCCTACGTGCAGGCGCGCTTCGCCGAGGCCACGGGGGCGACCTTCCCCCTCCTCTCGGACTTCAACCGCGACGTCTGCACCGCCTTCGGCGTGAGGAACGACGACTTCTTCGGAATGCGCGGGGTGGCGAACCGGAGCGCCTTCGTCATCGACCCGGAGGGTGTGGTGCAGTGGACCTGGGCCTCGGACGACGCCGGGGTCCTTCCCGACTTCGAGGCCATCGAGGCGGCGGTGCGGGCCCTTCCCTCGAAGGCGGCCTGACCTTCGGACCGGGTCCCACTCCGGCCCCGGCTCCCCCGGGTTCTGGCGCCGGATGCGGCCATCGGGCTCCCCCGAAAGGCCGGGCTGACGGAAAGTGCAGGAGCCGCGGGAGTGGCGGGGGCCTCCCCTGCGCCCTACCTTGCGGAGCCTCGTTCGGCCATGGGGGTGGCCGCAAACAGGGCCTGGCGGCCCGCTTGCAACGGTGTTTCCTCTCCCCCAGGGGCGGACCTTCCGTTTCGCAACCGGATCGACAGGAGACCCGACATGAAGCAGCGCAGGAACCGGCTCGCAGGAGCCACCCTCGCCCTCTTCCTTACCCTTGCTGCCGGATGCGCCAGTGGTGGCGGAGCCGAGGCGACGGACTCGGGCGAGCCCGGGGTGACCCGGATCACGGTGGAGAACTTCCACCCCAACTCGGAAGACATCCGGGTGTACATGGAGCCCGATGGCGGAGTGGGACGCATCGACCTCGGGGGTGTGCCCCGGGGTGAGACGGGGGAGTTCAGCTACGACGGGAACACGGGCCAGTTCCGGCTCGTGGCGGAGCGGCCGGTGGGAACCACCCGCTCCGAGCGGATCAATGTGAACCACAACACGAACCTTACCTGGAACCTCCAGCAGAACCGGATCGTCACGAGTCGACGCTGATCCGGTCTCCAGGAAAGGGGTACGGGCCGCTGTCGCCCCCCGGAGCATCGGGGGGCGGCGGCGGATCCCCGGTCAGAAGCGGACCGTGACCCAGGTGGGGACCGCCGTGTGCCCACCCCTCCGCTCCTGGGTGGAGGCCGGGAGCAGGGCCGGGCTTGCCCCCTGAAGGACCCCCTCCGGGTGAAGGGTGAGGGAGAACCGGGACCGATGCCGAGGCGGGGCGGAGGGGCGTTCCGCGCTCTGCAGGTTGCCCCTTCCGGCGCCGCCGCCGCCGGCGTCCCCGTGCCCGTCGTGGTCCCTCCGAAGGGGGGAAGAACCGGTCACGGCCCGTCGCACGAGTTCGGCGCCGAGGGCGCTTCCCAGCGTCGAGGCGAGAAGCAGGGGGGTGGCAGCCTCTCCCATGTCGTCGACGAGGAGGTAGGTGAGCCCCGCAGCCGTGGCGCCTCCCGCAAGGTGCCCCGCATTCACCAGGAGCCCCTCCCCTCCATCGAGCCCCCGGGCCCCGATCCAGCGATCGGAGGCGGCGAGCCCGAGCGATCCCCCCACCAGCATGCCCGTGACCCAGCGCGGACCCCGGTCCTCGTTCGCTCCCGCCAGGCGTGCCCCGGTGGCACCGGCCTGCACCCCCAGCACGGTGGCGCTTCGGAGCACGGCCGCATCGCCCGGGGCGTAGCTCCGCCGTGTGGAAAGCCAGCCGCCCAGGGCGAGCCCGGCGCCCTGCCCCGCCAGGGTGATTCCGTGTCCGGCCCGGCGGTTCCGCATCCGCTCCTCGGTGAATTCGAACCCCGGTCCCTCCACCAGGACGTCCTCGGTCCGGTAGGGGCCCGCCAGGTAGCCAAGGGCGGCCCCGGCCACGAGTCCGGCATCGCCGAAGACCCCCACGAAACGGGCATCTCCGGCGGTGGGGTTCCATCGATCCGTGGCCGCGAACCCCGCCACACTCCCTGCGGCACCCATCACGACCCCACCGGCAAGCCGCGCCCGCAGGGCCCGGTCGGTGTCGTCGTACCACCCGCCGGCCACCAGGTCTCCGGCCAGGAGTCCGGTCAGGACCCCCCGGGTTCCTCCGTAGAAGGAGAGATCCCGGTGCACCGGGGAGACCCCCCGGTCCCGGGTCAGGCGGTAGGGGAGGTAGAAGCTCGTCCCGGCGGTGAGGAGGTAGGCCGCCACCGCCCCCTGGGAGGAGTCCACATCGAGGGCCACGGGAACGGCCCACCCATGGTAGGCGAGTCCCAGCGCCGTCTGGCGGAAGACGAACCCCCCCCGCCCCTCGCGGGTGGCCACGCCCCGGGCACCCGCCTCGGCCAGGGCCGCTGCCATCTCTCCCCGAAGGAGCTCCACCTCGGAGGGGGTAAGGGGGCGCCGCTCCCGGAAGATCCTCCCTCCCTCCACCCACTCCACCTCCACCGAGGCGGCACCGGCCTCGCCCACGAGGAGACGCGCGGCCCGGAAGCCCGGCACCCCCGGAAAAAGCCCCAGTCGGCTCCGCAGCTCGGGGGTGATCTCGAGGATCCCCGCGTCCGGGAGGAGGGGCTCCTGCCGCTCGGTGGGGGTCCCTCCCCGGGGGAGGAGCTGGGCCTCGAGAGCGGGGCCTCTCCAAAGGAGGGGGAAGAGGGCGCCCAGGACCAGGAGCGCCGGAGTGCGAGGGGTTCGAGGCAGGCGGGGGCGGCGGAAGGGCCGCCCCCGCCATCCCTCTTCGTCGTCCGCCGGGTCAGGCACGCTGCACCACCATGGCAAAGCCCAGCCCCCCGGCGGCACACACGGTGATGAGCCCCCACTCGAGGTCGCGCCGGGCGAGCTCGTTCAGGAGGGTGGTGGTGAGGCGGGCCCCGGTGGCACCGAAGGGGTGACCGAGGGCAATGGATCCGCCCATGACATTGATTCGCTCGATGGGGGGGTGGCCCACCTTCTTCGAGCGCCCCAGCTCCTTCCGGGCAAAGTCGTCGGAGTCGAGGGCCTGAAGGTTCGAGAGGACCTGCGAGGCGAAGGCCTCGTGCATCTCCATGAGGTCCACCTCGGCCATGGTGATCCCGGCGCGCTCCAGCGCCAGGGGCGCGGCCCAGGCCGGGCCCTGGAGGAGCTGCTTCCCGGGGTCGAGGGCCGTGGCGGCGTAGCTCCGGATGTACCCCAGGGGCTCGACCCCGTGGGCCTCGCACGCGGCCTCGCTCATGAGGAGGACGGCCGCCGCGCCATCGGTGAGGGGAGATGCATTCCCGGCCGTGACACTTCCGTAGGTGCGATCGAAGACGGGGCGGAGCCCGGCCAGCGCCTCCAGCGAGGTGTCGGTGCGCACCAGGTTGTCGGTCTCCACCACCTCGTCGAAGGAGGGGGGGACGTACACCGGGCAGATCTCGGCGGGGATGCGACCGTCCTCGATCCCGGCCGTGGCCAGGCGATGGGAGCGAAGGGCCCATTCGTCCTGGGCCTCGCGGGAAATGTGGTTCTCCTTGGCCATGCGCTCGGCCGCCTCGCCCATGGTCTCGCCCGTGGTGGGTTCGGCAATGGCGGGCTGCTCCGGGAGGAGGTCCCGGGGCCGGAGGCCGGCAAAGGCCGCCACCCGCCCCTTGAGCGACTTCGCCTTGGCCGCCGTCATCAGCGCACGGGCGAGCTTCTCCCCCACCGTAATGGGAATCCGGGAGAGGGACTCGGCCCCTCCGGCCACCACCACGTCGGCATACCCCAGCTCCACCAGGTTCGCCCCATCGGCAATGGCCTGGTTCGCCGAGGCGCAGGCCCGCGAGACGGAGGAAGCCGGCACCTCCTTGGGGAGCACCCCCAGCCCCACCTCGCGCGCAATGTTTCCGGCATGGGGGTCGTGGATCACGGTCCCGAAGGTGAGGTGGTCCACGGCCTCGCCCGGCACATCGGCCCGGGCCAGAAGCTCCCGCACCGCCACCTTTCCGAGGTCCACCGCCGAGAGGGTGCGAAGCGCGGTTCCGCTTCGGGCGAAGGGGGTACGGCATCCGGCTACGACGGCGGTCTTCATGGGGACGCTCCTTGGCGAAATGCTGCGCGTGGTGAACTGCTGCGCATGGTGCGGGGCGTGGTGGTGCGTGCGTGGCGGTGCGTGCTCTGAACCTCGCGATCGTGCTACCCGTTCGCCATCCTCCCGATCCGTCGCCTGGCGGCAGCGGTGGGCCGGCAGGGCTCCAGACTGGCCCCCCGCCCGGTCTCGGCGGTACCCTTCACGGGTTCTCCCTCCCCCATCACCCCCGGTCTCATGGCTTCCTCCCCCCGCAGCCACCCCTCGGCACGCCCTGCCACCGAGGCCGATGTAGACACGCTCGCCTCCCTCTGGGCCTTCGCCTTTCCCGGCGAGCGCACGGCCGATGTGCGGGCCCGGGAGCTCCGGGAGGGGGGCCCCTGGGGGGGGTGGGAGGACGCCTGGATCGTGGGAGAGCCCTCGCCCGGAGGGCGGATCGATGGCGCCTTTCGCGCCCTTCCCCTGACCCTTCATCTTTTTGGACGCCCCGTTCCGACCCTGGGGGTGGCCGCCGTGGCGGTGGCGCCCCACGCTCGCCGGCAGGGGCTCGGGGCGCACCTGACGCGCGAAGCCCTCCGGGTGGGAGTGGCCCGGGGCGATCTCCTCTCGGCCCTCTACCCCTTCCGCACCGACTTCTACGCCCGCCTGGGGTACGCCCTGGCCGGGGCGCTTCACCGCTACCGCTTCCCCCCCGAGGCCCTCCCCCCCTTTCCCGGGGCCGAGCGGATCGTCCGCGTGGAGGATCCCCTCACCCGCCTTCCTCCCCTTCATGCGGCGTTCGGCGACCGGATCCAGGGCCTCATCGCCCGGGGACCGAAGCTCTGGGAGGCCCTTCTGGACGCAGCCCCCCTGGCCTTCGGGATCCGGGGGGAGAACGCAGGCCGCGACACCCTTGCCGGGTATCTCCTGGGTTCGGTGCGGCGCATGCGGGGCGGAAAGGGGGCGGCCTTCCGCATTGCCGAGCTCCTGGCCCCCGACCCCGACGCCTACCGGGCTGCCCTGGGGTGGATCTCGGCCCAGCGCGATGCGTGGCGCGAAGTCACCCTCGATGCCCTCCCCGGGGAGCGTCTCCACCAGGTCCTGGCGCACCCCCGCCTTCCGGGGGCCCCGGGTGCCCGCAAGCTCTGGTTCCCCTCGGCCACGATCCTCCGCGGCCCCATGGTCCGGATTCTCCAGGTGGGGGCACTCCTCGAGCACCTGGGGGCCGATCCGGGCACGGACCTCTCGGTGGAGGATGCCGAGCTCCCGGCCAACCGGGGGCGCTGGGTCGTGGAGGGCCCCGAACGCCGGGTCCGGAAGGAGGAGAAGGGGGGCCCGCGGGCCCTCCCGGTGGCCCTGGCCTCGGGGCTCCTCGTGGAGGGGGAGCTGCCCGGGCTCCGCCTTCCCCGCCCGGACTTCCACCCGGCCCTGGGGCTCGGCGACTTCCGGCTCCTCGACGCCTTCTGAACCCGGGTCCCCCCGGCCCCCGCCCCATCCAGCCCCGACGCCATGCGCGCCCTTCGACTCGACGTGACCCCCGCCGGCTTCGTACGGGCCCGAACGCTGGGCCGCCTCACCGAGGCCGCCCTCTACGGACCCCTCTCGAACCTCCGCCTCACCGAGGTGCCCGAACCGGGGGTGCCCTCGCCGGGCCGCCTGGCCCCCGGATGGGTGGGGCTCGATGTGATGGCCTGCGGGATCTGCGGCACCGACCTGGGCACCCTCTCCTACCGGGCGAGCCCGGTTCTCGAGCCCTTCGGCTCCTTTCCCGCCGTGCTGGGGCACGAGATCCTGGCCCGGGTGCGCGAGGTGGGCCCCGGGGTCACCGGCCTCGAGCCCGGGATGCGGGTGGCGGTGGACCCCTTCCTCTCGTGCCAGGTCCGGGGGCACCCGGAAGACCGGCACTGCCCCTCGTGCCGGGACGGCCGCCACGCCACCTGCGAGGAGGCGGGAGAAGACGGGGAGGCAGCCGAGGGTGGGGGTGCGCTATCTCGTGGTCTGACCATGGGTTACCACCGTGACCTTCCCGGGGGATTCGGAGAGCGAATGGTGGCCCACGAGAGCCAGCTCTTCCCCGTTCCCGACGCCCTCGACGACCAGACGGCGGTCCTCACCGAACCCCTCTCCATCGGGATGCACGCCGTGCTCAACGCCGGGCCGGGCGGGGGGCGCATTGCCGATCCCGAGGCCGATGTACTCGTGGTGGGGAGCGGCCCCATTGCCATGGGGGTGATCTGGGCGCTTCGGGCCACCGGGTTTCGGGGCTCCATCACGGCCCAGACGAAGCGGGCCCACGAGGCCGACATGGCGATGCGCCTTGGCGCCACCCAGGCGGTCAAGCCCGGGCTCGAAGCCCGGGAGGCCCTCATTGCCACCGGGAGCCGGGCCTACCAGCCCATTCTGGGGAACGAGGTCTTTTCGGGCGGAGGGTTTCCCCTCGTCTTCGACTGCGTGGGGAATGCCGGGTCCCTCACCCAGGCCCTCCGGTGGACGGCCCCCCGGGGCACCCTCGTCATGCTGGGGTGCGCCGCCGAGATCCCGAAGCTCGACCTCACCTTCCTCTGGGCCCGCGAACTCCAGGTGCGGGGGTTCGTGGGACACGCGTGGGAGAGCTGGGAGGGGGAGCGGCGTCACTCCTTCCAGATCACCCATGACCTCCTCGTGGCCACGGGTGCCCCCGTTCGCGACCTCGTGACCCACACCTTTCCCCTGGCCCGCTACCGGGAGGCCCTCTCCGTGGCGGGGAACCACCGCCGGAGCGGGGCCATGAAGGTGGTGCTGGAGCCCTGAGGGGGGCCCACCGGGGTCTCGGGAGGAACGAGGCGGACCGGGGCAGGGGCGGTCCGGATCATCGGTTCTCCTCGGGGAGGGCCGGGCCGGAACGGGGGGAGGCCCGGTCGGCCGTGGCCTCGCCGGGTGATGCCTGGAGGGCCTCCTCGAAGGCCTCGAAGGCGAGACGGGCACATCGTACCCGAATGGGAAAGCGGGCCACCTCGGCCAGGGCCCTCAGGTCGCCGAGGACCGGGTCGGCCGCGGCGCCCTGGTCTCCCTGGAGGAGGTCGACGAAGCGGGCGGCCACGACCCGGGCCTCCTGCACGGTGCGGCCCTCGAGGGTGGCCGTCATCATCGAGGCCGAGGCCTGCGAGATCGAGCACCCCTCCCCCTCGAAGCGGATTTCCTCCACCCGGTCGCCGGCCAGGCGCAGGTGGATCGTGACCTCGTCTCCGCAGCTCGGGTTCCGGACCCGGGCCGCTCGCCGGGGGGGCGGGAGGGCGCCTCGGAGGCGGGGGCTCCGGTAGTGGCCCAGGAGGATTTCCTGGTAGAGCGCGGTGAGTTCCCCCTCGGCCGTCATGGCGCGCGCAGGGCGGGGAGAGTTGGCCGCGCGGCGCGGTCTGGCAGGGTCCGGCCCGGGTCAGGCAAAGAGCTCCACCACGGTGGAGACCCCGTCCACCAGTCGATCCACCTCTTCACGGGTGTTGTAGCAATAGAAGGAGGCCCGGGCGGTGGCGGCAACGCCGAAGCGCCGCATGAGGAGCTGGGTGCAGTGGTGGCCGGCGCGAATGGCCACCCCCTCCTGGTCGAGGATGGTGGAGATGTCGTGGGCATGGGCATCGCCCACGAGAAAGCTCACCACACCGGCCCGCTGGTGGGGGTCCGAGGGCCCGAAGAGGCGGATCCCCTCCAGGGCGCCCAGGCGCTCCAGGGCGTAGGCCACGAGTCCCTGCTCGTGCGCCAGGATCCGCTCGGGCCCCACCCCCTCCAGGTAGGCCAGGGCCGCCGCCATTCCCACCGCCCCGGCAATGTTCGGGGTGCCGGCCTCGAAGGTGTGGGGGAGGGGGGCCCAGGTGGAGTGGTGGTGCTCCACCACATCGATCATCTCCCCGCCTCCCATGTAGGGGGGCATGGCCTCGAGAAGCGCGCGACGCCCCCAGAGGGCCCCGATTCCGGTGGGACCGCAGAGCTTGTGCCCGGAGAATGCGAAGAAGTCCGCCCCCAGCGCCCCCACATCCACCGGAGCATGGGCCGCCCCCTGGGCCCCATCCACCAGGAGCAGGGCGCCGGCGGCATGGAGGCGGTCGGCGATCTCCCGAATGGGGTTGATCGTCCCCAGGGCATTGGAGACCTGGGTGAGGGCCGCGATCCGGACCCTGCCGTCGGCCAGGAGGGCGTCCAGGGGCTCCAGGTCGAGGGTCCCCTCGTCGGTCACCCCCAGGTAGCGGAGCTCGGCTCCGGTCCGGGCCGCCACGAGCTGCCAGGGGACGAGGTTCGAGTGGTGCTCCATCTCGGAAAGGAGAATGGCGTCGCCGGGCCCGAGATTCGCTCCCCCCCAGCTCGCGGCCACGAGGTTGATCCCCTCGGTGGTGCCCCGGGTCCAGATCACCTCGGCCGGGTCGTCAGTCCCGAGAAAGCGGGCCACCTGCACCCGGGCCGCCTCGTACGCCTCGGTGGCACGGCGCGAAAGCTCGTGCATTCCCCGATGCACATTCGCGTTGTCGTGCTCGTAGTAGGCCCGAAGCGCATCCAGCACCGCCCGGGGCTTCTGCGAGGTGGCGGCATTGTCCAGGTAGACCAGGGGACGGCCATGGACCTCCTGGTGGAGGGCCGGGAAGTCCTCCCGGATCCGCGCCACGTCGAGGGCCGGAGGCGCGGTGTCGACGGAAGCGGTGCTGGGAGCCATGGGGACCTCGTCAGTCGATCTGGATCAGGATCTCGTCACCCTCGATCCGGACGGGATAGGTCCGGACCGGGCGAAGGGCGGGGAGCTGGGTGGCCTTCCCCGTGCGGACATCGAAGCGGGCGCCATGAAAGATGCACTCGATCTGGCCGTCTTCCACGCTGCCGTCGGAGAGGGGGTAGTCCTGGTGCGAACAGTTGTCCTCCAGAGCGAAGACCTCCCCTTCCCATCGGACCACCACGACCTCGTGGCCCTGGGCCGAGGCGGCGTGTACGCACCCGCTCTCCACGCACTGGGAGAGGGCGGCTACCCGGACCCAGTTCCCCTCGGCGCCGGCGCCTTCCGGGGTCCCGGCGCCTTCCGGGGTCCCGGAGGCGGGCTCCGACCCCGTCGTTCCGCCGGTCATGCCGCCTGCAGCCGCTCGGCAATGATCCGGGTGACCTTCTCCACCACCCCGCCCAGGGGGAGGCGGGAGAGGACCTCGCCCAGGAAGCCCAGCACCACGAGACGCTCGGCCTGGGTCCGGGAGAGCCCCCGGCTCATGAGGTAGAAGAGGTGGTCCTGGTCGAGCTGCCCCACGGTGGCGCCATGGGAGCACCGGACGTCGTCGGCCTCGATCTCGAGGTTCGGGAGGGAGTCGGCCCGGGCGGTCTCCGAAAGGAGGAGGTTCCGGTTCGTCTGGTAGGCGTCGGTCTGCTGCGCCCCCTTGTGGACCTTGATGATCCCCCGGAAGACGGCCCGGGCATCGCCATCGAGGGCCCCCTTGTAGAGGAGGTCGCTCTTGGCGTGGGGCGCCACATGGTCCTGCGAGGTGTTGTGGTCGAAGTGCTGTCCCGACTCGCCGAAGTAGAGCCCGAGCATGTCGGAGTTCGCCCCGGGTCCCAGGAGCTGGGCATTGAGGTCGGTCCGGGCCACGGAGGCGCCGAGCGACACGTTCAGGGTGTCGAGGGTCGAGTCCCGCCCGGCCAGCGTCCGCTGCTGCTGGAGGTGGAAGACGCCGCGACCCATGCGCTGGAGCGACACGTACTGGACCTGGGCTCCGTCCCGGGTCACGACCTCCACCGCCGACGAGACGAAGGTGGGGGCGTCGAAGTCGGCCGAGAGGCTCTCGTCCACATACGAGACCTGGCTTGCGGCCTCGGCCAGGATCAGGGTCCGGGAGAAGGAGGCCTCGCCCCCTGCGCTCCGGTAGCGGGTGACCCGCACCGGGAGCTCGAGCCGCACCCCCTTCGGCACATGAAGGAAGATCCCGTCGGTCCAGAGGGCGGCATTCAGCGCCTGGAACTTCCCCCGGGAGGCCGGAAGGG
This sequence comes from Gemmatimonadales bacterium, assembly GCA_050485885.1. GTDB lineage: Bacteria > Gemmatimonadota > Gemmatimonadetes > Longimicrobiales > Gaopeijiaceae > SKNW01. The sequence continues at coordinate 33,925 of JBJHCG010000002.1, read as the reverse complement.
CCTCGGTGGCCAGATGGGCCTCGAGGATCGCCCCATGGCTCCGCACCGCCTCGCGCAGCGAGGTGAGGACCACGCCCCGGGCCGCGAGCTCGGCATCGAGATCCACATGCACCACCCGGCCATCCACCTCCACCACATGGCCCGCCGCCTCCCGGTCCTCGGCCATGGCCTCCCGCAGCGGTGCGGGCGCCGTGTCGAGGTCGAAGGCCGGGCGGGCCTCCGTGGCCTCGAAGGCGGTGCGCGTGTAGCCCAGGGCGTCGAGCCTGAGGAGCCGCTTCAGGTTCGTGTAGCGCCACTCCTCGAGACGGGTCGTGGGCAGGGGGGTGCGCTCGTAGGCGTCCCATGCCTCCAGGCGTCGCTCCTGGAGCCAGGTGGGCTCACCGGAGGAGACGGCCTTCACGGCTTCGAGGTTCAGGGCATCGGTCACGCCCTCGGCCACGAGGCCGATGGCGGGAGAGGTGGTGCGGGAATCGGTCATCGGAAGAACCCGGGGTGGATCCTGGAGAGGGACGAGCGCGACAGGGGGGCGCGAAGGGAGCAGGAAGGGGCGGGCCTCAGCCCACCGAGCCTTCCATTTCGAGCTCGATGAGGCGGTTCAGCTCCACCGCGTACTCCAGGGGGAGGAGCTTGGCAATGGGCTCGATGAAGCCGCGGACGATGAGGGCCATGGCCTCCTCCTCCGACATTCCCCGGCTCATGAGGTAGAAGAGCTGCTCGTCGCCCACCTTCGAGACGGTGGCCTCGTGCCCGATGTTCGAGCGCTTTTCCTCGATCTCGATGTACGGATACGTGTCCGTGCGCGAGGTCTCGTTGATGAGGAGGGCATCGCACTCCACATTCGACTTGGCATTCACCGCCCCCTCGTGGACCTGGCAGAGGCCCCGGTAGGTGGAGCGGCCATGCCCCTTGGAAATCGACTTGGAGACGATGGACGAGGTGGTGTTCGGCGCCGCGTGAATCACCTTCCCGCCCGTGTCCTGATGCTGCCCGTCGCCGGCGTAGGCAATCGACATGATGGAGCCGTGGGCGCCTTCGCCCACCAGCATGCACGACGGGTACTTCATGGTGAGCTTCGAGCCCAGGTTCCCGTCGAGCCACTCCATGGTGGCATGCTCGTGCACCAGCGCCCGCTGGGTCACGAGGTTGTACATGTTGTTGGACCAGTTCTGGATCGTGGTGTACCGGAAGTGGGCCCCGGGCTTCACGATGATCTCGATGACCCCGGAGTGGAACGACTCCGTCGAGTACACGGGCGCCGTGCATCCCTCGATGTAGTGCGCCCGCGAGCCCTCGTCGGCAATGATGAGGGTCCGCTCGAACTGCCCCATCTGCTCCTGGTTCACCCGGAAGTAGGCCTGGAGCGGGGTGTCGAGCTCCACCCCCTTCGGGATGTAGACGAAGGAGCCCCCGGACCAGACCGCCGCGTTCATGGCGGAGAACTTGTTGTCGGCCGCGGGAATCACCGTTCCGAAGTACTCCCGGAAGAGCTCGGGATGGTTCTTCAGCCCGTCTTCGATGGAGTCGAAGATCACCCCCTGCTTCTCCCACTCCTCCTTGAGGGAGTGGTAGACCATTTCGGACTCGTACTGGGCACCGACCCCGGCCAGGACCTTCTGCTCGGCCTCGGGAATCCCGAGCCGCTCGAAGGTCTCCTTGATGTTCGCCGGAACATCGTCCCACGAGCGCTCCATCTTCTCCTGCGGGCGCACGTAGAAGTAGATCTGGTCGAGGACCTCCTCGAGCTTGGAGAGGTCGCCGCCCCAGGTGGGCATGGGCTTCCGGTTGTAGATCTCCAGCGCCTTCAGCCGCGACTGGAGCATCCACTCGGGCTCGCCCTTCTGGGCCGAGATCTCCCGCACCACCTTCTCGTTGAGCCCCCGTCCCGATCGGAATACGGGCTCGTCTTCGGTAATGAAGTGGTACTTGTACTCGTCGAGTCCAAGATCCTGGATCGTCTCGTTCTGTGGCATGGGTCAGGTCCCGTGTTGGAGCCGGTCTCGTGCAGGGAAATGCAGAAGGGCGGGGAAGGGCTGCGGGGCCGGCGCTGGGCCGGCAGGCCGAGGGCCCGGGTCCCCGCCCGGATCAGGCGCCGGCCTCGGCGGCCCGGTACTCCTCGTACCCCCCCTCCTCCAGCGCCAGCGCCACCTCGGGGCCCCCCGAGCGGACGATCCGGCCCTCCATCATCACGTGCACCTTGTCGGGCTTGATGTAGTTCAGGAGGCGCTGGTAGTGGGTGATGATGAGAACCGTCATCTCCGGGTTCTCCTCGTGGAGCCGGTTGATTCCCTTCGCCACCACCTGCAGGGCATCGATGTCGAGCCCCGAGTCCGTCTCGTCCATGAGGGCCAGGGTGGGGCGGAGCATGGCCATCTGGAGGATCTCGTTGCGCTTCTTCTCTCCCCCGGAGAACCCGTCATTCACCGGGCGCTCGGCGAAGGTGGGATCCATCTCCAGCATCTCCATGCGGGCCATGAGGTCGTCCTGGTAGTCGAAGAGGTCGAGCTCCTCGCCCTCCTCCAGACGGGCCTGGAGCGCCGTGCGGAGGAAGTTGGCAATGGACACCCCCGGGATCTCCACCGGGTACTGGAAGGCGAGGAAGATCCCGGCCTGGGAGCGCTCGTCGGGCTCCATTTCCAGGACCTCTTCCCCCTTGAAGTGCACCGTCCCCCCCGTGACCTCGTAGCCGGGGTGCCCGGCCAGGACCTTGGTGAGGGTGCTCTTCCCGGAGCCGTTCGGGCCCATGATGGCGTGAATCTCTCCCGGGAAGAGGTCCAGATCGACGCCCTTCAGGATGTCGATGTCCTCGTCCGCCACCTTCGCAGCGAGATCCCGAATCGAGAGGATGGGGGTCTTGTCCATGCCTGGAAGCACTCCTGGTCGGCACCCGCTTCGGAGGGCCGGATGCAAGGGAAGATAAGGGGATGCGAAGCCCGCCGGGTCGCCCGGCACACGGCCAGGGCGGCCCGGTACGAAGCCCGCCGGAGGTTCTCTCCGATCCCGTTGGTGTCGGTCCTTCGTTATCAAGAATCATTCTTGATACTCGTAACCTAGGCCCGGGGTTCGGGGGGCGTCAACCCGTCGCGGGGGGGCGCCCGCATGGCGTCGCGAGGGGGCACCCGCATGCGCGCCCGCGAGGTGCCTCGGACGTCGCGCCATGGGCGTGGGCACACTACCTTCCCCCCCCGCCGGCCGACCCGTCCCCGGTCCCCTTCCCTCCGGCCCTCCTTCCCCTCCCCATGCGACGCTTCTGGCCCCTCCCCACACGCACCTCGGTCCCCGCCGGCATCCAGCTCGCCGGAAGGGAGCTGGGACCCCGCCCCTGGCTTGTCCTGGGAGGAGGCGGCCTCAAGGGCCTCGCCCACCTGGGGGTGTGGAAGGTACTTCAGGAGGAGGGGTTCGAGCCGGCGGGGATCGTGGGGTGCTCCATCGGGGCCCTGGTGGCGGCCTGCCTGGCGGCGGGGCGGCCCCTGGAGGAGCTGGAGGCGGAGGCCCGGGCCCTGGAGCGCCCCCAGGTGGCCCCCCTCCTTCGCCGGGCCCTCTGGGTGAACGGAGTCCGGACCCCCTCCCTCTTTCGAGGGGAGGCGCTCCGGAACACCATCGAGAGCCTCCTCCCCCGGGGGGGGTGGGAGGCCTACCGGCTCCGGTTCCAGGTCAACGCGGTGGAGCTGGGGAGCGGGCGGACGGAGTGGTTCGGGGTGGGAGCCCGCACCGATGTCTCCCCGGTGGATGCCGTGTATGCCTCGGCGGCCCTCCCCGTCTTCTACCCCCCCGCCCTCCTTCCGGGGGGCGCCTACGTCGATGGAGGGGCGTCGAACAGCCTCCCGGTGGAGCGGGCGGCGGAGCTCGGTGCCACCGGGATCCTCGCGGTGGATGTGGGCGCAGGGGGCGAGGTCGATGGCCGGGAGGTGGCAGGGCGGGGGATGATCGCCGTGCACCAGCGCGTCTTCTCCCTCATGGTGGCCCGCCGGAGGCTCGAGATGGTGGAGCGCTGGCAGGGCGTGCCCCTCCTCTACCTCCGCCCCCGCCTCGACGGCTACGGCGGGTTCGACTTCGACCAGATCCCCTTCTTCCTCGAGGAGGGAGAACGGGCCACCCGGGAGCTCCTGGGGTAGGGGAAAAGCCCCCCGACGCCGAGCCCCCGGCGCCCCTGTCGGCTGCCGGCGCCGACCCACCCAGCCCGCCAGGCCGCTACCGCGTCTCGATCCAGGCGGTGCGGAGGGTGGAAGGCGTGCCGCGCTCGGCGCCGGGGGCGGTCCACGACACGAGAATGCGCCCATCGGGGCCGGCGGCCATGCGGGGGAAGCCCGAGGCCCGGGCCGCCCCGGTCGGTGCAAGGTTCAGGGCGGGGCCCAGGGTGCCCGGTTCGCCATGGGGGGCGGCGTTCGGAGCGGCACCTGGAGCGGCGGGGGCGGCACCCCGTGGCACCCGTCTCGCGAGGAGGGCCGCATCCTCCTCGGTGGCCTCGAGCCAGACGACCACGGCGCTCCCGTCGTCCAGGAGGACCACGTCCACCCGCCCCAGGGGCGCCCCCTCGTCCACCTCGAGGGGGGCGGTCCAGCTCCGGCCGCCATCGTCCGAGAAGGCCAGGTGGACCCGGGCCCGCTCCTGGGCCCCCGTGAACCAGGCTGCGGCCACCCGGTCGCCCTGGGCGGAGACGGCCGGGCCATTCACCGGGCAGGCCGGAATGACCCACCCGTCGTCGTGTACCGGCGCGGGGGCATCCCACGCCCCATCCTCGAAACGAACGGCGAGAATGTCGCGCACCTCGTCGGCCGAACGCCCCCGGTACACCGCCACCACCCCCCGCGCCGTGACGGCGGCCCCGGTCTGGCAGCAGTCGCAGATCCGGGCATCGAGCTCGGCCAGGTCGCGGGGCTCACCCTCCCAGGTCAGGAGGCCGGCCCGGAGGGTCATGGCGCCCGGGCCCACGGTGTGGCGTCCATCGAGCCAGACCGCCCCGAACCCTTCCTCCTGCGGGAAGAAGGAGAGGAAGCCGTGCTCCGCCTCCACCCCGTCGGCGTGCATGATCCGGGGCTCGGACCAGTTCGCACCTCCGTCGGAGGAGGCCGAGACCACCACGTCGTAGTCGTAGGTCCCCGCCCCGCTCCGGGCGAGCCAGTGGGCGGCGAGGCGCCCCTCCCCGGCGGCGGCAATGGAGGGGAAGTCGGCCCAGTTCACGAAGAAGCGGTCCGAGGCGGCCAGGGTCCGGGGTGCACTCCATCCTCCTTCCGAGGAAGGTGCACCCACCGGAAGGACCGCGAACCGCACGGCATGGATCTCCCGCCCGCCGGGGCCTTCCTCCCCGGTGGGCTCCGTCCAGCTCAGATAGAGGGCCTCCTCGTCGCCGGCCACCGAGGGCATGCCGGCCCCCGGGGCGGCGGGAGGGAGCGGCCCGTCGATGATCCGAAGGGAGAGGGCCTCGGAGACCCCGGCCTCGGGGCCCTCGCCCGGGGCCTCGCACCCGGCCAGGACGCCCAGCCCGATTCCGCCCAGCACGAGCCCACCCAGGGCCGGGGCCCTCAGGCGGGCCGGAGCCTTCCCCCGCCCCCTCCTCTCCCCGTTCCTCAGGGCCTCGCTCGCGGGCGACGCAGTCATGGGCGACTCAGTTCCAGCACGAGCTGGTCCATGGTGGAGCGGATCTGGGCGGCAGGGAGGTTCCCGGTGTTCGTGAGGACGGCGAAGATCACCTCCGAACCGTCGTCCCTCAGGAGGTACCCCGAGAGGGCGTTCACATGGCTGATGGAGCCCGTCTTGGCCCAGAGACGGCCCGCCAGGGGGAGGAGCCGGCTCCGGAGGGTGGAGTCGTCGCGGCCCGGCTCGGCCTGGGCCCGGCGGTAGAGCTCGTACCAGGGGCGGGTGCGGGCGTCGTCGAGGATCCGGACCACGGCCCGGGGCGAAAGGAGGTTGTAGGCCGAAAGCCCCGAACCGTCTCGCCAGTGAAGCTCCAGGGGGTCGACCCCCACCTCGTCCACGAGGAAGTCGGTGAGGACCTGGAACCCCTCGGACCAGCTCCCCTCGCTCCCGAGCTCTGCGCCCACCGTTCGCACGAGCTGCTCGGTCATCCAGTTCTGACTGGGCTCCATGATCGCCCGGACCACCTCGTGGAGGGGGGGCGAAGGGACCCCGGCCAGGCGTTCGGCCTCGGGACAGAGGGGGATCCTCCCGGCGGCGCACCCCCCGAGGAGGGGGAGGTCCCGGTCCCAGACCAGGGTCACCCCGTCGCGCACCTGGATCCCGGCTCCGGCCAGGGCCCGGGAGAGGGCATGGGTGGACTCGAGGACCGGGTTCCGGTGGGCCAGGGTCCGGGTCACCCGGGCCTGGGGGGCCACCGACCCCTCCACCACCCACCGCCTGGACTCGGGGAGGTAGCGGGTCTCCACGGTGGTGGCGGACCCCGGCGGACCGGTCATGACCCGGTTCTCGACGAAGCCTCCCTCTCCCAGGGGGCGCCAGTTGAGGCGCGCCGCCTCTCCCTCGCGGGGTGCGCCGGTGACCTCCAGATCGAGCTCGCCGGCCCCGGCCACGAAGGCACCCCCGGTGGCGGCAAAGCGCGAGGAGAGGTTCCCCACCATCCAGGCGGTGGGGACGGAGGTGGAATCCCAGGCCGAGGCATCCACCACCACCCGGCCCTCGATGCGCCGAACCCCGGCCTCCGCCAGCGACGCCGCCACCCGGGCCAGGGCCTGTTCGGCCGTGGGGTGGAAGGGGGGGCCGAGGGAGGGGTCTCCCCCGGCGGGGAGGACCAGGTCTCCGCCAAGGGTGCCGGAGGCGTCGGGGCGAACCCCCACCCGGGTCCAGAAGCCCGTGTCCCATCGGTACTCGGGCCCCAGGAGGGCCATGGCCCCGTACGTGACGGGGATCTTCATGTTGGAGGCCGGAACAAAGGGGAGGCGCTCGTTTCGCTGGTAGAGGACCTCGCCGCGCTGCGGATCGAAGACCACGATTCCCCAGTGGACCCGGTCCATGGGCTCGACGCCCAGGAGCCGGTCGATGCGCTGCGCCATGGCGGCGTCGGTCCCCCGGGCGGGCGTGCCCGCGCCCGGCCCTGTCGGCTCTGCCGGGGCCGCGGCCTGGGGGAGGAGGGGTGCCGCCTCCACCGGCTGGGCACCCCCCGGGAGGAGGACCCCCGCCAGGAGGAGGAGGGAGGGGAGCACGCGCACCCTCCTCATCCCCCGGGTCCCTCGAGAACGGGGGCCCGGTCGCGACCGGAGCCCGGGAGGGGGCCCGGAAGGGGGCCCGGGTCGGCACCGATTCGCTCGGCCACCCCCCGTTCAATGCCGGCCCGCTCGACGCCGGCACGCTCCTGCCCGGAGCGGTCGGGTTCCAGGCGGACCGCCGTACCGTAGCAGAGGATCTCGGAGGCGCCGGAGAGGACCATGGAGGTCTGGAAGTGGACCCCCACCACGGCATTGGCCCCGAGGGCGGTGGCCTCCTCGAGCATCCGGTCGATGGCCTGCTCCCGGGCCTGGGCCATCATCTTCGTGTACTCCCGGATCTCTCCGCCCACGATGGAGCGGAGACGGGCCAGGATGTCCTTTCCCACATGCTTCGTCCGGATCGTGCTCCCGCGGACGAGGCCGAAGGTGCGCACGGCCCGGAAGCCGGGGATCTGGTCGGTGGTGGTGACGATCATGCCCGAGGCCGGTGAGGGGGGGCGCGCTCAGCGCTCCACGTCGCGGTAGGGATCGGTAAGCCACTCACGATAGCGGTCATGGATCACCGAGGCGAAGAGGAGGAGGATCCCGATGACCACCGCACTGGACATGACCTTCTCCCAGGTCGGCGTGGCCGACGAGAGGTACACCCAGGCCAGGTAGAGGAGCCACGACCCCACCCCGGCACAGAGGAAGATCCACCCCATGGGCCGGGTGAGGCGCTGGTTCACCCGCTCCCACACCGAGCGGCGCCCCCCTCCGGTGCGGAGGCGGATCTCGGAGAGGTCTTCGTGAATGTGCCGGTAGACCACGAGCTCGCGCTGGATCTCGGTGGCGCCGGCCAGGAGCTGCTCCACCCGGTGGCGGTCCTCGGGCGCGAGTTCGCCGTCGAGGTAGCGCATGAGCACCTCGGGCGAGAGGGCCGCGGAGATCTCCACCGCCCCCTCGATGCCTCCCTGGAGGGCGGCGCTCCCGGCAAAGACCGGTTCCCGGGAGGGCGCGTCGGGCCCGTCGTCGTCTTCCCGTTCCGGGCGGGGATCGCCCGGCCGGCGCTCCTCCCCTGCGGGAGGGCGGGAAAGGGGGCCGGCGTCGTCCTCGGGGGGGGACCCGGGTCCGGGCCTTCCCCTCCCTGCACCTTCCCCCGAACCTCCCGCGCCCTCGCCCGGGGATCCGGGGTGCTTCGCCATGACCTGGTTCGCGATGGGCCTCATGGGTAGGTCACCCCCATCTCGTCGAGGACCCGCTTGAGCCCCTTCCGGGCGTGGAAGAGGCGGCTCGCCACCGTGCCCTCGGGCACGTCCAGGATCGAGGCGATCTCCTGGTACCTGAAGCCTTCCAGCTCCTTCAACACGAGAATCTCCCGCTGGTCTTCGGGAAGCCTCTCCAGCGCCGTCCAGAGGGTGCGCCGGGCTTCACTCCGCCGGAAGTGGCGGTCGAAGCTTCCGTCATCGTCGTCGGACCGGAATTCGAGGATTCCGTCGTCCACCACCTCCACCCGGAAGCGTGCCTGGCGGGACCGGAGGAGGTCCCGGCACTGGTTCCGGAGGATCTGGAAGAACCAGGGCCCGAAGGCCCGGTTGATGTCGAAGCGGCCCAGCGACTGAAATGCCTTGACGAAGGCGTCCTGCAGGGCGTCGCGGGCGTCGTCGGGGTTCCCCATCATTCCCATGGCCACGCGGAGCCCCTGGGGCTCGTACGCGCGGACGATGGGCTCGTAGAACCGGGCATCGCCGCCCCGGCACTTGAGGATGAGTTCCCGCTCGATCTCCGGTTGCAACCTGGCTCCTTCCTGGTGGCTGTGGGAGGGATACGTGACGCGCTCGGAAAACCTTCAGGGGCGGGCGGGCCGGGCCCCTTCGGTGGGTGCGGAGGCCGGATCTTTCCCGGCCAGGGAGGCCAGGGCCGCAAGGGCGGCGTCCACCTCGTCTTCGGTGTTGTAGGCATGGGGGGAAATGCGAAGCGCCCCGGTGATCCCCCGGGCATCGAAATCGAGCACGGCGGAGCTTCGTTCCAGGGCGGAGGTCCGGATTCCCGCCGCCCGAAGGTGGTCGACGAGGGCTGCCGGGGCCCACCCCGCCACCGTGCAGGTGACAATGGCGGAAAGCTCCCGCCCATGATCCCGAACCTCCACCCCGGGGAGGTCGGCGAGCCCCTGGCGAAGGCGGGTGGCCAGCGTCCGGGCCCGGTCGCGAAGGGCCTCGAGTCCGCAGGCCCGGGCGTACCGCGCCGCCGCTCCCGTCCCGGCCACCAGGGCCAGGGCGAACTCCCAGTTCTCGAAGCGCCGGGCATCGGGGGCCGGCTGGTGGAGGTCGGCCTCGATCCAGTCGGCGGCGTGGAGGTCGGGGAAGAGGGGGGCGAGCCCGGCCTCGAGGGCCTCGGGATCGATCCAGAGGAAGCCTGAGCCTCGGGGGCCCCGAAGGAACTTCCGCGCCGTGGCCGCCACGAAGGTAGCCCCGATCTCGTGAACCCGCACGGGCATCTGCCCCACCGACTGGCAGGCGTCGAGGAGGAAGGGGATTTCCCGGGCCCGGGCCTCCCGGGCCACCTCCACCGGGTCCTGCACGAGCCCGGAGTTCGTGGGGATGTGCGTCATCGTGACGAGGCGGGGGCGTTTCCGGTGGAGGAGCTCCACCATGGCCTGGGGGTCGACGCCCCCTTCCGGCGCGTCGGGGGCGTGGAGGATCTCCACCCCGAAGCGTTCGGCCAGCGAGAGGAACATGAGCTGGTTCGACACGTAGTCGTGCCGCGTGGTCAGGATCCGGTCCCCTCGCTTGAAGGGGATGCTGGAGAGGGCCTGGGAGAAGGCCACCGTGGCGTTCTCCACCATGGCCACACTCCCCTCGGTGGCGCCCAGGAGGTCCTCGACGCTCCGGTACGCCTCGTCGATGACCCCCCGGTGGAGGGCGGCGCACTCGTAGCCGCCCAGTTCGAGCTCGGCCTCGTACCAGGCGCGGATGGCCTCGTGCACGGGGGCCGGGGGGAGGGCCGCCCCGGCGTTGTTCAGGTGATTTCCGAAGGCGCACCCCGGCGTGTCGGCCCGGAGGCGGGACAGGTCGAGGGGGGCGGAGGGGGGCGCGCCCCCGGCGCCCGTGCCCTGATGCATGGATTCCCCCTGGGAGTCTCCGGGCGTGTCTCCGGTGGCCGCGGCGGTCTTCATGCCGCCCAATGTAGGGTCCCGGCGCCGGAATGCGAATCGGGGAGGGTGGGGAAGGGGGAGGGGGTGCACCGGAATGGTGCAGGGGACGAAGGGCGCGCGAGGGCCCCGCCCCCTCGGCTCCTGCCGTTCCGCCCCCGGGGTCGTGCGAGCATATTGGTGGCGAGTGGTCCCGCCGGGAAGGCAGGGCCTTCGCATTCCCCTCCCCACCCCCCTCCATCCCCCCCCAGGCCCACGCCATGTCGTCCACCTCTCCCGAGGAGACAGGAGCTGCCGCCGCCGGCGCCGAAGCCCTCCGCGCCGAAATCCGTCGGCACGATCATCTCTACCACGTGGAGGGGGCGCCGGAGATTTCGGATGGGGCCTACGACGCCCTCTTCCAGGAGCTGAAGGCGCTGGAGGCGGCGCATCCGGCGCTCGTGACCCCCGATTCGCCGACGCAGCGGGTGGGGGGCGAGCCGCGGAGCGATCTCCCGACGGTGGCCCACGAGGCGCCCATGCTCTCGCTGGACTCCTCGAAGGAGCCCGACGACGTGCGTCGCTTCGACGAACGCATCCGGAAGGCGGTCGAGGAGGGGCACGAGGTGGCGTATCTCCTTCAGCCCAAGCTCGATGGCGTCTCCATGGAGCTCGTCTGGGAGGACGGGGTCCTGGCCCGCGCCGTGACCCGGGGGAATGGGCGCGAGGGGGAGGGGGTGACGGAGAATGTGCGGACCATCCCTTCCGTCCCCCTGCGGCTCCGCGAGGTGGAGCGTCCGGCCCCCCGGCTTCTTTCGGTGCGCGGCGAGGTCTTCATGCGCCTCTCGGCCTTCGAGCGGCTGAACGAGTCGCTCCTGGAGCAGGGATCCGAGCCCTTCGCGAACCCCCGGAACGCCACCTCGGGCGCCATTCGGCAGCTCGACGCCCGGATCACGGCGTCGCGTCCGCTGGAGTTCATGGCCTTCGACATCCTGGCGCTGGAGGATGGGGAAGGGGTGGGAGGGGCCGAGGGGGCCGAGCGCGCCGAGGGGGCCGAAGGCACGGGCGTCATGGACCGCGCGGGATTTCGGACCGACACCCAGGCGCTGGAGGCGCTTCGGGGGTGGGGCCTTCCCCTTCCCGACCGAATGGAGCGGGTGGCGGGAGAGGATGCACTGGAGGGGATCTTCCGCTACCACGCCGCCTTCGAGCGCGACCGCGACACCCTGGACTACGAGATCGACGGGGTGGTGGTGAAGCTCGATTCCCTCGAGGACCGGGCCGAACTGGGGAGCACCTCGCACCATCCGCGGTGGGCCATGGCCTTCAAGTTCGAGCCCCGGAAGGAGGTCACGCGGATCGAGCGGATCGCCGTGCAGGTGGGGCGCACCGGGGTGCTCACTCCCGTGGCCCTTCTCCGCCCCGTGGAGGTCGGGGGGGTCACGGTCTCGCGGGCCACCCTCCACAACCGGGAGGAGCTCGAGCGGAAGGATGTCCGGGAGGGCGACCGGGTGCGGATCCAGCGGGCTGGCGACGTGATCCCCCAGGTGGTGGAGGTGGTCCATCCCGAGGTCCGTGTGGAAGACGGGGTGGCTCCCGAACCCGGGGCCGAGCGGGCTCCCCCCTTCCGGATGCCGGAGCACTGCCCGAACTGCGGCACCGCCGTGGTGGAGCGGGGGCCCTTCACGATCTGCCCCAACACCTTCGGATGCACGGCCCAGCTCAAGGGGCGGATCGTGCACTTTGCCTCGCGGCAGGGGCTCGACATCGAGGGTCTGGGGGATGAAACCGCCTCTCTCCTCGTGGATCGGGGGCTCGTGACGGGGCTCGCCGATCTCTTCCACCTGGGGGTGGAGGACCTTCTCCCCCTTCCCCTCTTTGCCGAGAAGAAGGCCGAGAACCTGGTGGCGGGGATCCAGGCGCGGCGGCGCACCGAGCTTCGGCGCTTCCTCTTCGGCCTGGGGATTCCCGAGGTGGGGGCGACGGTGGCCCGGGACCTGGCCCGGCACTTCGGCTCCCTCGAGGCGCTCCGGGGGGCGGATCGGGAGGCCCTCGAGGCCATGCACGGGATCGGGCCCCGGATGTCGGAGGCCATCACTGCCTTCTTTGCCGACCCCCACAACCGCGCCGCCGTGGAGGCCCTCGAGGCCGAGATGGAGGCCCTCGAGGTGGAGGTCGCGGCCGGAGCCGGGGGGCCCCTGGAGGGTCTCTCCATTGTCTTTACCGGGACCCTCGAGACCATGACCCGGGGGGCGGCAAAGAAGCTCGTGGAGGCCCACGGCGCCACCTCGCCTTCGGCGGTGAGCGGGAGCACCGACCTCGTGGTGGCGGGCCCCGGTGCGGGCTCCAAGCGGGCGAAGGCCGAGGCCCTCGGGGTGGAGATCCTGGACGAGGCCGGCTTCCTCGCCTGGCTCGAGGGGCGGGGGATCACGGGGTAGACGCGGCGGGCGGGAAGGCGTCGACCGTCTGGAAATTCCTGGTTGGTTCCCCTCTCGACCGGGGGGTATATTGGGCCCACGGTGGGCCGCGGGGCCGCAGTTTGGGGCGACCCATCGATCCCGGGCGTGGGAGGGTGCATGGGAAGGACCCCGCACGAGGAGGGAGAGCCGCGCGGAGGGGGGACGGGGATCTCGGCCCGCCTCTACTTCGGAATGAACCGGCACCTCTACGCCAGATGGCCGCGTGGGTTCGATCTGCTCGCCCACCTCCTCACCCTGGGACGCTTCGGCCGGTGGCGTCGTTCCGCCCTGGTTCACCTGGAAGGCGATCGAATTCTCGAGATCGGTCACGGAACGGGCGCGCTCCTCCTTCACCTGTCGCGTGCGGGAAAGCGCCCGGTGGGGCTCGAGATCTCACCGGCCATGCAGCGGGCGACGGGGCGCAGGCTGGCGCGCGCGGGTGTCCGGGTTCCCTGCGTGGTGGGAGACGCAACCGCGCTCCCCTTCCGTGACGGGGCCTTTGACAGCATCGTCTCCACCTTTCCCACGTCGTACGCCTCGGCCCTTCCGGTCCTGTGCTGCCTGCGGCGCCTTCTGCCTTCCTCGGCCGAGGGGGGAGCGTCGGGACGGCTCGTGCTCGTGGGCGTGTGCATCGACTCGGACCATGCGCTCCTTCGGCCTCTCCTGAGGCGCGTTTTCGGGCCCACCCATACCCGGCTGGCCTCCTTCACCGAGCCCCTGGTCGAGGCTGGCTTCACCGTGGGGGTGCATCGCTCGGAGGGAGCCTTCCTGCGCACGGTCACCCTGGTGGGACGCCCCCGATGAGGGTGCGCGGGGCGGCCATCGTCACGGGGGGAGGCTCGGGCATCGGACGTGCCCTGGCCCTTCGCCTTGCGTCCCGCGGCTTCGCCCTCGTCGTGGTGGATCGCGATCCCGTGCGCACCGCCCAAACCCTTGCCACCGTGCATGCCCGGGGAGGAACGGGGTGGGGGGAGGTCTGCGACGTGCGGGAGGAGGAGCGGATGCGGAGCCTGGCGGCCCGGGTCGAGGCAGAACACGGGCCCATCCACTACCTGATTCTCGCAGCCGGCGTCGCGCCCCACGGAGAATTCGCCCTCCAGAGGGAGGATGTCCGCAAGGGTACGTTGAGCATCAACCTCGAGGGCGTGCTCGCGTCCGTTGCGGCCGTGTTCCCCTACATGGCCGCGCGGCGAAGCGGCCGGATCGTGGCCGTGGCATCGCTTGCCGGCCTCATGCCCGTTCCCGGGATGGCGGCGTACAGTGCGTCCAAGGCTGCGGTGGTGAGCTTCATGAGGGCCTTCCGAACCGAGGCCGCTCGGGACGGGGTCGGGGTCACGGTGGCCTGCCCCGGGCCCGTTGCGACCCGGATTCGGCAGACCACGGCGGAAGTGCTCGACCTGCCCCTTCGTGCGGATCCGGACCCGTGGTTCATGCGCCGCCTTGCCCCCGATGCCTGCGCCGTCCGGATCCTGAGTGGGGCGGACCGGAACGCGGCCCTCGTCCTCCTCCCCTGCACGGCACGCCTCGCCTGGCTCCTGTATCGGCTGCTACCGGCCTCGGCGGTGGACCTCCTGGGCGGGCGGCTCCTCGTTCTTGCCACCGGGCACGGACCCGAGGACCCGGGGCGCGCGCACTCGCATGCGCCCGGCGTAGAGGAGGAAGGCGGCGCCTCCCAGCACCAGTGAGTAGAGGGTTGCCCGGAGAAGGGCGCCCCACGCGGCGTGGTCCGTGAAGGATCCGATGATGGCGGCCTGTACCGGGTAGAAGGCAGGGAGGGTCCGGATGAACTCGCTGTTCGGGGCGTTCGTGTAGTAGACCGGGTTCTGGAGCCATCCTGCGTCGATGTTCGCCAGGAGAACCACGAGGAGGATCCCCTCCAGATCACGGCGGGCTGCCGAGCCCACGAGCATGCCGTAGGCGCCGTAGACGAGCCCGATGGAGAAGAGGCCAAGGAGGACCACGCCCCCGTGGAGGGGCTCGAACCAGAACCGGAGGAGCACGCCCACGAAGAGGGCGACCACCCCCGCAGTCACCCCCAGCACGAGCGCCTTGGCCAGGAGGATTTCCCCCACGGGCTGCCCGCCGAGAACGAGTCTCCGGTGCGCCGGCGCGTTGCGTTGCATCACCGACATCATGAGAAAGGCCGCGAGGAACCCCACGGCCGCCGACCCGATCACCACGAGGGAGGCCTGGCGCTGGTCCACCGAGACCATGGCCTGATGGGAGACGGAAGGGAGCCCGAAGACCATGGGATCGGTGGAGGTCGTGTACGCCACCACCCCGAAGAAGACCACGGGAATGACGAAGAGGAGGGTGACGGTGAGGGGACTCCGAAGGATCTCCCGGAGGATCAGGGTGGCGCCAAGAAGGATGCGTGCCCCCTTCATGAGACCCGTCCGTTCCGGAGTTCGAGCACCCGGTCGAACCTCGACAGGTCGAAGACAAGGTGCGACACGACGAGGACCGCGCATCCTGCTGCCCGCATCTCCTCGAGGATCTCCCAGCTCCGGAGGTAGGTGTGCCAGTCGAAGGCGGCGTACGGCTCATCCAGAACGAGCACCGAGGGGCCGTGCAGGAGGGCAAGGGAGAGGTTGAGCTTCTGCCGGGTGCCCCCGCTCAGCCGGGAGATCAGGGTGTCGCGGTGGTCGGCGAAGGAAAGCCGGTCGAGCCAGTGGTCCATGACCGGTTCCCACGGGTCCAGGCCATGGGCGGCGGCATGAATCCGGAGATTCTCGCGCACGGTGAGCATCTCGAAGAGGGTGAGCTCCTGCGGGCAGTACCCGAGGGAGCCCCGAACCTCGATCGTCCCCGACGTTGCGGGACGGAGCCCCACAAGCACTCGAAGCAGGGTCGACTTCCCCGCCCCGTTCTCCCCCACGATGGCCAGGATCTCCCCCGGAAAGGCCGCGAAGGACACGTCCCGGAAGACCGTTTTCCGAAGATACCCCCCTGAAAGCCCGGCGACCCGGAGGAGGGGCAGGCTCGCGTCGGGTGGGGACACCTCCACACCTCCAGCGTCGAAGGAGTCGCGCGGTCGGCCCGCGGTCAGCCCTCCCAGTCGATCCGGATCACCTGGTGGCCATGCCCCGGCAGGGGCCGTGTCCCCCACGCCCGGTCCTCCAGAAGAAGGGGGCGAGTGGGGCCACCGAGGAGGGAGACCTCGGCGGGCCAGCGGGCCACATGGAGGAGGGAGCCATCGGTGCCAAGGACATGGGCCACCCGCTCGGCGCTCCCCGAGGGCTGGGTGAGTTCGACCCAGAGGCGACCTGCAGCATCGAAGGCCATGGCCAGCACCGGGGGGTGTGCCTCGGGAAAGGCAAGTCCCTCAACGCGATACCCCCCTCGGCGCAGGGAGGTGACGAACTGCTCGCGATCTCCCTCCGTCACGGGGACCGGCTCCACAGGGGGACCGGAGACGAGGGGGAGGCGATCCCCGTCCGGGCCGGTGCGGAGGATCTCGTAGCGGTCGGTCCGAAGGCTGGCCACCGTTCCGTCGGGGCTCACCGCCGAGAGGGGCCGACCCGAAAAGGGGGCGGGGACCTCCCACCGCCCCGCCCGACCGAGGTCCGCGTGCGTCATGACCATCAGGGGGACGCCCTCGCCGGAAACCCCCGGGACCGGGTGAAGGGGCCGGGCTTCACCCGAGGCTGCCACGGAGAGGAGTGCGAAGGGGGCGGGGACCTCCTCTCTCCGCTCGGGATCCACGCCGAGGACCACCACCCGTCCATCGACCACCCGGGCAACCCCCGCCACCCGGCGGGCGGAGAGGGAGAGATCCGCCCGGGGGATCCGGGTCCGGTCCACGGTACGGTCGCCGTCGAGGACCAGGACGTCCCGCCCGGCATTCGATTCCACCCAGAGGCGTCCCTCCTGGTCGAAGAGGATCCCGCGGATCTCTCGAAAGGGAACGGGTCCCTCCATGCGGGGATCGACGGTGAAGTCGTGCCGACCCTCGGCGTTGAAGGCCCGGATCTCTCCCGTCCGCGCCTCCGACAGGTAGAGGCGCCCGTCGGGCCCCAGCGCCATGGATCGGAGTTCGAGGAACCGGTAGGGCCGAACCTCGCCCTGAGGGTCCCCGATCTCCACCGTCACCCTGCCGCGGAGCTCCGAGGGCACCGCCCGATCCGGGTCCTCGAGGCGGTCCAGCTCCCCACGACGGTCCAGGTCCTCGAGGCGGTCCAGCTCCCCGGCTCGGTCCTGGGATCCCGGTCCCCTGACGGGTTCGACCGGGTCCGGCGGCCCCCCCGCCGAAAGGACGAGGGCGCAAAGACAGGCGAAAAGGAGACCGCCCAGGGGGAAGGTCGAAAGAGGCAACATGGGGTGCACCTCGGGGGAAGGGGCCAGGGGCTCGGCGGAAGCCCCCTTCTCCAACCTGTGTGCGGGGAGCACCTTCGGCAAGAAGAATCTGGACGAGGCCCGTGGAGGCCGCCCCCTCATGCCCGGAAGGGAACACCCACACCCCTTTCGGGGGATGCGAAGGGGCGGGGCCCTTGGAGGCCTCCCCCCTACCCGAGCCTGGAGGTCAGGATGCGGACGTCAATGCGAGGAACCCCGGTCCTGGCGCTTCTGATCGGAGGGGTCGCCCTCCCCCTGGGGCTCCTGGCCGGGGAAGCCCGGGCCCAGACGGCAGAGCCCTGGGTCCCGGTGGAGGTGGCCACCGTCGGCGTGGACCTGGCCTCGGGCACCCCCCTGGCCCTTCTCCGCTCCGGGTGGGACGAGGTCCTTCCCATCTGGATCGGCGATGCAGAGGCCTCGGCCGTGGCCACCGTTCTCCTGGGGGAGGCCCTCCCGCGTCCCATGACCCACGACCTCCTCCTGTCGGTCATGGAGGCGCTCGGCGGCGAGCTGGAAGAGGTCCGGGTCACCGAGCTTCGGGATGCCACCTTCTTCGGACTCCTGCGGGTGCGGGTGGGCGACCGGGTGGAGGAGGTGGACACCCGTCCCTCCGACGCCCTGGCCCTGGCCGTGCGCCGGGAGGTCCGGGTGGTGGTGGCCCGGGAGCTCCTGGCCGACCTCCCTCCGGTGGACTTCATTTCGATGGAGGCCTCCACCCGGGGCACGGCGCCCGAGGCCGTGGCCCGGGTGCGCGGGGTTACGGTGCGGGAGTCCGCCCCGGCTGGAGGCGGTCGGGGGGCCGCCGGGGCATCGGGGGTGGAGGTCCTCCATGTGGACGCGGCCCATGCCGGGCGGGGCCTCGCCGCCGGGGATCGGATCGTTCGTGTGGAGGGCCAGCCGGTCCGCAATGCCCAGGAGTTTGCCTCGGCCATGGCGGGCCGTGCGCCTTCGGCCCCGGTCGAGGTCGTGAGGATGCGAAGCGGCGAGGAGGAGGCGGTACGAATCCCCCCGCGGCGGGGGGCGCCCGTGGCGGGGTGAGCCCCCCCGCTGGGCGGCCCACCCCGCAACCCCTTCTCCCCGAACTCCCACCCCTGCAACCACGCCCCCGGCTCGCCCCTTTGCTCGGGCCCGCTCCTGCGGGTGCTCGGGCCCGCTCCTACGGGCAGCTTCCCCACACCGGGCGGAACAGGGGATCGAGCCAGGCAATGGCCCCGTCATCGAAATCTGCCGGGAGCTCGGGGATGAGGGCGACGCACCAGAAGGAGAGATCCTGGTTGAAGGACCGGGCCGACTGGAACATCATGGTCATGTCGGTGACGTTCGACACATCCCAGCCACTGATATCCTGGTCGAAGTCCAGCGCCACCGAGAACATTCCCGACAGGTTCGTGACGTTCGACACGTCCCACCCGCCAATGTCCTGGTTGAAGGCATCGGACAGCCGGAACATATTGCGCATCGTGGTCACATTCGAGACGTCCCATCCGCCGATGTCCTGATTGAAGACCCGGTTGGCGGAGAACATGTTTTCCATGATCGTGACGTTCGATACGTTCCACCCGCCAATGTCCTGGTTGAACGTCGAGTTCTGCGAGAACATCTGGCTGAAGGTGGTGACGTTGGAGACGTCCCACCCGCCGATATCGCCATCGAAGGCGCGGGCCGCCGAGAACATGCGGTGCATGTCGGTCACGCTGGAGACATCCCATCCCCCGATTTCCTGGTTGAAACGATCCGCGAAGAAGAACATGTCACGCATGGTGGTGACGTTCGAGACATCCCATCCTCCAATGTCCTGATCGAACTGCCCTGCGCGGGAGAACATCTCCTGCATGGTCTCCACGGCAGAGGTGTTCCACCCTCCGATGTCCTGGTCGAAGTCGAGGGCGTCCCGGAACATCTGGGACATGTCCTCAACGCGGGACACCTCCCACCCGCCGATGTCCTGGTTGAAGCGGGACGCCCCGTTGAACATGGCTCTCATGGTGTTCACCTGTGATACGTCCCAGGCGCCGATGTCCTGGTTGAACTGCCTCGCGGCGAAGAACATGAAGCTCATGTCCTCGACCGACGAGGTGTCCCAATCACCAAGATCCCGGTTGAATGCTTCGGCCAGAAAGAACATCTGAGCCATGTCCGTGACCTCCGATACATCCCAGTCGCCGATTTCTGCATTGAATCCAGTGGCCATCTGGAAGGTGCTTCGCATGGTACGTATGCCGGAGGGGGGCGCGGCCACGGCGGCAAGGTTCGAGGCCGACTGGAAGGCGGAGTTCAGATCGACGGTCCCTGTCTCTCCCCATTCATCCACCGAGATCAGGGCTTCGTTCGTGTTCGCCGTACCCCCTCCGAGCCCGGTGAAGGTGCCTTCGACCCGGACCTGGTATACACCGTCCACCCCGTAGGTATGCAGCGCCGGGCCCGATGTGTGGGAAACGACCGTCCCGTCGCCCCAGTCGATGACCACGTCGACGGCGCCCCGGAAGGGAAGACGGATCTCCGTTCCGGAAATGAGGCGCGTGTCCCAGGTGGTGATGAAGAGGGGCCCGGTGGGCACGGCTGCGACCACCACTTCGAAGGTCTGGACCGCGTCGGGCGCCACGCCATTGGAGGCCGTGAGGGTGACCGTGTTGGGGCCCGCGTCGGCGTCGGAAGGCACCCCTGACACGACGCCGGTCACGGGGTCGAAGGTGAGCCACCCCGGGAGGGTGGTGGCGGCTACGGTCGGGTCCGGGGTCCCGTCGACCTGAACCGTGTAGGTGTAGGGGGAACCGCTCTCGGCCTCGAGGGGGGGAACGCTCGTGAAGGAGGGCGGCGTTCCGGGCTCGCCGTCGCAGTCGGCCAGAACCAGCTTCGCATAGGTGGCCCAGTTTCCGCGCGGCACGAACCGGTGTCCATCGGCCCACGCGCCTTCGCGCTTCTTCGTGGCCGTGTGGACGACATCGGCGAAGGCGGCGAGGACCATCTCTTCGCCCGGCTTCACTCCGGCCTTGGCCAGGTCCACCTCGAAGTGGGGGGCCTTCACCTCCTTCCCGTACGCCTTGTACGGGAAGTGCCCGGGAATGGGGTTGCCGGTGGGCGTTCTGGGGATGCCGTCGAGGCCGGATGCTGCGGCGACCTTTGCGCTTTCGAAGACCCACCCTTCATCAAGGAAGTAGCGGACGGTGAGGGTGGTCTCGTTGTTCGTGACCTCCACCCTTCCCACCGGATGGTTCTGCCCTGCGAGGAGGACGAGGGTCTTCTTCTCGCCGCAGGCCGGGGTCGTTGGCTCCCCACCCTTGGGGGGTGCGGCCCACGGGGCTCGGAACCAGTGCCCCCAGAACGCGTCCGGATCCTCCGGAGCGAGGATCTGTGAATCCCCCTGGCACCCGGTGAAAACGGTCAGGAGAGCGGCGAGGGCGAGGAGGAGGAAGGGGGGGCGGCGATGGCTTCCGGGGAGACGACAGGGGGGGCACGACATGGCGGGTCCTCCGGGGACAGGGCGCAGGTTCGTCGGAGCGCCGTGCGCGGGAGAAAGGGCGCTCCACCCTGTTCAAACGGACAATCTGCCCGACGGGGCTCACCGCCTCTTTCACTCCCAGCCCTTCCCTGGGTTCTCTCCTCTGCTTCTCCTCCCGGCGGTGATCCCCACAGGTGGGGCCCTTCAACCTCTCCCCCCTGCCGCTTCCCCCTGCTCCTCTTCCCGGAGGCGGGCATCGCGAAAGATCCGCTCCGCATCTTCCACGGCCTCCCATCGCTCCTCGAGGGGCGTGAGGTTCCACCGCTCGCATCGCTGGCAGACCACCCAGAGCCTTCCCTTCGCCGCATCGAAGGCGAGGCGCCGGCCCACCGGGAAGGTCTCCACGACCTCGTTCGTTCCCAGGTCGGCGGCGCAGAAAGTACAGTGGCGATACATGGAGGCGGGGGCGATGCGGGTCGGGGGGGGCGGGTCCGGACGGAAGAGGGGGACCGTGAATGCGAACCCCGCTCCCCCGCCCGGGGAGCCGTCCTCCTCGGAGGACCGTTCTCGGAGGATCAGTCCTTCAGGACGAAGGTCACCTTCATGGTCACACGGTACGCAGTGATTCGGTCTTCCGACCAGACCACCTTCTGCTCCGAGACCCAGGCGCCCTGGATCCCGTGCAGGGTACGGCTCGCCCGCGCGAGCCCCTGGTGGATGGCGTCCTCGAAGCTCTTCGTGGACTCGGACGTGAGTTCGGTCACCTTGGCGACAGACATGTCGGCCTCCCTTGAACATGGGTCGAGGCGGACAGGGGCGAGGGGGCTGCGGTCCCGCCCCTGACACGCAGTCCCCCAACGGTCGACCCTGGACCACGCACCGGGTTCCGGCGGGTCGGCGGTACGAAGCAGGGCCCGAGGGCGGCAGGGGCCCCGGGGGTGTCGATCCGTTCCGGGTCCGTGCCACCGGTCATGGCAGAGGTGCGGCCGGAGCCCCCGATCATCCCTTCCCGGCGGGAATCCGGGTGGCCCGACGGGAATCTGGGTGGGATGGGTGAGAATGGACACGGGAAGTGGGGCGTGGCAGGTGGGCCGGAGGACCGGAGTCCGCCCCGGCGTCTCCGCGGAGACGTCCCTGCCGCGTCACCCCTCCGGAGTCGCCCGCCAAGGAAGTCCCCGGAACCCATCGCCTTGTCCCAATGTCCCCTTGACAGGTTTTCGACGGCCACGGATCGAGCGTCCGGGAGCCGCTCCAGAGACGCCGCCACGAGCGTCTGGAGTCCCCCAGGAGCAAGCTCGGCATCTTCGGGATACGTTCGGCGTGCCTTACCCCCCTTCTCGCAGCTCCCAGGGGGCATTCCGGGGTGTGGAAAACCCCGGATTATCTTTCATGCATGAAGGTTGGATGGTCCCGCGCATCGCGCCCTGCGCCCTGCGCCCTGCGCCCTGCGCCCTGCGCCCTGCGCCCTGCGCCCCGCCCACCGCCCACCGCACCCGCGCCACCGGCCCACCCCCCCCCCCACGGAGACCTCACCATGGTTCGCTTCTCCTCCGCCTTCGAATCCCCCGGTTCAACGGAGCTGAACACGCCCTCGCCCGAGGTGCTGGGCAACGAGATCGCCGAGCTGGCGGCGCAGATCCATGTGGCCACCCACCGACTCCTCCTCAAGCTCCGGGCCTTCGACGCCTTGGACGGCTGGGCGGCCGGGGGGTTCCGGGGCACGGCAGAGTGGCTCAGCTGGCGCACCGGGATCTCTCCCGGAGCAGCGCGCGAGCGCGTGCGTGTGGCGCGCGCCCTGGAGAAGCTCCCTCGGATCTCGGCGGCCATGGAGCGGGGCGAACTCTCGTACTCCAAGGCCCGGGCCCTGACCCGGGTGGCGGACCCGGAGTCGGAGCGGCGCCTCCTGGAGGTGGCCCTCCACGCCACCGCTGCCCAGGTGGAACGCCTTGTGGGGGGGTGGGCCGGGCTGGATCGTGTGGCGCGGAGACACGCGTTGCAGGCCCAGGCCGTGCAGGCCCAGGCCGTGCAGACCCAGGCCGTGCAGACCCAGGCGGTGCGGATCCACGCGGAGCAGACCGAGGCGGAGCAGACCGAGGCGGGGTCGAACGAGGCGGGGCACGGTGCCGAAGCCCGGCATGAGGCCACCAGCCATGGCGCCGAACTCCTGCGTACCCCCTGCCGTTTACGTCTCACCCCCGACCCCCGGACGGGGAGCTGGCGGATCCGGGGGGAGCTGGAGCCCGAGGTGGCCATGGTGCTGCAGCGTGCCCTGGCCATGGCGGCGGAGGCCCTCTATCGGGGCACGCCCTCCGACACCGAACCCCTCGGCCTTCCCGAGCGGCAGGCGGAGGCCATGGGGCTCCTGGCCGAGGCGGCGCTCCGGGCGGGAGTTGAGGTGGAAGGGCAGCGCACCACGGGGCGCGCCGATCGCTTCCAGGTGATTCTCCACGTCTCCGCGGAGACGCGGGAAGGGCACGTCTCCGCGGAGACGTCGGACGGGGCTGCGACCGCGCCGTCGACGAATCCGCAGGCGCCCGCGCCGGCGGACCCGCAGACGCGCTCCCCGGCGGACCCGCAGACGCACCCCCCGGCGGACCCGTGCCTGGTCTGCGATGCCTCCCGGGTTCGGGTCACCCTTGCGCCGGACGGGAAGATCCTCGATGTGGGGCGCCGCACCCGCATCGTTCCCCCGGCCCTCCGGCGTGCCCTCGAACTCCGCGATGGCGGGTGCGCACACCCCCACTGCGCGAACCGCATCTGCGACGCACACCACATCATCCCCTGGCAGGAGGGAGGCGCCACCTCGCTGGAGAACCTGGTGCTCCTGTGTCGCCGGCATCACCGGGGCGTGCACCGGGGAGAGTTCGAGGTGGAGGTGCAGGCCCCGGGTGGGGCATCGCATGTTCTTTTCAGGGATGCGAAGGGAGAGGTCCTGGTGGCGGCGCCGCCCCAGCCCGCGCTCTGCGACGACCCGGTGGCGGCGCTCCGCCGCGATCACGCCGCGCGCGGGCTCGACCCGGCCACCCTGGCGGCGTACCCGAAGTGGGATGGAACGCCCCTGAACCTGGGGCTGGCCCTGGACTGGCTCTGGCGCCCGCCCGCAGCCGGCCCGCCAGCAGCCCACCCGCCAGCAGCCCACCCGCCGGCAGCCCCTCCGCCGTCGGCCCCGACTCCAGGAGCCCGTCCGCCGGAAGTCCGTCCGCCGGAAGCCCACCTGCTGGCGGTCTCGCCGCCGGCAACCCGTCCGCCGGCAACCCGTCCGCCGGGAGCCTCTCCTCCTACCGGACGGCCGTGAGGAGGATCTCCACCCGGGCACCCCGGGGGAGGGTGGCCACGCCCACCGTGGCCCGGGCCGGGGGGAGGTCGCCGAAGTAGCCGGCGTACACCTCGTTCATGGCCTCGAAGTCGGAGAGATCCACGAGGAAGACCTGGCTCTGCACAATCTGGTCGAAGGTGAACCCTGCGGCCCGGAGCACGGCCCCGAGGTTCTCCATGACCTGGCGGGTCTCGGCCTCGATCCCTCCCTCCACCATGGTGCCGGACTCAGGGTCCAGCGCGATC
Source organism: Gemmatimonadales bacterium (assembly GCA_050485885.1). Classification (GTDB taxonomy): domain Bacteria; phylum Gemmatimonadota; class Gemmatimonadetes; order Longimicrobiales; family Gaopeijiaceae; genus SKNW01. The sequence goes on along the minus strand of JBJHCG010000002.1, from coordinate 9,865 downwards.
TGCCCGGCCAGATAGAGGGTGTTCCCCACCCGCACGCCCTGCGAGTAGGGCCCGATGGCGGCGGGGGCCTCGGGGGTGTCGATCTGCTCCCGGTCCGGGGCGGGGGCGCAGCCTGCCACCCCCACCCCGGTCAGAAGGGCGATGCACAGGGCGGCGATGGGGGCACTGGACCACCCGGCGAAGGCGGCGGCCCGGGGCCTCCACCTTCCCGGGCCGCCCCCACCTCGCATGTTCCGACTCACCCGCCCAGCGCGTTGGCGATCCGCACCTTCGCATCTTCGAGATGAATGCGGGTCATGCGGTCGTTGACCCCCCGGGCCAGGGCCCCGTCGATCTCCTCGCGCAGGAGATGGAGCTGTTCCCGGATCAGGGGCCGGATGTCGGACTGGCCGATGTGGAGATTTCCGCGCAGCGGCGGATCGTTGTTGTTCGAGACCCGGAGGTTCCCCGAGCCCGGCGGGTTCCAGCTTCCGGCATCGGCCTCGTGGAGGAGGTAGTGGGCCTGGTCCAGGAAGGCCCGCTGCTGGTTCCGTCGGTAGGTGTCGATGGTGCTCCCGTTCCGGACCTCCCGCCAGATGATCTCCCGGGCGTCGTCGAGCATGTCGGCGGGGCGGTAGCTCTCGTCGCCATGGAAGGCCTCGTGCTCGATCATCCGGGCCAGCCGGGCATGGTTCAGGAAACGCTGCACGGCGAGCTCCTGATAGGCCCGGATCCGCTCCACCGCGCCTGCGTGCTCGAGGCGCCGGAGCTGGTCGATCTGAAGCGCCCAGGTAGGCGTCTGGAGCACGTGTTCGTCAATGAACTGCATGGCCCGGAGCTGGTACTCCCGCTCGATGGGGGTGAAGACCCACCCCTCCTCCCCGTGGCGCTTGAAGTGGGTCCAGGAGCCGCCCACGGCCGCGGCGGCGTGCTCGGCGTAGCGATTCCACTGGGTCAGGAACTGGAGGTGGTGGGTTTCGAGCTCGTAATAGTCGTCGCCGGGCTCGAGAACCCACTCCATGAGGTTCTCCGAGGCGTAGCGGAGATTCCGCATGCCCAGCTCGGCGGCCCCCACCGGGTCGTCGGAGATTCCTTCCGTCATCCGCTTCGGATCCCACTCCACATCCATCCCGAACTGGGCCTCCGCCGAACGGAACCAGGGGAGGTGGGCCCGCTCCACGATCCACTCGTTCAGGGTGGCGAGCTCCTCGTAGGGGGTCGTGGCCTCGGGAATGGGGCGGTATCCCCACATGACGGCGAACTCGTCCCATCGGCCGACGCGCCGCTCGGGGGGAACGTCGTCGCCGGGCTGGGCGGCATAGTTGTACCGGGTGCGCCCTACCGACGAGGCCGAGTGCCCCATGCGCTCCACGAACTCCCGGGTCCGGATCGAGTCCAGGGGGAAGGCGAAGTTGGCCATCTGGTTGTGGGGGAGCCCCACGGCGTGGGCCACCTCGTGGGAGATCACGTAGCGAATGGCCTCGCCCATGTCCTCTTCCGAAAGCTGATGCGTGCGGAAGCGGGGGTTGGCCGTGGCCACCTGGCTCACGAGCCACCAGCGGAGCCGCTCGTCGAGGCCGTGGTACATGTTGATGTGGGCCCGGATCACCTCGCCGGAGCGGGGGTCCACCACGTCACCCCCGGCGTTGGCCGACCGCACCATGGTGGGGACGTATCGGATGACCGAGTACCGGGAATCCAGAAGGGAGAACTCCGGGTCCTCTTCCGGCGTGGGGATCTCCCGCGCCGTGATGGCGTTCCTGAAGCCGGCGAGCTCGAAGGCCTCCTTCCACTCCTCGATGCCGGCAATGTAGTAGGGGATCCACTCGGCCGGAGTGGCCGGGTCGATGTACCAGACCCAGGGCCGCACCGGATCCACCAGCTCGCCCCGGGCCCAGGCCTCCGGATCGGAAGGCTCCATGCGGTAGCGGCGGAGGTAGCGCTCGGGACGCACTCCCTGGAAGTCCCGGGAGAAGTTCGTGCGCCCCGTGGTGATGTAGGTGACCCGCTCATCGGCCAGGCGGGGCATCATGGGCTCCTCGGGGAGGAGGATCATGGAGTGGTTCACCTCGAAGGAAACGGCCCCGCCTCGCCCCGCCGAGGGAGGATTGGCGGCGCTGTAGGTGCGCACCACCCGGATCTCGACATTCTCGGGGAAGCTCCGGGCGAACTCGAGCCAGGAGCGGTTCCGGTCGTGGCTCCGCACCCCGAGCTGGCTCCGCCGCTGCTGGGGCATGGAGAAGGCCGGGTGGTCGCCCAGGTAGAGATCCGTGACATCGACCACCGAAGTGCCGCTCCCCCGAGCCCGGATCTCCATGGCGTGGACCACGCTCGGGAAGGAGGAGTTCTCCACCGCCAGGCTCACGTTGTCGGCGGGGTCGGCCGTCATTCCCGCCGAGACGCCCCGGAGGAGGATGCGGTCATCCCGCCGCTCCCAGCGCACCATGAGGTTCGGGGCCATGACGGCGCCCACATCGGCGAACCCCTCCTGGGTCTTGTCGAAGCGGCTCATGATGAGCATGTCGCGCCCCAGGAGGGCGTCGGGGATCTCGTAGAGGATCCGCCCATCGACCAGGTGGACCTGGAAGAGCCCCTGGCGGCTCTCGGCCGAGGCCGGGACCACCTCCTGGTAGCTCCCGATCTGGGCATCGAGGGGGTGGGGGGCAAAGGCGAGGGCGCCGGCCAGGAGGGCGGCGGCGGCCAGCGCAGGGGTGCGGCGGGCGGCCAGGGGGCGGCCCGGGGCAGGCCGCGTCGCGGTGCGGCGAGCCCGGCTGCGACGAGCCGAAGCGCCTTCAGGCGGTGTCAGGGGATGCGTGCGGGTCATGCGTGGGACTCCTTCCCAGGGCGGTCCGGGGGGACCGCGATCAGCGGGGTGCGGCGCCCGGATCGTGGGCGCCGAGGGTGGTGCGGATGCGGAGGAGGGCTTCCTCCAGGTGGATGCGGGTCATCCGGTCGGAGACGCCGCGGTCGAGCGCCCCCTCGATTTCGCCCCGGAGAAGCCGGAGCTGGTCGCGCACGAGGGGGCGGATGTCGGACTGCCCCACGTGAAGGGCGGCGTTCAGGGGCGGGTCGTTGTTGCTGGAGACCCGCAGGTTCCCCGAGCCCGGCGGAGACCAGCTCCGGGACTCGGCGTCGTGCAGAAGGTGATGCAGGTGGTCCAGGTAGCCTCGCTGGAGGTTCCTCCGAAAGGGGTCGATTTCGGGGTTGGCCCCGGTGCCGGAGGAGGCCCCGGCGGCCCCGATCTCGCGCCAGAGGGCGGCGCGGGCATCGTCCATCATGGCCCAGGGTGCGTAGGTAGCATCTCCCAGAAAGGCTTCGTGCTCGATCATCCGGGCCAGGCGGGCATGGTTCAGGAGCCGCTCCACCGCCAGGACCTGGAAGGCGCGGATCCGCTCCACCACCCCGGCGTGTTCGAGGCGGCGGAGGAGCTCCAGGTCGAGGGCCCAGGTGGGGGTTTCGAAGACATGCTCGGCGAGGAAGGCCAGGGCCTGCGCCTGGTAGGCGGGGGCGATGGGGGTGTAGACCCATCCGGCGCCGAAGTCCGCTTCGCCATTCGGGCCCCGGGGGGCGTCGGGGTGACGGTTCGTCTCGCCCATGCGCTGATGATGCGTCCAGGACCCCCCGATGGCGGCGGCGGCGTGCTCGGCGTAGCGGTTCCACTGGGTGAGGAGCTGGAGATGGTGGGTCTCGAGCTCGTAGAAGTCGTCGCCCTCCTCGAGGAGCCAGGCGGCGAGCGAATCGTGGGCTACCCGGAGGTTCGCCATGCCGAGGATGGCGGCGGCCACCGGGTCGTCGGAGATCCCCTCGGTCATCCGGTGGGGGTCCCACTCGATGTCGATGCCGAACTGGGCCGAGCCGAAGCGGAACCAGGGAAGGTGTGCGCGCTCGGTGATCCATTCGTTCAGAAGGGGGAGTTCCTCGTCGGCGGAGGAGGCCTCGGGGATGGGGCGGTACCCCCACATCACGGCGAACCTGTCCCAGACCCCCACGTAGCGCTCCGGGGGGATGCCGTCGCCAGGCTGGGCCACGTAGTTGAAGCGGGTGCGCCCCACTGCCGAGGCCGAGTGCCCCATCCGCTCGATGAAGGCCGGGGTGCGAAGGGAGTCGATGGGAAAGACGAAGTTGGCGCGCTGATTGTGGGGGAGCCCCACGGCGTGGGCCATCTCGTGCGAGACGACGTAGCGGAGCGCCTCGCCCATCTCCTCGGTGGAGAGGCGGGCCGTGCGGAAGCGGGGATCGGCGGTGGCCACCTGGCTGATGAGCTGCCACCGCATCCGCTCGGAGAGGCCGTGGAGCATGTTCATGTGCGAGCGGAGCGCCTCGCCGGAGCGGGGGTCCACCACGTCGGCCCCGGCGTTGGCGGAGCGGGTGGGGGTGGCGACCCAGCGGATGACCGAGTGGCGGGCGTCGAGGAGGGAGAAGGTGGGATCTTCCGCCTCGGTGGGGGCGAGGCGGGCCTCGAGGGCGTTCCGGAAGCCGGCCTCCTCGAAGGCGGCGTTCCACTCGAGGACGCCGGCCTTCACATAGGGGATCCATTCCGCCGGGGTGGCGGGGTCGATCCACCAGATCCAGGGGCGGACCGGGTCCACGAGCTCGCCCCGGGCGAAGGCCTCGGGGTCGGAGGGCTCGAGGCGGTAGCGCCGGATCATCTGCCGGGGGCGCACCCCCTGGAAGTCGCGGGAGTAGTCGGTGATGCCTCCGCTGATGAAGCCCACCCGCTCGTCGTACCAGCGGGGCTGCATGGGCTCCTCCGGGAGGAGGATCATGGAGTGGTTCACCTCGAAGGAGAGGGCACCTCCGCGCCCCGCCGAGGGGGGATTCGAGGAGCGGTAGGTGCGCACCACCCGGACCTCGACATTTTCCGGAAAGGCCCGGGCGAACTCGAGCCAGCTCCGGTTCCGGTCGTGCCCCTGGATCCCCCGCTGGGAGCGGGCCCCGGCCGGGAGGGAGAAGAGGGGGTGGTCGCCCAGGTAGAGGTCGGTGACGTCGACGGTGGAGGCGGCTCCGGCGGTGCCCTCACCCGTGCGCTCGGCGATCTCGAGGGCGGCGGCCACCGCCGGGAAGCGCCCCGCCTCGACGGCGAGGTGGACGTTGTCGGCGGGGTCGGCCGTGGTGCCGTGGGAGACGGCCCGGACCAGGATGCGGTCGCCTCGGCGCTCCCACCGGATCACCACGTTCGGCGCCATGACCGCCCCCCCGTCGGCGAGCCCCTCCTGTGCCCGGGCGTAGCGGCTCATGACGATCATCTCCCGCCCCAGCATGGCGTCGGGGATGTGGAAGTGGAGCCGCCCGTCGGTCTCGGTGACCTGGAAGAGGGGGGCTTCCTGGAGGGCTTCCCGGGGGGTCGGGGGGGCGAGTGGAGCCGGGCCGGGTGGCGCGTGGGTGGGCGACGCGGGAGGCGCGGCCGGCTGGGCGGTGGCGGCCACGGGGGGCGGTGTGGCGGCCAGGAGGGCGGCGGCCATGAGAAGGGCGCCGACGGCGGGTCGAAGGGGCATCAGGCGGGCTCCAGGGTGGTCGGGGTCGGGGCATGGTGCCACCCGCCGCGCCCCGGGGCAAGTTCTCGGGCCTCTGCATCCCCTGTTAGAATTCCCCACCATGACGAATCAGGATCTGGCCCGCGCCCTCGACGAGCTCGCCGACCTCCTGGAGATCCAGGGGGCGAATCCCTTTCGCATTCGCGCCTACCGGAACGCCATCCGGACGATCCAGGGGCTCACCCGTCCCCTGGCCGCCGCAGTGGCCGAGGGCGAGGATCTGACCGCGCTTTCCGGCATCGGAAAGGACATGGCGGGCCACATCCGCGAGCTCGTGGAGACGGGCGAGCTCTCCCTCCTGGCCGAGGTCACCGCCGAGGTCCCCCGGGAGCTGGCCCGCCTCACCCGCATCGAGGGGGTGGGGCCGAAGAAGGCGCGGAAGCTCTGGAAGGAGCTGGACGTGCTCACCGTGGACGACCTCGAGAAGGCGGTGAGGGCGGGGCGCGTCGAGGCGCTGGACGGCTTCGGGAAGAAGAGCGCCGAGAAGATCCTCGCCGCCATCGAGGCCCTTCGGCGCCACCAGGGACGGGTTCGCCGCCTCGATGCCGCCGCCCAGGTCGAGCCCCTCCTGGCCCGTGTCCGCGCAACCCCGGGGGTGGAGGCAGTGGAGGTGGCCGGGAGCTTCCGCCGCGGGCGCGACACGGTAGGCGACCTGGACCTCCTGGCCCGTTCGGGTGGCGACGCCGAGGCCCGCCGCGGCATCATCGAGCACTTCACCACGGCACCCGAGGTGACCCGGGTGCTCGGCTCCGGCGACACGAAGGGGAGTGTGGTCCTGGCCTCGGGGCTCCAGGTGGACCTCCGGGTGGTCCCGGCCGAAAGCTGGGGCGCGGCCCTTCACTACTTCACCGGCTCGAAGGAGCACAACGTCGAGATCCGGCGCCGGGCGCAGAAGCGCGGCCTCAAGGTGTCCGAGTACGGCGTCTTCCGGGTGGAGGATGCGGAGGCGGAAGCCCTCGACCCCGAGGCGGTGCCGGTGGGCGCCGAGGCCGCGGATGGCGGCGCGGAGGGTGGGGCGCCGGGGGCCGAGGACGGGTCCGACGCGGGCACCCGCATTGCCGGCGACACCGAGGAGAGCGTCTTCGAAGCGGTGGGGCTCCGCTGGATCCCCCCGGTGCTCCGTGAGAACCGGGGCGAGATCGAGGCGGCGGACCTCCCCACCCTCGTGACCCTGGACGACATCCGGGGCGACCTCCACATGCACACGACCTGGTCCGACGGGAAGAACACGGTGCGCGAGATGGCCGAGGCGTGCCTTGCCCGGGGCTACACGTGGATGGCCATTACCGACCACTCCCCCTCCCTGGCGGTAGCGAACGGCCTCTCGCCTGAGCGGCTCCGGGCCCAGGCCGAAGAGATCGCCGAGGTCCAGGAGGCCTTCCCTGAGCTTCGCATCTTCCGGGGATGCGAAGTGGACATCCTGAAGGACGGCTCCCTCGACCTTCCGGACGACCTGCTGGACGAACTCGACCTGGTCCTCGTGGCGATCCACACCCACTTCGAGCTGGACCAGGCCACGCAGACCGAGCGGATCCTGAAGGCCATGGCCCACCCCCGGGCCCACGCCCTCGTCCACCCCACGGGGCGTCTCCTGGGGCGGCGGGATCCCTACCCCGTCGATGTGGAGGCCCTGCTCGAGGGGGCGAAGGCCCACGATGTGGCGGTGGAGCTCAACGCCAACCCCTGGCGCCTGGATCTCCACGACCGGTACCTCTTCCGGGCACGGGAGCTGGGGGTCGAGGTGGTGGTGAACACCGATGCCCACCAGGTGGCCCAGCTCGACTTCATGGGGCCCGGGCTCGAGCAGGCCCGGCGCGGGTGGCTCGAGGCAGGGCACATCGTGAACACCCGAGGGGCCGACGCGGTGGCGGACTGGCTCGAGCGGAAGGCGAGGTAGAGCGGCGGTGGTCGTTCCCATGCTGGCGCTCGCAGGGGGGATCATCCTCCTCTACCTGGGCGCAGAGGCCCTGGTCCGCGGCGCCATTCGGCTGGGGCAGCTCCTGCGGGTCAGCCCCATCGTGATCGGGCTCACCATTGTCTCCATCGGGACCTCGGCGCCGGAACTCGTGGTCTGCCTCCTGGCGGCGCTGCGGGGGAGCCCGGACCTGGCTGCCGGGAACGTGCTCGGCTCGAACCTGGCGAACATCGGGCTCATTCTGGGGCTCGCGGCCCTTGTCCGGCCCCTCCAGATCCGACGCCGCGTGATCCGCCGGGAGATCCCCTGGATGCTCGGGGTCACGGTGGCGGTCTTTCCGCTTCTCTGGAACCTGCAGGTGGGGCGGCTCGAAGGAACCCTCCTCGCCGCGACCCTCTTCGTGTATCTGGCCTTCCTCGTGCCCAAGGCGCGCATGGAGGGCGCAGAGGAGCTGGGCGAGGTGGCTCCGAAACTGGAGGGGCAGGTTCCCCGGGTGCGCGAGGCCGGGGTCCGGATCCTGGCCGTTCCCCTCCTCCTGGTGGTGGGAGGGTCGGCCGTCCTGGTCGTCGGGGGGCAGGGCGTGATCCATGGTGCCACGGTTGTGGCCATGGAGATGGGGGTGTCGGAACTCGTGGTCGGGCTCTCCATTCTCGCCGTGGGGACCTCGCTCCCCGAGCTCGCCGCCACCCTTGTGGCCGCAGCCCGGGAGGAGGCGGACCTGGCCGTGGGGAACATCGTGGGCTCGAACATCTTCAACCTCACCTTCGTGCTCGGGGGGACGGCCCTGGTGAGCCCCCTTCAGATCCCGGCCCGGATCCTCTCGGTGGAGTTCCCTGCCACCTTCCTCCTCTCGGTGCTCCTCCTCCCGGTGGCCATCAGCGCCCGGCGCATCAGCAGGAAGGAGGGGGTCATGCTTCTGGCCGCCTACGCCGGCTGCTGGGTCTGGATTCTCCTCAGCAGCTGAGGGACGACGGGGGGCGGCGCCTCAGACCCGCCTCAGCGCCTGCGCCAGATCGGCCTTCAGGTCGTCCGGGTCCTCCACCCCGACCGAGAGGCGGACGAGCCCCGGCGTGATCCCCATGGCCGCCTGGTCCGCGGCGGGGATGTCGGCGTGGGTCATCGTTCCCGGGTGTTCGGCCAGGGATTCGGTGCCCCCCAGGCTCACGGCGAGCTTCACCAGCCCGAGGGCGTTCAGGAAGCGGAAGGCCGCCCCCTCTCCGCCCGGGAGCTCGAAGGAGAGCATCCCCCCGGCGGAGGAGCACTGACGCTGGAAGATCTCGTACCCCGCATCGCCAGGCTCGAGATGCCCGGGGTAGTGGACCTGCGTCACCCCGGGGTGATCCCGGAGCCAGTCGGCGAGGATGCGCGCGTTCGCGGCCTGGGCCTCCATCCGGAGCTTGAGGGTCTCGAGGCTTCGCATGAGGAGCCAGCCCGTCCAGGGTCCGGCCATGCTTCCGAAGAAGGTCCGCGATCCCTTGACCCGCGCAAGGAGCTCGGCCGACCCGAGACAGGCGCCGGCAATGACATCGGAGTGCCCGCCCACGTACTTCGTGAGGGAGTAGAGCACGAGGTCGGCCCCGTGCTTCAGGGGATGCTGGAAGACCGGACCGAGAAAGGTGTTGTCCACCGCGACGAGGGTGCGGAGCTCGTCGGAGGGGGAGAGTTCCTGCGCGAGGGACACCGCCGCCTCGATGTCGACGAGATGGTTGGTGGGGTTGGCCGGGGTCTCCAGGTAGATCATGGCCAGAGGTCCCTCGGCCGCGGCCTCCCGGGCGGCCCGGACCATGGCCTCCGTTCCTTCGGTGGCGCGGAAGGAACGGGTGCGGATCCCGAACTCCGGGAGGATGCTCCGGAAGAAGTGCTGCGTTCCGCCGTAGATGGGCTCGGAGAAGAGGAGGGTCTGCCCGGGGCGAAGAAAAGTGAGGGTGGTGGTGGCGATGGCGGCCATCCCGCTCTCGAAGACGGCCGCGGCCTCGGCCCCGTCCCAGAGGGTGAGGCGATCCTCGAGAATCTCCAGGTCGGGGTTGTTCAGGCGCGAGTAGATGAGCCCCAGCGATTCCCCGGCCTCCTTTTCGCGCAGCCCGTAGGCCACCTCGAAGAAGGCCTTTCCTTCCTCGGCCGACTCGAAGACGAAGGTCGAGGTCTGGAAGATCGGGCTCTTGAGCGCACCCTCCGAGAGGGAGGGCGCATACCCGTACGACATCATGAGGCTTTCAGGCCTGAGTTCGCGGTCACCGATCCTGCGCACGCGGTAGCGTTCCGTCACCTGGGTCTCCGTGGAGGAGGTCGTGGGGGAGGGGAGACCCGAAAGGTACCGCGTTCGAGGGGTGGGGCGCACCCACCGGGGGCGCGATGGCCGTGGCCCTCGGGCGGCCCTTCCCCGGGGTCGTGCCGGGTCGTCCGAGCCTTCGGGCGGGGGGGGGGTGGCCCATCCCGG
>JBJHCG010000001.1:0-252292 GCA_050485885.1 Gemmatimonadales bacterium | reverse complement strand
GCGCTGGGGTCCCCCCCGCCGCGCAGGGCAGCCCGCCCTCCCGGGGTTCCCCGCGCGGCCCGCCCCCCGCCCCCTCCTGCCCCCCCTCCCCCCCCGGCCAGGCGTCGGACGTCGCCGGGGGAGAGCCCCACCACCGAGATCCAGACCCGCTGCACCTCGCGCAGGGGCTCCAGGAGCTCGCGGAGGCGGGAGACGGGGGTCTCCACATCGTCGTCGGGGGTCACCACGGCCAGCTCGAGGTCGGCATCGGGGCGGTCCTCCTCCCGGGCCACACTCCCGTAGATCCAGGCCCCGAGGGGAGTGGGAACGAGGTGCCCGAGGGCCGTGGCCACCCCCTCGACAATGGTTTCGAAACGCTCCCGCTCGGCCCGGAAGAGGGCGCCCAGGGGGAGGTAGAGGGGATGCCCCACATCGGGGCGGAAGAGGCGGCTCCGACCCTCCCCCAGGGCCTCGACGAAGCCCGCCTCCCCCAGCGTTGCCAGGGTGTTCCGGACCCCCTGGGGACTGAGGCGGGTGCGCTGGGCCAGGGTCCCCACCGAGAGGGGGGCCTCGGACTCGAGGAGTTCCCGGAGAACGCGCACCGAGGCCGGGGTGGCGAGGAGGGTGCTCGTGGGGTGACGGAGAAAGCTGAGGGCGGTGTCGGGCGTCCGCATGAAGGGCGAGGAGAGGGAAGCGGGGAGGCGTGCAGGCGGGGGAATTCAGCGGACAGATGCACAGGGAGATGCGGGGGGACGAGCCCGCACAACCGCCGGCCTCCCGCCCGCCAGGCCCATCCGGACCCCGGAAATTAGCACACTATTCTGTGCTTATGCAAATCATTGTGTGTTAGCTGTCGGGTGTCGGGCGACGCTGCTTCCGGGCAAACTGCTGCACTACAACGGTTTGACGGCAACCCCGCGCTCCCCGCGGATCCCTCCTCCCCGGCGGACCCGACCCTGCGGTCCGCGGATGCGCCCCCAGGCGCCCGTGGGCATCGGGAACCGCGGGAGGGCGCGATGCGGCAGCCCTCCGGACCGGGCCGCCGCATCTCCCCCCGCCTGCCCTCCCCTCGCGTCAGAACCGGTAGTGCAGCCCGGCCCCGATCACGAGCCCCGAGAAGTTGTAGTTGTCGAAGCTCGCCGCCACGAAGCCCAGGTCGATGGTGGAGAAGAGGGGGGGGAAGCCGGAGCCACTCCCGTCGGCATCGAGAAGCCGGCGCCAGTCCAGCTCCACCCCGGCGCCCCCACCCACCCCGGGGGAGGTCTGGCTCTCGGAAACGCCGATGATCCGGTACGAATGCCGCCAGATCCCTGCCGTTCCGAAGCCGTAGAGGGAGTACTTTTCCTCGCGCTGGAAGTGGTAGAGCCCCCGGGCCGAGACCGTCGTGAGGCTTCCGAAGGCCCCGATCACCCCCTGCGCGGTGACCTTCTCGCTCACCTCGTAGGTGCCGCTCAGCCCGTAGGCCGGCCAGGAGCTCTGGAAGCCGAGGCCCATCCGGCCGGGCGCATCGGGGGAGGCCTGGGCCTGGATCCCTTCCGCTGCGGTGAGAAGGAGGAGGAGGGATGCGAGGGATGCAAGGGATGCGATGCGTGCGATGCGTGCGAGGCGTGCCAGGCGGGAGGAGGATGCGCGGGAGGGGCCAGGCGCGGGGAAGGCGCGGGATGCGGGGCGGCCCGGGGAGTGGCGGGGGGGACGAACGGACATGGGGACCTCCGGAAACGGGGGGAGACGGATCGGCGCGGCGCGAGCCCGCGCAACGAGGGGCGGGAGGGGGGAGACGGGGCGGACGTGCCCCCGGGACCCGGTCCATCGCCTCATCCCCCCATGCGCAATCCGACCGGAGAACCCGTCATCCCCCCGCGGCGCCCGCGAGCCGGGCCAGGTGGGTATCGGCCCGTTCCACCCACTCGGGGTTGGCCCCCCGGGCCTCCAGGATCCCCTTTCCCTCCCGGAGCGCGGCCTCCGCCTCTTCCCCCCGGTTCTGGGCGAGGAGGGCACCGCCCAGACGAATGCGGGCGATCCCCACGAGGGGGTGGTCTTCGGCCACGACCCGGGCGTACACCGCGAGGGCGGCCCGGAAGCCGGCCTCGGCCCCCGCCGGGTCTCCCCCGGCCTGGAGGGTGCCCGCCAGGTTCGAGTAGGCCACCCCCACCCAGGCGTGCCCCTCGGGGTAGAGGGAGGCGTAGATCTCCACCACCTCCTCGAAGTGGGCGGCGGCCGCGGGCCAGTCGGCCCTTCCCTGGGCAATGAGGCCCAGTTCATTCACCGCCGAGGCCACCCGGGGGTGGTGGCTCCCCAGGGAGGTGCGGGCCAGGGATGCGGCCTGGGTGAGGATCTCGGTGGCCTCCTCCATGGCCTCCTGCCGGACAAGGGCGCGGCCGAGCATGATCCGGTTGGCAATCACCGCCGGGTGGGATCCCCCGTACCAGGGTTCCTGGATCGCCAGCGCCTCCCGGAAGAGGGCCTCTGCCTCCTGCGGCTCGCCCCGCTCGAAGTGGATGGCGCCCAGGTTGATCAGGTCCGCCGCAGCCGCCGGGTGGGCCGGGCCGTAGGCCTCCCGGTTCAGCTCGAGGGCGCGCCGGGAGGCCGCCTCGGCCGCCGCGAAGTCTCCCTGGTAGAAGTGGAGGTTCGAGAGGCTCCCCAGCGCGGCGGCAAGATCCGGGGACCCGGGTGCCGCCCCTTCCCGGACCCGGACCGCCTCCTCCACCAGGGACTGGGCCTCCTCGTACCGGCCCCGCGATTCGAGAATGTGGGCCATGCCCAGCGCCGCGCGCGCCTGCTGGGGATGGTCCGGGGGGAGGGTGCGACGGATCCCCGCCAGGGCCTGGCGGGCCAGGGTCTCGGCCTCCTCCAGCTCGGCCTGCGCCTCCCGGAGGAGAGCCAGGGCCAGCCGGGCTTCGGCCACCTCCCGGTGCGCCTCTCCCCGAAGCCCGATCCGGAGGGCCAGCGCCTCCTCGAGAAGGGGGGCGGCTTCCTCCAGCGCGCCGATCTGATGGTGGATCTCGCCCAGGGCGAGGAGGACGCCGGCCTGGAGTTCGGGGTCCGATCCCAGCGCGCGGGCCTCGGGCACCCCCTGGCGGACCAGGTCCAGGACCCGGAGTTCCTCGGCGGGGGCGAAGTCCGGGTCCGTTCCCCGAAAGAGGTTCAGGGTGAAGGTCTGGATCCGCTCCGCCCGGGCGGCCTCGGCGAGGGCCTCGTCCCGGGCCTCCATGAGGGAGAGGCCATAGGCCACGGTAAGGGCCACCAGGAGTGCGAAGGAGGCCCCCGCCACCGCCAGGGGGACCCGGTTCCGCCGGGCGAACTTTCCCGCCCGGTAGAGGGACGAGTCGGGGCGGGCCTCCAGAGGGCGCCCGTTTTCGAAGTGATCCAGGTCCCGGAGGAGGGCCTCCACCGAGGGGTAGCGGCGGTGGGGATCGGGGTGCAGGGCGACCCCGCAGAGCACGTCCAGATCGGCCCACTGGCTTCGGGTCACCCCCTGCACCCCCCGTCCCTCCGGCCCCCCCCGCAACGCACTCGAAGGCCGGGGGACCGGGTGCTCCCTCCGGTGGCGCGCGGCCTCGAGGGGGGAAAGTCCCTCTGGTTCCGGGGGCGGTGCACCGGCGAGGAGCTCGAAGAGGAGCACGCCCAGGGCGTACACATCGGTGTGAACGCCCACCGAAGCACCCGCCAGCTGCTCCGGTGCTGCGTGAGACGGGGTGAGGGGGGTGAACCCGGCCCGGGTCAGGGGGGAGCGAGAGGCGGGGCGGTGGGGCGGCCTCTGGAGCGGGTCGGAGGGCGATGCGTGGGGGGCATCCGGGGGAGGCGCGTGGGGGGAGCCGGCGGGTGCCTCCGGTGAGGTCTCCGCCGGTGACGCAGGATGCGACGCAGGATGCGGGGCAGGATGCGGGGCAGGATGCGGGGCAGGATGCGCCTCAGGCGACGCCCCTTCAAGCTGCTTGGCGATCCCGAAGTCGATGAGGCGCACCTCCCCCTCGGTGGTCACGAGGACGTTCGAGGGCTTGAGGTCGCGGTGGATCACGGCATGGGCGTGGGCGTGCTGCACCGCCTGGCCGATCTCCCGGAAGAGGCGGAGACGCACCTCGAGGGAGGGGGTCTCCCGGGCCAGGTACGCGTCCAGGGGCACCCCGTCCACGAGTTCCATGACGAACCAGGGGGTGCCGTCGGGGAGGGTCCCGGCGTCCAGGAGACGGGCAATGCCCGGATGCCTCAGGTGGGCCAGGGTCCGCTGTTCGGCCAGGAAGCGGGCGCGCCGGGCCGGCGAAAGGGTGGCATCGCGCAGGAGCTTGAGGGCCGCCTCGCTCTCCAGGTCGTCGCGCACGACCCGGTACACCGTGCCCATCCCCCCCTCGCCGAGGAAAGAGACGATGCGGTAGGGACCGAAGCGGGCCCCGACGCTCCCGGAGGGGTCGGAAGCCGAGAGGATGCGATTCGCCAGGGAGGCCACGCCGTCGTCGAGGATGCCGGCATCCCGGGCATCGGCGGCGAGGAGGTGCTCCACCTCCTCGCCAAGGCGCGGGTCCTCCCGGGCCAGGGCCCGGAGATATGCCTCCCGCGCCTCCCCTTCCCGCTCGGCAGCCTCGTGGAAGGCGTCCTGCACCCGCCCCCAGGACAGGGCGGCGGGCGGAGGGGGCTCCCCGGGGGGCGCAGTCATGGTGCGCCCCCTCCCAGGCGCGTCGAGAGCCAGGCCCGGGCCGCGCGCCAGTCGCGGGTGGCGGTGGCTTCGGAAACGGAAAGCGCTTCGGCCACCTCGCCCATGTCGAGGCCGCCGAAGAAGCGGGCCTCCACCAGGGTGGCCTGCCGGGGGCTCATCCGGGCCAGTTCGGTGAGGGCCTGGTCCAGGGCCAGGAGCTCGTCGATGGAGGCGGCGGTGCCGGCGGCCACCTCGTCCAGGGTCAGGGGGGGCGCCCCTCCGCCGCGCTTCCCGGCATCCCGTCGCCGGGCCGCATCCACGAGGACCTGGCGCATGGCACGAGCCGCCACCCGCTTGAAGTGGATGCGCGGCAGGTCCCCCAGCTCGGGGGATCCGGCCATGCGGAGCCAGGCCTCGTGGACGAGGGCCGTGGGGCTCAGGGTTTCGCCGTCGGCCTCCGTCCGCACCGCCCGGGCGAGGCGGTGAAGCTCCTCGTACGCCAGCGAGAAGAGGTCATCGAGTGCGGTACGATCATCCGACATGGGGCGCACGGGACGGAGAAGGTGGTCCCCGCAGGGCCGGGTGCCCCCGGGGGTCCACCGCGCCTACACGATACGGCCCCCTGCGCGCGGCCGCACCCCTCGAACCCAACGCGCCCGAAGGTGCGTGTCCGCACCCCCTTGCTCGGACACGCGCCTACCGGCCGCCCCCGGGGGTGAGGCACCCGCGGAGTTCCTCCCAGCGGACCCAGCGGCTCCCCTCGGTCCAGGGGCGACAGGGGGCGGCGAAGTCGACCTCCCGCTCGTTGTGGAGCATCCGGACGAGGGTCTCGCCCGCGTCGTTCCGGGCCACCTCCCACTGGACGTTGGCCCCCATGGGTGCCACCCATTCGGCGCGCCAGTCACTCGTCTCCCACGCATAGAGGACCTCCGGATCGGCGCCTCGTCCCGCCCCCTCGATGTTCAGCCAGGCCGCCAGGGGAAGGAGCGCCTGGGCATGACTGAAGCGGAGGGTCAGGGGGTGGGCGGAGGTGCGGGCCAGGACCGCCTCCACCGCCTCGACCATGTCCATGACGAGGGCCTCGGCCGCGGCAAAGGAGATCTGCTCATCGTCGAACCCCGGCCCCCGCTCATAGAAGGAGGAGGCATCGTCCAGGTACCCGAACCAGGCTGCGGCCTCGGGATGGATGAAGCGGCCGAAGTCCCACTCCGCATCGTCCTGCATTCCCACGGCAATGGTATAGAGCCCGAAGAGGGCATCGGCGGCCTCCACGAGGGAGGTGACCTGCTCCTCCGGGTCGCTGGGAGCCACGAAGGTGAACGCTCCCCGGGCCAGGCGGTCAAGGAAGGGCTCGTCCACGAGCTGGCGGAGCATGAGGCGGGCCATGGCCTCGGTCCGGGGATCCTCCTCGATGGCCCCGAGGGCCGCCAGGACCCGGGGGTCGCTGGCCCGGTATTCGCGGAAGGCCTCCGAGCCCTCCGCGGCGGCGAAGTAGAGGGTTTCGAGAGAGGCCCGCGCCGGCTCCACGCGCCCCTCCAGCCCCGGACGCGCGTCGACGAGGGCCCGCACGAAGGCCTCTCCGCTCTCCTCCGCCCGGTCCCGCCCCGAGTGGAAGACGGCGACCCGCTCCTCCCGGGCCTCGAGGGCGTCGAAGAAGGCGGGGAGACGCCCGACCAGCCGGGCGGCCATCTCCTCGTGTTCGATCTCCCCCCGTCGGCTCGCCCGGCCGTACCCCACCTCGGCATGAACCCGGAGAATGTCTTCCAGGACTGGGCCCAGGAGCTCCCCCAGGGGGGTGAGGGCGCCCTCGTCCCGGGCCGCCTTCCAGAGCTCGAGGGTGAGTTCGTCGTCTCCGGGTCCCGAGAGGGCCCGGGAGCCGTGCCGGGCCACATGCTGCACGCTCACGACCCGGAACCCCTCGGGCACGGCCTCGTACGATGCTGCGTCCTGGAGGGGACGGTAGGGCTCCTTTGTCGTGTAGAAGCCGGTGGTGGAGAAGCGGCAGCTTCCGGGCTCGGGGGCGGCAAGGGTCTCGCAGAGGGGGAGGGCGTCACCCCGGGAAGGTGCCTCGGCACGGCCGGCATCCCCTTTGGCGCATCCAAAGAGGGCGAACAGCGAGCCCAGGAGGAGAACGCCGGAAGGGCGCCCGCGGCCAGGGAGGGGGGAACGGGGTCTCGCCACCATGGGGGCTGCCTCGGTAGGGGTGAAGAGGGCCGCGACACCCCGTCCTGCCGGGGGCCCGTCCCGGATCCTGGCTTCGCCAGTCGCCCTGAAAGGTCGGAAGCGCCCGTCACGGTTCGACCATGAAGCCGTCACAGGTTCGTGCAGCGTCTCCGGAGCGAGCGATTCGTTCTGCGCAGGCGGGCGCGCTCCCGGGCCAGGCGTGGGTCCGGGTGCAGCCTCCAAAGGCGAGGGGCGCCGACCGCTTGCGGTCGACGCCCCCGTGTTGCCCTGACGGGCTCCTTCTGGCGAGGCCCCCGGCACCGGAGGCTCCTGCGTGCCCGGTCCGTGCCCATCCGGGCCCGGCCATGCACCCGGGACCAGCGGGGTCCGGGCCGGGATTGATCAGACCAGGTCGAACCGATCCAGCTCCATGACCCGGTTCCACGCCTTCACGAAGTCGCGAACGAACTTCTCCCGGGCGTCGTCCTGCCCATAGATCTCGGCAATGGCCCGGAGTTCGGAGTTCGAGCCGAAGATGAGGTCGGCCCGGGTTCCCGTCCACTGCAGCTTCCCGGTCTCCCGGTCCCGCCCCTCGAAGAGGTCTTCCGCCTCGGAGGTGGGGGTCCAGGCCGTCTTCATGTCGAGAAGGTTCACGAAGAAGTCGTTCGTGAGCACCCCGGGGCGATCG
This sequence comes from Gemmatimonadales bacterium, assembly GCA_050485885.1. GTDB lineage: Bacteria > Gemmatimonadota > Gemmatimonadetes > Longimicrobiales > Gaopeijiaceae > SKNW01. The sequence goes on along the minus strand of JBJHCG010000001.1, from coordinate 244,832 downwards.
GTGAAGACCCCGTGCGAACGCTGGTTGTGGTTCGCGCCCAGGACGCGCATTCCGCCCACGAGCACGGTCATTTCCGGGGCGGTGAGGGTCAGGAGCTGGGCCTTGTCCACGAGGAGTTCCTCTTCCGAGACCGTGTAGTCGGCCTTCCGGTAGTTCCGGAAGCCGTCGGCCATGGGTTCCAGGACCTCGAAGGATTCGGCGTCGGTCTGCTCGGCCGAGGCATCCATCCGCCCCGGGCGGAAGGGTACGGTGACCTCCACCCCGCCCCGGGCCGCCGCCTCTTCCACGGCCGCGCATCCGGCCAGCACGATGAGATCGGCCAGGGAAATCCGTTTCCCCCCGTTCTGTGCCTCGTTGAAGGCGCGCTGGATCGTCTCCAGGATCTCCAGCGCCCGCGAGAGGCGTGCGGGCTCGTTTACCTCCCAGTCCTTCTGGGGTGCAAGGCGAATGCGGGCGCCATTGGCCCCGCCCCGCTTGTCGGAGTTCCGGAAGGTGGAGGCCGATGCCCAGGCCGTGGCCACGAGCTGGGAGAGGGGGAGGCCGGCACCCAGAATTTCCTTCTTGAGCGCCGCCACATCCTTCGCATCGACGAGCTCATGGTCCACCTCGGGAATGGGGTCCTGCCAGATCAGCTCCTCGTCGGGAACGAGGGGACCCAGGTAGCGGGCCCGGGGACCCATGTCGCGGTGGGTAAGCTTGTACCAGGCCCGGGCGAAGGCCACGGCGAGCTGGTCCGGGTTCTCGTGGAAGCGCCGGGAAATGGCCAGGTACGCCGGATCCTCCCGGAGCGCGATGTCGGTGGTGGCCATCATGGGCGGGTTCCGGCGCGTCGGATCGTGGGCGTCGGGGACAAGCTCCGCCGCCGCCGGATCGGTGGGCTTCCACTGCCAGGCCCCAGCCGGGCTCTTCGTGAGTTCCCACTCGTAGCCGAAGAGGGTGTCGAAGTACCCGTTGTCCCAGGCAATGGGATCGGGTGTCCAGGCGCCTTCGAGCCCGCTCGTGGTGGCGTGCACCCCGAGTCCGGTCTCGAACCGGTTCGTCCACCCCAGTCCCTGTTCGGCCATCGTGGCGCCCTCGGGCTCGGGGCCCACGAGGGCGGCATCCCCCGCGCCATGGGCCTTCCCGAAGGTGTGCCCCCCGGCAATGAGGGCCACCGTCTCCTCGTCGTTCATGGCCATGCGCGCGAAGGTCTCGCGAATGTCATGGGCGGCAGCCAGCGGATCGGGCTTTCCGTTCGGGCCCTCGGGGTTCACGTAGATGAGCCCCATCTGCACGGCAGCCAGAGGGTTCTCGAGCTCCCTCTCTCCTGCGTAGCGACGGTCCCCGAGCCATTCCGTTTCGGGTCCCCAGTAGATGTCCTCCTCCGGCTCCCAGAGATCTTCCCGGCCCCCGGCAAATCCGAAGGGCTTGAGCCCCATGGACTCGATGGCGCAGTTCCCGGTGAAGATCATGAGATCGGCCCAGGAGATCTTGTTCCCGTACTTCTTCTTGATGGGCCAGAGGAGCCGCCGGGCCTTGTCCAGGTTCCCGTTGTCAGGCCAGCTGTTCAGGGGTGCGAAACGGAGGGTGCCGGACGAGGCGCCCCCCCGACCATCGGCGGTGCGGTAGGTGCCGGCGCTGTGCCAGGCCATCCGGATGAAGAAGGGGCCGTAGTGCCCCCAGTCCGCCGGCCACCACGCCTGGGAATCGGTCATGAGCTCGAAGAGATCCTTCCGGAGGGCCTCCAGATCGAGGCTCGCGAAGGCCTTCCGGTAGTCGAAGTCCGGATCCATGGGACTGGACCGGTTCGAGTGCTGCCGAAGGATCCCCAGGTTGAGCTGATTCGGCCACCAGTCCCGGTTCGATCGGGGCCCGGCCATCCGGGTCATGGTCGTTCCGCCATGCATCACGGGGCACTTGCCGCCGTTTTCCCCTGCGTGTCCGTGCATCGTCCACTCTACTCCTGTCTGCGCTGAGAAGGGCATTCGGCCGAGGGAGGAAGATGCGAAGGGCCCGAAGGGTACGCGCGCCCCGCGACCCCTCCCCCGAGGCGGGAAATATAACACCCGTCAGGGGAGGGCCGGGGTCCACCGGGGAGGTCAGGAAGCGCGGCCGAACGGGATCCTCCCCCTCCACCCCGCCGAGAGCGAACCGCCGGGGTCCACCGGGGAGGTCAGGAAGCGCGGCCGACCCGTCCCAGGTGGGTGTGGCGGAACCCCTGCGGGAGCTTGAGTCCGAAGCCCAGGGCCCGGTCCATCCCGATGTGGGCCGTCCAGACCAGGGCCAGTTCCCAGAGGAGGGGGATGCCCAGCACCCATCCGGCCAGGGCCAGGACCCCGGGCGCGGGAGTGGAGTGGGCGGCGTTGTAGATCCGGGCAGCCAGGGGGGCCGCGGCGGCGCGATACGCTGTAATGGAGAGGTCGGGAAGGAGCAGGCAGAGGAGGAAGATCCACCAGCTCCCCCCGGCCAGATGGTACCCCGCGAGCGATGCGCCCAGAAGCACCGCCCCCTCGGCCCGGAGGAGGTAGGTCACGGAAGCGTGCATGGCGGGCTCTGCGGTGAGCTGGACGGAGGGGTGGACCCCGGGGGACGAGGGGAGCGAGGAGGAAGGCTCCGGGGAAGGCTCGGCAGGTGAGTGCATGGGAAGGTCTCGGGCCAGGGTACGGGGGCGGGCACGGGGTGGGCCCGGGGGCGGGCGCGGGGCGGGCACGGGGCGGGCCCGGGGGCGGGCGCGGGGCGGGAAAGGGGGGCGGGCGCAGGAACGCGCAGGCGAAGGGAAGAACCCGCAGCCCGGCGCCCGGGAGGGACGGCCCTGAGAGGGCGGGAGGCCGGAGCGCACTCCCCTCTACGGGAACGCACTCCCCTCTACGAAGGTCGAGCGTTCCGCGTTTCCTTCGCGGGCCTTCGCACCGGGGCTCGGCAGGCGACCGGGCTTGTCGCGGGGGGAGGGCCCCCGGTAGGATCGGGGGTGGCATCGCGCTGCACCAGGGTGCGCATCCCCTGGCGTGGCGTCGCGGAAGACCCTCCAGAACTGCGGCTGCGTGCGGCCTCGCGCACGAGGGTCGGGCATCGCCCCTCCGCCTTCCCCTTCGCATCTCCCCCCATGCCTCCCCTTCTCCTTCTTCTGGTCCTCCTTTTCCTGGGCGGGTGCGCCTCCACCCCACCCGTGGTGGAAAGCGATCACCCCCGGGTCCTGGGCCAGCAGGTCGTGGAAGGAGAGGCGCCCTCCACCCCCGGCCCCTGGACCGTGGGCTTTCTCACCTACGGGAGCGGAGACGACCGACAGCGCCCGGAATACGCCGAGGAGGTGGCCTTCACCACCACGGCGGTGGATGCGTCGAAGATGGCCCGGCGCACCGAGATGGCCGGGTTCTGGAGGCGCTACTGGGGATTCGACGAGACGGCCTACCCCCGGAACGGCCGGGTCTGGTATCCGGAAGGCGACGGCCCCTTCCCCCTCGTTCTCATGGTGCACGGAAACCATGATCCCCGGCGCTCCTCGGACCGGGGGTACGCCTACCTGGGGGAGCTCCTGGCCAGCCGCGGCTTCATTTTCGTGTCGGTGGACATGAACTTCCTGAACGGGGCCATTCGAGGGGAGAACGACGCCCGGGGATGGATGCTCCTGCAGCACCTGAAGGCCTGGGAAGACTTCACCGCCGACCCCGAGAACCCCTTTCACGAGAAGGTCGACTGGGAGCGTCTGGCCCTCATGGGGCATTCCCGGGGAGGGGAGGCCGTGGCCCATGCCGCCGCCTTCAATCTCCTCAGCCACTATCCGGACGACGCCTCCCTCACCTTCGACTTCGGGTACCGGATCCGCTCCCTCGTGGCCATTGCCCCGGTGGACGGGCAGTACGAGCCGGCGGCGCGCCCCGTTCCCCTGACCGATGTGAACTACCTCACCTTTCATGGCTCCCACGACGGCGATGTGACGAGCTTTGCCGGGCTCCGGCAGTTCAACCGGGTGGATTTTTCCGGTTCGGTTCCGGCCTTCAAGGCCGCGGTGTACATGTACCGGGCGAACCATGGGCAGTGGAACACGGGGTGGGGGGCCCGCGACAACGGGCCCCGGAGCGGTCGCATCCTCCGGCTCGAGGATCTCGTGCCCATGGAGGACCAGCTGGAATTCGGCCGGGTCTACATCACCGCCTTTCTGGAAGCCACCCTCCTCGACGAGGCCCGGTGGCTCCCCCTCTTCCGGGACCACCGCACCGCAGGGGCATGGCTCCCCCCCACCATGTACAAGACCCGCTTCGAGCACAGCTCCTTTCGCCCCCTGGCCGACTTCTCCGAAGACATCGACCTGACCACCGGGACCGCGTCCGGAGTGCGCCTGGAAGGGGTGGGACTCCGGACCTGGCGGGAAGGCGAACTCGTGCTCCGGGCTCGGCTCACGCCACAGCGGCAGGTCTCCCAGCTCCAGTACGGGGTGTGGCTGGGCTTCCGGCCGGAAGGGGAGGGGGAGGAGGCAGAGGGGGCGGCGGAGGGAGGCGCGAATGTGGGCGCGAACGCGAATGGGCGTGGGGATGCGGAGGCGACGGGTGCGGCGGCCGGGGGCGCAGCGCGGGATGCGGGAGGGGATGGAGCGGGCAGGGGTCCCGGAGGAGAAGGTGCCGCTGAGGAAGAGGAGGCCGGGGAGACGGGACCCGGAGAGCCCCCGCACTACCGGATTTCCCTGGACGAGGGGGTGGCCGCAGCGAAGGGGGCGGGCCCGGAAGCGACCCTCGACTTTCAGCTTGCCGTGACGAATGTCGGCGACGCCGCGGAGGGGGGTGACGAAGGGAAGGAGGGCGAGGCCTCGGAGGGGGGCGACCCCGGGGTGGGCGGCACCGCTCCAGGTGACTCCGGGGTGGCCGGGTCCGCTCAGGGTGACGCGGGCCCCCGCACCCTCGACCTGACCCTCACCCTGGTCGATGGAACCGGCGCCGAAGCCTCTCTCCCCCTCTCGCGCTTTGGGCCCCTTCGGGCGCCCCTGGAGGTACGCGTGCTGCGCAGGCGTGACCAGGAAGAGAGCCGCTTCCCCACCCTGTTCGAGATGGTGGGTCACCACTTCTCCCTCCCCCTGGCGGACTTCGCTGCGGTGAACCCGGCCTTCCGGGCGGAGGACCTCCGGGAGATCCGCCTCGTCTTCGACCGCACCTCCTCTGGCGAGGTGATCCTGAGCCAGGTGGGAATCAGCACCCCCGGACGGGGCTTTCTCGAGCCGCGACTCCCGGTTGCGCCTCAGGCCCCGGCTTGTCCGGGGTAACCCGGGGCATCGAGCCCCGGGGGCGACGATCCCGGGGCCGGCGAGCCCGGCGTCAGCGGAAGCGGAGCGCCACGGCGTGGAGGTCGTCGCCCCCCTCGATCCGGCGCCAGGCATACTCCAGGGTGAGGGCATCGCCCAGGAAGGCGGCCCCTGCGGTAAGGCGGGAGGCCTGCGGACGAGGGGAGCTTCCCACCCCGGCCCGGGCCACGAGGGTGCGCCCCACCCGGGGCCACCACCCCACCTCCACCCCGGCGCCGGTCTCGGGACGCCGCCCCTCGCGCACGGTGAGGTGACCGTACCCGGCCAGGTCGAGGGGCCCCACCGGGGCAGCGCGGGAGCCCAGCCCGACCCGGCCCCAGAGGGGGAGGTCATCGTCCCATCCCTCCAGATCCACCTCCGTCCCCACCCCGCCCCCGCTCACCCCCACGGAGACGGGCCCCACGTCGACCAGGGCTCCCAGGTCGATCCACCCCGCGTTCCCCTGCCCGCCGCCTCCCCGAAGTTCGGCGCCGGAGAGGGCGGCACCCACCCGGACCCCCCGAACGACCCGACCGTACCCGGCGGTGGCAACGGCAGCGCGGTCCCGGTTTCCGGCGGTCCCCCACTCCATCTGCCGAAGTCCCAGCGCCGCCCCTCCGCCGAACCACGCGGTGCCCGCTGCCATGGCCGAGACCCGGAGCTGCGTCCCCTCCTGGAAAAGGGCCAGGGAAACCCCACGGGCCCGCTCCACCCCCGCCGGGTTCCCGAAGAGGAGGTCGGCATCCCGGTCCTGGAGGGGGAAGGCCCCGGCCAGCGCCAGGGCGCGAACCGAGGGAGGCCCCTCTCCGGTGAGGAGGGCCGGGCCCTGGATCCCCGACGCCCCGGGCTGGGCCAGGAGCCCCGGGGGATGCAGGAGGAGGGCCCCAGCCCCGGCCAGGAGGAGGGGAAGGAGGGCGGCGGAGCCGGGAGCCCGGCGGGGGGGAGGACGATGCATCCCAGGAATCTGCCCCGGAGGCTCGCGGCACCGCAATGCGAGGGGGGGAGCAAGCCGCAATCCACGCGCGGGGCGGGCCCGGGGGTGAGGCGCGGCGGCGGGCTCCGAGCGGCGATCCTCCGAGAGAGGACGGAAGCGCACCGTGAAAGATTCTGCTTGCATCGGAAGGGGAGAGGAGACACACTCGGTGTGGGGGAGTCGCCGAGTGCCGTGGTGGGCCACCAACGCGTGGGTGGCCCTGCTGCCTCGGCCGCCTGCCGCCTCGGGGGCCTGAAGGGCTCCCCCCGCTTCCCCTCGCATCGCCCCCGCCCGGAGTCCCCATGCCCTCCTCTTCCGACGATTCCACTTCGCGCGGTGCCGATGGCGGTACCGATCGCACCGCGGGTGGCACCCCTGGGGGCCGGGCTCCCACCCACCGGAGACCCACCCGGATCCTGGTCAAGCTTCGCTCCTCCTCTGCCCTCGGGGTGGCCGAGTCCCGCGGCCGCCTCGAACCTCTCCATGAGGATGCGCCCGCCGGCCCGGCCCGCTTCGGGGTGGAGGGGGAGGCGCGGTGGTTCCTGGCCGAGCTCCCCGACGGGGCGGGCGACCTGGCCCTTGCCGAGGGGGGCACCGGGGGAGAGGGCCGCGGGTGGGACCTGGCCCATGCCCGGGTGGCGGACCAGCTCGGGATCGCCCCGCAGGACCTCCTCTTTGCCGAGCCGGACCTGGCGTATGCCGACTTCGAGGGGGGCGGGACCGGGGAGCCCGGGAACGAGCGGGACCCCGACACCCCCTTCGCCCTGGGGGAGAAGTGCGACGGACCCATGCCCCAGGAGTCGGGGGGAGGACGGGCCAGGGGGCCGGACACCTTCGCCTGGCACCTGGACGATGCCTACACCCAGCTCGCCCGGGCCCGGGATGCGGTGACCTTCCGCGGGCGGCGCACCCGGATTGCCCACCTCGACACCGGATACTGGCCGGACCATGTGAGCACCCCCCGGCACCTCCTGGCCGACCTGGCCCGGAACTTCGCCGAGGAGGAGGAAGACGGAGGCGTGGATCCGGGCCGCCGGGTGCGCCTCATGGACAACTCGGGCCATGGCACGGGCACGCTGGGGATCCTGGCCGGGCAGCGGGGACCCGCCGATGCCGACGCCCCGGACCGGGACCCCGGAGGCGCGCCCGAGGCCGAGGTCGTTCCCCTTCGCATTGCCCCCCGGGTCGTGCTGCTTCGGGCCAGCGCCTTTGCCCGGGCCCTCCAGTACGCCCTCGACATCGAGTGCGACGTGGCCTCCATGAGCATGGGCGGGCTTCCCTCCCGGGCCTGGCGGGAGACGGTGGACCGGGCCTACCTGGCCGGGATGTGCATGGTCACGGCCGCGGGAAACAACTACGCGGGCCTCCCCACCCGGAACCTGGTTTACCCGGCCCGCTACGGCCGGGTCATTGCCGCCTGCGGGGTCATGGCCGACGGCCGCCCCTACGCCCGGCTCCAGGGCCGGACCATGGAGGGAAACCATGGCCCCGAGAGCCAGATGGGCGCGGCCATGTCGGCCTACACTCCGAACATCCCCTGGGCCGTCATGGGGTGCCGGGACCGCTTCCGGCTGAACGGCGCCGGCACCTCCTCCGCCACCCCCCAGATTGCCGCGGCGGCCGCCCTCTGGTTCGAGAAGAACAAGTCCGCCCTCCCCCGGGACTGGCGCCGGGTCGAGGCGCTGCGACAGGCCCTTTTCGCCACGGCGGCCCAGCCCGATGGATACTCCCGCCGGGTCTACGGGCGGGGGGTGCTCCGGGCCCACGACGCCCTCCAGCGCCTTCCCATGCTGGGGCTCCCCCAGACCCCCTCCGACCGGGACTCCTTCGCCTTTCTCCGGGTCCTTACCGGGCTCGGCATCGACGCCCCCACCCCGCGGGAGGCCATGTTCGACCTGGAGGTCCTCCAGCGCTGGACGCTGAACCCGCGCCTCCAGGAACTCGTCCCCGATCCGGAGGCCACCCCTTCCCTCGACGAGAAGACGCTCCGAGAGGTCATGGAGGCCCTTATCGAGGACGAAGGTGCCTCCCACACCCTTCGCCGGCACCTCCAGGGGCGGTGGGCCAGCGTCACCGGCCGGGACCGGAGCTCCGTCCCCGAACTCCCCCGGGCCGAAGGGGTGAAGGCGCCCGCGGAAGGCCCCCTCTTCGATCCCCAGCCCGAGATTCCCGATCCTCCCTGCCGGCGGCTCCAGGTCTTCGCCGTGGACCCGAGCTTTGCCGGGAGCTTCGAACGGGCCGGGATGAGCGAGACCACCCTCTCGGTGCGGTGGGAGCCCCTCAAGCGGGGTCCCATCGGGGAGTACCTGGCCGTGCGCGACACGGGCGGAGGGGGGAGCGGGGCCCACCGGCGCTCCTCGGTGGATCTGAACGATCCCCGCCTCCTCGCCACCGACGGGTGGGCCCCCTCCGAGGGGAACCACCACTTCCACCAGCAGATGGTCTACGCGGTGGCCATGAAGACCATCGAACACTTCGAGGAGGCGCTGGGGCGCCCCGTGCTCTGGCGAGGAAAGGAGGAAGGGGACCCTGATGCACCCGCTCCTGCCTGGACCCCGCACCTCACGATCCGCCCCCACGCCTTCGAGCAGGCCAACGCCTTCTACAGCCCCGATGAGGTCTCCCTCCTCTTCGGCTACTTCGACGCCCCCGCCGACGACCCCTCGGTCTCCATGCCGGGAGGCCGGGTCTACACCTGCCTCTCCCACGATATCATCGCCCACGAGACCACCCACGCCATCCTCGACGGGATGCAGCGGAACTTCCACCATCCCACGAACCCCGATGTCCTGGCCTTTCACGAGGCCCTTGCCGACATCGTGGCGCTCCTCCAGCACTTCACCCTCCCGGGGATCCTCGAGGAGGAGATCGCCCGGACCCGGGGTGAGCTGGACGCGGCGGAGACCTGGCTGGGCTCCCTGGCCGTGCAGTTCGGCCATGCCACCGGCCGGGGCGGCGGGCTCCGGGAGGCCATCGGTCGCTTCGAGGACGGCGTATGGGTGCGTCACACCCCCGACCCGCGCGAGCTTGCCCGACTCCACACCCCTCATGCCCGGGGGGCCGTTCTCGTGGCCGCGGTCTTCGATGCCTTCCTTGCCATCTACCGCTCCCGCAGCGCCGACCTCTACCGCCTCGCCACCGGGGGCACAGGCGTTCTGGCCGAGGGGGCGATTCACCCGGACCTGGTGGGGCGCCTGGCCCGGGAGGCCCGGAAGGCCGCGACCCATGTGCTCCGCATGTGCATTCGCGCCCTGGACTACCTCCCCCCGGTGGATGTCACCTTCTTCGAGTACCTCCGGGCCCTCATCACCGCCGACATGGAGGCCATGCCCGACGACCCCCACCACCACCGGGTGGCCTTTGCCGAGGCCTTCCGTCGCCGGGGGATCTACCCCCAGGACCTGGATCGCCCGGGGGCCGACACGGCGCGCACCCTCTCGGTGTCGACGCTCCGGTGGCGGGGGATCGAGGGGAACTTCCTCGTCACCGCCAAGCCCGGCGACCTGGAGGCCCGCTACGACGAGATCCTGGCCGAGCTCAAGGTCTTCACCGATGCCTGCTTCTACCTGCGGGACCGGGAAGCCCTCTTCCTCGCCACCGCGTCGCACAAGGGTCGCATCCACACCCATCTGAAGAAGGTCTTCCGGAGCTTCCCCCCCTTTGCCGAGGAGGTGGGGCTGGACCCGGACCACCCCTTCCAGGTGGAGGAGCTGCGTCGCTCCCTCCGCGTGACCCCGGGGGGCCGGCATGTGCCCCAGGTGGTCCTTGCCCTGACCCAGGCGGTGGAGGTGGCCGCCGACCCGGAGAAGGGGCTCCCCGCCCACACCTTCCGTGGGGGCTCAACTCTCGTGGTGGACCTCTCCGAACCCGCCGTCCGCTTCCGGATCGTGAAGCGCATGGGAAGCACCCGCCGCCGCGCCCGCACCGCCGCCTTCCACGCCGCCGCCGCCCGCGATCCCCTCCGGGCCCTGCACCTGGCCCAGGGGGGGCACGAACCCTTCGCCGCCCTCCATGCCCTGGGCGGGGAGGAGGGGTAGCCCCTCCCGGCCCCGGAGGCTGCCCTACCGCCGCCGCCGGGTGCATGGGGAATCAAGTCGTCCGCCGGGGGCGTCAGCGAGGGCGACGGTCAGGATCGCCGAGCCATCGCGATTCTACCGAAGCCGATAGCCCACGACGAAGGGGACGTCGAGTTCATCGCGCTCCACACCCAGCACCTCCCCATCGCCGAACGCCAGGACCCGGAAGTCCTCCGGCACGTCGAGAGCCCCTTCGAGAAGGCCCTCGGCCGAAACCCGCCACCAACGGACGGGTTGCCCCCCGACGTGCCCCGTGAACTCACCGAGCCAGAGTGCTCCGTCGGGGGCCGCGTGGGTCACCTGAAAGTGGGGAAGAGAATCAGCGTACATCCGCGAAGCCAGGACGCGCTCCCGGATCTGCCGAAGCTGAGGGGCGACGTTGGCCCCCGGTCCTTCCTCCTCCCAGAACCGGATGATGTCGGCGGTCACCGGGCGGGCGGGGCGATCCACGCGCACGATCTCGCGGAGCACACCTGTATGGTCCAGATGTTGTACCTCGAAACGGGCTCCCTCCCAGCGATGCACGCCAGCGTGCCCTGCCGTGAAGCGGGTGAGGGGGTGAAAGGTGGGGGTGACGTTGGCCATCAGACGAACGAGCTGCCCTTCGCCCACCTCTGCCGTCTCCATTCGCAGCGTCATGCCGTCCGCTTCTGCCAGGATCCGGGGTTCCGCTCCGTCGGGGTCGAAGAGGATCGCCGCGACCCGCTCCTGGCGCTCCTCGGCATCCGGTAGGTTCACGCCCGGGTTCCCCGCCTCGATGAAGAGGCGACCATCGGGGAGGAAGCGGGAGGATCGAACCTGGAGAAAGTCTTCGGGCAGTTGAACCGCGGCCTCGCGAACGAAGGCTCCCCCCGGCTCGAAGACCACGATGCGACGCCGCCGTCCGTCGTAGACCGCGATCGTGTCTCCGAGGAGGATGCCCATGGCAGAGACGACGGCGAACTCACGGGGGCCGTCGCCTCGGCTTCCGATCCACCGCACGAAGCTCCCCTCAGCATCAAAAAGTCGGAGCCGAGTGCCGGACTCGGACACCACCAGGCGCCCGTCCGAGAGCCAGGCCATCCCGTTCGGCGCCGTGAACTGGAGCGCCTCCTCGCCTTCCACCACCCCCAGGCGCAGGTGGGCGGGAAACTCGAGCCCCTCCCCAAGGGGCCGGTCGACGGCGGCCCCCGGCGAGGTCACGATCCGAACCCCCGCCGAGTCGACCACCGATGAGGCATCCGTGGCGGGCGGTCCGCGCTCCGCACACGCAGTTCCGATCAGCGAAACCAGGAAAAGGGCTCCGACCAGGGTCGGGGTGCTTCGCAGGCGTGCCACGGGATCATGGATGCGCATTACGGCTCACGGAAGGAGGGGGGACGCGAACGTGCCCGGAGGGATGCTGGAGTATTACTAAGACAGTACTGACCCCTTCGCAAGCCGGGCCAGGCGGGCCGGGCTCGGGCCACTCGGGCCTCTCGAGCCCCCTCGGGCCGACGAACGGCCGTCGTTCTGGTCCATCCGCACATGGCGGGGCATCATCACCTTCGATGCCGTGGGTCGCATTCCACCCCGACGCGTTCGATCCCGATTCATTCCATCGCGATTCGCACTTAGGAGTGTGTCCGAGTAAAGGGGCGAGCCGCGTTACGGGCACCACGGGCTTGGACCCTAGGCGGAATGCCGAAGGCATGGCACTCGCTACGGCGAGGCATTCCAACGACGAAGACAAGCCCGTGCTGCCCGTAACCCGCAGGGCACAGGGGGGTTGCATGGTTGATCCGTCGTCTCTCCTCGCTCACCGTAGCTCTCGCTACGCTTCGTCGTCGGTCCTGGGCTGAACCATGCAAGACCCCTGTTCGCGGCCGCACCCCTTACCTCGGAGACGCTCCCAGGTCCCCCATGCCGGGTGCTCCCCCGCCGGTGCGTCCTCCACCGCCCATTGGAACACCCCCCTGCGTCAGCGCCCGGGGTGGATCTCGAGCCGGTTCAGGATCATGGAGGCGATCTCCTCCACCGACGAGCGGGTGGTGCTCACGACGGGAATGGACCACGACTCGAGGAGGCGCTCTGCCGCCGAAACCTCCCACCTGCACTGGGCAAGGCTCGCGTAGCGGGTGCCCGGGAGGCGGGTCTCGCGCACCTCGGCCAGCCGGTCGGGATCGATGGTGAGGCCGAAGAGGCGGCCCTCGAGCCCGGTGAAGCGCGCGGGGATCTGGCTTCGTTCCAGATCTTCGGGAACAAGCGGATCGTTGGCCGCCCTGACCCCGTAGTGGAGCGCCAGGTAGAGGCAGGTGGGGGTCTTGCCCGAGCGGGACACCCCCACCAGGACCACGTCGGCATCGTCGTACCCCGAGGCCATGCCGTCGTCATGGCTCAGGGCGTAGTTCGTGGCGGCGATGCGGGCATCGTAGCGGTCCACGTCGCCGAAGCCGTGGGCGCGTCCCACCCGGGGGTGGCTCTTCTCACCCAGCTCGGCCTCGAGCACCCCCAGGAAGGGCTCGAACACGTCGAGGAGGAGGGCATCGGCTTCCCGGAGCATTTCCCGAAGGGCCGGCGTCACGGCGGAGCTCACCACCACGGGACGACGCCCCTCCTTCCGCCCTGACGCCCGGATCCGTTCCAGGGCATCGGCCGCCTGCTCCGTGGTTTCCACGAAGGGAAGACGAACGGCATTGAACTTGATGCCGGGGAACTGGGTAAGGAGCGCCTGCCCGACGGTTTCGGCGGTGATCCCGGTCCCATCGGAAATGTAGAAGATCGTTCGGGCCATGCGCCTCGTACCCCCCCAAGCCGCCGGAGATTCGCCGTGTCCCAGGCCGTTGTCGACCTCGCCGAACTCACCCTTGAAGATCTCCCCCGCGTGGGCGGGAAGAACGCCTCCCTGGCCGAGATGATCCGGCACCTGGGGTCGGCCGGGGTCTCGGTTCCCGGGGGGTTCGCCACCACCGCCGAGGCCTTTCGGCGTCTGCTTTCCGAAGCCGGGCTCGACACCCGCATCCGGGACCGGCTCTCCGCCCTCGATGTGAACGATGTTACCGCACTGGCCCGGGCCGGGAAGGAGATCCGGGGGTGGATCCTCGACACCCCCCTCCCCGCTGACCTGGACCAGGCCGTTCGCCAGGCCTACCGGGCCATGGCAGGCCCCGACGGGGCGCCGCCCTCCGTGGCCGTCCGCTCCTCCGCCACCGCCGAGGACCTCCCCGAGGCCTCCTTCGCGGGGCAGCAGGAGACCTTCCTGAACGTTCGCGGAGAGGACGAGGTCGTGGCCTGCGTGCAACAGGTCTTCGCCTCTCTCTACAATGACCGGGCGATCTCGTACCGGGTGCACCATGGCTTTGCCCACGAGCAGGTGGCCATTTCGGCGGGGATCCAGGAGATGGTCCGGGGGGACCTGGGAGCCTCCGGCGTCCTCTTCACCCTCGACACCGAATCGGGCTTTCCCGGGGTCGTCTTCATCACGGCCTCGTGGGGGCTGGGCGAGCTCGTGGTGCAGGGGGCGGTGAACCCCGACGAGTTCCACGTGCACAAGGCGACCCTCGAAGCCGGGCGCCCGGCCATTCTTCGCCGGCGCCTGGGCTCCAAGCGCCTTCGCATGGTCTACGCCGATCCGGCCTCGGGCGAGCGGGTGCTCACCGAATCGGTTCCCGAAGAGGATCGCCGGCGTTTCTGCCTCTCCGACGAGGATGTCCAGGAACTGGCCCGGCAGGCCCTTCGCATCGAAGCCCACTACGGGCGTCCCATGGACATCGAGTGGGCGAAGGACGGGGTGACCGGGGCCCTCCGCATTCTCCAGGCCCGCCCCGAAACGGTCCAGTCCCGTCCGGGGGCGGCCACCACGGAGCGCTTCCGCCTCACCGGCACCGGGAGAGCCCTGGCCCGGGGCCGGGCCATCGGGCAGCGGATCGGACAGGGGGTGGTCCGGGTGGTGGAATCTCCCTCCCAGATGTCGCGCGTGCAGGCGGGCGATGTCCTCGTCACCGACATGACGGACCCGGACTGGGAGCCCATCATGAAGCGCGCCTCGGCCATTGTCACGAACCGGGGAGGGCGCACCTGCCACGCGGCCATCATCGCCCGGGAGCTCGGGGTGCCGGCGGTGGTGGGGTGCGGCGATGCCACCGCCACGATTCCCGACGGGACCCAGGCCACCGTCTCGTGCGCCGAGGGAGATGAGGGGGTGATCTACGAGGGGCTCCTGGACTTCGAGCGCACCTCCACCGAGGTGGGGGCCCTCCCCGAACTCCCCCTCAAGGTGATGATGAATGTGGGCAATCCGGAGCAGGCCTTCTCCTTCGCCATGCTCCCCAACGAGGGGGTAGGGCTCGCGCGTCTCGAGTTCCTCATCGAACGGGAGATCGGGGTCCACCCCCGGGCCCTCCTCGAATTCGAGGATCAGTCGCCGGAGGTGCAGCGCGAGATCCGCTCCCGAATGGCCGGATACCCGGACCCGGTCACCTTCTATGTGGAGCGCCTGAAGGAGGGGATCGCCACCCTGGCCGGGGCCTTCGCCCCGAACCCCGTCATCGTGCGGCTCTCGGACTTCAAGTCCAACGAGTACGGGAACCTCGTGGGAGGGGACCGCTACGAACCCCGCGAGGAGAACCCCATGATCGGGTTCCGGGGAGCCTCGCGCTACGTGGATGCCTCCTTCCGGCCCTGCTTCGACCTGGAGTGCCAGGCGGTCCGGCGGGTGCGCGACGAAATGGGCCTCGACAATGTCTGGGTCATGATCCCCTTCGTGCGCACCCTGGAGGAGGCCCGCCAGGTGGTGGAGATCCTGGCGGCGAACGGGCTGCGGCGAGGCGAGAACGGGCTCCAGGTGATCATGATGTGCGAGGTCCCCTCGAACGCCCTTCTGGCCGATGCCTTCCTCGACCACTTCGACGGGTTCTCCATTGGCTCCAACGACCTGACCCAGCTCACCCTGGGGCTCGACCGGGACTCGGGTGTCATCGCCCACCTCTTCGATGAGCGGGACCCGGCGGTGAAGGCCCTTCTTTCCATGGCGATCCAGGCCTGCCGGACCCGGGGAAAGTACATCGGGATCTGTGGCCAGGGCCCCTCCGACCACCCCGACCTGGCCGCGTGGCTCCTGGAGGAGGGGATCGGCTCCATCTCTCTCAACCCCGACACGGTGGTGGACACCTGGCTCCGGCTGGGAAGCTGAGCTGGAGGAAGGGGGGAGCGGGAGCTCCCGGGGAGGCCCTGGGGCGGCGGGGCCAGGGGCAGGAAGGGTTCGGGGGTCCCTCCGCCTTGCCGCCTCCTCGACCGGGGGCGTAGCTTGCCCGGTCGCGCCTCCCTCGGCCCTCTGGCCCCCGGGTTCGGGTCGGAGGGTCGCTTCCCGACCCCGGTCGCCATTTCCCCTGCGCGCCCCCTCCGAAGGGTGCCCATCCGAGTCTCCGCCATGGCCTCCTCTCCCGCCCCCGCCGCATTCACCGGGTTCGCCGGAACGTTCAGCAGCCCGCACCGCACCCCCCTCCTCCTCCTGTTGCCCACCCTCCTGGCCCTTGTTCTGATCGCCCTCCCCTCGGCCCTGAAGGGGCAGGCCCTCACCGATGAGGAGGCCCGCACGGCCATGGACGCCGCCGAGGCCGAGTCCCGGGCCAATGGGTGGAACCTGGCCATCGTGATCACCGACGCCGAGGGGGTGCCGGTCTACCTTCGCCGCTTCGGCGGCGCAGGGGCCCGCTTCCACCAGATCGCCATGGCCAAGGTGCACACCCTGCACCACTCCGGGCTTCCCAGCACCGCCGCCTACGCCGAGGCCCTCCAGGAAGGACGGATCGAGGCCATCGAGGGGGCCGTGACCTTTGCCGGCGGCTATGCCATTCGGCGGGGTGGGGAGACGGTGGGATACATGACGGCGAGTGGCGCCCGGGGCTCGGAAGACGCCCAGGTGGTCCGGGCCGGACTCGCGGCCATCGGGATCACGCCCTGACCGTGTGACCGGGGGCCTGCGCAGACGCGCGGCCCCGGGCCTTTCCCCCACTGAACCACGGAGTCGTGCGCGGACGCGCGGCCCCGGCCCTCGCCCCTCGGGACCCCGGGGTCGTGCGCGCCTTCGCGGCTCCAGTCCCTCTCCCCCTGGACTCCGGACCTGCACCGCCCATGGCCCACCCCACCCTGCCCCGCCGCCCCGTCCGCTTCCTCGCTCCGGGGCTGGCCGCAGGGGGCATCTGCCTCCTCCTTGCGGCCGGCCCGGTGGCATCCCAGGAAATCCCCCTGGGGTACTATCAGCACCCGGCGCTCCATGGCGAGACCGTGGTCTTTTCGTCGGAGTCGGACCTCTGGAGTGTGCCCCTGGGCGGTGGGGTGGCGCGACGGCTCACGAGCCACCCGGCGCCCGAGACCGAGCCCCGGTTCTCGCCCGACGGACGGTGGCTCGCCTTTACCGGGCGGTACGACGGGGGCACGGATGTGTACCGGATGCCGGCGGAGGGGGGCCCACCGGAGCGGCTCACCCACGAGTCGGACGAGGTGCGGGTGCGGGGATGGACGAACGACGGGCGGATCCTCTACGCCAGCCAGGACCGAGTGGGGCCGAGCTGGAGCTGGGTCCTCCGGATTGTGGACCCGGAGACGCAGGCGGTGGAGGAGCTTCCCCTTGCCGATGCCCGGGAAGGGAGCTTCGGCTCCGATGGAACGCTCTACCTGACCCGGTTCGGGCTCGAGGTGACGGGCGACAATGTGCGGGCGTACCGCGGGGGGGCCATGGCCCAGCTCTGGCGCTTCCGGCCCGGAGACGACGGGGAGGCGGTGCGGATGGCCCCGGGGCACGCGGGGAACCTGACCCACCCGATGGCGGCGGGGGGAGACGCGGGCGTGGGCGGAGGCGCGAGCGCAGGCGGAGGAGAAGGATCCCTCCACCTCGTGAGTGACGAGAGCGGGGTGGCGAACCTCGTGCGGCTGGACCTCGCCACGGGGGGCTTCACCCCCCTCACCACCCACACCGACTTCGAGGTCCGGGGCGCGAGTCTCGCCGCCGACGGGGGGCGGATCATTTACCAGCACGGGGCTGATCTCCGGGTCCTGGAGCCGGCCTCGGGAGAAGACCGAAAGGTCGAGATCCTCCTGGCGTCGGATCGGGCGCGCACCCGTACGCGCTGGATCGACGACCCCATGAACTGGCTCGCCTCGGTGGGGTTCGCGCCCTCGGGCGACCGGGTGGCCCTCACCGCCCGGGGACGCCTCGTGGTGGTGGGGACGGGGGAACGCCGGCGCCTCGACGTGCCCCTCCCCGAGCGGAGCCGGGCCCGGGATGCCGTGCCGGGACCCGAGGGCGACTGGATCTACGCCTTCGTGGATGCCGGAGGGGAGCATGCCCTCTGGCGCTTCCCTGCCCATGGCGCGGGTGAGGGAGAGGCGCTGGCCGCGGTGGAAGGGCATCCGGTGGGGATTCGAGTCTCCCCCTCCGGTGACCGGATCGTGCACTGGAACCGGCGGGGCACCCTCTTTCTCCTGGATCCGGCCACGGGGCGGCAGGAGGCCATCGACACGTCCCGGGGGGGAGGGTATCGGGAGGTGGTCTGGTCGCCTGATGGGCGGTACCTGGCGCTGAGCCGCTTCGACACCCCGGCGCGGCGGCCGCAGATCGTGCTCCTGGAGGCGGGGGAGGCGGGAGAGGTGGGGGAGGCGGGGGAGGCAAGGCGCACCCATACCCTCACCACCGATCGGTACGAGAGCTACGCCCCGGCCTTCAGCCCCGATGGGCGATGGCTCTGGTTCCTCTCGGATCGGGCCTTCACGCCCACCCCGGGGAGCCCGTGGGGCGACCGGAATACGGGCCCCGTCTTCGACCAGCGGACCCGGATCTACGCCCTGGCCCTCCAGCCGGGGAACCCCTTTCCCCTGGCGCCCCGGTCCGAGCTGGAGGAGACCGCGTCCTCGCCCCAGGGAGGGAATGGGGCCGAGGGGCGGGAGGCGGGCGCAGGGGGCGGGTCTTCCCGCGACCTCCCCGCCCTCGTGGTCGAGGGGCTCGCCGAACGCCTTTTCGAGGCGCCGGTTCCACCAGGGAACTATGCCTCCCTGGCCGCGACCGCTACCCGCCTCTACCTGGTGGAGCGGGCCCCGGGGTCCGGCCCCGCCCTTCGCACCCTGGAGCTCGCCGCCCCCCGCCCCCGCCTCACCACCTTCGGGGAGGGGATCGCCTCCTTCACCCTTTCCGCCGACGGGCGGCGGATCCTGGTGCGCCGGGGGAACGACTTCTTCATTGTCCCGGCAGGGGCCCAGCTCCCCTCCGACCTCGCCGATGCCCGGGTTCGGGCCGGGAGCTGGCGGGTGGGGATCGAGCCTGCCGAGGAATGGCGCCAGATGTTCCTCGATGCGTGGCGGATGCAGCGCGACTTCCTTTACGACCCGGAGCTGCGCGGGGTGGACTGGGAGGGCGCCCGGGACCGGTACGCCCCCCTCGTGGAGCGGGTGGGCGACCGGCGGGAGCTGGACGATGTGCTCCGGCAGATGGTGGCCGAGCTGGGGGTGCTCCACTCCCAGATCCGCCCCGGGGAGGTCCCCCAGGATGAGGAGCGCGCAGCCCCCTCCTTCCTGGGCGGGCAGTTCGAGGCGGTGGAGGGGGGTCTCCGGATCGCCCACATCTACCGGACCGACCCCGAACTCCCCTCGGAGCGGGCCCCCCTGGCGCGTCCCGGGGTGGATCTCGCCGTCGGCGACCTTCTGACCCGGGTCAATGGGCGGGCGGTGGCGACCCTGGCCGACCTCACCCGGGGGCTGGCGCACCAGGCCGGAGAGCCCGTGCGTCTTCACTTCGTGCGCGGAGGCGGGGGCGAAGAGGAGGTGACGGTGCATCCGGTGGGAGCGGCGCGAGATGCATACCTCCGTTACGCCGACTGGGTCACGGGGCGACGCGAGGTTGTGGAGGAGGCCACCGAAGGTCGGGTGGGATACCTCCACCTCCGGGCCATGGGGGCCGGAGACATGGGCGACTTCGTCCGGGAGTTCTTCGCGAACCTGGACCGGGATGCCCTCATTGTCGACGTGCGGCGGAACCGGGGGGGGAACATCGACTCGTGGGTCATCGAGCGCCTTCTTCGCCAGGCCTGGTCCTTCTGGCAGCCCCCCGGGTCGGATCCGTACTGGAACATGCAGCAGGCCTTCCGGGGGCACCTGGTGGTCCTCGTGGACCCCCTCACCTACTCCGATGGAGAGACCTTCGCCGCCGGTGTGCGGACCCTGGGGCTCGGCCCGGTCATCGGGAACCGGACCGCGGGGGCGGGAGTCTGGCTCAGCGACACGAACCGCCTCGTGGACGACGGGATTCTCCGGGCGGCGCAGACGCCCCAGTTCGATGCCGAAGGTCGCTGGATCGTGGAAGGGCTGGGGGTGGACCCGGACATCGAGGTGGAGAACCTCCCCCATGCCACCTGGCGCGGGGAGGACGCCCAGCTCGAGCGGGCCGTGGCGGAGGTCCTGCGTCGCCTGGAGCGGGAGCCCATTTCCCGGCCGGAGGGCGGGCGGATGGCCCCCTTCCCCGCCCCCGCGGACCCTGTGCGTCCCCCACCCGGGGGGCCGGATGGGGGAGAGGAGGGCGAGCTGGACCCGGCTCGCGGCCTGGCGGGGGGGCCGGAAGCGGGGATGGGGGTGAGCGCCTGGCCCTCGGTTCCGGCGGTCAGGGGAACCCCGGCCGCCCGAGAGGCCCCGGTGGCCCTCGTCACCGGATCCACCGACGGGCTGGGCCGGGCCCTCGCCCTCTCCCTGGCGGAAGTCGGCTACCACCTTCTCATTCATGGGCGGAATGCGGAGCGGGGAGCCGAGGTGGTGGCGGCCATCGAGGCCCTGGAGGGATCACCCGGGGCGCGCTTCTTCGCCGCCGACTTCGCCTCCCTGGCCGAGGTCGAGGCGCTTGCCTCCCGGATCCGGGAGGAGGTGGGAAGGCTGGACCTTCTCGTGAACAATGCCGGGGTGGGGCCGGGGGCGCCGGGGCACGAACGGGTCCTGACCCCCGACGGGCATGAGCTCCGCTTCCAGGTCAACTACCTGGCCGGGTACCTCCTGACCCGCGACCTCCTCCCCCTCCTTCGGGCCTCGACTCCGTCGCGGGTCGTGAACGTGACCTCCCGGAACCAGCGGGCCCTCGTCATGGACGACCTCCGGATGGACCGGGGGTACAATGGCGGTGAGGCGTACGGCCGGAGCAAGTTGGCCCAGATCCTCCATGTGCAGGACCTGGCCGAGGCCGTTGGCGAGGCGGGGGTGACGGCGGTGGCCGTGCACCCGGCTCCGGCCATGGATACCGAGCTTGTGCGGGAGGCGGGAGGCACACCCCTCACCACGGTGGCCGACGGGCTCGCCTCGGTCCGGAACGCCATCGAGCAGGCCGTACCCAGCGGGACCTTCTTCTTCGAGGGGGAGATCCAGCGCGCCCATGACCAGGCCTACGACCCGGAGGCGCGGCGCACCCTCAGGGAAGCCGCCGAGCGGGCGCTGGCCGAGGCGGGGGTGGGCAGGCCTGGAGGAGGGGCTGACGCCACGGGAGCGGGACACGTCGCGGAAGCAGCGGTGGCCACCCCGAAGGCGGGGGTGGGTGCCGCCCCGGGGTACACCGGGTACGAACCCACCCCCGCCGGGGCTCACGCTTCAGGGGCTCGACGCGCCAGGGCGAACATCTCCAGGGCTGAACCGGCAGTGTTCGGCCAGGGTTGGCTCCCCACCGTCACGACCTCCCTCCAGACGGGTCCGAGCATACCAGCGCTCCATCGATGAGGAAGCACACCCGGTACTGGAAGCCGCGGGGGACCCGCCCCAACTCCACCTGCTCGGAGCGGATCGTGATCCTCGAGACCTCCTCCCAGCGCCGTCCGTCAGAAGAAGACTGAAGGGTCAGATCGTTCCCGATGACGGAGCGCGCGTACTCCCGGGGAGCCATCCAGGAGAGAACGTACTCGCGGTCGCTCGCCACCTGGTGGCGGACACCCGGGAGAATCCCGGACGTGGTCTGGAAGTCATGCCAGGGGGAACAGGCCTGGTCAGCCGAGGGATGGAGGGAGCAGACCCGTGCCTCGTAGGCGTGGAAGGGCTGGAGAACCGCCTCCTCATGGGCTTCGGCCGTTGCGGGGACGATGGCTTCTCGCGCATCGTCGTTCACGGTGCTCCGGATCTGCACCCGGTACTCGGTTGGGCCCAGCCCCTGGAACCCCCCGAGCTGGGTGGGTCCGGTCCACCGGACCCGCACCATGGGGTCGTCGGAAACCCGGGTGGTCACCCCCCCCGGACTGAAGAGGAGGGCGACGGCCTCGGGGGGGAGTTCATCGAGGGAGGGAATCTCGGATTCGCTCACCGAGAGGGTCACGGGGTCAAGGGCACAGCTCACCCCGGTCTCGTTCCGTGCACACACGGTGTAGGTCCGGGACTCCTCGAAGGGGATCTCCTCCTCGGCATGCCGCCACCCCGGCCCCGACCCGTCGGCCGGGGCATTCGCTTCGGAGTAGCTCGCCAGGAGCTCCCATCCGCTCCCCACCTCGTTCATGTCGTACCCCGAGGCGGAGGGGAGCCGGTAGATCTCCCAGCTCTCGGCGGGCCAGAGGTGGGCTTCGGGCTGGGAGGGATCCTGCACCGGGTTCTCCCACCGCACGGCATGCCAGGCCATCCACATCCCGCCCGGGGGAAGGCTTCCCCCGGACGAAAGGGCCTCCTCCATTCCGGGAAGATAGGCGCCCGAGGCGCTCCCGATGTCCGGGCGCGCCGGGCGGGGGCGAGGTGTGGTCACGGGCTGGCTCCGACAGAAGACGTCCTGCGAGACCCCGTCTCCCTCCATGGCGGATTGCTGGGCCGGGGTCCCGGAGCAGACGTCCACGGTGTGCTCCCTGGTAGGGCGCAGACCCTCGATCTGGACCTCGCTCGTGGAACTGTTCACCTCGCGGAAGGTGCCATCGCACCCTCCCGGGTCCGGGCCCTGCGTCCGGCAGCGCCAGGTGGCGGCGTGCTGGTCGATTCCCGACCAGGCCACCCGGTACGTCCATGGGGTGGACTCGGCGGTCCCTCCCGATTCCCGGATCCATGCCACATCCAGGGGCGCCCGCATGGCCGTTCGCGCCGTGGTGGATGCCTCCGAGGGAGGGTTTCCCCCACCCCAGCTGGCCCGAACGGTCACGGTGTAGTTCGTCCACTCGGTGAGTCCACTGAGCACCGCCTCGTGTCGGCGGCCGGGATTCTGGTCGACCACCTGGGGTGTTCCTCCACCAGGGGACACATTCACCGTTGCGTTCTGGCCGTCGGGCGACTGGGCCAGAACCGTGAGGGACTGGATGGGGGCATCCAGGTCGGATTGCCAGAAGCGAACCCGGATCCCGGAGGATGAGGTGGGCTGGGCCGATACCTGTCTGGGCTCTCCCGTCGTAAGGAGAACCAGTAGCGGCGCACCGCAGACCCGGGCGCGTTGCTGCGGAAGGTTGTATTGATACGTGTTCGGAGGAGACGTATAGGCAAGCCACCGGAACACGACCCAGCGTCTGAAGCGGTCGGGCTCGTGGTCATGGTTCCAGTTGATGGAGGCGGCGTGGGCGCCGGAGATGTACGGGTACACGACCCCGGCGCCGGCGAGTCCACCATAGGTCACCCCGGTATCCATCCAGGTGGGGACTCCTTGCGCGATTCCGGTAGTGTCGTATTCCGCGCACACCGCGTACTCATGGACCGAGTTGTAGTTCAGGCCCGTATCGGTGAAGAACTTCGTCTGCGGGTTGGTAATGGCAGCGATCAGCGGGCTCTGACGCTCCGCCTCTTCGGATGAGGCAGGCCACGGTGCGGTGGTATCGCCCGGGGCGGGGGTCGCGAGCCGCGGGGCTTCCCCCGCCGGCGGAAGGGCGTCGGCGGCCGGGCTCAGCGCCAAAGCGAAGAGGGCACCTGCTGCCAGGGCGCCGAGAAGAGCAGCGGCCCGGGCGGGAGCGGGGGCTCTTGCTGCACGAGGGGTGACGCGAGGTGGGCCGGGGGGTGCGCCCAGCTTCGGGCGCCGGATGGAGAACGGATTTCGCGGGGTCATGGCACGGACTCCTGAAGGAGGAACGACGGTCGGGCCGGGGCCCGCCTTCCTCCCGGGCTTCGGAAATCCGGAGTGAATCAGATCACCTGTCGGCCTCCAGGCGCTGAAGCGCCGCCTCCACCTGGCCCCGGAGCCCCTGGGCGGGGGCCTCCTCCCCGGCCACGGCCTCCTGGGCCTGCGCCAGGAGCGTCCGGGCCTCCTCCACCTCCCCCAGGGTGATCAGGGCATTGGCGAGGGGGAGGATCCCAAGCACGGCTTCCGGCCGCTCGGCCTCGAAATGGGCCGTCCGGATCTCCAGATTTCGTCGGTAGTGGGAGAGAGCCTCGTCCGGTCGGCCCAGCCGTTCCAGGGTACGCCCGACTTCGAAGGAGCGCCACGCCACCTGGAGGGCCTGGGGGCCGTGGGCGGCCTTCCGCAGGGCGAGGGCCGTCTCGAAATGGGGGAGGGCCTCCTCCTCCCGCCCCATTCGGCTCAGGGCATCGCCCAGGTTCTGGTGGGCCAGGGCCAGATCCGGCCCCTCGCCCTGCCCCAGGTCGTGGAGGATCTCCGCCGCCTCCCGCAGCACGGGCTCGGCGCGTTCGGGATCTCCGGCCAGGACCCAGGTGTGGGCCCGGTTGTTGAGGGTGAGGGCCACATCGCGGGAATGGCGCCCATAGAGGGTCTCCTTGATCCGGAGCGAGCCCTCGTACAGGGTGTCGGCCCCGACCCAGTCCTGCCGGGCCCGGGGGATCCCCGCCAGATTGTTCAGGAGAAGGGAAACCTCCGGATGGTCCGGGCCGTGGAGGCGACGGCGGATCTCCAGCGCCTCCAGGTAGAGGGGTTCGGCGGCATCGGGATCGCCGCGGTTGAAGAGGAGGTTCCCCAGGTTGTTGAGGACAATGGCCATGGACGGGTCGTCGGGCTCTTCCCGGCCACGCAGCTTGTCCAGCTCCTCTCGCAGGTAGGGCTCCCCCCGATCAAAGAGCCCGGCCCGCTGGAAGAAGGTCCCCAGGGCGACCCGGGCATCACTCGCCACCCGGTCTCCCCCTTCCGTCGAAGATGCGAGGGAGAGCGCCTCCTCCAGGAGCTCGACCCCGGCCTCCCCCTCCCCGAGGAAGGTCCGGTTGATCCCGGAGCCGAGGCGGGCCCGGGCCAGGGCCAGCGCGCCCCCGTCTGACCGCCGGTTCTCCGGGCGCTCCGCGATTTCCCCCGCCCGGTCGAAGGTGTCGCGGGCCCGGACGAACTCGCTTCGGCGGGTGAGGAGGTGCCCGAGGGTGTTCAGGGTCTGGGCCACCTCCAGGTGCTCGGGGCCGTGGAGCGATTCCCGGAGAGCCAGTGCGGCAATGAGGTGCTCCTCGCCCCGGGCCGGGTCGCCCAGATCCGAGCGGAGGCGCCCCACGAGCTGATGCAGGTGGGCCCGGGTCTCGGGCTGGTCGGCGAGTTCGGTTTCGAGGCGGTCCTCTCCCCGGTCCAGGAGGTCGAACACGGTGAGGGTGTCGCCCCGGGTCCGGGCAGGGGCCGCCTCTCCCAGGAGACCCACCAGGAAATCGGTGACCGCACCGGCCCGGAGGGCCTCGGCCTCGGCCCGGTCCCGCTCCATCCCCAGCCGATGGGTGTGGGCCAGGAGAAATCCCGCCGAGAGAACGACCCCCACCGAGAGGGCCGCCGAAAGCGCCGGATGCCTCCCAACCCACCGCCGAAGCCGATATCCGGCCGAGGGGGCCCGGGCCTCGATGGGGTGTCCGGAGAGGAGGGCCTCCAGGTCCCGGGCCAGGGCCCGGGCATCGGGGTAGCGCCGCTCCGGATCGTCGGCCAGGGCCGTGGCCAGAACGAGCCCGGCGTCGCTCCGCTCCTCCCGAAGCTCGGGGAGGGCGCCGGCCAGGAGGAGCCCGAGCTGGTACACGTCGCTGGCCGGGGTCAGGACCCCACCGGCTTTCTGCTCGGGAGAGGCATACTCCGGGGTGAGAAGGAGGCGTCCGGTGCGGGTCAGGGGCACGGTTCCGCCCACGAAGCCGCTTCCCTCGAGGAGCCGCGCGATTCCGAAGTCGAGGAGGCGAGGGCGACCCTGCCCGTCCACGAGAACGTTGGAGGGCTTGAGGTCGCGGTGGACCACCCCCCGGGCGTGGGCATGGGCCACCGCCTGGGCCACGTCGCGCAGCGTGCGAATCCGCTCCCGACGCGAGGGGTTTTCTTCCTCGAGGAACCGGTCCAGGGGCCGCCCCTCCACATGCTCCATGACGAGGTAGGGACGTCCATCGGGGGTGATCCCGCCATCGATGAGCCGGGCGATCCCCGGGTGGTCGAGGGACGCCAGAACACGCCGCTCGAAGCGGAAGCGCTGCAGGACTTCCTCCGTGTCCATTCCCCGCTTCACCACCTTCACCGCCACGTCCTGAATGAAGTCCACCCCGATCCGGGTGGCCCGATAGACGCGTCCCATCCCCCCCCGCCCCAGAAGTTCTCGAATCCGGTAGGGACCGAGCTCCGTTCCCGGGGGAAACTCCTCGAGCGCCTCCGGGGCCTCGGCCGCAAAAAGGGGCTCCGCAAAGTCGGTTACGGATTCCCCCAGCCAGGCCTCCCCCCGGGCCTCGATCTCGAGGAGGCTCCGAACCTGGGCACCCACCTCGGGATTCTCGCGGGTGGTTCGCTCCAGGAGGGCAACGCGATCGGCGGGCTCCAGCCTCAGGCAGGCATCGAGGATCCGGTCCACCTCGTGGAAACGATCGGGGGAGGGAGGGATCCCCATGGATCGTCCGGGCTCAGGAGGAAGGGGGGGAGGCAGAGGGCTCACCGGTGGCCTCGAGGGCATGCAGGAGCCACGCCCGGGCCCGGGTCCAGTCCCGCTTCACGGTGGGGACGGAGCGCTGCGAGAGTTCGGCCATCTCCTCGTAGGTGAGCCCTGCGAAGAAGCGCCACTCCACCACCTGGGCCAGGCGTTCGCTGTGTTTCGCCAGGGCCTCGAGGGCCTCGTTCAGCTCGAGGATCTCGTGGGCCCTCGCCTCGGCGGCCAGTTCCACCGCCTCGAGGGGCAGGTGGGGCTCCCTCCCCCCCCGCTTCGCCGCCGACCAGGCCCGGGCATGATCCACGAGCACGAAGCGCATGGCCCGGGAGGCCAGGGCCAGGAAATGGGCCCGGTCCTCGGCGGTGGCTCCCTCGCCCTCCACGAGTCGGAGGTAGGCCTCGTGGACCACGGCGGTGGTGTTCAGCGTCTCCCCCGCCCGGAGCTCCCGGAGCCGGCGCCGTGCGGCCTGCCGCAGATCCTCGTAGAGATGCTCGAAGAGCTGGTCCACGGCCACCGGATCCCCCTCCCGGTGGGATCGAAGGAGCTCGAGGGTCAGGGCGGGAGCATCCATGGAGGGCCGGTGGGGAGGCGAGAACACGGGGGGGGCCGCCCATGCGATCTCCCCTGCGCGAGAACGCGAGTGCCACCTCCCCCTTCCCCGGGGACCGCAGTCCGAACGCACCCCGGGGTCGGATTTCCCATTGTAGTCCGGGCTCGGCAACCGCCGCAACATCCCTCACGCTATCCCTCTCCTGCCCCGCCCTCCCCCCGAAGTCGAAGCTCCCGGAAGGGGGTGGTTCCCATCTCGCGACCCTCCCCGTCAAGCGCCACCACCCGCCAACGCAGGGTGGTTCCGCCTTCTCCATCGAGGATCCAGGGAGGAATCCGGTACGACCCGACCCCCCCCCGGACGAGCGCCTGGAAGCGGATCGCGCCGTCGCTCGCGCGGAGTTCCACCCGGTGCCCCTGGGCCGCAGGCCGGGGCGTCCACCCCAGGGTGAGCCCCACGCCGGGCTCCACCTCGGCGCCTGCCAGGGGAAAGCGAAGACCGAAGCCACTGGCATCGCCCCGACCATCGTCCCGGAAGGCCCCGGCACTCCCTCGAACCACGGTGGGCCGGGCGCTCCCCACCCAGTAGTGGAGGGGGGGGAGGGCGAAGGGGGCCACCCCCCCGGTGTGGACCACGCCACTCCCCGCGCCCGCTGCCCCCAGGTCCGAATCCCCTTCCCCATCGGCGGTGGCCTCGATCCGGAGAAGGACCTGGTAGGGCCCGTCCACATCGGTGGGGAGGTGAGCGGGGTCCGGGCCCTCGAGGCGGAACACCCCGGTGGAGGGGGGGAGGAAGTGGTGAAAGCGTCCTACCTCGCGGAAGAGGCGTCGGGTCGGGCGGGCCTCGGCAGGGAGGGAGCCCTCGGTGGCCCGGTCTGCGGATGTGGGGGTGTCATCGCCGGGAAGGACCACCTCCCACCGGCCCTGGAGCGTTCCCGTGCCATTGTACCGGATGTCGGCATGGAGGGGAGGCAGCGCTCCCTCCACGGGCACCACGAGGATCGGCGTCTCCACCTCGAAGGAGAGCTGCACGTCGAGGAGGGCAAAGGGGACCCGGGCACCCCCCCCGGCGAGCCGGCAGGTCACGGGGACGTACACGTCAGGTCCCCCGGAGCGGCTCCGGAAGCGTCGCACGTAGAAGAACTCCGAATTCCCTCCCTCCGCCGCCGCCTCCCGGGCCCGGAGCGCCACCGAGGTGGGGATCGTCATGATGTCGGTCAGACCGGTGACCCCGCTGGGGGTGGCCCGATCGAACCCCGCGGGGAGGGAGCCCAGGGTGGTGCCCGGCACGCACCGGAGCCCCACATCGGGAAAGGCGTCCTCGATCTCGCGGCACCAGACGGCCTCCACCGGGTCGTGGTCCACGAGCCCGCCGTAGCTCAGAAAGACCACGGTCTCGGCCGAGGCATTCACATTCACCCCGGTGGGATGAACCGCGATCTGGGCCTGGAGGGGCGGGGCAAGGAGAGCCGCCGCTGCCAGGAGGGTTCCCATCACCCCGTGTCGGAAGAGGGGGCACGTTCCGGAGTCGCGCTCCCCCCGAGGCACGCGAGAAGGTCGCGAGGGGCGGAGGGGGTGGGAAGGGGCGGGGCGAGGGTTCGAAGGCGGGTGCATGAAGGGGCTCCGGAGGAGGGCGTTCAGAAGAGGGTGAGGCTCAGGCCGGACGCGACATTCCAGTCGCGCCGGCGGTCGTCGATCCCCAGGGCCGGGTCGAGAGAGGCGGAGCTTTGCCGGGCAAAGCGGAGGAAGAGTTGCCCCGAGGACGGACCGCGGAGCCCCCGGTCCATGCGGATCCGCTGGGTGAACTCGAGCTGTGCCGAACTGCGGGTGCGGCGGAGGTCCTCCCCCTCGGCCTGGGTCCGGGCCGGGCTCCAGCTCCCCCGGAGACCGGCATCCCGCCAGAGGGTGAGGCGGCCGGTGAGGGAACCGCGAAGGGTCACCTCCGTCCGCTCCCGTCCCACGTTCTCCGCCACCTCCCGGGCCCCTTCGACCCCGATCTCCGTTCGGCTTCCCGGGGCCAGGGAGAGGGAGGCACCGAGGGTGGTGTTCCGGAAGTCCATGGTTTCCCTTCCGGGCTGGCGGTTGTCCTGGAAGGTGTGGCCCACGCGCACCCCCGCGCGGGTCCTTCCCTGGCTCCAGTCCAGGCCCACGTTGTGAACGTCGTTCATCTGGTCCGGGATGTGGGAGGGCTCGAAGCCCCCATCCACCGGGACATTCGCCCCGAACTGGTGCGTCTGGTTGTGCTGGTAGACCACCGAAGGGAGGAGGGCGGAGCGCTCCGGAATGCTCCCGTCGGCCGAAGGGAGACGGCGAAGGGGGAGGGCCACCCGCACGCTTCTCCGGTTCGTGCGGGTGGTGAGAATGGAGGGGACCAGGTCGAGGTTGTCGCGGCTCCGGTCCAGGGTCAGAGCCAGGGCCAGAGGGCCCAGATCAGCCTGCATCTCCCCCACGCGCTCCAGGAGGTCTCCCCGGACGAAGGTTCCGAGCGCGCGGTAGAAGGGATCCACCCGCCCCACCCGCACACTCCCCCGAAGCGATGCCTGCATCCCCCGGGGGAGCGCCACCCCCTGGAAGATCACGAGAGATGCGTTGCCTCGAAGCGCATGGTGGAAACGGGACCGGGCATCACTCTCCACCATCACCTCCACCGTGGGGTCCGGTGGGGTCCGGTGGCGGCTTCGGGCCAGGGAGAGGCCGCCCTGGAGTCGATTTCCAGGGGTGGCCGCTTCCATCCGGAGTCCGTAGCCCCGCCCCCGTTCGGCCTCCACCACTTCGGCCCGCTGGAAGGAGGAGAGGGGGAGTCGGGAGCCATCCACCCAGGTGGCCTCAAGGGCCAGACGACCGGAGCGCTGTCCGAGGAGATCGATGCCGGCCTGGGAAGCGAGGATCCGGTGGTCCGGGTTTCCCACCCCGGTCAGGTCCGACCACCCGACCCGCTGGGATCCGTGGAGGAGAGCCGTGGCCACCTCCACCCCTCCCGGGAGCCGTCCCTCGGCCTGAACGCCCCGGGCCTGGTGCCCCCGAAGGAGGTCGGGATGGTTCCCCTGCCGCCCCTGGCCGAGCTGGAGTCGGAGGCCACGGGAGCCGGGCTCCACCCCGACCCGGTAGGAGGAGAGGTCGAAGCGGGGAGCTTCCTCTGCGAGCTCGCCGAAGCGAAGGGCGTCGTCGCGGCGGGAAACCCCCACCATCGTGGCCTCCCCCGACATCCGGGCCTCCCCCCGGAGGAGGGCCCCCCGGAGGTTCAGGTTCCCGGTCCAGTCCTGGTAGGTGTCGCGGGGGCCCGGGCCCGGGTCCGGGTCCTGCTCCCCCGCCCATCGCCCCTGGCTCCCCAGCGTCATCCCGGGGTCCCACTCCACCCGGTCCACCCCGGGCGCTCTCCGAACCTGAAGGGGGAACCGGCCCAGAGCCTCCCACCCTCCGTCCTCTCCCTCCACCCGGTACACCTCCACCTCCACCTCGCCCCGGGGAAGTCCGGCCAGTTCCGGGAGGTAGGTGAGGGTCAGGGTGGAGAGCCGGGTGAGTCCGGAGACGTCCATTCCTCCCACCACGAGGACCAGGCGCCCATCTCCGGGAAGGAGGGGCCGACTCAGCTCGAGTACGAGGGGATCGTGGGGCGAGAGGAAGGCATCGCCCCAGCGCGGACGCACCTGCACGGGCTCGGCGTTCACCTCGGAGGGGAAGCCCAGAGAGCTCTCCACGCCGCCCGGCGGCGAGCCCTGGGCCCACCCATTCATCGGAGAGGCCACGAGGAGGAGGGCGGCCAGCCCGGAGGCAGGCAAGGGGACGTGGGGTCCCCTGGGAGATCTCGCGGGGAAGGAGGGGCCGCGACGGGGAGAGGATCGCATGGCGGAGGAAGGTCGGGGGTTCCGGGAGGAGGCGCCCCGGGATCCGATGCGCCCCTTCTTGCCCTGGCCCGTTGGAGGGCCCGCAGGCCGGCCTCCCTGCACGGAGGCCTTCACCCCTTCTTCTTCGGAAAGAAGCCCCGGAAGAGATCATCGCACCTCCGGCCTCCGCGGTCCGTTCGATCCCCCCGTGCCCGCGGTTGCCCGCCTTCTCCCCGATGCCGGGGATCGCCGCGCGGCCTACCGTCCCACGGCCAGGGCGGGATCCTCCCCTCGCCCGAAGTTCCAACGCCAGAGAAGCCAGGCGCAAAGCCACCCCAGGATCCCCGCCACCACCACGTCACTCAGCCAGTGGGCCCCCGCCGCCACCCGGCTCAGGCCGCACCCGGCCGCCAGGAGATACCATATCGGAGCGCCCCGGGGAAAGAGCCTCGCGAGCATGGCGGCCCCGGCGAAGGCCACGAGGGTATGGCTGCTGGGCAGGCCGAGCCCCCCGGAGTGGAAGGGCCGCTCTCCGTAGCCACGAAAGAGATACTCACCGATGACGTCGCCGGGACGCCGACGCCGAAAGGCGAGCTTTCCGACCTCGGCCACGAACCCTCCGAGGGCCGGGGTGAGGAGGAGGAGCCCTGCACGGCGGGCCGCCTCCCGCCAGGAGGCGCCGGCCCGGAGGCGGCCGCTACCGAGATTGTCAGCCCGGGGGAGGTCGCTTCCCCCCGGTGCCCGGTCGTGAAGGAAGAGGGCAAGGGCCAGAAGGACCCAGAGCGGATAGTACCCGATGACCCGGAGAAGCCGTCCGAAGTCGTCCTGGTAGATTTCCGGGTCCCGGAAGTGGAGCTGTGCCCAGGGGTCCAGAAGGTGGGCGAGGCCCACGAGCACCGCGGCGATGAGGGCGAAACGCACCCAGTCCCTGTGCGGGGGCATCCTCAGAGTTCGATCCGGGTACCGCCCGTGGCCCGGTAGCGTCCCCCGAAGGTTCGGTCACCGATGACCTGCAGGTCGAGGTCGACGATTCCGGGGAAGAGGGCATCGAAGTGGAGGCGAAGGGTGCTTCCTTCGAGGGTGTCGGAACAGCGGATGCGGAAGGTGGCCGACACATCGGCATGCGCGTGGTCCCCTTCATGGGCGTGGTCAGG
Organism: Gemmatimonadales bacterium; assembly: GCA_050485885.1. Taxonomy (GTDB): domain Bacteria; phylum Gemmatimonadota; class Gemmatimonadetes; order Longimicrobiales; family Gaopeijiaceae; genus SKNW01. Next base: position 213,274 of record JBJHCG010000001.1, on the reverse strand, counting down.
ATCATGGGTCTGATCCTGGTCGGATTCGTGCCCGTGGTCCCCCTCGTGCCGGTGGTCCGAATCATCGACCCCGTGGCCATGATCGTGATCGTGGGCGTGGTCGTCCTGGCCATGGTCGTCGTGCCCATGATCATGATCGTGATCATGATCTCCGGCCTCGGTCCCCACCTCGAGGGCCGCGAATTCGCAGGCCAGCGCGGGCGCGAAGCGAATGGCCTCGTCGAGGCGGGTGGCCACCTTCTCGAGCCCCTCCGCCCGCTGAGCCTCCTCTTCCGGGGTCCGCGGGGCCCGTTCGAACCCGTAGATCTCCGCAGCAGGCGAAGTGAATTCGAGGGTGGCCTCCGCACCCTCGATGGCCAGGTTCACGCGGGCCACCCCGTGCTCGTGGGCGCCCTCCACTCCGATGGGGCGAGGCCCCTCCTCGCCGCCGCAGGAGGCTAGGAGGAGAAGGGAAAGGAGGAGGACTCCGGCTCGCGGCATGGCGTGCATGGTCAGGAGGAACGGGGTGCGCGGTGGCCTGCCCGGGGAGGGCGGGAGTGAGAAGCCCCTATCATGACGGGTACGCCCCGGCCACCACAAGGGGAAGGAGAGGACGTCCGTCCCCTTTCGCCCCAACCCGGGACAGCGAACGCCTCAGACCAGTTCCAGGTCGAGGGAGACATCGAGGGAGGGTGCGCTGTGTGTGAGCCACCCCAGGCTCAGGAGGTCGACCCCGGATTCGGCCACGCTCCGGGCCCGTTCCGGGGTGATCCCGCCCGAGGCCTCCAGAACGGCGCGCCCCCCCGTCCGCCTCACCGCCTCGCGCAGCATGTCGGGGTCCATGTTGTCGAGGAGGAAGGCATCGACGCCGAGGGCCAGCCCCTCCTCCAGTTCCTCCAGGGTATCGACCTCGAGTTCGATCCGGACCATGTGACCGGCCCTCCGCCGAGCGCCCTCCACCGCCGGAGCGATCCCGCCGGCCACGCGTCGGTGGTTGTCCTTGATGAGGATCCCATCGTCGAGGCCCAGACGGTGGTTGGCCCCACCTCCCATGCGAACGGCGTACTTCTCGAGCCCCCGAAGGCCGGGCGTGGTCTTCCGGGTGCAGACGACCCGGGCCCCCGTTCCCTCGATCCCGTCGACCACGGCACGGGTCGTGGTGGCGATCCCCGAGAGGTGACCCAGGAAGTTGAGGGCAGTGCGCTCGGCCGCCAGGAGGGGGTGCGCCGCGCCCTCGAGAAGGGCCAGCACGGCGCCCGCCTCCACCGGGTCCCCGTCGGATGCCAGTTCGGTCACCTCCACCTCCGGGTCCATGGCCCGGAAGGTGGCCACCGCCACGGGGAGGCCGGCCACCACCCCCGACGCCCGTGCCACGAGTCGGCCCCGGGCCCGGGTGCCGGGCGGAATCGTGGCCTCGGTGGTGAGGTCGCCGCCCCGCCCCAGGTCTTCCCGGAGGGCGGAATGGATGAGGGCGTCGTAGAGGAGGGGATGCATGGCAGGAGGATGGGGGCCCGAGGGGCGTGAAGGGAAGGATCGCCGAACGGAGGCCGTCGGCGAGGTGCCTGGCACCAGGGGCGGGGTGGGGGGAGAGGGGGGAGAGGGGGGAGTCGGGGACGCCGTGGCGGGGGCGGTGCGAGAGGGAACGGTCCGCCCCTCAGGAGGCCCGGCGAGCCGTGGCCCGCTCCTCCAGGGATCGCGGCTCCGCAAGGAGGGGGAGGGCATCGCCCCGGATGTGGCTCCCGATGGAAATGCGGCGTGCAAGGGCCGCCTCGGCAATGGCGCGGGCCACCACGAGGGGTGCGCATCCCGGCCCGTTTCGGCGCTCGAGCACCTCGATCCCTGCCAGTGCCCCCCGGATCCCCTCGGCGTCCCGAACCACCCCCACCCCCTCCCAGAGAAGGGTGCGAAGGGTGAGGAGGTCGCCCGGAGGGAGGGAGGACGGGAGGTGGCTCCCCACGGCCCGCTCCCCGGCGGTGTGCCCCGAGGGGGGGACCGCTCCCGCCCCCCCTTCGGCCTCCATGGCCAGGGCAGCGGCCACGCCCGCCCGACGGCCGTAGACAAGCCCCTCCAGGAGGGAGTTGGAGGCCAGGCGATTGGCGCCATGGATCCCGGAGGAAGCCACCTCCCCGGCGGCCCAGAGCCCGGGAACGGAACTTCGCCCCCACGCATCCACGGCGATTCCCCCCATCTGGTAGTGCGCGGCAGGGGTCACGGGTATGAGGTCCCGCCGGGGGTCGATCCCGAACGCCCGGCATCGGGCCCAGACCCCGGGAAAGCGGGTGGGGAAGGCCTCGCCCACCGCGGATCGGGCATCGAGAAAGGGCTCGGTGCCCTCGGCCATGGCAAGCCAGAGGAGGCGGGACACCCGGTCCCGCGAGGCCAGGGGGTCTTCCACCGGGAGGGGAATGCCGAGGGGGTCCACGAGCTGCGCACCCTCGCCCCGCAGCGCCTCGGTCACGAGAGGGAGAGGGTCGGCATCCACCCGAAGGGCCGTGGGATGGAACTGCACGAACTCCATCCCCTCGAGGCGTGCCCCCACCGCGTGGGCCATGGCCATTCCCTCGCCCAGGGCAAAGGCGGGGACCGTGGTACGGCGGTAGAGGTGGGAACCTCCCCCGGTGGCGAGAATCACGGCCCGAGCCCGGAGAAGGAAGGGTCCCGGGAGGGCCGAGCCCTCGGCGCCCATGCCCCGGACGCCGGCCACCGGAGGGACGCCATCCCTCCCCCAGGCGGGCGCACCGGAAGCGGGCCGGGACACCCCGTCCCCCCCGGGGCCGTCGGACTCCCTCTCCCCCCCGCCCAGAAGGCCCGTGGCGTGGACGCCTTCGTAGATGCGAAGCCCTGGACGCGCGAGGGCGGCTTCGGCCAGGACCCGGGTCACCTCCCACCCGGTCCGGTCTCCCAGGGCGTGGGCGATCCTGCGCCGCGAGTGGGCCCCCTCGAGCCCGAGGGCGAGGGCGCCGGAGGCCTCGCGATCGAAGCGCACCCCCATCCGGACCAGTTCCCGCACCCGGGCCGGCCCTTCGGAGGCGAGGATCTCCACCCGCTCGGCCTGGGTGAGGCCGGCCCCGGCCCGGTGGGTGTCGAGGGCATGGAGCGCCGGGGAGTCCCCTGCGGCCAGTGCGGCGGCGATCCCGCCCTGGGCCAGGGCCGAAGCCCCGTCTCCTCCCAGACGCCCGGGGGTCAGGAGGACCACCTGGAGGGGTCGACGCGCGCCGCCTCGCGGTCCCGGGTGCCCGCCGGGGTCTCCCGGACCGGCCCCGGCAGGGCCGCCTGGGTCCGTGGCCGCGAGGGCGGCGGAGAGCCCGGCGATCCCCGAGCCCACCACCACCACGTCGGCCTCCAGAACCCGAGGGTCCGGGGGTTCGCTCATCCGCCGCTGCCCCGACCCACGGCAAGCATCCGCTCCACCGCCAGCCGCGCCCGCCCCGCCACGGCCGGGTCCACCTCGACCTGGTGCTCCATCGTCTCGAGGGATCGGGCGATCCCCTCCAGGGTGATCCGCTTCATGTGCGGGCAGAGGTTGCAGGGCCGGACGAAGTCCACCCCGGGGTTCTCCGCCGCCAGGTTGTCGCTCATGGAGCACTCGGTGATCATGACCACCTGGGCGGGCTGGCGCTCCCGGACCCACCGGGTCATTCCGGCGGTGGAGCCCACGTAGTCCGCCTCCGCGAGCACATCGGGAGGACACTCGGGGTGGGCCAGGATCACGGCCTGGGGGAAGCTCTCCCGGTAGCGGCGGATCTCCTCGGCGCTGAACCGTTCGTGCACCTCGCACGCCCCGTCCCACCAGATCACCTCCACCTCGGTCTGCGATGCCACCCACCGGGCCAGGTACTGGTCGGGAAGGCAGATGACCCGGTCCGTTCCGAGGGACTCCACCACCTCCACCGCATTGGACGAGGTGCAGCAGATGTCGCTCTCGGCCTTCACTTCGGCCGAGGTGTTCACGTAGGTGACGATGGGCACCCCGGGGTGGCGGCGCCGCAGCTCCCGCACCTGCTCCCCGGTAATGGATTCGGCGAGGGAGCACCCGGCCCGGAGGTCGGGAATGAGGACCGTCTTCTCCGGGCTCAGGATCTTCGCCGTCTCGGCCATGAAGTGCACCCCGGCCAGGACGATGACCTCCGCCTCGACCCGGGCCCCCTCGCGGGCCAGCGCCAGGGAGTCCCCCACGATGTCGGCCACCCCGTGGAAGATCTCGGGCGTCTGGTAGTTGTGGGCCAGGATGACGGCGTTCCGCTTCTTCTTGAGCGCATGGATCCGCGCCACCAGAGGCTCGTGGATCGCCCACTCCACATCGGGGATGACTCCCCGGAGGCGCTCCCGGCGCTCGGCAACGAGGGCTTCGGCAGTGGCGGGCGTCATGGCGTCCTCACTTATACTCAAGTTGAGCATATCAGGGATGAAAAAAGGCGGCGTGCGACCGCCGACTGGTCAAAGGATACCGAAAGCGGTCCCGTAGCGAAAGTGTTACGGCTGGGGACCCGCCTGGTGCGCGCAGCGGGGCTGGGCGCGCGGGATCCCGGCGTGGCGCGCGGGGCGGGGTGAGTCCGGCGCGCGGGATCCCGGCCTGACCCGCGCACCGGACTCAGGCGCCGGGCAACCCCACCCCCGGGGTGCGCCGCTCCCGGAGCACCTCCTTCCGGAAGCGGAAGAGTTCGGCGGGGCGACCGCCGGTGCGCTCCTCCCGCTCCCCGGTGCCCTCCACCAGCCCCCCACGCTCCACGAGCCTTCGGAAGTTCTGCTTGTGAAGTTCAACCCCGGCCAGCGCCTCCACCACACGCTGCAGCTGAAGGAGGGTGAAGCGTGGGGGAAGGAGCTCGAATACCACGGGGCGGTAGCGGATCTTTCCCCGGATCCGTCCCAGGGCGGTAGCCAGCATGCGCCGGTGGTCCGCCCCCATTCCCCGGCCGGGAAGCGCGGCCTCCCCGCTCCCCCGCCCGTCGCGCACGGCTTCGGGGAGGAGACCCGCACCGTAGAGAAGCTCGTAGCGGTCCAGGACCCGATCCCCGTCCCAGTCCGAGCCGAAGAGCCCGAAGGCCACCGCCGTCCGGTCGCGCCGCTCCTCCCGCGCCCGGCGGGAATCGGCGCTTCGCACCCACGACTCGAGGCGGGGCACGAGGACCCGCTCGAAGAAGTCGGGCCGCCCGGCCCGCCCATCCTCCCAGGGAAGGTACTGGTAGACATCGTTCCAGCGCGCCCCGGAACCGCCCTGGACCCGCCCCTCCCGGACCAGGGCGAGGTAGGCCACCGAAAGGACCCGGGGCGCGGTTGCCGGCGCGCGACCGTCTCCCTTCCGGGCGGGGGCCTTCCCCTCCCCGGCCCCTCCCGCACGGGAGACCACCGCTCCCCCTCCGGCGCGGTCCGGGGTGCCCCCCCCCTCCATGCGTCCCCGGTCCCCGAAGGTGTAGAGCTGTTCCACATAGCCGAGGTCGATCCCGGTCCGCGTGCGGACCCATCCCCGGAGGGTCAGGTCCAGGGTACGGTCTGCGCCCGGATCGAGGGGCCCCCAGGGAAGAAGGTCCTGCGGGCCTCCCCCGGGGTGGGCGGGGTCGGGACCCTGGAGGGTCAGGACCCGGGGCGTGTCTTCCGTGACCGCCAGGATCACGGCATTCAGTCCCACCTCGATCCGGGGTCCGTCGGGGTGGCCGCTCACCCCACGTCCCGTTCCAGGTTGGCATACCGCGCCAGGAGCTTCTTCTCGCCCACCCGGTCGAAGTGGACCGTGACCTTCAGGTCGCGGCCGAAGCCCGACACCGCCCGGACCGTGCCCGAGCCGAAGGAGGGATGGCTCACCCGCTCCCCGGGGGTGAGGGAGGGAGCATCCTGGTTGAGGCCCGCTTCGAAGGTGCGTTCCTCCTCGGCAGCGCGGCGGGCGGAGGCTCTCCGGTCGCTTCCGGCGTCGCTCCCTGTGGAGCCCCCTCCTGCACCCCGGGACCAGGCGCGGGATTCGCCTCCCCCGAACCCTCCCCCGAAGGCACCCCCGCCCCCCCGGGAGCGGTCGCGCTCGTCGAAGATCCGGGCCTGCGCCTCCAGATGAGGAGACTTCCGGATTCGGAGGAGAGACTCGGGGATGTCCTGGGCGAAGGAGGAGAGGGTTCCCATCATGAAGTCGCCGGCACGGCGCCGCTCCCGGGCCCAGCTCAGGAAGAGGCGGTCCTCGGCCCGGGTGATCCCGACATAGAAGAGGCGCCGCTCCTCCTCGAGCTGGGCCGGATCGTCGTAGGCCCGCCCCAGGGGGAAGAGGCCGTCTTCCAGCCCGGCCAGGAAGACGGTGGGAAACTCGAGCCCCTTCGCGTTGTGGAGCGTCATGAAGGTGACGGAGTCGGCTTCCTCGTCGGTCCGGTCCAGGTCGGTGATGAGGGCCACGCGCTGGAGGAAGAGGTCGAGTTCGGTGAAGGTGTCGGGGGGTGTCTCGTCTCCCCACTCCTCCTCGAGTTCGGCATCGAAGTCGAGGGCTCCAGCCACGAGCTCCTTCACGTTCTCCGCCCGGTCCTCCCCCTCGGGCCCCTCTGCCCGGAGCTGGGCCAGGAAGTCGAGCTCCTCCAGGAGTTCTTCCAGAAGGGTTCCCACCGAGACCTGCGTGGCGCGGATGGAAAAGCGGCGAATGAGCTGGCCGAAGGCCTGGAGCGAGCGGCGCGCCCCCTTGGGAAGGTCGGGGACCTCGTCGAGTCGCTCCGTGCCCTCGAGGGGTGCCACCCCCGTCTCGGCGCACCACCCCAGGTAGCGCTGCTGGGAGGTCCCCCCGATCCCCCGCCTGGGCACGTTCACCACCCGCTGGAAGGCCGCTGCATCGCGCGGGTTGGAAATGAGCCGGAGGTAGGCCAGCACATCCTGGATCTCGCGCCGCTCGTAGAAGCGCACGCCCCCCACGATCTGGTAGGGTACGCCCCGCCTCCGGAAGGCGTCTTCCAGGGCCCGGGACTGGGCGTTCGTGCGGTAGAGGATGGCAAACTCCCGGTAGGCCACCGAGGCATCATCCGCCCGGCGCCCCTCGATCTCCTCCACCATCCACCGCGCCTCGTCCCGCTCGTCGGCGCACTCCACGAGCTGGAGCACCTCGCCGGCCTCCCGGTCGGTTCGAAGGGTCTTCTCCTTCCGCTGGAGGTTGCGGCGAATCACCTCGTTGGCGGCGGCCAGGATGTTTCCGGTGGAGCGGTAGTTCCGCTCGAGCCGGATGACCCGGGCCCCCGGGTAGGTCTGTTCGAAATCGAGAATGTTCCGGACATCGGCCCCCCGCCACCCGTAGATGGACTGGTCGTCGTCCCCCACCACCATGATGTTCCGGTGCCGGGCCGCCAGCATCTCGAGAAAGCGGAACTGGGCATGGTTCGTGTCCTGGTACTCGTCCACGAGGACGAAGGCGAAGCGCTCCTGGTAGCGTTCCAGCACGGGGACATGGTCGCGAAAGAGCTCCACCGGCTTCACGAGGAGGTCGTCGAAGTCGAAGGCGTTCTGCTCCCGGAGGGATTGCTGGTAGACCGGGTAGATCTTCGCCACCGTGCGCAGGAAGAAGTCGAACCCCTCGGCGTGCTGGGCCACGAAGGCCTCCGGGCCCACGAGCTGGTTCTTCGCGTCGGAGAGGGCGGAGCGAACGGCCTGGGGCTTCCACCGCTTCGGGTCGAGCCCCTCCCTGTCCATGATCCGCTTGATCTCGCGAAGGCTCTCTTCGGCATCGAAGATCGTGAAGGTGGAATCCCACCCCAGGAGCTCGGAATGGCGCCGCAGGAGGCGGGCTCCCAGGGAGTGGAAGGTCCCCATCCACATGCCCTTTGGATCCCGGCCCAGGAAGCGGCGGACCCGCTCCCGGATCTCGCCGGCCGCCTTGTTCGTGAAGGTCACGGCAAGGATGCGGTCGGCCGGAACCCCGTGCTCGGCCATGAGGCGCGCCATCCGTGCGGTGAGCACCCGGGTCTTTCCCGACCCGGCCCCGGCAAGAACGAGGATCGGGCCCTCCACGTGCTCCACCGCCTCCCGCTGTTCGGGGTTCAGGGAATCGGCTTCACGGGCCAGAAGGGCATCGGTGTTCCGGTCGAAGAGGTCCAAGAATGGGGGTCCGGAGGGTTCGGGGATGCAGGGGGTTCAGCGACGCAGGGGGTTCAGGAGGTCGGGACCTGGGCCACCGGGAGACGGAGCTCGAAGACCGTTCCCTCGGCGCCGGTCCGTGCCACCCGCAACCCTCCCCCGTGCATCCGTTCCACGATGCGCTGGGCCAGGGCGAGTCCCACCCCCCACCCGGACGGCTTGGTCGTGACGCCGGGCTCGAAGAGGCGGTCCCGAATGGCCGGGTCGATCCCCGGCCCCGTGTCCTCGATCTCCAGAATCACCCATTCCGGGTCTCGATGGAACCCCCGGATCCGGATCGCCCCCCCCTGTCCGGCCAGGGCGTCGAGGGCGTTCTTCACCACGTTTTCGAGAGCCCAGGTCAGGAGGACCTCGTTCCCCCGGACGGCGGGGAGGGCCGGATCCATCTCGACGTCGAGGGTGACCCCCGGTCCCAGGCGCGGCATCCGTGCCCGGAGGTAGCGCTCCACCGCCGAGGTCACCCCCGCCAGGGGGAGGGGTGCCAGCGCAGGGTCCCGCCCCACGAGTTCGAAGCGCCGGCTCACCCGCTCCAGCCGGTCCACATCCTCGCCGATCTCCTCGGCAATGTGCGGGGCCCCGAGCCCGCCGGGGCGCTCGGCCTCGGGGAGGCGGAGGACCTCGAGCCACCCCTGAAGGGAGGAGATGGGGGTGCCGAGCTGGTGGGCCAGCTCCCGGGCCATGGAGGTCCAGGCCCGGTCCGCCTCGGCCCGCCGCTGCGCCCGCACCACCAGGACCCCCACGAGAAAGGTGAGGAAGAGCCCGGCCACCTGGAGCCAGGGGATCCAGCGAAGGCGCTGAAGCTCCGGGGGGTCCCCGTAGTGGATGCGCCCGATGGCAGGGTCACCCACCGGGGGGTTTCGAAGCTCGATGCGGGCTCGGTAGGCCGCCACCCGGGCCTGGCCCTGCGGGGTGGAGAGGTCGGCGTCGAAGGGGAGGTTCACCGCCGAGAGGATCGTGTCGCCCTCTCCGGAAAGGATGAGGGGCACTCCGGCGTCGAGGATGATCTCCTGGAGCCGCATGAGGGCCACATTGGCCAGGGCGTCGGGGTCGGCAAGCCCGGACTGGACCTCGGCGAACATCCGGGTCAGGGTGGAGACATCGGCCCGGAAGGTCCGGACGATCTGCTCCGTATAGAGGAGGTACCATCCGAGGATGGCCAGGAAGGCCACACCCAGGACGAGGGACCAGCGCGGCCGGAGCATTTCGGCCGGCCCCCGTCAGCCCTCGAGGCGCCGGAAGCCGGTGCGCTCGGCCAGGACCTCGGGGAGATTCACCGACCCGTCGGCCTCCTGGTACGTTTCCAGAAGGGCCACCATGAGGCGGGGGAGGGCCAGGGCCGAGCCGTTCAGGGTGTGGAGGTACTCGGGCTTGGCCCCGGGATCGGGGCGGAAGCGGAGGTTGGCCCGCCGTGCCTGGTAGTCGCCGAAGTTGGAGCACGACGAGACCTCGAGCCAGCGCTCGACGCCCGGTGCCCAGACCTCCAGGTCGTACGTCATCCGTGCCGAGAAGCCCAGATCCCCCGTCGCGAGCCGCACGACCCGCCACACCAGCCCCAGGCGCCCGAGAATGGACTCGGCCTCGGCGGTGAGGGCCTCGAGCGCCTCGTCGGAGGCCTCGGGGCGTTCGAGGCGGACGAGCTCCACCTTGTCGAACTGGTGCACCCGGAGAAGCCCCCGGGTGTCCTTCCCCGCCGCCCCGGCCTCCCGGCGGAAGCAGGGCGTGCAGGCGGTGTAGCGGAGGGGGAGGTCGTCGGGCCCGAGGATCTCGTCGCGGTGGAGGTTCGTGACGGGGACCTCGGCGGTGGGGATGAGCCAGAGGCCGTCCCGCTCGGCCAGGTAGGACTCCTCCTCGAATTTCGGGAGCTGCCCGGTCCCCGTCATGGTCTCGCGGGTGACCAGGTAGGGCACCCGAACCTCCTCGTACCCGTGCTCGGTGGTATGGATCTCGAGCATCCAGTCGATGAGGGCCCGCTGGAGACGGGCGCCACGCCCCCGCAGCACGGGGAAGCCCGAACCCGCCACCTTCGCCCCGCGGGGAAGATCGAGAATCCCCAGCGCCTCTCCCAGCTCCCAGTGGGGGCGGGCCCCGAAGTCGTGGCGCGTCGGCTCCCCGACCTCTCGCACGAGCTCGTTGGCGCTCTCGTCCCCCTCCGGCACCCTCGAATCCGGGAGGTTGGGGGTGGTGAGGAGGAGGGTCTCCATGGCCTGGTCGGCCTCCGATACGGCCTGGTCGAGGGCGGCAATCCGCTCTCCCACCGTCCGCATCCGGAGGATCAGCGCCTCTGCATCTCCCCCGCTCCGCTTGATCTCTCCCACCTGCCGGGAGACCTCGTTCCGCTCCGCCTTGAGGGCGTCGGACTCGGTGATGGCGTTCCGCCGAACCTCGTCGTGCTCGAGGATCCGGTCCACCACCGCAGCACCGTCCGGTCCACCCCGAAGGCGAAGGCCCGCCCGGACGCGGTCCGGCTCCGCCCGCAGCACCCTGATGTCGAGCATGGGGTCAGCTCCCGGGAGGGACGAGACGAGGGTTGTTGCAGTCCGGGCTGGTGTCGAAGCGGAAGAGGAGGGTGCCCGCAGCCACATCGATCTCGAGCGGCTGGACCTTCCCGTAGAAGATGCAGGATTCGCCGAAGGAGCCGGGCTGCTGTCGGGTCCGGACCGCGTACACCGAACCCATGCGCACCGGGACCGGGGTGCGCGTGGTGTAGGCCGCCGTGTCGGACGGGGCCTCCCGCAGCTCGTCGAACCGGGTGTTCGGGAACTCGGCCAGGCCGGCGCGCGACTGTACACCCACGGATCGGGGAGGGAGGAAGACCAGCTCCCCGTCCCGGGTGTCGAGGGCAAAATCCCAGATCCCTGCGGCCCCGACACTCTCCAGGATGACCCGCTGGCCCTGGCGCATCTCGAAGGCGGAGGGGCGATTCCGCTCGTCCCGGTCCAGGGAGAAGAGGGTCACCTCCCGGGGGTTCTCGACCCAGTCCAGTCGGAAGGGATCGTCACCACAGGCGGAGATCCCCGCCAGGACGAGCAGAAGGGCCGAAGCCAGGAGGGGCCGGGCCGAAGGCAGGGAGAAGTTCCGGGTAGAACGCATGGGGTTGGACTCGATGTGCGGCAAGGGTGCGGCAGGGATGCGGCGAGAGGGACGGTCCGGAGGACGCGCAGGGCGGGCGGCGAGTCGGGCGGGTACGGGAAATCCGCGGTGCCCTCGGACGATCACGGACACGCCATCGGCGGAGACGTGACCGGTGATCTCCGGGCACGCCTTCGCGCCCGCACGGGCCCGTCGGATCCACCCTCTCGCCAGCCCGCTCCGCCGGGCCACTCCCATCTGCCCGAAACCTCGAAGGGGAGGGAGGGGGTGTCAACCCTGAAACCCCCCGGATTTCTTGACTTTAACCCCCTCTGCTGAATATGATCCGGCCGCACGAAAGGGGAGGAAGGGAGCCGGGGCTGCGGCCTCGTCCTTTGCGGGGCCGTCCCTTGCAGATCCACCTTGCAGAACCACCCTGCCCAGCCACCCTGCGGGGCCACCCTTCCATCGGGGTTCCCCGACTCCCGCCTGGCCGGGAAACCGGTGCCTCCCTTCCGGCCCCTCCCCTCCCCGGTGCATGGCCGCTGGCCTCCACCCCCTCGATCCCGGCTCCCCGCGCCCCCTGCCAAAGGCCCGACCGGGCCCATGGAGACCTCCCAAGGTGGAATCCCAACGCCCGCGTCCTGCCGGTTCCCTCCGCCTCCTGGTGGCCGAGGACGAACCCCACATTCGCCGGATCCTCGTGACGCTCCTCGAGGAATCGGGGTTCCATGTGGACGTGGCCACCCATGGCGGAGAGGCCCGCAGCCTTCTCCAGGGGGAGGCGCCCTACGACCTCGTGCTCATGGACATCATGATGCCCGAAGCCACCGGACTGGAGGTCCTTGCCGAGATTCGGCGCCTCCCCCACCGGCGCAGCACCCCCGTGGTCATCCTCACGGCAAAGGGCCAGGACGTGGACCGGGAGGCCGCTTTCCGGCTCGGCGCCTCGGACTTCATCACGAAGCCCTTCTCGCCCAAGAAATTCCTCGCCCGAATCGACCAGATCCTTGCCCACTCCTGATCCCCCGGGCCGCACTGCACCGGGATCGGTGTCGGTCGATGCGCCCCCTCCGAGCCTGCATGCCGTCGTCCTCGCCGGCGGGATCGGTTCCCGTTTCTGGCCGGCCAGCACTCCGGCCCGCCCCAAGCAGCTCCTCCCCCTGGCCTCCCACCGGGCCCTGGTGGACGATGCCCTTCGGCGAGCACGGGCCCTCGTCCCCGACGCACGGCTTCACCTCCTGGCCGGAGCGGATCTCGCCCGGGCCTTCCAGGCCATGGTTCCCGGACTCGCCCCGGACGCATGCTGGGTCGAGCCCCGCGCCCGGGGAACGGGACCGGTCCTTGCCTGGGCGGCCCATCGGATCTTTCGGGAGGACCCGGAGGGAATCATGGTCTCCCTTCATGCGGACCACCGGATCGACCCCCTCGACGCCTTCGTGCAGGGAATGCAGGAGGCGGTCCGGGTTTCAGCGGCGTCGGACCTCCTCCTCACGATCGGGGTGGTCCCCGATCGCCCCGAGACGGGATTTGGCTGGATCCTGCCGGGAGACGACGTGGAGGGCGCTCCCTTTCCGGTCCGTCGGGTGGACCGGTTCGTGGAAAAGCCGGACCGTGCCCGAGCCGAAGCCTACCTCGCGGAGGGGCTCCTCTGGAACTCGGGGATCTTCGTCTGGCCCGTTCGGCGCTTTCTCGAGGAGGTCCGGACCCATGCCCCGGAGATCGCCCCCCACCTGGGACTCCTCGACCGGGGCGAGACGGAGGCCTTCTTCGACGCGGTGACCCCGATTTCCGTGGACGAGGCCGTTCTGGAGCGGAGCACGGCCGTGGGTGTGATGCCGGCCCCCTTCGAATGGGACGATGTGGGAAGCTGGTCCGCCCTCCCCCGGGGCCGCGAGGCCGACGCCCAGGGGAATGTGGCAGTGGGCCCCGTCACGGGGGTGGAGGCCCGGGGGAACATCGTGTGGGCGGAGGAGGGCCCCGTGGTCCTCTTCGGAGTGGAGGGGCTGGTGGTGGTCCAGTCGGGCGGGATCACCGTGGTGGCCCCAAGGGATCGCGCCCCCGACTGGAAGACCCTTCTGGAGGCCCTTCCCCCCGCCCTCCGAAACCCGCCGCCCCCCACGGACACGCCGAACCCTCCCGGCCCCCTCTCCTCCCCCCGTCCCTCCTTCGGCCCCTCCTCCCGGGAGCCCCTGGAATGAGCCCTCCTCCGCGCCTTCCCCTTCATCTCCGGTTCGCCCCTCCCGCGGGTGCCCGCCCCCTGGACCCGGGGCACTGGGCGCCCTTCCTCTCGACCCGGCCCCTGGAAACCCGCCTCTTCGGGACCCGGACGCTGGGGGAGCGGGCTTCGGAAGCCGTGGCCCGGGGGGTGGAGGAGATGCCGTCGATGGGCGCGGCGGCGGCGCTCCCCCCCGGGGGGGCCACCCTCCTCCTCGACCCCCGCTTCGTCCCCGAGCAACCCCTCCCTCTGGCGGCCCTGCGGGCGCTGGGCGAGGGACGAGGCGTCCTTCTCCTGGACGACGACGGGAGGGGGGTTGGGGAGGGAAGCGTGTCGGGAGAGGGTCGACCGGCGGCACCCCGCGGCCCGGGCAACGAGGAGGACGGGGCTGCGGAGGCGGGAATGCCGGAGCCCACCGATCCCCTTCCGCCGGTTCGCATCCCCTGGCCCGGGTTCACCCTCGGCTCCGCCTGGGAGCTCATGCATCGGAACCCCGGGCGCATCACCCGGGACCTCCTGGAGGCGCCCCCGGCCCGGGCCCTCCCCCTGGACCCGCCCCCCCCGGGGGTGACCGTCCTGGGGAGCTACCCGGTGACGGCGGCCCCCGGGGTGGAGATCGACCCCCAGGTGGTGCTCGACGCCCGCAAGGGTCCCATCCACCTTTCGCGAGGCGTTCGCGTTCGCGCCTTCACCCGGCTCGAGGGGCCGGCCTGGATCGGCGAGGGAACCCACCTCTTCGGGGGCGTGCTGGCGGAGGTGAGCCTCGGTCCGGTGTGCCGGGTGAGGGGCGAAGTGGAGTGCACGGTCATGGATGGATGGTGCAACAAGGCCCATGACGGCTACCTGGGCCATGCCGTGCTCGGGCGGTGGGTGAACCTGGGGGCCCTCACCACGAATTCCGACCTGAAGAACACCTATGGACCGGTGCGGGTGGCGCTGGATGCCCACCGGACGGAGGATACGGGCCTCCTCAAGGTCGGTGTTCTCCTCGGAGACCATGTGAAGACCGGGATCGGCACCCTCCTCAACACGGGGACCGTGGTGGGCGCCGGGTCCACCCTTTTCGCCGGGGGGGTGGGCCTTCCTCCGAAGTGGGTCCCTCCCTTTTCGTGGGGGGCCGGCCCGGACCTCGCCCCGGCCCGGCTGGAGGCCGTTCTCGAGGTGGTCGAGCGCGCCATGGCCCGGCGGGACGTCGTCCTCTCCGCCCCGGAGCGGGAGGCGCTGAAAGCGCTCTGGAGGGAGACGCATGGCGCGTCGGCCGAGGCGGGCGATCCAGGAAAGGGGACTGCCGGCGAGGGGGATGCGGAGGGAGGGGAGGAAGGAGAGGCCACGGCTCACGCCGGGGGGCCGGCGTGAAGTTCGCCATGCTCGGAAGCGGGAGCCGGGGGAATGCCACCTACGTGGAGGCAGGCAAGACCCGGATTCTCGTGGATGCCGGGTTCTCGGGTCGGCAGATCGCCGATCGACTGGCGCGGGTAGGGGTGGCGGTGGAGACGCTCGATGCCCTCGTGGTGACCCATGAACATGGTGACCACCTCCGGGGAATCGGGGTCCTGGCCCGGCGCTACCGGCTCCCCGTGTACCTGACCCAGGCCACCCTGGAGGTGGCCGGGGCGACCTTCCGGGGAACGGAGCGGATCGTTCCCTTCCGGGCCGGTCACCCCTTTCGGCTGGGAGCCCTCAGGGTGGATCCCTTTCCCACCGTGCATGACGCCGTCGACCCGGTGGCACTCACCCTCATCGCAGAGGGGTGCGGGTCCCGCCTTGGCATTGCCACCGACCTGGGTCGTCCCACGGCGGGGATCCGGCATGCCCTTTCCGGATGCCACTTCCTCATTCTCGAGGCAAACCACGACGAGGGACTTCTCCGCACGGGCCCCTATCCGCCCTCCGTGCAGGCCCGGATCGCCTCCTCCCATGGGCACCTCTCGAACCGTGGGGCCGCGCGCTTCCTCGGCGAGCTCCTGCACCCCGGGCTGGCCGGCGTCCTCCTGGCCCACCTCTCGGCCGAATGCAACGACCCGGATCGGGCCTCCTCCGTCGTGCGACCCGTGCTCGAGGATGCGGGGTGGGAGGGGTGGTTCGGGGTCGCGGCGCAGGATCATCCCTCGCCCCTCCTCGACCTCCTCCACCTGCGGCGCTCGGCCTCGAGGGCGGGTCAGCTCTCCCTTCTCTGAGTCGCGCTTCGGTTCCCGCCCGGCCCCCTGACGCGCGGGCTACAACCCGAAGAGGCGGAGGAAGTCGTTGCCCAGGGCCAGCACCATGATCCCGATGAGGACGACGAAACCCACCTGGCTCCACCGCATCCGCTGTTCTACCGAAACGGGTCGCCCCCGGATGGCTTCGAGGGCCAGGAAGACGAGGTGCCCTCCATCCAGAATGGGGATGGGAAGGAGGTTCAGAATGGCCAGGTTGATGGAGAGAAGGGCCATGAAGGAGAGGAAGATGGGGAGCCCCTCCGCCGCCGCCTGACCGGACGCCTCCCCGATCGTCACGATGCTCCCCAGGTTCCGGGGAGAGGCGCGCCCCGTCACGAGCTGACCGAGAAAGTCCACGATGAAGACGGTGAGCCCCCAGGTCTGCTGGGCCCCGTACACGATGGCCTCCCCGGGCGAGAGGCGTGCCCAGGCGGTGGGTGCCGGCATGGGGAGCACCCCGATTCGCCCGATGGTGACCGTTTCTCCGGTGGTCGGGTCCGTCTCCGTGATCGTCTCGGGGACGAGTTCGAGGGTCCGGCGCTCTCCCTCGCGCATCACCTCCAGCGACACGGCCACCCCGGGACGCTCGCGAACGAGACGGGTGAAGGGGAACCAGCGGTCCACCGGAACTCCGTCCACCGCCACGACCCGGTCTCCGGAAAGGAGCCCCGACCGGGCCGCCGGAGAGCCGGGGGTCACCGTGCCCACCACCGGATCGAGCCAGAACTCCACCGCCTGGTAGGCCCGAACCCGCTCGTCCCGGGCCTCGGGAAGGGTCAGGGTGAGGGTGCGGGGCTGATCAAGGTCTACCGGGGGAAGCCCGAAGTCGTCCGCCCTCGCCGGGGGGGCGAGGGGTGCGGCAAACCGGAGCTCCACCGCTCCAGCCGGGAGCTCGAGAAAGGCATCGCGCACCTCCCCCCAGTGCGCGGGGGACCGCCCCCCGATCTCCAGGATCTCCGCACCGGAGGGGAGGTCGGCCAGAACACGGGTCTCGGCGGTGAGGAGGTCGGTGCGTACGTCACCCACCCGGGTCGTGTCGTTCTCGGCACTCCCCCATCCCCCTGCCACCACGGCGTAGGCCACGAAGGCGAAGAGGAAGTTCATGATGACCCCGGCCGAGATCACCCAGGCCCGGGCCCAGACGGGCTTGGAATCGAAGTCACCGGAGCGATCGCGTTCCGGGGGGAGCCCCTCGGGAAACGCGGTGGGGTACGCCTCCATGGGCGAGCCCTCGGGGCCCTCGGGGCCCGGCTTGGCCTCGACCTTCCCTCCCTCGATGGACTCCATGACCTCGTCGTCCATCCCGGCCATTTTCACGTATCCCCCGAGGGGGATGGCCGAGATCACGTACTCGGTGTCGCCCCGGTGGAAGCCCCAGACCCGGGGGCCGAGCCCGATGGAGAAGCGGTCCACCCGCACGCCCACGGAGCGGGCGGCCCAGAAGTGTCCGAGTTCGTGCACGAAAATGAGAACGCCGAGAACGACGAGGGTGGCGAGAACGGTCATGCGTCGCGCGAAGCTCCGGGGAGGTGGATCCCCTCCCGGTCAAGGTGTTCCTGGGCAAGACGCCGAGCCTGATGGTCGGCATCGAGGACATCGGAGAGGGAGGCGATGGGGTGGGCACCCACGCCGTCGATGGCGGCCTCCACCACACGGGCCATGGCCGGAAAGGTGGTTCGGCCCGCCAGAAAGGCCGCCACCGCCACCTCGTTCGCGGCATTGAAGGCGGTGGGAGCGGCCCCGCCCCGCCTTCCCGCCTCCACCCCCAGGGGAAAGAGAGGGAAGGCGTCTTGGTCCACCGGTTCGAAGGTGAGGGGCGAGGCCCGGACCGGGTCGAAGGTCCGGAGGGGCGCATCCTCGAACCGCTCGGGCCAGGTAAGGGCGTAGAGAATGGGGAGCTCCATGGTTGGAAACCCGAGCTGGGCCAGCACCGATCCATCCACGAACTCGACAAGGGAATGAATCACGGACTGGGGGTGGACCACGGCATCGAGCTGGTCATACCCCACCTGGTAGAGGACGTGCGCCTCGATGACCTCGAGGGCCTTGTTCGCCAGCGTTGCGGAGTCCACCGTGATCTTGCTCCCCATGGACCAGGTGGGATGCTTGAGGGCCTCCGCGGCCGTGACCGCCTGGAGGCGCTCCGGGCTCCACCCCCGGAACGGCCCCCCGGACGCGGTGAGGATGATCCGCTGCACGCCCTCTCGCGGGGCGCCCTCCAGACACTGGAGAATGGCAGAGTGCTCCGAATCCACGGGAACGAGGGTCCCCTGGCCCCGGGCCAGCGCCGCCCGCACCAGGTTGCCCCCTGCCACCAGGGACTCCTTGTTTGCCAGGGCGACGCGCTTTCCTGCCTCCAGGGCACGGAGGGTGGGCTCGAGCCCCGCCGCCCCCACCACGGCGTTCAGGACCACGTCCACCTCCGGGTCCTCCACAAGCTCCAGGAGGGCCTCCCGCCCTGTGCTCCACCCCGGCGGGGGCGCGGCCATGGCGCGGAAGGATTCCTCGTCGGCCACCACGACCCGTTCCACCCCGAACCGGTTGGCCGCCTCGGCCAGCGCCTCCACCGAGCGGTTTCCGGCCAGGCTCCGCAGCCGGAAACGATCCGGATGCCGGGCCATGACGGCGAGGGTGCTCTCGCCGATGGAGCCGGTGGCCCCCAGGAGGGCCACACCCAGAGGGCGCGTCATGACGGAGGCAGGGGAAGGAGACGGGCGGGGACGATGCCGGGGAACCAGGTCATGCGGGGAGTTCGAGGAAGAGAAGGAGGAGCGCCCAGGTCAGGGGGAGGGTAAGGAATACGGCATCGAAGCGGTCAAGGATCCCTCCATGCCCCGGAAGGATCGAGCCCGAGTCCTTGATTCCGGCCTCCCGCTTGAGCACCGACTCCGCCAGGTCTCCCACCTGCGCCACCCCTCCAATGAGCAGGCCGATGAGTCCGGCCTGGAGGAGGGTCAGCCCCTCCCCTCCCCCGAGCACGGGAAAGAGGAGCCCCACCACGAGGAGGGCGCCTCCCACCGAGCCCAGGAGGCCCGTAGCGGACCCCTCCACCGTCTTCGCCGGGCTCACCGAGGGGAGGAGCTTCCGTCTCCCGAAGGCGCGGCCTCCGAAGTAGGCCGTGGTGTCGCCGAGCCAGGTGCTGATCATGGGAAGAAGGAGGAGTCCCGTGCCCGCCCATGCCTGGGTGGACACCTGGGCGCCCGGGTGATGACGAAGGAACCAGGCGAAGGCGAGGGGGAGGGCAACCCAGAGCGGAGCGAGGAGGGTCACCGCCGTGGCCGCGAGGGGGTGACGGTCCGGACCCCGAAGGAAAACGGAAAGGGCCAGCCCCCCAAGCCCGGTGAGGAGGAGAATGGCGAGGACCCAGGGGGCCCAGAGGGCCACCTCTCCCCCCGAGAGGGGGGCGGCCACCACCACCGCCGCAGCGGCGGGAAGTGCAAGGAAGGGGAAGGGCTCGATCCCCCGTGCCCGGGCGAATCCCAGAACCTCGTGCGCGCCCCCCACGGCCAGAAGCAGAAGCACACCTGCAAGCACCCATCCACCCCACCAGACCACGAAGAACCCGAGCGGGATCCCCACGGCGGCCACGGCCAGTCGGGTACCGAGGTCACCCTTCCTCGCCTGGGGAGTGGAGACCCCGTCGCTCAAGAGGCGGGCGCCGGCGACGAGACTCGGCCGAATCGACGTTCCCGCCTCTGGTAGGCCCGGAGTGCGTCGTAGAGGTCGCTCCGACCAAAGTCGGGCCAGAGCACGGGAGAGATATGGACCTCGGTGTAGGCGAGCTGCCAGAGGAGGAAGTTCGAGATCCGGAACTCCCCGGAGGTTCTCACCAGCAGATCGGGGTCCGGTAGCCCGGCCGTGTCGAGCTCTCCCTCGAGGGCGGCTTCGTCGATGGCGTCGGGATCCAGCTCGCCCCGGGCGACGCGTCGGGCCAGGGCTCGCGCGGCGCGCACGAGCTCGGCGCGCCCGGAATACGAGATCATGAGGTTGAGTCGGAGGCGGGCACCCGCAGCGGTCGCTCCCTCGATTTCGTCCACGGCCTCCCGCACCGAGGGATCAAGGGGGGAGAGGTCCCCCAGGACCCGGACCCGGACCCCCTGCTCCCGCAGCTCATCCTTCTCCTGGGAGGCATAGATCCGGAGAAGGGTCATGAGGGCCACGATCTCCTCCTCGGGCCGGTACCAGTTCTCGGTACTGAAGGCGAAGAGTGTCAGGATCTCGACCCCCGTGGCCAGGGC
This sequence comes from Gemmatimonadales bacterium, assembly GCA_050485885.1. GTDB lineage: Bacteria > Gemmatimonadota > Gemmatimonadetes > Longimicrobiales > Gaopeijiaceae > SKNW01. The sequence continues at coordinate 193,484 of JBJHCG010000001.1, read as the reverse complement.
GCCCTCGATGACCTCCCGCACGGCCTCCATCCCGGCGCGGTGCCCCTCGTGTCGGGGAAGCCCGCGATCACACGCCCATCGCCCGTTCCCATCCATGATCACCGCGACGTGCCTCGGGATGGGCGCGTCGCGCAGGTCATGGGGAAGAGAGGGAGTGGCCATGTCAGGGGGGGCGAGAGGGAAGAAGGTCCGAGAAGCGATGCGAAGCGCCGGTCCTCCTCAGACCGTCATGACCTCCTTCTCCTTCGCGGCCAGGGATTCGTCCACGAGCGCGATGTACCGATCGGTGAGCTTCTGGATCTCGTCGGCGGTGCGGCGGGCATCGTCATCGGAGAGCTCCCCTTCCTTCTGGAGATGCTTGACCTCGTCGTTCCCCTCCCGACGCGCGTGGCGAATGGAAATGCGTCCCTCCTCCGCCATCTTGGAGAGGAGCTTGACGTACTCCTTCCTCCGCTCCTCGTTCAGGGGAGGAATGGGAACCCGGATCACCTGTCCATCGTTGGCCGGGTTGAACCCCAGGCCGGAGAGCTGGATCCCCTTCTCGATCTCTCCGACCAGGCTCCGGTCGAAGGGCTGGATCAGGATGAGAGAGGGTTCGGGCGTGCTCACGGTTGCCACCTGGTTCAGGGGCATTCTCGACCCGTAGGCATCCACACGGACGGTGTCGAGGAGGGCGGGCGTTGCCTTCCCCGTCCGCACGGTGCCGAACTCGCGGCGCACGGCCTCCAACGCCTCATCCATGCGCTGACGTGTACTCTCGATCGTGGACATGGGTACCTCGTGCAGGGAAACGATGTCAGGAGACCAGGGTGCCTACGGATTCTCCGCGCACGGCGCGTGCCACCGATCCGGCATCGCCCAGGTCCAGTACGATGATGGGGAGGCCGTTCTCCCGACAGAGCGAGACGGCCGGGGCGTCCATGACGCCGAGTTCCCGGGTCACGACCTCATGGAACGAGATCTCCGGAAGGAAGGTGGCCGTCGGGTCCTTGGCCGGATCCGCAGTATATACTCCATCCACCTTCGTGGCCTTGATGATGACGTCCGACTCCATCTCGATGGCCCGAAGCACGGCGGCCGTGTCCGTTGAGAAATACGGGTTTCCCGTTCCCCCCGCAAAGAGCACGACCCTCCCCTTCTCCAGGTGACGCATGGCCCGTCGCCGAATGTAGGGCTCGGCGAGCTCCTCCATCCGGATCGCGGTCATGACCCGGGTCTCCACCCCCTTGCGCTCCAGCATGTCCTGAAGCGCCATGGCATTGATGATCGTGGCGAGCATTCCCATGTAGTCGGCCGAGACCCGGTCCATCCCCCGCTGGGAGGCTATGGCACCTCGCACGATGTTCCCGCCTCCCACCACGAGCCCGAGGGCCACGCCCATCTCGTGCACCCGGATCACCTCCTCGGTGAGCCGGTCCACCACCGGAGGATCGATCCCGAATCCCTTTTCGCCGGCGAGCATCTCGCCGGAGAGCTTGAGGAGAACACGGCGGTAGCGAGGCACCGACGGGGATGCTTCTTCCCCCACCGCCGGAGTCGGGCGAGTGGGTTGGGACGGGCGCTCGGAGGAGTCGGCGTGCATGTCAGGGTCCAGGGTCGTTCCGGAAGGAGAGGGTACAGAGGAATGCCGATGGGACGAAGGGCCGACGGGATCCCCGCCGGCCCCTCCCGGTCAGCTTCCCCCGCCCACCGCGTAGCGGACGAAGCGGGCCACCTCGATCTTCTCTCCGGTCTTGGCGGACACCTCCACGACCAGCTTCTCCACGGTCTTGTCGGGGTCCTTGACGAAGGGCTGCTTCATCAGCGTCACCTCTTCGAAGTACTTCCGGATCTTTCCCTCGACGATCTTCTCCTGGATGTTCTCGGGCTTCCCCTCGTTCCGAACCTGCTCCAGGTAGACGGCCCGCTCCCGCTCCACCACCTCGGCGGGAATGTCCGCCTCCGATACGGCGAGGGGGTTCGACGCCGCGATGTGCATGGCCAGATCCCGGGCGAGGCCCTGGAACTCGTCGGTGTTCGCAACGAAGTCGGTCTCGCAGTTGAGCTCGACGAGCACGGCGATCCGGCCCCCATGGTGGATGTAGCTCCCCACCGTCCCCTCGTTGGCCGAGCGTTCCGCCCGCTTGGCGGCCTTCGCCTCGCCCTTGCTCCGGAGAAGGTCGATGGCGGCTTCCATGTCGCCATTCGTCTCGGTAAGGGCCTTCTTGCAGTCCATCATCCCGGCCCCGGTACGGTCCCGGAGTTCCTTGACGTCCTTTGCGCTCACGCTCATGTCGTGCTCCCTGCCCCTGTCGATGCGGTGGGTTGGATTCGGAATGGGGTCATGCGGAAAGGCGGTCCGGTCCGGGGCGTACCCCCCTCGGGAAGAGGAAGGGCACGCCCCATCCCGGGGCCGCCTTGGGTGGGATCCGCTCGAAGAGTGGATCCAGGCCGGCACAGGCGCCGGCAGATGGGGAGTGGGGAGAACCTTCGGCCCTCACCCCTCCGTCTCGGAGGCGTCCCCGGACTCCCCGCCCTTCTTCGGCGGCGCCTCGGCGGGAGCCGCCTCGGCCGCGGGTTCGGCAGGGGCCGATGCGGAGGGCGCAGCGCTCTCCGCGGGTGCTGCCTCGGAAGGCGGAGCGCTCTCCACCGGAGCCGGCTCGGCGGCGGCCGGTGCGGATGCCTCGGTCCCCTCCTCGGCGCCGTCCTCCGGCTTCTTGATCTGCGCGATCACCTCGGGGCGGGGCCGGCGGCGGCGGCGCACGCGGCGGCGAGCGTCATCCTGCTGCTGCTGCGGGGCAGCGGCCTTCTCCCCCGTCTCGGTGGAGTAGATCGTGGCCTCGGCCTCGTCCACCCGGCGGCGGTCCTCTTCCGGAATCGAGCGCCGGGCGCCCAGGATCGCGTTGGCAATGGCTCCGGTGATCAGCCCCACCGAACGGATGGCATCATCGTTCCCGGGAATGGGATGATCAATGCGGTCCGGATCGGCATTCGTGTCGGTAATGGCGATGACCGGGATGCCGAGGCGGTTGGCTTCCTTGACCGCGATGACTTCGCGCTTGGCATCGACCACGAAGAGGGCGCCGGGTACCCGGCCCATGTCGCTCACCCCCGAGAAGTACTTGGAGAGCTTGTCACGCTCGCGCTCGAGCATGAGGCGCTCCTTCTTCGTGTAGAACTCGAAGGCGTTCTCCTCATGACCACGCTCCAGCTCCTTCAGGCGCCGGATCTGCTTCCGGATCGTCTGGAAGTTGGTGAGCATCCCGCCCAGCCACCGCTCGGTGACGTGGAAGGCGCCGCACCGCTCCGCCTCCTCCTCGATGATGGAGCGAAGCTGGGGCTTCGTGCACACGAAGAGGACCCGCTCCCCCTTCGTGGTGACCCTGCGAACAACCTCCTCCGCGGACCGGAGGCGGTCGAGGGTCTTCCGAAGGTCGATGATGTGGATCCCGTTGCGCTCGGTGAAGATGAACCGGCGCATCTTCGGGTTCCAGCGGCGGGTCTGGTGTCCGAAGTGGACACCGGCCTCGAGAAGCTCATTGAGGCCAACCTGCGCGTTCTCCTGCTGCTCCATGATGCCTTGTCCTCTGGGGGGATTAGCGCTTGCTGAACTGGAACCGCTTGCGGGCCTTCGGGCGGCCGGGCTTCTTCCGCTCCACCTTCCGGGGGTCGCGGGTGAGAAGGCCGCCGCGCCGGAGAGCCGGGCGGACCTCGCCGTCCTGCGAGACCAGGGCCCGGGCCACCGCGAGACGGACCGCGTCCGCCTGGCCGGTGACGCCACCGCCGCGAACCCGCGCCACCACGTCGAAGCGGCCCTCCGATTCGGCCACCTTGAGGGCCTCCTCGATCCGCTTCCGGTGCAGCATGCGGGGGAAGTAGTCCTCGAGGGAGCGACCATTCACCGACCACTGGCCGGAGCCGGGGCGGAGGATGACGCGAGCCGTGCTCGTCTTGCGACGGCCCACGGCGTGAATCTGGTCGGTATTCGTCTGGCTCATTCGGATGCCTGTCCGGGGTACGCCGTTCAGAACTCGAGGGGCCGAGGCTGCTGCCCGGCGTGGGGGTGTTCCGTGCCGGGATAGACCCGGAGCTTCTTCCGGATCTGGCGCCCCAGCGCGTTCTTCGGGAGCATCCCCTTCACGGCGAGCTCGATGACCCGCTCCGGATGCGTGGCGATCATCCGCTTGAAGGGAATGTGCTTCTCACCGCCCATGTAGCCGGAGTGGCGGAAGTAGGTCTTCTGGTCCGCCTTGTTCCCGGTCAGTCGGACCTGGGAGGCGTTCAGGATGACGACGTGGTCCCCGGTGTCGAGGTGGGGCGTGAAGATGGGCTTGTGCTTGCCGCGGAGTACGCGGGCCACCTCGGTGGCCAGGCGTCCGAGGGGCTTGTCGGCAGCATCCACCACCCACCACTGGGCGTCGATGTCGTTGGGCTTGGGCGTGTAGGTCTTCATGGATCCGGGTCCGTGCAGCCGCTGAGAAACAGAGCTTTGAATGGTAGACCCGGGAAAACCAAAAGTCAACGGCGGGAAGGGGGCGAGGGATCAGGGCTGGAAGCTGCTCAGGAAGCGGGCCCTGGAGGCGTGACGGAGGCGCGTCAACGCCTTCTCCTTGATCTGTCGCACCCGCTCACGGGTGATGAGGAGAAGGTCCCCGATCTCTTCCAGCGTCATGGGGTCCTGATCGTCGAGGCCAAAGTAGAGGCGAAGGACCTTGGCCTCCCGCTCATCGAGGGAGCGAAGGACCTCCTCCACCGTCTCCCGGAGCGCGGAGTCGTACGCCGCCCCCTCCGGGTTCTCGGCGAACTGGTCGGGGAGGTAGTCGAGGAGGCGGGTGTCTTCCCCGCTGGCCACCGGCGCATCGAGGGAGAGGTGACCCTGGGCCATGGAAAGGGCCGCCGCCACCTCCTCCCGCGACAGTTCGAGCCCCTCGGCGATCTCCTCCACCGTGGGCTCCCGTCCCAGCTCCTGCCGGAGGGCCGCCGACCGCCGTCCAATCCGGTGGAGGGCCCCGGCTCGATTCAGGGGGACGCGCACGATCCGGCTCTGCTCGGCCATGGCCTGCAGGATGGCCTGCCGGATCCACCAGACGGCATAGGAAATGAACTTGATTCCCTTGGTCTCGTCGAACTTGTGGGCGGCCCGGATCAGGCCCACGTTCCCCTCGTTGATGAGGTCGATGAGGGGCACACCCTGGTTCTGGTACTTCTTCGCGACCGAGACGACAAAGCGGAGGTTGGCCCTCACAAGGTCGTTCAGCGCCTCGGCATCGCCCGTCCGGATGCGTCGGGCCAGGGCCGCTTCTTCCTCCCGGTCGATGAGCGAGAACCGGGAGATCTCATGGAGGTAGCGCTCGAGCGAGCCGTCGGCGACGCCGGGCTTGCGGGAGGCTGGGCACATGGGAAGGACTCACCTGTGAAATGCGCCCCGGGGCGTGGGTCCGGCCTGGACCCCATCCAGCGGGGTCCGGTCAGGATGGGAAGGGAGGCGCCGTTCCGCAAGAAGGCCCCTGCGGCACCGGCGACGGGGAAGCGCATCCCGGGATCCCGCACTCCGACCGGTGCACCCCGAGCGGGTCTGCGGACGCACACCCTGGGGCCCCGTTCTACTCGATCCGTTCTCCGATCCGGGTCCAGCGCACCTCTCGAAGAAACTGGAAACGACCGTCGGCATCCATTTCGGAGGAGTAGTACACGATCCAGGGTCGCCCCCGGATGGATTCCCTCTCCACGAAACCCCAGTAGCGCGAATCCTCGGAGTTGTCGCGATTGTCTCCAAGGACGAAGAAGCGCCCGTCTGGAACGACGAGAGGGCCCCAGTTGTCCCGGGACGGACGATAGGGACCCCGCCGCCCCGGCACCACGAGATGCTGGACCTGCCAACCCATGCCCGGGTGCACGGCATCGCCGTTCAGGTCCGAAAAGCGGGCGTAGGGTTCGATGACCGGACGACCGTTCAGGTAGAGCTGCTTCTCTCGCATGGAGAGGGTATCGCCGGGAAGCCCCACGAGGCGCTTGACGTAGTGCTTCGCGGGCTCGTGGGGCGGGTGGAAGACGATGACCTCCCCGCGGGCAGGCTCGGCCAGCGCCGGCAGGGTGAACCCGAGCCCCGGGATCTCGGCCCCGAAGACCGCCTTGTTGACCAGGAGGAAATCGCCGGCCAGCAGGGTCCCCTCCATGGACGAGGTGGGGATCTTGAAGGCCTCGACGATGACGGTCCGCACCACCACGAGCACGAGGAGGGCGAGGACAATGGAGCGCGCGGCCTCCCCTGCCGTGGCCAGAAAGCGGCGACCCCGCCCCGGGGTGGGCGGAGGAGGGGGAGGAGCCTGGGAAGGCCGGGCTTCCGGTGCCACCGGATCAGCTCCCGGTCCCGCATCCGCCGGCGCAGCATGCGCCCCCCCGGGGCGAGGCGCACCCGCCGCTTCCGGCGAAGGCGTACCCGGCGGGGGAGGGTCATAGGGCGGGAGGGTTGCCATGGCCTGGGGACAAGGGGGGGAGGAAGCTGCGAGAGGGAAGGCTCGCGCGTCGCGGGGCGCAAGCGCCCGCACCTTGCCCGCCCCCGGCTCCAGACCCTACCCTCCGGAGCGGCGACCCGTTCCCCCGTGAGGAGCGCGACCAGCGTCCTTCGTCCGTTCGGCTCCAGGCATCCGGAAATGTACCCAGCTCCCGCCCGTCGGGCACCCTCGGCCCCTGGCCGTGACCGGAGGGGAGGGGCCATCCTCCTCCTCTCCCTCTCCCTGGCCCTGGCAGGCTGCGAGGAGGCCGCCCGGGAGGCTCCTCCCCCTGGCTGGGAAGGCGAGGCTCCAGGGGCTCCCCCGCCTTCCGGTGAAGGATCCGAGGCGCCAGGGTTCGCCCCCACGTCCGACAGGTCCGGCTCTCCTCCCCCGGAGGACCTCGTCGGGTCCGAGGTCTGCCCCACCGCCGGATACCTCTGTCACGGGCTTCTAGTCGAGGGGAGGGGTCCGGGTGCGGACCCTCCCCGCATCGGTCGGTGGCCCGATGGAACGGGCACCCTGGTCGTGGCGCTCCCCCCGCCTCCCGTAGCCGATGCTGCCCGGGGGGCGGCCCTCCACCGGGGAGCCCTGCGCGGCATCCTGGCCTGGGATCGGCACCCCTTTCCCATCCGGGTTCTGGACCGGGGGGTGGATGCCGGGGTGACGGCTCACATCGAGGTGCGCTGGGTCTCCCGGCTCGGGCCAGGAGAAGCGGGGCGCGTCCGGAGCGGGTGGAGCCTTCGAGGCGACGACTTCCGCTTCGAGATCACCGACTTCGTGCTGGCGCTCGAGGTCGCTCCCCCGGGAGCCGCCCTTCCCCTCGACCTGGACCCGGACGAGGTCGAGCGGGTGGCGGCCCACGAAATGGGGCATGCGCTGGGGCTTGGGCACAGCGACCACCCCGGGGACCTCATGTATCCGACCAACACGGCGCGGGCGCTCTCTCCCCGTGACTACCGGACGCTGGAGGCCCTTTACCGCCTTCCGGCCGGGGCCCGGCTCATCCTTCCTCCCGGGTGAGTCCGAAACGATCGATCTTCTTGTACAGGTTGGACCGGGGCATGTCGATGGCCCGGGCCGTCTCCGACACGTTCCAGTCGTGGTCCCGGAGGCGGTGCAGGAGGTAGAGGCGCTCGGCGTGATCCCGGAACTCGGAGAAGGTGCGCGTCCGCATCGCCTCGGGGTCCATCCCGACCGGATTCCCCCGTGCACCGGTGAGGGCCGTGACATCCCCAGCCGAAACCACCGCGCCCTCCGAAAGGATGAGGAGGCGCTCCACCGTGTTCCGGAGCTCCCGGACATTTCCCGGCCACGCCCGGGTGGACAGGAGGTCCACAGCCTCGTCCGAGAACGCTCGCACGGGAATCCGTTCCCGGGAGGCCATGAGGTCGGCAAAGTGTCGCACGAGGAGGGGAATGTCCTCCTTCCGCTCCCGCAGGGGAGGGACGGTGACCGGTACGACGTTCAGGCGATAGAAGAGGTCTTCCCGGAATCGCCCCTCTTCGATTTCGCGGGGGAGGTCCTTGTTCGTGGCGGCAATGACGCGGACATCCACACTCCGCGCCTCGTCCCCTCCCACCCGGGTCACCTTGCCCTCTTCCAGGGCCCGAAGGACCTTGGCCTGAGCCGCCAGCGACATGTCGCCGATCTCGTCGAGAAAGAGGGTGCCCCGGTGGGCCTGTTCGAAGGTGCCGGCCCGATCCTGTACTGCGCCGGTGAAGGACCCCTTCCGGTGACCGAAAAGTTCGGATTCGATGAGTTCGGACGGGATCGCCGCACAGTTCACCTCGACGAGCGCGCGATCCGCCCTGTTGGAGAGCCGGTGCAATGCCCTGGCCACGAGTTCCTTTCCCGTTCCATTCTCCCCGGTGATGAGGACCCGGGCATCGGTGGGAGCCACCCGTTCGATCCGGTCCACCACGGCCCGGATCCCGGGGGAACGACCCACGATCCGGTGGTTCGCCTCCACCTCGGAACGAAGAAGCTCGACCGATTCGGAAAGGCCCTTCCGATCGAGGACGTTCCGGAGGGTGACGAGGAGCCGGTCGGTGTCGAGGGGCTTCTGGAGGAAGTCGAAGGCCCCCCGACGGGTTGCCTCAACCGCCGTCTCGATCGTGCCATGCCCCGAGATCATGACCACCTGGAGGCCCGGGCGGTCCTCCCGCATCCGTGCAAGGGCGTCGAGCCCGTCCATCCCCGGCATCTTCACATCGAGGAAGACCACGTCAGGCTCCCCCTCCTCGAGGACCCGCAGGGCTTCGCCTCCGGATGCTGCCAGGGTCACTTCGTGGCCATCGTACTCGAAGAGCTGCCGGAGGACATCGCGAATGGGGCCTTCATCGTCCACGACGAGGATGCGGGCCACGGAATTCTCCTTTCTGGATCGGCGAGGCGTCAGTTCGGGCCATCCCGTCGAGGGACCGGCCCTTCCGGTTCCTTCAGCGGCCGTAGCCGGAATCCCGGGAAGCGAAGCGGGCCCGAACGGGCGGTGGGTGGATCGGTGGTTCGACGAAGCGGGCCCGAACGGGCGGTGGGTGGATCGGTGGTGCGGGGAGGCCGGCCCGTAGCGGTCAGGCGCCCCGATCCAGAATGAGCCGGTCTCCCTCCACCACCGCCGAACGGATCCCGCCGGGGAGGGGGAGGTAGAGGGCCTCCGGGGGGAGGTCCGGTGGGGCCGGTCCCCGCACACTCTCGAGGATCCGCGGATAGAAGCGCCGGGGAATGGGAATGGAGGAGGCCTCCACGCGATGCACGAGAAGCGCGGCATCCCCGCTCCCGAGTGCCAGGACCCGTCCTCGAAGGCCCACGGGCACCGTGTCGGGGAGGAAGGAGAGCACCCCCTCCAGCTCCGGGAGGCTCGGAAGGCGTTCCCGGACCAGCCGGAGTCCGAGTTCGAGTTCTCCGTCGCGCAGGATCACCGACGGATCCGAGATCCCCTCCGGCCAGGCGGCCGGGAGGCGGTAGCGAAGGAGGCTCTCCAGCTCGGGCCCCGTGAGAACGAGGGAGGCGCCCCCCCCCTCCCCCTCGAGGAAATCTGCAATTCGACGCTCGGCCACCTCCGCCAACTCGGGGGAGGGCGGATCCGCGACGGGGGTGGAAGCACGGTTCGAGCCCCGGATCCGGTCGCCGAGGACCCCCTCCAGGAGAGGCACACGTTCCGTGATCGCGCCGGACCGGACCCGACCCTCCTCGAGGAGCTCGGGCCCCCAGATCCAGATCGTGGCACCCATCCCCAGGAGGAGCAGAAGCCCGAAGGCCCGCCCCAGGCAACCACCCATGCACCCCTTCATCCTCCCCTCCCTTTGGTTTCCGCTGGTCTGGCCCCCCGGGTCACCCCCGGGCGGCCGCCACCCGGAGAGGGAGGGCCCGGAGGAGGGAATACCGGCTCCCCTTCGAGGAGAGATGAGAACGGATCACATCGACCGAAGCCACCTCCACCTCGAGCCGGAAATCGAGACCGGCGGCAAGTTCATCGAGCCCCCGGAAGCTTCCGGCCCCCTCCTCGATCCGACTCTTTCCGAGGGTCACGTGGGGGTGGAAGGCCCGGGTCTCGCGTTCGAATCCGTGGGACGCCAGCCCCCACTCCAGGTCCTGCTTGAGACACCGGAGCGCGGGGGATGGATCCGCCCCGAGCCAGAGGACGTCCGGTCGCCGGATCGTGGGAAAGGCACCGAACCCACCGAGCGAGAGGGTGAATCCCCGGGTAGCACCGGCAACGCGCCCTACGGCCCGCTCCAGTCCCTGGACCCGGCTCGCGTGCACATCGCCCAGGAACTTCAGTGTGAGGTGGTATCGGCTGGGGTCATGCCAGTCCACGGGAACCCCGGACTCCCGCAACGGAAGGGCAGCCTCGTGGATCCTGGCCTGGTCCCGTTCCGAAAGGGAGAGGGCAACGAAGAGTCGCATCGGCTCGAATCGAAGGGAGGAGGCGTGGAGGAGGGGACGTGGGACAGAGACGAATGTCGATGGGTGGGGTCAAGCGGAACGCCGCAGGGGGTGCGCCGTGCCCGCAGGCGCCGATCAGGCCGGGACCCCTCCCGGGACGGTGGTACGGGCCGATCGGGCCAGCGCCTCGACGCCTTCCAGCGCCCGATCCACACAGGCGTCGGTGGAGGCCCATCCGAGAGAGAGGCGAAGGGCACCGGTCTCAAGCGAACCGAGAATCCGATGCGCCTCGGGTGCACAGTGCAGGCCGGCGCGGGAAAGCACCGAGGCCTCGGCCTCGAGGCGTTTCGCGGCCTCGCTCGGGGACATCCCGTCCACCAGAAGGGTCACGAGGGCCGCCCCCTCGGGGGCCGGGGGGGAGAGAACCCGCACGCCCGGGATGGCCGAGAGCCCGTCGTGGAGCCGGCCCTTGAGACGCCCCTCCTCCCCATGGAGGGTTTCCACTCCCCGTTCGAGGACCCAACTGCACCCGGCCAGGAGTCCGGCGAGCCCCGGCGCGTTCGGGGTGCCGGCCTCCAGGTGGTCCGGGTAGGCAGCGGGCATCTCCCGCAGCGTCGAGTCCCCCCCCGTTCCCCCGGCACAGAAGGGGGCCACCTCCACTCCATCGGCCACCCACAGCCCCCCCGTGCCCTGGGGCCCGAGGAGGCTCTTGTGCCCCGTGAAGGCGACCATGTCGGCGCCCATTCCGGCGGGATCGTGGGGAAGGTGGCCGGCGGACTGAGCTGCATCCACGAGAACCAGAACGCCCCGTTCCCGGGCGAGGGCTGCCAATTCCGCAAGGGGAAGCACGGTCCCGAGGACATTCGATACGGCATTCACCACGAGGAGCTTCGCGCCTTCGAGATGGCGGGCGGCCACCTCGAGGTCCAGGGCGCCGCTGGCATCTCCGGGAACCTCCCGGACCTCCACACCCCGTCTCGCAGCGAGGGCATGGGCAGGGCGAAGCACGGCGTTGTGGTCGAAGGCCGTGATGACCATGGCCTCCCCCTCCCCCATGACCCCGTGGATCGCGGTGTTCAGGGCGTGGGTCGCATTCAGCATGAAGGCGATCCGCCCCGGATCACCGGGGATGCCGAGGATCCGGGCCACGGCACGCCGGCACCGGAAGGCAATCCGCCCCGACTCCACGGAGCGGGCATAGCCTCCGCGTCCGGGGGAAGCACCCACTTCGGTGAGAAAGTGGTGCATGGCGTCGGCGACCTCGGGGGGGCGCACGGCCGCCGTGGCGGCGTAGTCTAGATAGTGCATGGAAGGCAGAGGCCGAGTGACTGCAGCGCGCGGCCCCCGCGGAAGGACGATTCGTGGCGGCGCTTCCCCGGGGGCCGAGAAGGCGGGGGGAAGGTATGCGCTCGCAGGGCTCGCCACAACGGGGAGCCGTCAACCCGCCCCCTGGATCGGCGCCTCCCCGCGGTACTGGAAGGCCTCGTGAAGATGAGGGGTGTCCACCTCGTCGGCTCCCTCCAGAAGGGCCAGGGTGCGCGCGACCCCGAGGACGCGCACCACCCCTCGAGGAGAAAGCCGAACCCCCTCGGCCAGTCGGCCCGCTTCGTCGAGGGCTCGATGGGTACAGCGTGGCCGGGCCGCGACCCCGTTGCGGCCCGGTTCGAGGGCCACCCCCTTCTGCGCACCCTCCCGGGCCCGGGCCACCCGGGCCCTTGCCCGCGCCCCCTCCCCCTGCACCGGCGGGCGAAGCAGGGTTTCGGGGAGAGGAGGGAGGACCCGCAGGCGAAGGTCGATCCGGTCGAGGAGGGGGGCGGAGAGCCGCCCCTGGTAGCGGACGACGTCCGCCGGCGCGCAGGTGCAACGGCCCTCCGGGTCACCGTGCATCCCGCAGGGACAGGGATTCATGGCTCCCACCAGGAGGAAATCGGCCGGGAACCGGGCGCGCCGCCCAGTCCGGATGATGTCCACCACGCCGGCCTCCAGGGGCTCCCGGAGGGATTCGAGGGCGGCCCGGTCCCAGTGGGGGATCTCGTCGAGGAAGAGAACCCCCCGGTGGGCGAGGGTGACCTCGCCGGGGCGAAGGGGGGTGCCCCCCCCGACAAGTGCGCCCCGGGAGGCCCCATGGTGAGGCGCACGAAAGGGGGGGCGCCGGACCATCCCTTCGGCTGGAAGGAGCCCCGCAGCCGAGTGAATGGCTGACACCTCGAGGGAGGCCTCCGGGTCCAGGGGGGGGAGGAGGCCGGGGAGCGCCCGGGCGAGAAGGGTCTTCCCCGCCCCGGGCGGCCCCACCAGGAGAAGACCGTGCCTCCCTGCCGCGGCCACCTCCAGCGCGCGCTTCCCGAGCTGCTGGCCCCGGATCGCGCCGAAGAGGTCCGATTCCTCCTCGCGAGGGGGGATCCGCCTGGCGTTGGCGGCCAAGCGAAGGGGGCGGACCTCCGGGGCCGGTTCTCCCGCGTTCCCCGTGGAGTCTCCCCCTGCGGCCCACCGGAGCGCCCCCCCCAGCGTTCCCACCGGGATCACCCGGAGCTGAGGCTCCAGGGGTGCCACCTCTGCCACGCCATCCCGGGGGACGACCACGGTCCGGAATCCGGCCCGAAGACAACCCAGGGCAAGGGGAAGGAGCCCGGGCACCGGATGCAGGCGGGCATCGAGACCGAGCTCCCCCAGGAAGGCCACATCGGGGGGCAGGGGGCGGGGGATCTTTCCGGCCCCCACGAGGACGGCCACGGCCATGGCCAGGTCCAGCGCCGACCCCTCCTTGATCAGATCGGCCGGGGCGAGGTTGAGCGTGACGCGGAGGGCGTCGGAGAGCCCCGGGACGCTGCGCAGAGCGGCCTGCACCCGGTCCCTCCCCTCCCGCGCCGCACCCCGGGGAAGCCCCACGAGGAAGAGCCCCGGGATCCCCACCGTGACCTGAGCCTCCACGCGGACCGGGATCCCCTCCACCCCCTGAAGGGAGGCCGTCCAGACCTCGCCGAGCATCCTCCCTCCTCCTTCGACCCCTGGGGGCCGTCCCGAGAGACGGTTCCGTCGAACCGCGCCGGGCGCCCGGAAGCGACCAGGAGAGACACCCGCCTCTCCGGACCCCGGTCCATGGATCCGCAAACGGGGACGCCCCCGCACCCGGGTATCTTCACCGGGATGCGGGGGCGCTTCCATGGCGGGAGGGGTCGAGGTTCCCGAGCCCTCCCGAGGCCGGCGCCGCGGACCACGGAGGCCCGCCTTGCGGTGGCGGCGCTACCCTGGGGTTCGCACCCGACCCACCGGTTCCAGATCCGGTTCCAGCCCACCCTTCCCCGGACTTCCCCCGCCTCCCGCTCCCACCGTACCCCGGGCCACCTCCCCGGCCCGTCTCCAGACCGCCCGGGCCCACAGTCCCATGTCGTCGAACCAGGCGTACAGGGTGGGGGTGAGGGCCAGGGTGAGAATCGTCGAGGTGAAGAGTCCGCCGATCACCGCCTGCCCGATGGGCGTGAACATCTGCCCGGCCCCTTCCGTGGCCATGAAGGCCATGGGCACGAGACCGAAGAGGGTGGTGAGGCTCGTCATGAGGATGGGTCTGAGGCGGGCCGTACACCCGGTGAGAAGGGCTTCTCGTCGCTCCATCCCTCGACCTCGAAGCTGGTTCACGAGGTCGATCATCACGATGGAGTTGTTCACCACGATCCCCACCGTGATGAGCACCCCCAGAAAGGAGAGAATGGAGAAGGTGGACCCCGTGAGAAGGAAGATGAGGGCCAGCCCGGGGACGGCGAAGAAGATGGAGAAGTAGATGATGAGGGGGAGCAGGAGACTCTCGAAGAGCGCCGCCAGAATGAGGTAGATGAGGACCAGGGCGAGCCCCCCCGCCATCATCATGTCGCCGAACTGCTGCTGCTCCTCCGCGAACCCCCGCCCCAGGTCCCACCGGTAGCCCGGGGGAAGCTCGAAGCCGGCCATGACGGCCTGCACGTCGGCGATGACGTCCTCCCGGTTGTAGCCGGAGGCGATCTCGCCCGAGACGTTGATCGCCGTCTGACGGTTTTCCCGGCGAATGTCCTGCGGACCGCCGGTCACGACGATATCCGCCACGGTGCCCAGGGGAACCGAGGTCCCGTCGAGGGTCCCCACCGCAAGGTTTCCGAGCTGGGAGATGGAAACCCGGTCCTCGTCGCGGAGCTGGAGGAGAACATCCACCTCCCGCTCCCCGGAACGAAAGCGGGATGCCACCTGACCACGCAGGGCACCCGATACGGCCTGCGCCACCTGTTCGGAGGTGAGGCCCTGGCGCTCTGCGGCGCGGCGATCAACCCGGACCCGGACCTCCTCCGCTCCGGACTCGAGGGAGTTGTCCACCTGGGAAAGCCCCTGGACGTTCTCCTCCAGAAGGATCCCCACCGCCTCTGCAAGGCGGGCCAGCTCGGTGGTGCTCTCTCCGATGAGGCGCACCTGGACCCCGGACATGCGCCCGAAGCCCCTTCGCTGACGCCACTCCACCCCCGGGATGACGGGGAGGGCCTCCTCGATGGCCTGGGAAATCTCGGCCGTGGAGCGCTCGCCTCCCTCCGAAAAGGGCTTGAGCGTCATGAAGAGGGAGGAAAAAGCCTCCCCGCCGAAGGCCGAGACATTCGTGATCTCGAACTCGTCGGCGCGCTCCAGGAGAATGGTCTCGGCGCGGGAGAAGATCTCGCTTCGCTCTTCGGTGCTGATTCCCCTGGGAGTGGAGATCCCCATGCGGATGAAGCGGTTGTCCTCTTCGGGCATGAGTTCCCGGGGAAGCTCGGAGAGGACCCACCCTCCGGCCGCGAAGAGGCTCACGGCGAACACGGCGGTGGCCATTCGGTGGTCCAGGACCCGGTCGAGCATTCCCCGGTACCGCTGGTTCATCCAGGTCATGGCCCGCCCGGGATCGGGCATCTTCCCCCGGAGGAGCCGCATGGCGAGAAGGGGAACCAGGGTGAAGGCGATGACCAGGGAGCCGATCATCGTGAAGGAGATGCTCGTCCCGAAGGCCCGGAACTGCGTCCCCATCTGGTTCGGGGGGAGGAAGAAGAGGGGGGTGAAGACGATGATCGTGGTGAGGGTCCCCGAGAGAATGGCGAGTCCCACCTCGTTCGCTCCGTCCACGGCGGCTTCCTCCGCCTCGGACCCCATTTCCCGATGTCGGAAGATGTTCTCCACCACCACCACCGCATTGTCGATCAGCATCCCCACGGCCAGCATCAGCCCCGACAGGGTGATGATGTTGAGGGAGTCTCCCGCGAGGTACAGGATGATCACGGCGAAGATGAGGGAGACGGGGATGGCTGCAGCAACGATGAAGGTAGGAGTAATCCTGCGCAGGAAGATGAAGAGCATGAAGACGGCAAGCGCGCCGCCGAAGGCCCCGGCCTGCCCGAGGAGCCCAAGGACCTCCAGGATCCCCTCCGACTGGTCCTGCCAGGTCCGGAAGCCCACCCCCTCGAGGCCGGGTTGGGAAGCGATGTCATCGAGGGCGGCCTTCACCGCCCGGGAGACTTCCACGATGTTGGCGTCCGATTCCTTGTAGATCTCGGCCTGCCGGGCCGTCATCCCGTTCTGGCGGAAGAAGAAGTTCCGCTCGGGGAAGTCGTAGGTGACGGAGGCCACGTCGGTGAGGCGAACCCCGGCCTGGTTCAGGGGGAGGCGCTCGATGGCCTCCACCGAGGTAAGCTGTCCCTCTGCCCGCACGAGGAAGCGGGTGCCGTCGACCTCGAGTTCCCCCGCCGAGTAATCCTGGTTCCCTCGGTTCAGCGCCTGGGAGATCATGGCGATGGTGATCCCCTGGGCCCGCATGCGGTCCTGATCCAGCTCGATGGAGACCTCCCGGGCCTCCAGCCCGGAGAAGTCCACCTGAGCCACCCCCGACACCTGCATGAGCGCCGGCTCGATTCTTCGCTCCACGAGTTCGGTCAGGCGGGCCGGGTCTCCATTCCAGGAGACGGCGGCCCGAAGGACCGGTTGCTCGTCGGAGGAGAAGCGCCGGATGTCGACGCGCTGGACATCGGAGGGAAGGTCGCGTCGGACCTGCTCGAGCCGCTCGCGGACCTCCAGCGCCGCCATGTCCATGTCGGTCCCGGGCTGGAACTCGAGCTCCACCCGGGCCCGGTTCTGCGAGGCCGTGGAACGGATCGTCTCGAGCCGTCGAACGGTCCCCATGGCCTCCTCCACGGGCCGCACGATCCGTCGCTCCACCTCGGAGGGGGAGGCGTTCGGATAGGGCACATCCACCCTCAGCGTGGGCCGCTCGAAGGAGGGGAACATGTCGAGGGAGATGTTCGTCGTGGCCAGAAGGCCCATGACGATCACCGTGACCACGAGCATTCCGGTGGTGACCGGGTTCCGGACGGAAAAGCGTGGAAGGGACATGATCGACGGGGTTCGGGTTCGTGCAGGGTCAGGCGGGTTCGTGCAGGGTCAGGCGGGTCCCGGGGCCGGGGTCGTGCCGGGGGCTTCGGGGTTTCGGACCGGGGAGGCGTCCGCCGGGGTTCCCTCTGCGGCGGCCACGCGGGCGCGCTCCCCCCGCACCTCGAAGACCCGGTAGAGGACTGGTACGACGATGAGGGTGAGGAGGGTCGAGAAGACGAGTCCCCCGATGACGGGTACGGCAAGGGGAACCCGGAGTTCGGCCCCCTCCCCGGGGATGAGGGCAAGGGGGAGGAGACCCAGCACCGTGGTGAGGGTCGACATCATGATGGGCCGCAGACGCACCCTGCCCGCCTCGATGATGGCTTCATCGAGGGGCATCCCCTCCTGCCTTCGAAGTACATTGATGAAGTCCACGAGGACGATGGCGTTGTTCACCACGATCCCCACGAGCATGACCATCCCGATGAGCGCCACCACCGAAATGGAGTTCCCCGTGATCCAGAGCGCCGCGATGGCACCGGGAAGGGCGAGGGGAACGGAGGCCAGGATCACCCCCGGGAGCCGGAAGGACTCGAACTGGCTCGCCATGACGAGGTAGACGAGGAAGACGGCCAGGAGAAGGGCGAGCTGCATGGAGCGAACGGACTGCTCCAGGTCGCGCGACTGTCCGGCCACGACCACGTGGATGTCATCGGGCGTGGCAACTCCTGCCACGGCCTCCTCGATCCGGCGGATCGTCCCGGCCAGATCGGTCCCGGAAGGGCGGGCCTCGATAAGCATGACCCGGGTCCCGCCACGACGGACGATTTCGGCAGGGCCATCCTGGAAGCCCAGGTCGGCCACGGCAGAGAGGGTGACGCCCCCCCCGCCCGGAACCTCGAGCCGAAGGTTCGACAGGTCTTCGAGCGTGGCTCGCTGCTCTTCCCGGGCCCGCACCAGAACGGTGAGATCCCGGTCCCGCTCGGTGAACTCGGTGGCGGGCGCACCCCGAACCCGCGCCTGGAGGGCTTCGGCGGCATCCCCCACCGTGAGCCCGAGGCGGGAGAGGCGGTCCCGATCGAAGCGAATGGAGATCTCGGGCGTGCCCTGGCGGCGCTCTTCCTCCACCCCGGTCACGCCGGGCATGGCCCGGAGGGCCGCCCGCACATCGGCTGCCACCTCCCCCAGGAGCCGGAGGTCGAATCCCCGCACCTCGACTTCCACCGGAGCGTTCACGGTGAAGAGGCGGGGGCGGTCGACCCGGATCTGGAGTCCCGGGAGGTCTCCCAGGCGCTCGGTCATCCTCCCGGCCAGGATGTCTTCGTTGCGGGAAAGACCGTCGAGCCGAACGAGAAGGGTGGCGGCATGGCGTTCCCGCTCCCCGGTGCGTCCGAGGGTCCCTGCGCCTCCGCGCACCCCCACATTCGTGAAGATCTCCCGCACCTGGGGGAACTCGGCCAGAAGAAGCGTCTCAGCCTGTCGGGCCAGGTCCTCCATCCGGAGGAGGCTCGTTCCGGGAGAGGCCTCGAGCTCCACCACCAGCTCCCCCTGGGAGAGTTCGGGAACGAGGGACACCCCGATCCGGGGAATGAGGAGGGCCCCGGCCCCCAGCACGAGAAGGGCCGTGGCCACCACGAGAACCGGTCGCCGAATCGTGGCGCGCAGCATCCCCGGGTAGCGGGAGTCGAGGGCCCGGTACGCCCGATCGAAGGCATCGAGGCCAGCGGTCACGATCCGGCCCGGCCCCCGTCCTGCGGAGCGCCCGAGACGAACGACACCTCCTGCACCCCGCGCCAGGGCCTCTCCCACCCGACCCGGCTCGGAGGCGGACACCTCCGGGGCGGGCGAATCGCCCGTTCGGGCCCGCGCCCCTTCCCCTCGACCTGCGAGCATGGGAATGAGGGTGAGGGAGACCACGAGCGAGGCCAGGAGGGCGAAGGACACCGTCCAGGCCTGGTCCCCGAAGAGCTGACCCGCGATCCCCTCGACGAAGACAATCGGGAGGAAAACGGCCACGGTGGTGAGGGTCGAGGCCACCACCGCCCGTCCCACGATGGACGTCCCTTCCCGGGCCGCTTCGGGGGCCGATCTCCCCCGGTCCCGTTCCCGGGCAATGGACTCGAGAACCACGATGGCGCTGTCCACGAGCATCCCGATCCCCAGCGCCAGCCCTCCGAGCGACATGATGTTCAGGGTGATGTCGCGGGAGAACATGAGGATGAAGGTGGCCACCACCGAGATGGGGATGGCCGTGGCCACGATCAGGGTGGTGGGAAAGTGGCGGAGGAAGAGGAGAAGGATCAGCATGGCGAAGATCCCTCCGAAGAGGGCCGCCTGCCCCACGTCGCCCACCGCCCGCTCGATGAAGGTGGCCTGATCACTCACGAGGGAGATGCGCACCCCCGGAGGAAGCTCGGTCCCCACCGCGTCGAGGCGGTCCCTCACCTGGGTGGAGAGGGCCACGATGTTGGCCGTCGACTCACGGAGTACGGCGATCTCCACTGCCTCGCGCCCGTCGACCAGGGTGACGGTTTCCCGCTCCGCCGCCTCGCGGCGCACCTCGGCCACATCGGAAAGGAGAATGGACTGCCCGCCGGCGGTCCCCACCACGACCCGGAGCATCTCGTCGACCTCGGCGAACTCGTTCACCGTCCGGACGACGTACTGGGCATCGCCCTCCTCCAGGATCCCTCCGGCCAGGTTGATGTTCTCCGCCTCGAGTCGGCGGGCCACCTGGGCGAAGGGGATTCCGAGCTGGGAGAGACGTGCCTCGTCCACCTCCACCAGGATCTCCTCCTGGAGGCCCCCCGTGACCCGGACGGCGGCCACCCCCTCGATCCCCTCGAGGCTGCGGCGGACCTGTTCCTCCGCGAGCCACCGCAGCGAGATGAGTTCCTGCCGATCGGCCGAGGAGCGCGGGTCAAGGGCCCGGTCCGCCACCAGGGCAAAGCGGATCACGGGCTCGGAGGCCGGATCGTACCGGGCAATCGTGGGCCGGGTCGCGGCCGGAGGGAGGTTGATGAGGTCAAGGCGCTCCCGGAGGTCGGCGGCCGCCTGATCCATGTTCGATCCCCATCGGAACTGGATCGTGAGATCGGAGCGCCCCGGCCGGGACCGGGAGGTGACCTGCTGGACCCCCTGCACCACCGAGATCGCCTCCTCGATGGGGCGGGTGATGAGGTTCTCCATTTCCCGGGGCCCTACCCCGGCGTATTCCGTCTCGATGGCGATGGTGGGAAAGGCCAGGTCCGGAAGGAGATCCACCTGGAGCCGGTCGAAGGAGACGGCCCCGAAGACCAGCACGGCGATGAAGGCCATGGAGACCGCCACCGGCCGCGTCACCGAGAAGTCGACAACCTTCACGAGTCGCCGCCCGTCACCGGCTGGCCGTCGCGCTGCATGATCCGCACGGGGATCATGGGTCGGAGGTTGTCCTGCCCCACCACCACCACGGTGTCGCCGGGCTCGAGGCCGGTCCGGATCTCGACCCGGTCGCCTCGAGAGTACCCGAGGGAGACCTCCCGCTCGATGGCCGTGTCATCCTGAACTACGAAGACCCGGGGGGCCGCCCCATCCACGAGGACGGCAGTCCGGGGAAGGGTGATCCGGTCCGTCAGGGTCTCGGTGACCACATCCACGTTCACGAACTGGCCGGGCCGGAGGGGAACCTCCCCGGCCCGCGCCGGAACGGAAACGGTAACCTGAACCGTCCCGCTGGCAGCATCCACCACCGGGCGAATCCGCTCCACCCGTCCCGTGGCGACGGGCTGCCCGCCTTCCTGGAGGAGGATGCGCGCAGACTGCCCCACCTCGATCCTCGGGGCCTCCCGCTCCGGTACGGCAAGCTGGGCCTCGAGGCGGTCCAGGTCGGCCAGGCCGAAGGCGGGAGCTGCGGTGGTGACCTGCTGTCCGCGCTCCACGTAGCGGTGGGTCACGGTGCCCGCGAAGGGTGCGCGGATCTCGGCATTCTCGACCCGGAGCTGGGCCAGCCCGACCTCCGCCTCGGCCACCCGGGCCTCCGAGGCCAGGCGCTCCACCTCCTGCTCCGAAACGAGCTCCAGCGCGGCGAGGGCCCGCGCCCGCTCCACCGCGTCCCGCGCCGACTGGGCCCGGGCTTCGGACTGCTGCGCCTGAAGGCGCCATTCGGCGGCATCGAGCACGGCCAGCACCTGACCCTGCGAAACCCGAACCCCTTCCTCCACGAGGACCCGTTCGATGATCCCGCCCTGCTTCGGAAGGACCTCCACCTGCTCCCGCGCCCGGAGGTTCGTGGACGCCCGAAGGGTCACCTGCAGGTCACCGGGCTGCACCACCGCCACCGAGACCGGGGTTGCACGGGCGCCACTTCCGGGCCCCCCGGCCCCGGGAGGGCCACCCGGCGCACGGGCAATGGCCTCGCCGGTGCCGTTCCCGTCGCCACCGCATCCCGCGAAGACAAGGGCCATGACGCCCGCGCAGGCGAGGAAGGTGCGACGGGATCGAAGGGGGGACGCAGCCCGGGTCCGGAGGTTCATGGTCTGGATTTCCTGTATCGTAGGCCCCGGCGTGGAAAGGCGCGGAGCGGAAGTGGCTCGGGCACCGATGGTGCTTGTTCGGCGAAGCGGGGGTCGGTTGAAGCGAACAGCCGGCAGGGTCGGAGGTGCGCCGGGCGCCTCCGGCCCCTTCCGGGTCCTGGTTGGGGCGTCGAGACGGTCAGGGACGAAGGGAACCCCCGACAAGGGACTCGAGTGCCGCCACGGCCTTCTGGAAGTCGTATCGCGCATTGATCTCGTCCCGCTCCGCCTGGGAGAGGGTGGTCTGGGCGTCGGCCACCTCGATGGAGGAAGCAAGGCCCAGCCGGAACCGTTCCTGCGCCAGGCGCAGCTCCTCGGCCGCCGTGCCCCGGATCCGCTCCTGGAGCCTCACCACCTGCACCGCGGTCTCCAGCGACTGGACCGCCGTGGTCACCTCGGTCCGGAGGCGCAGTTCCTCGGCCCGGAGCTGCTCGGTCTGGTTCGAGATCTCGAGTTCGGCCTGCTCCACGGCCCGCCCCCGCTGCCCCGCAGTGAAGATCGGCAGGGAAAGGGAGAGGGAGAGGGAGAGAGGCTGACGCCGATAGCTGAACGGGAAGCCCGCATTGTCGCGCTCGACCCGGGCCCGGATCTCCTCCTCCACCGCCGGGAGCGCCGGGTTCAGTTCGGCACAGTTCCGAGGAGGATCCCCGAGAAGGGCCCGGAGGCGGTTGTCTTCCTGGCAGCTCGAGAACCGGCTGGCCTGGGAGTTCAGCTCCTGGCTGACGAGGGGGTCCAGGTCCCCGGCCACGAACACCGAGCCCGAAAACCCTGCCGAGAGGGAGAGGTTCGGAAAGTACGCAGTCCGGGCGGATCGTGCGCTGACCCGGGAGGCATCGAGGGAGAGGCGGGTGGCGCGGAGAACCGGATTGGCGTCGAAGGCGCGGGACACCAGGGCTTCGGTCTCGAGAGCCGGCAGATCATCCTCGAACTCGGTGGTGAGTTCCACCCCCTCGGGGAGGGTCACGCCCAGCACGCGCGCCAGGGAGAGGCGCGCCGTGCGGGCCTGGTTCCGGGTCTGTAGGAGCTGGACCTCGGCCTGCCCTTCCTGGGTCTCGGCCCGCCGGATGTCGAGGGGGGTGGCCGCGCCGACCTCGACCTGGGCCCGGGCCTGGCGCACCGTGAGCGCGGTCCGCTCGAGGGCTGACTCCGCCTGGGCCACCTGTGCATCGGCCTGCAGAACCGAAAGGTAGGCATCGGTGACCTCGGCCGTGAGCCCCGCCGAAGCACCATCGACCCGGGCCTGTGCCGCCTCCGCCTCGGTGCGGGCCTGTCCCGGCCGCAGGAGGGTGGCCCCGTTCATGGAGTAGGACATGTTCAGGGAGTACGACGAGTTGTAGAACTGGGGCTGAACGCCCAGGACCACCGAGCCCGCGCGTCGCTCTCCGGAGGCCTGGTAGCCGTAGGAGTTCGACACGTTCATCGTGGGAAGAAAGTCGCCGCGCGCCGCCCGGAGCTGGCGGTCGGCCACCTCGGTCTGGGTGGACTGGATGCGGAAGTCCGGGTTGTTGGCGCGTGCGAGGCGGAGCGCCTCCTCCAGGGAGAGGGCTTCGGGCCCGACCTCGACCCGCTCCTGCGCCGCGAGCGCACCGGCGTGGCCCAGGCCGGAATGCGCCACGACCCCCGGGAAGTGACCGGGGGCCAGAAGAAGGACGAATGCCATGCCACCCTTGCGGAGGAGGCCTCGGGCCATCCGACCTGCCTGCACCCCAGCCTTGCGGTCTTCCACCCTCTGAACCATCGCTTCCCTGCCATCCTCGTGCCCTTGATGGACACATCCAATGTTGTCGTGTTGATGAGACCGAGCCGCGGTGGGATCGACCTCACCCTTCTTCGGTCCCTTTCGGGGTCGGTCCTCAGGAAGGAGGACACGCTTCCATTCCGAAGCGTTAGCTTTGAAAGGCTCCTGGGCGTGGTCCGCCGCAGGTCGATCCCGCGGCCTCGCTTGCCGCGGCCTCGCGCTCGCCGCCATGCTTCGCCGGAGCGGAGGCGGGTAGCCCGTCGTCGCCGAGGCGAGCCATTACCCGGACCGTTCCGGGAGGGTCCGTGGCGGAAACCGCGTGGCAGCAGGGCAATGGCCCCAGGAGTTCCCTGGGCAGGGTCCCCGGCAGAACCCACTCCCGAACCCTCGCAGGACGAGGCCTTTGAATCGCAGGATGAACGCGTACTCCCCGCCGGGCCCCTCCGCGGTCGTGGTGGATTTCGACGACACGCTGGTGGACACCGGACGCCGCTTCGATGACCGGCGACGAGCGCTCTTCGACGTCCTCGAAAAGGCAGGGTTTCCCCGGAACGAGGTGGAATCCGTCCATCATGACGTGGTGGACCAGGAGCTCCTCGGGGTCTTCGGGTACGGCCCCTTCCGACTCGGTCCCTCCTTCCGCGACACCTACCTGCGGCTGGCCCATCTTCACGGTCGACCCCCGGACCCGGAGCTGGCCCGAAAGGCCGAGGCGCAGGCCAGGGGGATCGACGACGCACCGCCGCCCTTCCCCGGGGCGCTGGAAGCCCTGGAAGCCCTGGCATCCCGCCTCCCGGTAACCCTCTGGACCCAGTCCCATTTTCCCGCCTACCAGCTTGGGTGCGTGGAGGCGGCCGGAGTTCTGGACATCCTCCGGCCGGAGCAGGTCGTCGTCACGCCGGTGAAGGACGCGGTCCGGTATCGCGCCCTCGTGAAGGGGCTGGGGGTGGACTCCCCGGCTCGCTCCGTCATGGTGGGAAATTCCATGCGAAAGGATGTGAACCCTGCACTCGAGGCCGGAGCCCGGGCGATCTGGATCGATGGCGGGCCTTCCTGGCACATGGATCGGGCCGAGCCATGGAGCAGGGGTTACCTGCGGGTCCGAAGCTTTCCGGAGGCCGTGGAGCAGCTCCTCGGTTGAGTCCCGGGCTGCGCGGCTTCTCGTCGCGGAACCCTCCGGCGCGCGAGGCCTCACGCACCCTTCCCGGACCCCCTCCCCCTGCAGGTCCCCCTGGCGCCCTGCCCTGTCACCCCGGGACTCGGTGCCGTCGCGGAACTCCGGTGAGGTTGGCGGGTCTCCGGGCGAATGGCCTCCTCCGTCCTTGCACTCCTTGCCGAGACCCACCCCCTCGAACGCCGGGTGGGTCTCGTTCCGCGCCACATCGCACCCCTCCTGGAGCGGGGGGTCGAACTCCGGGTGGTGTCCGGTGCCGGAGCGCGCGCGGGCTTCCCGGACGCGGCATGGCGCCAGGCCGGGGCGGTCGTCGTGGCCGGCCCGGCCCAGGCGCTGGAAGGGGCGGGGCTGGTGGTCCGGATCCGCCCTCCCGGCACCGGAGCCGAGTCCCGCCCCGGTTCTCCCGAGGCGTCCGGACCGGGCTCCTCGCCCGCACCTCCCTCCCCCTCCTCCGACGAGGTCTCCCTCCTCCCCAGGGGAGCGATCCTCGTGTCCCACCTCTCTCCCTGGGGAGGGGAGGGGCTGGAGGAGGCCCTTGCTGCCCGACAGATCACCGCCCTCGCCCTGGAGCGCGTGCCCCGGACCACCCGGGCCCAGCGCATGGACGTCCTCTCGTCGCAGGCCACGGTGGCGGGGTACCGGGCCGTCCTCCGGGCTGCCGGGCACCTCCCCCGCTTCCTTCCCATGCTCACCACGGCGGCGGGCACGATCCGGCCGGCGCGGTTCCTCGTCCTCGGGGCCGGGGTGGCGGGGCTCCAGGCCATTGCCACGGCCCGCCGACTGGGAGCGGCCGTGACGGGGTTCGACGTTCGACCGGCAGCCAGGGAACAGATCCGGAGCCTGGGCGCTCGCTCCCTCGAGCTGCCCACCGGCGACGCAGAGGCCGCCGGCGGCTACGCCCGTGCCCTCTCCGAGGACGAGGAAGCCCGGCAGCTGGCCTTCCTGGCCGAACATCTGCCGGAGTTCGATGCGGTGATCACCACAGCCCAGATCCCCGGGCGCCCCGCCCCCCTTCTCCTCACCGCCGACATGACCCGGTCCCTTCGCCCCGGGGGGGTAGTGGTGGACCTGGCGGCGGACACGGGCGGGAACTGCGCCCTCTCCCGCCCGGGCGAGATCGTGCACGAGGGAACCATCACGATCGATGCCCCCCTGTCCCTCCCCTCCGAGCTCCCCGAACACGCATCGGAGATGTTCTCCCGCAACCTCGCGAACCTTCTCCTCCACCTCCTCGAAACCTCGGACAGGGGCGGGACCTCGAACGGAGACGCGGGAACCGGCGGCGCCCTGCGCATCGACCCGGACGACGATGTGCTGGGGCCCATGCTCGTCACCCGGGGACCGGCCGTGGCCCCCCCTCCCCCCCAGACCAGGGAGCCCTCCCATGGGTGAGTGGATTCTCGGACTCTACGTTTTCGTCCTCGCATCCCTCGTGGGATTCGAGGTCATCACGAAGGTGCCCCCCACCCTCCACACCCCTCTCATGTCGGGGGCCAACGCCATTTCCGGAATCACGATCCTCGGCGCCCTGGCCCTCGCAGGCTCCGGCGCACGTGGGGTGGCCCTCGTCCTGGCCCTCCTGGCCGTGGCCCTGGCCACCGTCAACGTGGTAGGGGGCTTCCTCGTCACCGACCGGATGCTCCGGATGTTCCGGAAGCGGGACTGACCCCGTGAGCCTTCTCGCGCAGGACCTGGTCTACCTCGTCTCCGCCGCCCTCTTCGTTGCGGGACTCAAGCGGCTTGGCTCCCCCGCCACCGCGCGCTCGGGGAACGCCCTGGCCGCCCTGGCCATGCTTCTCGCCATTGTCGTCACCCTCCTGGCCCGGGAGGTGGTGGGGTGGCCGGCCCTTGCGGCCGCCCTCCTGGCAGGAGCGGTGGTGGGGACCCTCCTCGCCCGCCTCGTGAAGATGACGGCCATGCCCGAGCTCGTGGCCGTCTTCAACGGGCTGGGAGGCGCCGCCTCGGGTCTCGTGGCCGCGGGAGAGTTCTTCCGGACCCTTCCCCCGGGAGGCGCCGGGGAGGAGGGAGCCGCGGCCCTCGTGGAAGGGGGACTGGGCGCCGCCGGGCTCGCCTCCGTCTCCCTGGGGGTCCTCATCGGGAGCGTGACCCTCTCGGGGAGCTTCATTGCCTTCGGGAAGCTGCAGGGGATGCTCCCCGGGCGTCCGGTGGTCTGGCCCCTCCAGAAGACGGGGAACCTCCTCCTCCTCCTGGGCGGGGTGGGGATCGGAGCCCTCCTCTCGCTGGGCGCCGCCGGGGTCCTTGTGGTGGAGACCCCCGTCCTCCTCGTGGTTCTCCTGACCCTCCTCTCCCTCCTTCTGGGCCTGGCCCTCGTCCTCCCCATTGGAGGGGCGGACATGCCGGTGGTGATCTCGCTTCTGAACGCCTACTCGGGGCTCGCCGCCTCGGCCGCAGGGTTCGTCATCGGGAACCCCCTCCTCGTTCTGGCGGGGGCCCTGGTCGGGGCCTCCGGGCTCATCCTCACCCGCCTCATGTGCAAGGCCATGAACCGCTCCCTGGCGAACGTGGCCTTCGGGGCCTTCGGGGGGGGAGAGGGCACGGGGTCGGCGGAGGAGGGGGAGAAGCGGGTGCGCCGGAGTTCCCCGGACGAGGCCGCCCTCCTCCTGGCCTACGCGGAGTCGGTGATCATCGTCCCAGGGTACGGGCTCGCGGTGGCCCAGGCCCAGCACGAGGTCCGGAAGCTCATGGACCTCCTGAAGGAGCGGGGCGTCACCGTCCGCTTCGCCATTCACCCGGTGGCGGGGCGGATGCCGGGGCACATGAACGTGCTCCTGGCCGAAGCCGACGTCCCCTACGATCTCCTCCTGGACCTGGACGATGCCAATGCCGACCTCCCCCGCACCGATGCCGTGGTGGTCGTGGGGGCGAACGACGTGGTGAACCCCGTGGCCCGGGACCCCGCCAGCGCCATTGCGGGGATGCCCATTCTCGATGTGGACCGGGCCCGGCAGGTCATCGTGGTCAAACGGAGTCTGAGCCCCGGGTTCGCGGGGCTCGACAACCCGCTCTTCTACCTGGACCACACCTCCATGCTCTTCATGGATGCGAAGGAGGCCATGGCCTCGCTGGCCCGGGAAGTGAAGGAGGCCTGAGGGCGGTCGGCGCCCCCGGCCGGTCTCAGTCGAGGGCGTCCGCTTCCCTCTGAAGGCGCGTCCAGGTGGCCTCCAGGTGGCGTCGCTCCGTCCGGAGGTTCCCCACCGAGAGGCG
The DNA here is from genome assembly GCA_050485885.1 of Gemmatimonadales bacterium. Classification (GTDB taxonomy): domain Bacteria; phylum Gemmatimonadota; class Gemmatimonadetes; order Longimicrobiales; family Gaopeijiaceae; genus SKNW01. The sequence goes on along the minus strand of JBJHCG010000001.1, from coordinate 166,088 downwards.
GAGGGCAATCCGCCCCCGGAGCCGGGTGTGCGAGAGGAAGGCCTCGCCTGAGGCATTCACCGCCTCCATGAGGGCCAGGTTCCTCGCATCTTCCTCGGCGGGCTCCAGGTGGGGCCACCTGCGGCGAAAGACCAGGGTCGAAAAGGGGAGGGGCGCCACCCGCTCCCAGCGGGGGTCCTCGGTCACCCACCCCTCCACGAGACGGGCCAGGCGCAGGTGCTCCCGGATCCGTTCCCGGAGCCCTTCCTCTCCGAAGGCCCGGATCACGAACCAGAGCTTGAGGGCCCGGAAGCGCCGCCCAAGCGCCACCCCGTAGTCCATGAGGTCGGGGGCGACGCCGGACTCGGGTGTCTGCAGGTACTCGGGCACGAGGGAGAAGGCCCCCCGCACCGAGGCCGGGTCCCGCATGAGAAGCACCGAGCAGTCCACCGGGGTGAAGAGCCACTTGTGGGGGTTCATCACGAGGGAGTCGGCCTCCTCCCACCCGGCGAAGAGGCTCCGGAGCTCGGGAAGAAGGGCGGCGGCCCCGGCGTAGGCCGCATCCACATGAAGCCAGGCCCCGGCCCCCCGGGCCACCCTCGCGGCCTCGAGTACCGGGTCCACACTCGTGGTGGAGGTCGTGCCCAGGGTGGCCACCACCGCCAGGGGGCGGACCCCGGCGGCCTGGTCCCGGGCCACGGCCCGGGCCAGGGCCTCCGCATCCATTCGGAAGGCGTCATCGGTGGGAATCCGGGCCACGGCATCCTGCCCCAGCCCAAGGGTCAGGACCGCCTTCTCCACCGAGGAGTGGGCCTCCTCCGAGAGGTAGACCCGCCCCTGGGGAAGGCCGAAGAGCCCCCGGGTCCGGGCCTCGGGCCAGGCCCGGTGCCGGGCCGCCGCCAGGGCCACCAGGGTGGAGGTGGAGGCCGTGTCCTGGATCACCCCGTCGAATCCCGCGGGGAGCCCGAGCATGGTGCGGAGCCAGTCCAGGACGTGGGCCTCGAGCTCCGTTCCCGCCGGGGAACTCCGCCAGACCATGGCATTCACATTGAGGGCCGCCGAGAGCATTTCCCCCACGATCCCGGGCCCCGAGCCGGTCACGGCGAAGTAGCCGTGAAAGGAGGGGTGGTTCCAGTGGGTGACCGCAGGAAGAACCTGCTCGCGGAAGTCCCGAAGAATCGCTTCCATGGTCTCCCCCCTCCGGGGAGGCGCGTCAGGGAGCGCTTCGCGGAGTGCACCGGGACGGACCGGCGCGAGCACCGGGAAGGTTTCCACCTCTTCCAGGTACCGGGCCATCCAGTCCAGGGCCTCCTGTGCGGCGGCGCGGAAGTCCGCCGGCGGGAGGTCGCCGGTGAGGGTCTCGGGAGGGCGGGGGGGAAGGGGAAGGGCGCCGGGCGGGAGGCGAGGTTCCACGGGGGAGGACGAAGACGAGGAAGGGGGGAAGCCGGGGCACCGCGACTTCAAGCGCGCGCGCACCTGTGCGAGCAGGCAGCTTCGAGCGGGAGGACCCCGGCCGTGGACTCAGTTCCGGGGGAGGCTGCTCCCGTCGCCGGAAAGGATGTGGAGCGCTTCCAGTTCGCTTTCGAGGGAGGCGAGCTCGCCCCGGATTTCGTCGAGGAGATCCTCCCCCGGGACTTCGGTGACGCCCGTCCCGTGGAGGAGGTTGAAGAAGAGGGCGTCGATGTGTCCCACATTGGCATGGGTCACGATCTGGTCCACCACCCTGCTGAGGCGGAGAAAGCCCCGGAGTCCCAGGTGCTCGAGTCCCCCCTCGGGCCCTGCATCGCGAAAGAGGAAGCGAAGAAGGATTTCGCGCAGGAGCTGCATTTCCTCCACGACGTCGCCGGCGGCGAGGCCGCGAAGGGCGGCCACATTCCCGTAGAGGGCTGCCACCTGGTGGAGAAGGGGCTCCACCTGGTCCCGCCACGGTCCCACGGCAGGTCCGAGGAAGCGACTCATGGCGTGCAGGAGCCCGTCCCGGAGGGGGCCGAGGGGCCCGTCTTCGCGGCCGGACCGGGCTCGAAGTTCAAGGCTCCACCGCTGGGCGAGGTCCCCGGCCTGCTCCTCCAGCCATCGGGACAGCTCCTGTTCGCTCAAGGGTCGGCCTCCCAGCCTCGTCAGCGTCACATCGTCCTCCTCCTTGAAAGGTGGATGGGCTCGTCGGGCCCGGTCCCCCTGCTTCCGGGGACTCAATGTACCGGGAGGCCCCCTTCAGGGCACCCCCTCCTCCCTCCCCCGGGGGGTCGAGAGGGATCGGGAGCCCGAGAGGGCAACACCCGGATCCTCTCCCGATGCGCCCACCCCGTCCGGCGGGTGGATCGTCGACGGGCCGGCCTCGGCGATGCGCAGGCGCAACGTCATCGTGGTCCCCTTGCCGGGGGCACTTCGGACCCGCACGCTTCCGTCCCAGGACTCGACAAGCCGACGGACGATGGCCAGACCGAGTCCGGTCCCCGCCGTGCGGGTGGAGAAGTGCGGTTCGAAGATCCTTCCCTGCAGATCCTCCGCAATCCCCGTGCCTGTGTCCTCCACCTCGAGCTCCACGCTTCCCTCAAGCGCCCGGACCCGGATCATCACCTCCCCCTCGCCGGGGAGGGCCGCACGGGCATTTTCCAGGAGATTCACGAGCACCTCCTTCAGTTCGTCCGCTCGGGCTCGCACAGGAGGAAGGGGCTCGGGGAGGGAGGCATCGAACCGCACCGGCCCCTCCCCGGCGGTGTAGAGAACGAGCACATCGCGAACGACCTGCTCCACGGCCACCACCTCCACCGGACCGGTGGCGGCGGGGCCGGGCGCGGCGAACCGCGAGAAGGAGGTGGAGATCGCGGCAAGCCGGTCGATCTCGTCGAGGATGGCCTCGACGTTTCGCTCGAGGATCCGGCTGTAGTCCGGGTTCCCGTCCTGCCATGCCCTTCGAATGTGCTGGATTCCGAGCTTGATGGGGGTGAGCGGGTTCTTCACCTCGTGGGCCACCTGCTGGGCCATTTCCCCCCAGGCGAGGATCCGCTCGGCGCGGAGCTCATCCGTGACGTCTTCCAGGGCCACCACGGCACCGGAAGGCCCCTGGCTCCCGGCAATCCGACGAGCCCGGAGCCGGAGTCTCCGACCGGATACGGTGAACTCGGCCGTGGCCTCCGAGACGGCATCTCTCAGGAACTCCCCCACCCACCGGCCGATCTCCCGGCGCACGGGGGAGGAGAGGGCATTCTCTTCCCCCCCGGGGGAATCCCCTTCCGGGATCCCCGGAAGGCCCCCTGCACCCTCGTGCGTCCCGGGTTCTCCTTCCCGGAGCCCCGAGGGAAGCTCTCCCGCCAGCGTCGCCCCCCGGGGAAGGGGCGCTCCGAGGAGGGTCTCGGCCCGGGGGTTCGCCAGGGTCACCCGTCCGGTGGCATCCACCGCAATGACCCCGGTGGCAACCTCCTCCACAATGGCCCGGGTCCGACGGGAGCTGCGGACGAGGGCACGCCGGGTTCTGGCCAGACGGTCCACCATCCGGTTGAAGGCGCCGAATACGGCCCCGAATTCGTCGGTGCGATCTGCGGGGAGGTGGACGCCCATGTTCCCCGAACCCACCCGCTCCGACGCGATCTGGAGGGTCTGGATCGGGCGGGCCAGCGTCCGACCGACGAGGAGCGCGAGAAGGACCGAGAGCCCCGCCCCCACGAGGAGGGTGAAGGCCAGGAGGTCGGCCACCTCCCGCTGGCGCACCGCAGTGGCCCCGGCCTGAAGGGCGGCCGGTGCGGCCAGGACCCGGCCCCCGGGCATCCGCCGGTAGGCCACCACGTACTCCCAGCCGCCGAGCGAGGCCGTGGTGGTCACGAGCACCTCGCCGCCTCCGTCGATGGTCCGGTGGACGCTGGGGGGGAGCCACCCCTCGTAGAGCCCCAGCTCGACGAGTTCCCGCTGCGACCCTCCCACGAGCTGGCCTCCCTCGTAGAGAAGCAGGTCGGAGCCCACCCGGTTGGCCAGGAGGTCCATAGCCCCACCCGTATCGGCAAAGCCGGCGGCCGCATCCTCCGCCGCCCGTGCCGCCAGCGCCTCGGCCGTCCGGACCGACGCAGAGGAGAGGGTCCGGTACGCGAGCATCCCGAAGAGAAAGGTGGGAATGAGGAAGAAGCCGAAGAGCGCCAGCGTCACCCGTCCACGGAAGGAGGAGAGGCCGGCCACGGCCCTCCGTAGGGGGAGCCGGGCGGGGAGGGCCAGTCGCTGCCCGCTCCCCCAGAGAAGGAGGAGGACCGCCACCGAAGCCAGGAGGAGGAGGGCCCCCCGGGCGAGGACGAGAGCAGGGCGAGGGAGCGCCACGGCGTACTGGACCCGGTAGACGAGGTCCGGAAAGGCAATGGCGGTTTCCCCCCGCCAGCCGTCCGAGGCCAGGGCCCACCGGACCGTCTCGGTTTCCAGCGGGGGGGTGGCCTCTCCGGGGAGGAGGGGGATGAGGGAGACCGGATCCGGATCCGAGCGGGCGGGAGAGAAGAGGGGCCCCAGGGGGGAGTCCCCGGTGAACCCCCGGCGCGGCGGAACCGCGGCCGTGAGGACGGCCCCGCGCGTGAGGGGTGCCGCGACCACGTAGTGAGCCTCGGGCAGATCGGACCGGATGAGCTGGGTGGACTCTCCGATGAGGGCGGCCATCCGGAGGTCCGGGGAGAAGGGGGGCCGGGGGGTCGCAACCCCGATCCGGAGTTCTTCCTGGGCATACCCATCGGGCGACCACCAGGTGAGCCACACGGGAACGCCCTCGCGCGCCAGCCCACTCCCGGTCCAGGCGCCGTAGAGGACCTCCACCGGGTTGCGGCCCAGGGCCGAGAGTTCCCGTGCCTCATCGCCGGAACGAAGGAGGAGAAACTCGAGGAAGGGGTCCGGGCGCACCCCCAGCCGCTCGATCCGGTCTTCCGCTTCCGCAAGCCGGGCTTCGAGTCGGGCCCCCCACCCCCAGGGGAGGACGAGGGTGGCCGCCACCACGCCGACCGAGGCCCATCGCAACGCCCCTTCCCCCCATCCTTCCCCCTCGCCGAAGGCCAGGAGAAGGGCAACCACCGGGAGGGACCAGAGGAGCAGGAGGGCCGTGGGGAAGCTCCCGGCCTCCCGTACCCCCCAGGATGCGAGGGCCCCGAGGAGGAGCGCGCCCGCAACGCCCGCCAGGAGCCAGCTCGGATGGAGGGGGCCCACCGGACGCCGGCCCAGGTGAACCACGATCCCCACGATCACCGAAGCGGCGAGGAACGACCCCACGAGAAAGAGGACCCAGAGGGACTCGGGCCCGGCCAGGAGGTCCCGGGAGGCCTCCTCCCGAAGAAGGGTGAAGAGAAGGCCCAGCCCCCCCATTCCCCCCGCCAGGGCGAAGCCCGGGGTTCCCGGGTTGCGGTCCGGCCGGCGAAGGGCCCCGGCCCGTCGTTCCCGCGGTCTCCCGGTTGCGAACCCGAGGAGGAAGAGGGCGGCGGCCGCCAGGAGAAGGAGGTCGCCAAGGGTCATCCCCGGGGGCCCCGGGAGCAGGAGGTCCGCCGGCGAAAGGAGGCGCCCCAGCCCCGAGAGCCGGTCCACGGGGACGACCACCACGAGGAGGAGGAGGGAGGCCACCGAGAGGCGCCGGAACCGTCGGGCCTCCCGGCTTCCCGCCGCCAGGAGGATCCACGAGAGGAGGAGGAGGAGGACCACGGCCCACCCCCACCCGGTCTGGATCCGGGCCCGGGCCTCCGCTTCCGAGGCCGGGATCACGGCCACCGAGAAGAGGACCTCCCGCTCCCAGGTGAGTCCCCACGCCACCTCTCCCTCCACCCGATCCTCCCGGCCCACCTGGATGCGCGACCCCGTTTCCGCCCGGAAGCGGGACACGAAGTCCGCCGATGCATCCTCCAGGGTGGCCGGGAGATCCGCCCGCAGGAGGCTGGCGGCCACCGCCGTACCCGTGCCCCCCGGAAGGGGTCGGGTCACGTAGAGGTAGCCGAAGAGCGCCGACTCTTCGTACAGGTAGGGGGCAAGTCCGAGGCGTGCGCTCCGGGGCACGGGCCCCTGGTGGCTCCCGTCCCAGGCCAGGAGCTCGCCTCCGGGTCCGAAAAGCGCCACCGCATCCACATCTTCTCCCACCAGGTCGGAAGGGACCCGCGCCCTCCCGCCCTCTCCCGGCACCAGGAGCTCCAGCGAAGCCAGGCGGGTGGCGGCATCCTCCCCGGAGGAGAGAATCCGGTCGAGGCGGGTAGCCAGGGCTTCCCGGACCTGGACTTCCCGGGCTTCGGCCCGGGTCTCCCACCCCTGGGAAAGCCGGTCGAGGTGGACCTCCGCGGCGAGCCCGCAAACCATGGCCATGGCGACCCCCAGGATCGCCCACCGCACGGCGGGAGAGGACGGATCGGGGGTTCCGGGCTCCGATGCGAAACGGAGGTGGAGCAGGAGTCCGCCCCCCAGGACCACCACGGCACCCGCCAGGGCCCAGACCCCTGCCACGCCCACCCAGAGCCCCGTCAGGACGAGCGCAAGGTGAAGGGCGAGGAGGAGCGGGAGGGGATGCATGGGTGCGGCGCGTCTCGTGCGTCTCGAGGTGGGGTCCGACGGGCGAAGGTGCTGCGGTGGGGAGGGTGCGGTGGGGGGTCGCCCGGGTGCGGTGGGGAGGGTCGTCCGGGGGCGGTGGACGCCCTCTCCCGGTGCGCTCGATGCGACCATGGGGTGGCGGGGGTCGCCCCTGCCCGGAGCGGCGCTTCGCCTCTGCTGGTGCTCACAGGACGTCCGTGACGCCTCGGTGGTTGCTTCACCCCCCGCACCGGAAGGAGATTGGGAGGGTCGGGCGCCTCGCCACCCCCTGGAAAGATGGGACCTCCCGGCCGAGAAGGCGACCGGGAGGGGACCGGCCCGGCCCCTCCCCGTGTACCACACCTGTGAACGGGGCGTCCTCCCCCCCCCGGCCTGCGGCGTGCCCGGGGAGGGCATTCGCGGGGGGGTCGCGGCGGGCACGGCTTCCCCTCTCGCCCGTTTCCCTCCCCTCCTACCGCCTGTCATGGATCCGGGGTCCGGATCCCTTCCCTCGGAGCCTCTTCATGCCCCCTCGGAGCCTCTTCATGCCGAACCTTCGCCCCTTCCCCCGCTCCCTTCCTCCCCTTGCGAGCGCCCTTTTCCGTGCCGGCGGTGCGCCGGACCGTGCGAAAGATGCGCCGGTCGCGCACCCGGTTCGCGCCGCCGGGGTGGTGGTGGCCTCGGCGGTTCTGGGGCTCCTGGCCCTGCCCCCCGCGTTCGCCCAGGGCCAGGGGACCACGGTGGACCAGGGTACCTTCCGGATCCTCTCGGGCGGGAGTCCCGTGGGGACGGAAGAGTTCGTGATCCGGCGTACCGGGACGGGGTCGGAACAGCAGGTCATCGCCACCGCCGAAATCGAGCTCCGGGTGCCGGAGGGGAACACGAGCCTCATCCCCCTCCTCCAGGCCTCCGGGGGCGACATGGCAGTGTCCGGCTACCAGATCAAGGTCTCCGGGAATTCGCAGGAGGAGGTGAGCATGCGCCTCGAGGCCAACCGCTACGTGAGCCGGGTCCGTTCCGAGCGCGGGGAGCGCGAGCGGGAGTACCGTGCCGCCACCGGTACCGTCCTCCTGGATCCCTCCGTGGCGCACCAGTACCACTTCGTGGCGGCCCGCCTCACCAACGGGAGCGCCACCCTCCCCGCCATCTCCCCGCGGGAGGGGCGGCAGTACGAACTCCGGGTCTCCACCGTTTCCGCTTCGACGCAGGTGGCTCTGGTGGAGGGGAGCGCCCAGGCCCGGCACCTTCGGCTCGAAGGCGACGGCCGGACACGGGAGCTGTGGGTCGATGCAGACGGCCGGGTGCTGCGTGTGGAGGACCCGGAACGGGGCTTCAGCGCGCTTCGCACCCGGGTGCCCTGATTCCACCGCCCCCTTCCCGTGGCAGGGGGGATGAAGAATTTTCCCTCGGGTACTCGTAGGGGAGGGCGGGTCCCCCGGATACGCCGGGTGGACCGATCCAGGGACGACGAGGTGAGGGAATGACGGGAACGAGAAAGGGGATCCTTGCCGTGATCCTCATCGTGGTGATCGGGGTGGCCGCGTGGCTGGCGGTCTCCTCCTCCGGCGACCGGGCCGTCGAGGTCCGGACTTCGGTCGTGGAGGCCCGGGACCTCACCTCCACCATCGCCGCCACCGGGAGCGTGCGTCCCCGGCGGCAGGTGAACATCTCCTCCGACGTCATGGGACGGGTGGTGGAGCTGAATGTGGAGGAGGGAGACGAGGTGGAGCGGGGGATGGTCCTCCTCCGAATCGACCCCTCGGCCTCGCAGGCCCAGGTGTCCCGGGCCAATGCGGCCCTTTCCCAGGCCGAGGCCCAGGTCGCCCAGGCCAGGGCGAACCTGGAACAGGCCCAGCGCGACCTGAACCGTCTTGAGGACCTCCGGGCCCGGGACCCGGACCTGGTGAGCCGCCAGGCCCTGGAGGAGGCCGAGACCCGGGTCCGGATCCAGCAGTCCACCCTTCAGTCGGCCGAGTTCGGGACCGCACAGTCCCGGGCCCAGCTCGAGGAGGCTTCCGACCAGCGGGCCCGCACCACGATCACCGCACCCATGTCAGGACGGGTCACGCGGCTCAACATCGACGAGGGGGAGACGGTGGTGGTGGGGACGATGAACAACCCCGGGAGTCTCCTCCTCACCATCAGCGATCTCACGGTGATCGAGACGGTCCTGACGGTGGACGAGACCGATGTCCCCCGCATCTCCGTGGGCGATTCGGCCGTGGTCCGTCTCGACGCATTCCCCGACCGGAGCTTTTCCGGACAGGTCTCCCGGATCGGGAACTCGGCCATCCAGGCCGCCTCGGGCCAGACCCGGGCCTCGGTGGATTTCGAAGTGGTCCTCACCCTCCTGGATCCTCCGGAGCAGCTCCGCCCCGACCTCTCGGCCTCGGCCGAGATCATCGTGGAGCGCCGGCGCCAGGTACTCTCCGTGCCCATCATTTCCGTGACGGTGCGCGACGACACCCTCTCCGCCTCGGGGGAACCCGGGAACGGGGACGCGAACACCACGGCCCGGGGATCCACCGGGTCCCGAACCAGCGCCTCCGCCTCCCCCCGCCGGATCGAAGGGGTGTTCGTCGTGCGCGACGGAGAAGCCCACTGGACCCCGGTGGAGCTTGGGATCACCGGGGAGGAGCACTTCGAGGTGACCCGGGGCCTTTCCGCCGGCGAGGTCGTGGTGAGCGGTCCCTTCCAGCGGATCCAGGCCCTCTCTCACGGTGCAGCGGTCCGGTCCTCCGGATCGGGCACCCCCTGACCCGGCCCCGATGGATGACGTTCTGAAGGCCCGGACCCGATGAATGCGCTGGAGGGGGTCCGCCTGGCCCTGATGCAGATCCGCCAGGAGAAGCTCAAGAGCGCCTTCTCCCTCCTGGGGATCGTCATCGGCGTCATGTTCCTCATCGTCGTGGTCTCGGTGGTGGAGGGGATGGACCGCTACATCCAGGAGGACTTCGCCCAGGAAGTCTTCGGGATGAACACGGTTCAGGTGGTCCGCTTTCCCTCCGTCCAGGTGGGGAACACCCCGGCCGAGTTCCGGGAGTGGGCCCGGCGCCCCCGCCCCACCCTGGACGAGGCGGAGGCGATTCGCCGGAGTCTCACCGTTCCGGGCCGGGTGGGGGTGGAGTCCAGCGCGATGGTGGAGGTCCGCACCGAGTCCGGCCGGGCCGCCCAGGGCATCCAGCTTTCCTCCATCTCGGAGGAGGTCCTTGCCATCCGGACCTTCCGGGTCGAAGAGGGGCGTCCCTTCTCCACCCAGGAGGCGGGGAGGGGGGTCCCGGTGGCCATTCTGGGACAGGCGGTGGCCGAGGCCCTCTTCCCCGAGGGCGACGCGCTGGGAAGCCGGGTCCTGGTCCGGGGCTTTCCCTACCGCGTGGTGGGGGTCCTGGAGGACCAGGGAACGATTCTCGGGATCTCGCTGAACAACCGGATCCTCATTCCCGCACTCTCCCGGGCCGGGCGGATCCATCCCGAGCGGGGTACCGTGGGGACGATCCTCGTGCAGGTGGACCGCCCGGAGGATCTCCGCACCGCCATGGCCGAAACCGAGGCCGCCCTTCGGGTCCACCGCCGGCTCCGGCCCACCCAGTCGAACAACTTCTCCCTGGAAACGGCCGAGGACTCCCTGGCCTTCTGGGACCGGATCGCCCAGATCCTCTTCGTGGCCCTCCCGGGGCTGGTCGCCATCTCCCTCGTGGTGGGAGGGATCGTGATCATGAACATCATGCTCGTCTCCGTCATGGAGCGAACCCGGGAAATCGGAATCCGGAAGGCGCTGGGCGCCCGAAGGCGGGACATCGTGGGCCAGTTCCTGGTGGAAGCCACCACCCTCTCTGCCGCCGGGGCTCTGCTGGGGGTTGCGGTGGGCGTCGGACTTACCGGACTCGTGCGGGGGCTTACCCCCCTTCCGGCGGCGGTGGCTCCCCACTGGGTGGCCCTCTCGGTGGTCCTGGGGATGACGGTGGGCGTGGTGGCGGGGGTCTACCCCGCCGTGCGCGCCTCGGCGCTGGATCCGGTGGTGGCCCTTCGCCATGAGTGATGTTCGCGTGCCACCCCGAAACCGCGTCGTGATCCGGTTCCTCTTCGGACTTCGGGAAGGGGTTCGCATCGCCCTGGAAGCGATCCGGGCCAATCCCTTCCGTTCGGGGCTCACCGTCCTCGGCGTGGGGATCGGGGTCTGCGTGGTCGTCCTCATGGCGGGCCTTGTGAGCGGGATCCGGGGCTCCATCCAGGAGGGGATCGAGGCCTCCGGTCCCCAGAACTTCTCCGTGACCCGTTTCGATGTGGACGAGGTACAGCTCGTGGGCGACGGATCCCGCCCGGACTGGACCCGGCGTCCCCGGATCACCCTGGCCGAGGTGGAGCGGATCTCGCGGATCGACGGAGTGGCCCAGGTCATCGTGAGCTACTCCCTTTCGGACCCGAGCTCCACCGAGTCAGGGGCGACCCTCCGGCTGGGTTCCACCGAGATCCGGGGGGTAAGCACCCGGGGCACGGCCGCCGGGTGGGCGGAAGCCGAGAACGTCGAGTTCCTTGCCGGCCGGGACCTGGTCCCCACCGAGCATGCCGAAGCCCGGACCGTGGTGGTGATCTCGGAACGGGTGGCAGAGACCCTCGCGGAGGACCCGGCCCAGGCGGTGGGGATGCGGCTTCATCTCCGCGCCGGGGCCGGGGGCGGGATGCCCGTGACCGTGGTGGGGGTCTTCGCCCCCCCCTCCACCCCCTTCGAGGAGATGTCGGCCTACCGTGCCATCCTCCCCTCCACCACGGCGATCCGTCGCTTCAAGGCCTTCCCCGACCTGGAAGACATCACCATCGTTCCGGCGGCCCATCGCGATCCTCAGGATGTGGAGGACGCCGTCATCTCGACCCTTCGGACCCTGCGGGGACTGGGGCCGGGAGAGCCGAACAACTTCTCCATTCTCCGCGCCTCCCAGCTCCTCGAGCTCTTCGACCGGTTCACCGCCGTCTTCTTCGCGGTGATGATCGCGCTCTCCTCGGTGGGACTTCTGGTGGGGGGGGTGGGGGTCGTGGGCATGATGATGATCTCCGTGACCGAGCGCACCCGCGAGATCGGAATCCGGAAGGCGCTGGGTGCCACCCGCGAGGAGATCCTCTGGCAGTTCCTCGTGGAGTCGGGGGTGCTCACCCTCCTCGGGGGAGCCACCGGCCTCCTCCTGGGGGGAGGGCTCGCCGCCCTCGTGGCCACCTTCACCCCGGTCCCGGCCTCCATCCCCCTCTGGTCGGTGGTGATGGCCCTTGTGGCCGCCGCCGTCACGGGAATGCTCTTTGGCCTCGTCCCCGCACTCCGTGCGGCCCGAATGGCTCCGGTGGAGGCCCTTCGCCATGAATGACGCACCCCCCCTCCTCCTCCTTCCGCTGTCATGACCTCGCTCCCCCGCCCCCCCGAGGCCTTCGGGCTCGACCTGCTGGCCGTCTTCGCCCACCCGGACGATGCCGAACTCCTCTGCGGAGGCACCCTGGCTGCGGGGGTGGACCAGGGGGAGCGGGTGGGAATCCTCGACCTCACCCGGGGGGAAGCGGGAACGAAGGGGACCCCGGAGATCCGGGAGGCCGAGGCTCGGGAGGCGGCCCGGGTTCTGGGCATTGGCGCCCGGGCCTGTGCATCCCTCCCCGACGGCCGTCTCATGGATGACCATCCCTCCCGCCTCGTCGTGGCGGGGTGGCTCCGGACCCTGCGTCCTCGCGTGGTGGTCACCCACTGGCTCGAGGGACGCCACCCGGACCACCGGGCGGCCGCCGCCCTCGTCACCTCCGCCTTCTTCCTGGCGGGGCTGCGAAAGCTCGAGGGGGTGGAAGGAGAGCCCTTCCGCCCGGAGCGACTCGTTCACGCCACCGCCTTCCGGCCCGATGCCCCACCCCCCTCCGTCGTGGTGGATGTGTCGGCGGTGGAGGAACGGAAGCTGGAGGCGCTGGCCTGCTATCGCTCCCAGTTCGAGGGCGTTTCGGGGATCGGAGAGGTCTACCCGGCCGGGGACCGTCCCCTCCTGGAGCAGGTCCGGGCCCACCTGGCCGTGGACGGTGCCCGGATCCGGGTCCGGGCCGGGGAGCCATTCGTAATCCGCGAGCCCACGGCCCTCCCCTCCCTCGGCGCGCTGGACCGGGTCTTCACCTTCTGAGGTCGACCTCCACCAGGAGTCGACGCCAGCTCGGAACCTCGGGCCCGGAGACCCGGAGGACACGGGCCTCGGCCCTTCCCCCCCGGAGAAGCCAGGGGGCCATCCAGTCCCCGATCTCGGTGGGCAGATGCCCCAGCGGCTCGCCCGAGGGGAGATGCACCCAGACCCGGGGTGCCTCCTCCACGGGGGGATCAGGGAGAAGGGTGAGGGAATCCCCCGTCTGGAGCTGTTCGAGGCCGGAGGCGCGCTCCGCGAAGACCGTACCGTGGACGGTGGCCCTGAAGCGGGGTGGGGAGCCGGGGGGTGGGGGCGGTGCCGGAGAGGCCATGAAGCGTGGGCAGGAGGAGCGTTGCGGCGCGGCGGAGGGGTTTGGCCCCTGGACCTGACCGGCGGCAGGCGTGGGGCTACCTTTCGGGATGCAGACAGGGGGTGCGCGGAGGTGCCCGGTCCGGGCGCGTACTCCGCGAGCGGACCCTGGGACTCTCGGCGTGCCGGTGGGTCACGCCATGGGAAAGCTACCGTACCCCGCACCCCGAACGAAGGCCGGAGCCCCGCCGGGCGGCACCTTCCTGCACCCGTCCGGACCCTTCTGCACCCTTCCGCACTCTCCGGCGCACCCCGGGCCATGCAGCGAATCTACCTCGACCACGCCGCCAGCACCCCACTTCGCCCCGAAGCGGCGGAGGCCCTCCACCAGGCCCTCATGGCCTTCGGGGGGAACCCGTCTTCCCCCCACCAGGAGGGCCGGGTGGCCCGGCGTGCGCTGGAGGAGGCCCGGGAACGGGGGGGCGCCCTTCTGGGGGTCCCGGCGCGCCACCTCGTCTTCACCCGCGGAGGGACCGAGTCCGCCAACCTGGCGCTCTTCGGGGCGGCACGGCGGGAGGACCCGGAAGGGGGAGCGCCCCCAACGGGGCCCGTGGTCCACTCGGCCCTCGAGCACTCGGCGGTCCGGGAAGCGGCGGAAGCGCTGGCCCGGGGTCCGGACGCCCTCCCCCTCCGCATCCTCCCCGTGACGCCCGACGGGACGATCGGAACGGACGCGCTGGACGCCCTCCTCGACGGGCCCGCCCCCCCCCGGGTCCTCTCCCTCCAGTCGGTGAACTCGGAGTCCGGGGTCATGCTCGAGCTGGCCCCCGTGCTGGAACGCGCCGGCCGCGCAGGCGTCCCCGTGCATGTGGACGCCTCCCAGGGCGTGCGGGCGCGTCCCGACCCCCTCCCCCCCCTCCTCACCCTCTCGGGGCACAAGTTCGGAGGACCCCGGGGTACGGGGCTCCTGGTGCGGGACCCGGCCCTCCCCCTGGCACCTCTCCTCCATGGTGGGGGGCAGGAAGGGGGCCTCCGTCCGGGGACGGAAGACGTGGCCGGCGCCCTTGCCATGGTGGCCGCCCTCGAGGGAGCGCTCCTCGACGCCCCCCGAGAGGAGGCGCGCCTGGAAGGGCTCCGGGATCACCTGCAGACCGGGCTCCTCGCCGCCCTCCCCGAACTCCATGTGGTGGGAGGGGAGGCCCGCCGGCGAGCGCCCCACATTCTCCTGCTGGCGCTGGAGGGCCTTCCCTTCGACCTTCTTCCCGGGGTGGCGGACCGGGTGGGAGTCGCCGCTTCGGCCGGATCGGCCTGCCGGAGCGGGAGTTCGACCCCCTCGCCGGCCCTCCGGGCGCTCCTGGGGGAGCGTGCACCCCGGGTGGCGCCCCTCCGCCTCTCCCTGGGGTGGAACACCACGGCCCGGGAGGTGGAAGAAGTGCTGGAACGGCTCCCCCCGGCCCTGGAACGGGCCCGAGCTGCCTTCGGCGCCCGCCTCGAGCCTTCGGTTGCCGGGGAGTCCACCGCCTAGGCCATACCGACGGCCCGGGCTCCATCCGCCCCGGCCCCCACCCTCCCCGCACGGGCCGACCCCGACGCGTTCGGCCCCTCGCATCGCACGCACGCAGCATCGCACGCACGCACGCAGGACCGCACGCACGCACCCCACTTCTTCCCCGCACCGTACACCCTCACCGTACACCCTCCATGATGCCTCCCGCCTCCCCCCCACCCGCCCCCGCACCGGAGCGGGTTCTCGTGGCCATGTCCGGTGGGGTGGACTCTTCCGTGACCGCAGCCCTCCTGGTGGAGGCCGGCCACGAGGTGGTGGGCGTGACGATGAAGACCTTCTGCTACGATGCCACGCCGGGCCCGTCGCGCACCTGCTGTGGCCTGGACGGCATTCTCGATGCCCAGCAGGTGGCTCACCGGCTGGGGATCGAGCACTACGTCTTCGACGTGGAGGAGGCCTTCACCCGCGATGTCATGGATGACTTCGTGGCCGAGTACGCACGGGGGCGCACCCCCAACCCCTGTGTGCGCTGCAACGCGACGACCAAGTTCCGCGACCTTCTCCGCCGGGGGGCCGCCCTCGGGTGCGACGCCATCGCCACGGGGCACTACGTGCGCATCGAACACCCGGAGGGGGCGCCTTCCCGCCTCCTCCGCGGGGCCGATACGCAGAAGGACCAGGCGTACTTCCTCTGGGAGCTTCCCCCCGAGCTCCTCCCGCAGCTCCGCTTTCCCCTGGGTGCCCTGGACAAGCCCCGGGTCCGTGCCCTGGCCCGGGAGCGGGGGCTCGTGACGGCCGAGAAGCCCGAGTCCCAGGAGATCTGCTTCATCCCCGACGGCGACTACCGGAGCTTTCTGGGCAGGCGTCTCGCCCCGCGTCACCCCGCCCTCGAGCCCGGACCCATTGTCACGGTGGGAGGGGAGCGGGTAGGGGAGCACCAGGGGTACGCCGGCTTCACGGTGGGGCAGCGGCGGGGGCTCGGGGGGGGCTTCCCCACCCCCCTCTACGTGGTGGAGGTAAGGCCCGAGTCCCGGGAGGTGGTGGTGGGCCCGCAGGAAAGCCTGGATCGGGCGGGGACGGTGGTGGAGGGGCTCCACTGGATTGCCCCGGACCGCCCGCCGGTACCGGGAATGGAGGTGGGCGTCCAGATCCGGCATCGGGCCGGGAGTGTGGCCGCGATCCTGGAGGGGGTGGAGGACGATGGGGTCCGACTCCGCTTCCGGGACCCGCAGCGTGCCGTGACACCGGGGCAGTCCGCCGTCTTCTTCGACGGGGAGCGGGTGCTGGGCGGGGGCCGGATCGGCCGAAGCTGAGTCGCCCGGGGAAACGCGGAGGTCCGCCGGGCCGGCTCAGCCGGGGCGGAGGTGCCGGGGGAAGCGCGGGGGCCTGCCTGCCCCAGACCGGCCGGGGCTGAGGGGCCTGGGGAAGCGCGGAGGGTCTGCCTGCCCGGATCGGCCGGGGCTGACGGCCGGCGGGGACGGGGGGAGAGGCCGGGCGGGAGAGGCCTTGCCCTCGTCGCCACTGGCAATCAGTGCCGCAGTCCGGCGATTTCGGCGAAACGCTCCATGGCTTCCCGGGCCTCTTCCCCCAGCGCTTCGGGCACCCGGACCTCCACCTCCACGTACTGATCGCCCGTTCGCTCCCCCTTCGTGACCCCCTGCCCGCGAATGCGGAAGCGGGTCCCGTGCTGGGTTCCCGGGGGGATGCGAAGGACCACCTGCGACCCGGAAATGGTCCGTACCCGCACCTTCGACCCCAGGACGGCCTGGGCCATGTTCAGGGGAACGGTCACATGAATGTCGAGCCCCTCGCGACGGAAGAAGCGGTGGGGCTGGACCTGGAAGAGAAGGAGGAGATCACCCGCCGCACCCCCCCGTGCCCCCCGCTCCCCCTGCCCCGCCAGCCGAAGGCGGGACCCGGTCTCGACCCCGGCGGGAACGGTAACCTGAAGCTTCCGGGTCTGGCGAAGGGTGCCCACCCCCTGGCAGGAAGCGCAGGGAGTCTCGGGGATCCGGCCCCTCCCCATGCAGGCCGGGCAGGGTCGGTTCACGGCGAAGCCCCCTTGTCCGAAGGAGACCGTCCCCGAGCCCCGGCACTCCTCGCACCGTACCGTTCCGGAGCCGGGCGCTGCACCCGTCCCGCTGCAGGTTGCGCACCCGTCGGTCACGGGAACCTGGAGGTTCAGCTTTCCCCCACGAACCGCCGTCTCGAAGGAGATCTCCACCGGGACCTCCAGGTCCTGGCCCGGCTCGGGCGTACCGGTCCGCGCTCCGGGGCCCCCTGCACCCCGGCGCCCCCGGTCGAAGAGGGAGGAGAAGAGGTCGCCGAGACCCCCGATTCCGCCGAGGTCGTCGAAGGAGAAGTCGCCGGAAGGAGGAGACCCGGCCCGGGGCGCGCTCCCCCCGCTCCGGGCCCCCGCCGAAGGACCACGCCCTGGAAAGCCGAAGGCCCCGAGCTTCCGCATGCGGTCGTACTGAGCCCGCTTTTCTTCGTTCGCAAGGACTCCGTGGGCCTCCCCGATCTCCTTGAAGCGTTCGGCGGCCTTCGGATCCCCCTGGTTGGCATCGGGGTGGAATTCCTTGGCGAGTTTCCGGTACGCCTTCCGGATCGCGGCCTGATCGGCGGATTCGGGAACCCCGAGGATCCGGTAGTAGTCCTTCGACTGCTGGCTCATGCCTGCCTCCCGAGAGGGAGGTGGGAGACCGGACTCATCCCTCGACCTTGTACACCGCCACCCGGGCCGGGCGGACGAGGTGCCCCTGGAAGAGCACGCCGCGCTGGAGCACCTGGGCCACACCATCGTCCAGCGCCCCGTCGGAGGTGGGGACACGCACCACGGCCTCCATGGTCTCGGGGTCGAAGGTGGCTCCCTCCGGATCGAGGAGTTCCATCCCGGCCTCGGCGAGGATGCGATTGAGCTTCCGTTCCACCATCTCCACCCCCTCGAGAACCGACGCCACGGCGGCCTGGTCCGGGTCCACGGCATGGACACGCTCGAAGTCATCGAGGGCCTCCACCAGGGATCCGACGAGGGCTGCCTGGGCTCTCCCGGAGGCTCGGCTCAGCTCCTCCCGCGTCCGCTTCCGGTAGTTCTCGAACTCGGCAACAAGGCGGACATGGCGGTCCCGGACCTCGTCCAGTTCCGCCTGGAGTTCCCCAACCTCCCCGCCATGGGGCCCGGCGGCACCCTCCCCCGGAGACGCACCGGGTTCCGAAGGGGTTCCAGGCCTTCCGCCCTGCTCGAAGGGTGGCGGGTGCGACGGGGCGTCCCCGTTCCCGTCGCCCCATTCCCCATTCTCCCGTCTCCCGTTGTCCTGCTCCATCATCCCTTCCTCCGTGCGCCCGGTGGGCGTGGTGGTCGTGGTGAATTCGTCGTGGCCGCTCGTTCGCGAACGCCCGGTTCGTGGGCGCCCGGCTACGGGTGTGCTTCCTTCTCTCCCCTCGATCCCCCCCCGAGCCCGGCCACGTCCGGGACCGGGTCCTCTCCCCGGCTCATCCGGAGGAGTCCCAGAAGGGCCTGCTGGACAGCCCGCTCCCGGACCTCGTCCCGGGTCCCCGGGAAGCGAAAGCCCCGCTCCTCGGACCATGTCGACCCGGAGGGACCCCCTTCCGGGCGGGCCGGCGAGGCCGGAAGGGCCCACCCGATCCAGACCGTGCCCACGGGCTTCGCTTCGCTCCCGCCCCCGGGCCCGGCCACCCCGGTAATGGAGACCCCCGCGAGGGAGGCCATGCCGGGGAGGAGGCGCCGGGCCCCCCGCGCCATGGCCCGGGCCACCGGGGCCGACACCGCTCCTTCAGCCTTCAGGACCTCGGGTGCCACACCCAGGGCCTCGATCTTCACCGCATCGTCGTACGCCACGATCCCCCCGAGAACGACCCGGGAACTCCCCGGAACCGCGGTAAGGCGTGCACCCAGGAGCCCCCCGGTGCAGCTCTCGGCCATGGCCAGATGCCACCCCCGCTGCGCCAGGGCTTCCAGGACCACCGCCTCCAGAGTGTCGCCTTCCCCCCCCCAGGCCACGGGGTGGAGGAGATCCTCCAGCCCGGCGAGAACCGCGTCCAGCCGGGCCTCGGCGCCGTCCCCCTCGCAGGAGAAGAAGAGCTCCACTCCTCGTACGGACGGTCGGTACTGAAGATTCACCTCGGGGGTCGCCGGGGGGAAGGCGGGGGTGGGGGTGGAAGCGGTCGCGGCGATCGGAGGGGTCGAGGGGGCAGAACGTTCGGCAAGCCGGCCTTCCAGAAGGGCGGCGAGCCGGGACTCGGCCACCCCGGAGGTCTGGACGACCCGGGTGACCGCAGGGGGGGGTCGTTTCGGAAAGTCCCGCTCGAGGGCGGGCAGGACCG
Source organism: Gemmatimonadales bacterium (assembly GCA_050485885.1). Lineage (GTDB taxonomy): Bacteria > Gemmatimonadota > Gemmatimonadetes > Longimicrobiales > Gaopeijiaceae > SKNW01. The sequence goes on along the minus strand of JBJHCG010000001.1, from coordinate 147,311 downwards.
CTTCCCGGAAGAGTGCACGCATCTCGCCCGGCACGCCAGGGAGGAGGAAGAGGGTGGCCTGCACACCGGAGCCGGGGGGGATCTCGAGTCCCGGGGCCGTCCCCCTCGGGTTCGGATGGACCCGGGCCCCTCGTGGCACCTGTGCGATGCGCCGGTTCGTGGGCGGGAGGTCGGTGAGGCCCCGGGCCGCGAACCAGCGGTGAAGGGCGTCCAGGGTAGGGGGGTGGGGTTCGAGGGGGAGGCCGCGGTGGGCTGCCACCGCGTCCCGCGTGCAGTCGTCCAGGGTGGGGCCGAGTCCACCCGTCACCACCACGACGCCCGGGCCGGCGCTCGACTCGGCCCGTTCAAGCGCCTCTCCGATTGAATCCTCCGCATCTCCACAAGAGAAGACGCCCACCACCCGGAACCCGGCGCGCGTCAGCGACCGGGCCAGCCAGGCCGCGTTCGTGTCGGTCCGATCTCCCTGGAGGAGCTCGTTTCCGATGGTGAGGATCGTCGCGCGGGGAGCGGACACCCGGACCTCCTGGGGTCAGCCGGTGCGACGGCGGAAGAGGGCGCGATGCTGCACCAGGTACACCCCCAGGGAGTACACGGTGAGGAAGAGGGCCACGGCCAGGGTGAGAGCGGTGACGGCGCCGTGGAAGGCGGTCCATGCCATCCAGCTCCGGGATTCGATCCACCACTCGTTCGGTGCCCACCGGACAAGGGCGTACCAGAGCAGAAGGCTCCCCGAGAAGATGTTCTGGATGAAGGCCTTGATCTTCCCCGACTGGCCGGCCGGGACCACCGAGCCCCGCTGGGCGGCCCAGCTGCGGAGGATGGTGACGAGGATTTCCCTCCCGAAGATCACGACCATGACCCAGACCGGAAGGCCCCCCCACCACGGAATGAGCCCCAGGGGATCCCCGCTCCTCGAAACGAGGAAGAAGGGGACGAAGGTGGCCACGAGAAGGAGCTTGTCGGCCAGGGGGTCCAGGAGCTTCCCCATGTTCGTGATCCACCCGTGCTTCCTGGCCAGGTAGCCGTCCCAGAGATCCGAGAGGGCGGCGGCCAGAAAGAGGAGGAAGGCCACGAAGAGGGAGCCGGGCCGGTCCGAGAGGGCCAGCACGAAGACCACGGGGCAGGCCAGGATCCGGAGGATCGTGATCCCGTTCGCCAGGTTGAGCCTGGAGGGGGGTGCCATGGCGACCCGGGTCAGCTCAGCGACTTCACGACGAGCTTGCTCACCGCCCGGAGCGTTTCGAAGACGCCCTTCCCCTCGATGGCCACCGCCTCGAAATCGGGGACCCCGCCGGGGTTCAGGTCGCGGCGCAGCTCCTCCACCGGGAGGACGTTGTCCAGATCCCGCTTGTTGTACTGGATGGCGAAGGGGATCGTTTCGAGATTCAGGTTGTAGGTGGCCAGATTCTCGTAGAGGTTGTGCATGGCCTCGATGTTCGCTTCGGCCCGGTGCGCCTGGGAATCGGACACGAAGATGATCCCGTCGACCCCCTTGAGAATGAGCCGGCGGGAGGCGTTGTAGTAGACCTGACCCGGCACGGTGTAGAGCTGGAAGCGGGTCTTGAATCCCCGGATCTCTCCCAGGTCCACGGGGAGGAAGTCGAAGAAGAGGGTCCGGTCCGTCTCGGTGGCCAGGGAGATCATCTTTCCCCGCGAGGTGGGATCCACCTTGGAGTGGATCCATTCCAGATTCGTGGTCTTCCCCCCAAGCCCGGTACCGTAGTAGACGAGCTTGCAGGTGATCTCGCGCGAGGCGTAGTTGATCATGGACATGGGCTCACTCCTCCCCGCGGAAGATGCGGTCGATGCGGGACTCGGCCTCATCGGTCCACGAGGTCCCGACCCCGGGGGTGGGGGCCCCTCCTCCCGCTCCGGCTCTCTGCTTCATCGCTTCCCTCAGGATCGCCACGTGGTCTCCACTGTAGACTGGTCGGGGGTCGGTCCCCGGGGGGAGTTCGTGCAGGGAGGCGAGAACCCACTCGTCCCCGACGTCTGCGACGCGCACCGTGGCGCCGGGACCCTCCTGCCAAAGCTCCGAAAACTCTCGCCCGCAGACGAGCGGGGCAAGCGCCCGGGCCGCGGCCGCCTGGGCCGAGGCGAGGGAGACGAAGCCGTCCATGTCGACACGGGCCGGGTCACCGGATTGCCCGGCCAGCATTCCCGCCTCCGAAATGAGGGCGCCCATTCGGGCCAGGGAGCGCCGGACGGCCAGGTCCAGACCGACCTCCAGACGCGGGTCCGGAGCCGAGCTCACGCGCCCTCGTTCCCTTCGGAGAATCGAGCGAGAGCGCCGTCCGTGCGGGGGACATCCGCGGTGGGAGCCCCATTCCCCTGCACCTCCTCCCCCATGCGCTCCATGAGGGCCCGGGCCCGATTCCGGAGGAGACGGCGGGGTTCCCAGGCCACGTAGTCGCGGAGGAGATTCAGGTGGTCCACCGTGCCGCGCTGCCGGGATACGTGCTCCAGCGCCGCCATCCGTCGGAGGGCCGAGGGATGGAAGAGGTTCCGCTGCTGTCGGTGGATCTGGTCCCGCACGAGAAAGGCGGCCACCGTGGCGGCCACCCCCACGGCTGCGGCTGCAGCTGCGGTGACCCGGATCCAGCGCTTCGTCTCAGCGTCCATGGCTCGTTCCCTGTACCGTTGGCTCCCGTCGTTCCCCTTCCCGCCTCATCCCGAGGTGGGGGATCCTCCCTCAGCTGGCCCCCGTTTCCCGGCGTCCCGCCAGCGCTTCCGCCAGGGTGGAGCCATCCACGTACTCGAGGTCACTCCCCACCGGGATCCCCCGGGCCAGACGCGTCACTCTCACGCCGAGAGGACGGAGGATTCCTTCAAGGTAGACCGCCGTGGCCTCGCCTTCAACGGAGGGGCTTGTGGCGAGGATGACTTCCTTCACCTCGGGCGTGGCGTCCGGGGACCGAACTCGGTCCACCAGCCGGTCCACGCCCAGGGCCTCCGGTCCCACCCCGTCGAGGGGGGAGAGGCGTCCGCCCAGCACATGATACAGCCCCCGGTAGCGCCCCGTTGCCTCCAGCGCCTGGACCTCATGCGCCCCTTCCACCACGCAGAGGAGGGCGTGGTCTCGACCGGGGTCGGTGCAGAGGAGGCAGACCGCAGACTCGGTCCAGGACCCGCAGCGCGCGCAGGGCTGGACCCGCTCCATGGTCCGCTCGATGGCCGCCGCCAGGTGTCTCGCCTCCTCCCGGGGTCCCCGGAGGAGATGATGCACGAGGCGGGTGGCCGTGCGGGGTCCGATTCCCGGGAGTCGCCCGAAGGCCTTCACCAGGTCATCGAGGGCAGACACGCGGGGTTCAGAACCCCGGGAGCTTGAAGGGGAGGGGGAGTCCGCCCGTCAGGCCGCTGGCCGCCTCCTTCATCTCGGACTCCTGGGCGGTCCGGGCCTTCTTCTGCGCCTCTCCCACCGCCACGGTGACCAGGTCCTCGAGCATTTCCACATCGGCGGGATCGACCACCGAGGGATCGATGCGGAGGCGCCGGAGCTGGCCCTTCCCATCGACCACGGCGGTGACCATGCCACCGCCGGCCGAGGCCTCCAGCTCCATGCGCTCGAGGGATTCCTGGGCCTCGTTCATCTTCGCCTGCATCTGCTGTCCCATCTGGAACAGTTGTCGCATATCCATCATCGCCCTCGTGGGGTCGGAAGTGTGTGGGCTCGTGCTCGGAGTCGGGAACCGGAACGACGCTCAACCGTCGAGTATCTGGAGGTCAAGCGATTCTACCGCCGCCCCCAGACCCGGTTCCTGCTGGAGAAGGTCATGGAGACGGCCTTCCCGCACCTCGCTGGAGGAGATGCGGCGGGCGGCATCGCCCTCGCTCGTGGCCTCGGTCAGCGCAAGAAAGGAGAGGCTCTCGGTCTGTCCGGTCCTCTTGCGCAGGGCCTCGCGCACCGACTCCCGGATCTCGGGAGAGCGGAGGCGGTCGAGGGCCAGCCCCTCGGGAAGGTGCACGAGAAGCCCGTCCTCTCCGGCCTCGACCCGGGCCCCGAGAAGGAAGGGGGAAAGCCCCGGAGGGAGGCCGTCGCCGGTATGAACGACATCGTTCCAGGCCTCGAGAAGGCTGGGAGGCTCGGAGGGGGACGCCGCCGGCGGGGGGGACCTTCGCTCGGGATCGCCGGGCGCTCCGGACGGTTCCGGCAAAGGGTCCGGCGCGGGAGGCCCGGGCGCGGGTTCCGGCCCGGTGGGCGGCGCGGGAGGCGGCGCGGCGTCCTGGGTGGGCGAGGGCGCGGGTGCCGAAGGGGGGAGCGGGGCGGGCACGGGCGGCGAGGTCGGAGCGGGCGCCCGCGCCGCCGGAGCCGGCAACGCGATCCCGGCGGCAGGGGCGGCCCGGGCCGAAGGGGCCGGCGCGTGGACCGAGCCCTGCTCCGCGGCTGGAGGGGCCGAGGAGGGCGCGGCCGCCGTGGGGGGCGTCGCAGGCGTGGGCCGGGGAGGGGCCGGGAGTGGCGTGGGGCGCCGGGAGGCCGGCTCCGGTGGGGGGCCTTCTCCGCCCAGGGCCCGGATCACCGCCTCGAGGGTCACCGTCTCGTCGAGCCAGGCAAAGCGGAGGAGGAGAAGTTCCAGGAGAATCCGGGGCTGCTGCGTGCGCCTCAGGCTGCCGTTCACCTCCAGTTCCGCGGCCATGACGAGCATGCGGAGGAGATCGGCGGGGTCGAAGTGACCTGCGCGGGCCTCCCAGTCCTCCCGGCGCTCCTCCGCCACCTCGGCAGCGTCGGCCCCCACCCGGAGCTGGAGAAGGGTCCGAAGCCCTTCCACCATCCCATGATAGAACTCCACCAGGTCGAAGCCCTGGTCCAGGAGTTCCTGCACGAAGGTGAAGACGCCCGCCCGATCCCGGGCCGCGAGCACATCGAAGAGGTGGAGGAGGTGGTCGTCCCCCACCACGCCGAGGATCCGGCGCACGGTGTCGGCACTGACCGCTCCCTCGGAGAGCGCCAGGACCTGGTCGGTGAGGGAGAGGGCGTCCCGCATCCCGCCATCGGCCTTGCGCGCCACGAGGCGGAGCGCCTCCTCGGTGGCCTCGACCCCTTCCCGGGCCAGGACTTCCCGGACCCGCTCCACCATGTCGGACACCCCGACCCTCCGGAAATCGAAGCGCTGGCAACGCGAGAGGATGGGCGCCGCCGTCTGCTCGATCTTCTGGGGCTCGGTGGTGGCGAAGACGAAATGCACCCGCGGCGGAGGCTCCTCGAGCACCTTGAGGAGGGCGTTCCACGCCTCCCGGGTGAGCATGTGGGCCTCATCGACAATGTAGACCTTGTGCCGCCCCTGGTCGGAAGGAGCGTACATGGCCCGTTCCCGAAGGTCGCGGGCGTCGTCCACCCCGCGGTTCGACGCCGCGTCGATTTCCACGACGTCGAGAGAAGTGGAGCCGCTCCAGATGCGTGTGCAGTCGTCGCAGTGCCCGCAGGGCTCCCCATCGTCGCCCCGGTTGGGACAGTTGAGGGCCATGGCGAGGACCCGGGCCAGGGTCGTCTTTCCTACCCCGCGCGGTCCACTGAAGAGGTAGGCGTGGCCGACCCTTCCCGTGGAGACCGCCCGTCGAAGGGTGTCGGAGACGTGCTCCTGGGTGGCCACCTCCGAAAAGGAGAGGGGCCGGTACTTCCGGGCGAGGGCGGTGTGGCTCACGTGGGGGAGTGGCTCACGTCGGGGGCTGGAAGGGGGCAGCGGGAAGGCCCGGGCGGAAGGGGCGCCGTCCTCTCCCGCAGCTTCGTCCGACCCCGGATCGAGGGGAGGGAGGAGGAGCGCCGTCCTCCCCGAGGGCCCGGGGGGGCAGGAAGAACACCGGGCGCACGCGGGGCGCGAAACCCGGGGCGGTCACCTGGTCAGAGCCGGGCCCGTTCCGCCCGTTCGCTCGGGTACTTCGGGTACAAAAGAAGTGCCCCAGGTTGACCGCAGCAACGATCACCACACTTACCGCTGCTACCGGCGAGGTCCTGACGGGATTCGTGGGCTTTCGTTCTGCGAACCTGGGGCACATCGAAAGCTACCGAAGGGGCGGGGCGAGGTCAACGCGCACCCCGGTCTCCGCGGACCCACGCGCCAGGGACCTGGATCACCTCCGGGCGCCGCCCCGGACGGAGGATCACCGCCACCACATCGAAGCGCACGCCCCGGATCCGGTACCGGGGAAGCGCCGCCCCTTCCCGCTCCAGCCACCCGGCGGCGGCCCGCTCCACCTCTCTCCGCTTCCCGGGACCCACCGAGGCCAGCGCCTCCCCCAGGGTCCCCCCACGCCGGGTCTTGACCTCGACGAAGGCGAGGATCCCGGCCCGGATGGCAACGAGGTCCAGTTCCCGAGGCCCATCCCTCCAGCGCCGGTGGAGAATCGCCCACCCCTCGGCCTCGAGGAGGCGCGCGGCGAGCGCCTCGCCCAGCCGGCCCGTTCGCATCCGGTGACCCATCGCTCCTCGTCCCCCCGAAGGCGCTCCTCCGGGCCGTTCTCCAGTCCATGCCGAGGGTCCGGCAAGGCGTCCCGAGGCAGGCCTCGTCGTTCCCTCCCCGAGGCCGTGTGCCCGGGCTCCCCGAAACCTTCCCTCCGGGAGGGGGCGGAACCATGGCGAACGGGGACGGAGAACGGATTGGACACCCCCGTTTGCGAGGCCTCCCCGTGGGGCGCGGTCAGCGGGGGGGGAGGGGGGGAACCGGCGCCCGGTTCAGAGCCTGACCCACCACCCGGATCTGGTCCATGAGTTCGGCGAACTGATCGGGGTAGAGGGACTGGGCCCCGTCGGAGAGGGCTTCCTCCGGTCGGGGGTGGACCTCGATCATGAGGCCGTCGGCGCCGGCGGCCACCGCCGCACGGGCCATGGGGGTCACCTTGGCCCGGATCCCGGTGCCATGGCTCGGGTCCGCAATGATGGGGAGGTGGGAGAGGGACTTGACCACGGGGATGGCCGTGAGATCCAGGAGGTTCCGGGTGTGGGTGTCGAAGCTCCGGACCCCCCGCTCGCACAGGATCACCTGATCGTTCCCCTCGGCGAGAATGTATTCGGCCGAGAGGAGGAGTTCCTTGATGGTGGCGGACATCCCCCGCTTGAGGAGGATGGGCCGCCCGGACTGCCCTGCCTTCCGGAGAAGCGCGTAGTTCTGCATGTTGCGCGCGCCGATCTGGATGATGTCGGCCACCCCGGCCACCACCTCCACCCCCTCCGGATCGAGGGCCTCCGTCACAATGGCAAGCCCGGTGGCATCGCGGGCGTCCGCCAGGTACCGGAGCCCCTCCTCCCCCAGCCCCTGGAAGGAATAGGGGGAGGACCGCGGCTTGAAGGCCCCGCCCCGGAGGATCGTGGCTCCCATTTCCCGCAGGCGGTGCGCCGTCTCCAGGATCTGGTCCCGGGATTCCACCGCGCAGGGCCCGGCCATGAGGGCGATCTCCTCCCCCCCGATGCGGGTGCCATTGGAGAGGGTCACCACCGTGTCCTCCTCCTTCCACTCCCGCGAAACCTGCTTGTAGGGCTGGCTCACGGAGATGACGTCCAGCACCCCCGGAAGGCCCTCCAGCCGCGCCGAGTCCACGCGGCCATCATTTCCGATGAGGCCCACGGCCGTGCGGAGATGCCCCGGGATGGGACGAGCATCGTACCCCATGGCACGGATCTGGTCGACGACGCCGCCGATTTCGGCTTCGGTGGCGGACTGCTTCATCACGACGAGCATGGAGGGATCTTCTCGGGGAGGGGACCTCGGGCCCGGAGGCCCGAAAGGATGGGAAGGAATGGGAAGGGATGGGGAGGCGGGGCGGGGCGGCCGATGAGAGGCGCACGGGTGCCCCCAGGCACGGCCGCGCCTTCCTCACGGCCACCGCGAGGCCGGGTGCCCACGAAACCGGCTCGGGAACCCGTCCTTGCGTGGTGCGACGAAATCCTCACCCCTCGGGCCCCCTTGGCAACCCCCGCTCTGGAACGGACCCTCCTACCCCGCATCGCGAAAGAGATCCGGGAGGAGAACGGGAGACTCAGACCGGGGTGATCCCGGCAACCTCCAGGGCGTCCTCCAGCCGCACCCCCACGATCCGGCTTATGCCGGGCTCTTCCATTGTCACCCCGTAGATCCAGTCCGCCGCCTCGATGGTTCGCGGATTGTGGGTGATGACGATGAACTGGGTGTCGGCCTTGAACTCCTGGAGGAGGTGAAGAAACCGCCCGATGTTGGATTCGTCGAGGGGGGCATCGACCTCGTCCAGGACACAGAAGGGCGAGGGCTTGACCAGGTAGATCCCGAAGAGAAGGGAGAGCGCGGTGAGGGCCCGCTCCCCGCCGCTCAGCAGGTCGATCCGCTGGGTCTTCTTGCCTCGCGGGGAGGCGTGGATCTCGATGGCCGAGTCCAGGGGGTCTTCCGGATCGGAAAGCCAGAGGTCGCACTCCCCTCCCTGGAAGAGCCGGAGGAAGGTGGCCCGGAAGTTCTCCCGGATCTTCTCGAAGGTCTCGTGGAAGAGGCGGGTGGCCGTCTGGTTGATCTCGCGGATGGCGGCCCGGAGGTCGTTCCGGGCGCGCACGAGGTCGTCGTGCTGCTCCTTGAGAAAGTGGAGGCGGGTGTTCTCCTCCTCGTGTTCCTCCACAGCCAGCTGGTTCACCGGCCCCAGCCGCTCCAGCGCCTCGGCCACCTCCCGGGCCCTCGCGCGGAGGGCCTCCTCTTCTCCCTCCACCGGGTCAGCCTCCTCGAGGAGGGTGGCCAGGGGACGGCCCCACTCCCCCTCCAGCCGCTCCTGGATCCGTCCGAGCTTCCCCTCCACCTCACCGGCCTCGAGCTCGAGACGGTGGCGCCGGTCGGAGGCGGCGCGCTCGGCCTCCCGCGCCTCCCTCACCCCCCGTTCGGCCTCTGCCATGGTCTCGTCGAGGCGGACACGACGTTCGTCCAGCCCCGCCACCTTCCCTTCGGCCTCTTCCCGCTCGCGAAAGAGGGTCTCCAGGGCCGCCTTCCCCTCACGCCGGGTCGTGCCGGCGGCCTCCACGGCCGCCCGAAGCTCCACCTCTTCCTGGTCCAGCCCTTCGAGCCGGGCCTGGGCCGTGTGCCGGACCTCCTGGAGCTGGGCGAGGCGATCCTTCCACCGGGTCTGCTCGGCCTCGAGGCGGGTTCGCTCCACCTCGAGGGAGGACCAGGCGGTCCGGGCCTTCTCCCACCGGGCCTGTGCATCCTCCACCGCGGCACGCGCCTCGTCGCGGGCCAGGGAGAGCGCGGCCAGCTCCTCGGCAAGGGAGGCGGTGGCCTCGCCCGCGCCGGCGGCCTGCTCCCGCGCCCGGTCCCGACTTGTGAGCGTGGCCTCCGTCTGCCGGGCCACATCCGAGAGCACTCGGAGAATCCGTTCCCGGCGATGGCTTCGGGCCGTCTCCTCGGACCGGGCCTCCCGGTGGAGATCCTCTGCCTCCCGGGCCTCGACCCGGGCTCCCTCCAGCGCCTCCTCGGCCTCGCGGAGGGTCCGCTGCGCCTCCTCGCGGGCGCGCTGGGCCTCGAGGGCCCCGGCCTCGGCCTCTTCGGCCCTGGCGCGAAGGGCGCGAAGCTCCTCCTTCCGCTCCAGGAGGCCGCCGGCCCCGGCCGGGTTCCCCAGGTGCACGATCCCCAGGGGATCGGTGAGAAGCCCCCCCTGCTCATCGGTGGCCACCCCTGCCAGGAGGCGACGGACCCAGGGAGCCCCCGATCCCACCGGCTCCACGGCGGCAAGGAGGGTACCGGGGGAGGGCGCATCCGCCCCGTTCTCGAGCCCCATGGCATCGAGGGGAAGGAGGAGGAGGCCGCCCCTCCCTCCGCGCTCCCCGCCTGACTCCGAGACCCGGGAGGAGGAGCTTCTCTCCTTCCCTTTCCCCTTCCCCTTCGACCCCTTGCTCCCCGCCTCCGACCCGGCGTCCCCCCCTTCCCGCGCCTCGAACCATGCGGACACGGCGCGGGCGGTGCCCGCGTCGGCGACGATCACCCCCCGGGCCAGGGTACCCAGGTAACGCTCCACCTGCCGCGCGACCTCCACGGGTGCCCGGATCGCATCAAGGAGAACCCCTTCCACCCCGGGGATCCCCGCCGCGAGGAGCGCCCGAACCACCGGGTCCACCCCCTCCCGCTCCGCCTCCATCCGCTCCAGCGCGCCCCTGCGCCCGGCAAGGGAGGCGCTTCGTTCCTGCGCCTGGATCTCGTTCCCCCGGGCCTCGTCCACGGCGGCCCGAAGCCCGGCGAGACGTCCGCGGAGCTCCTCCGCCCTGGCCCTCGCCGCTTCCGACGCGCCGGCAAGGGCGGCGAGGCGATCGGTGAAGAGGTCTCCCTGGCCATCGAGCTCCGCCAGTTCGCCGCGGGCCAGCTCCGCCTCTTCCTCGAGGAGCCGCAGGCGGGCGGTCATCTCCTCCTCCCGTGCCCGGGCACCTTCGGCATCGCCCGTGCGCTGGGCCTGGAGGCGGGCGAGTTCCCGCTCGCTGGCTTCGACCTCCTGCAGGCGGGCCCGGACCTGGTCCAGCGCCTCCCGAAGGGTCGTGGTCTCGGCATGCGAAGCGGCCTGCCGGGACTCGAGGGCGGCAAGCGCCTCCTCCTGCTCCCCCCCCGTTCCGGCCAGCGCCTCCCCTTCGGCTTCGGCCTCCTCCTTCCGCTTCCGGGCCTCGAGGCGCTCGGCATGGAGGCGACCGAGCCGGTTCTCGGCGTTCTCCCCCCGTTCGGCGGCCACGGCCACCTCCCGCTCCCAGTTCACGAGGCGGCTCCGGATCCCCTCCAGGGCCCCTGCGGCCTCCGTGCGCTCCCTTTCGAGCTTGAGGCGCTCCAGGCGAAGGGCCTCCACCCGCGCCTCGGCCACCTCCACCCCCGAGGAGCGGACGGGTGCATCGCCCGCGTCGGTGGCCAGGGCCTTCCCGATTTCCTCTCCGCGGGCCGCGAGAGCCTCGAGCTGGGTGCGGGCAAGGGCGATCTCGGTGTCGAGGCGCTCCTTGCGCAGGGTCCGCCAGCGCTCCGCCTTTCCCTTCTGGCGGGCGAGGGAGCGGACCTTGCTCTCGACCTCGGCCAGGAGGTCCTCCAGCCGCTGCAGGTCCACCTCGGCCCGCTCCAGCCGGCGGGCGGCCGACTTCCGTCGATCCTTGTACTTCCCGATCCCCGCCGCCTCCTCGAAGAGCCCTCGCCGCTCCTCGGCCCGATCCGAGAGGATCGTGTCGATCATCCGGCTCTCGATGATGGAGTAGGCGTTGGAGCCGAGCCCCGTGTCGCGGGCCAGATCGTGGATGTCGCGGAGCCGGCACGAAGTCCGGTTGAGCTGGTACTCGCTCCCCCCGTCACGGTAGACGGTCCGGCCGATCTCCACTTCGGAGAAGGGAACGGGAAGGGCGCCGTCCTCGTTCGTCAGCACGAGGGTCACGGACCCCCGGTTCACCGGGCGGCGGTGCACGGTCCCCTGGAAGATGGCTTCCTCCATTTTCGCCCCCCGGATGGCCGAGGCGCGCTGCTCGCCCAGAACCCAACGGATGGCGTCGGAGATGTTGGACTTGCCGCATCCATTCGGACCCACCACGGCAGTGAGCCCGTCATGGAAGACCACTTCGGTCCGATCGGCGAAGGACTTGAAGCCGTGGAGGCGAAGGGTCCGGAGCTTCATCCCGCCGGGTCGACCCGGGGGGAGAAGGGGAGGCCGGGAATCTCCATCACGCCGGTCCACGAGAGGAGGAGCGCCACGACAAAGACCAGGACGAGGAGGAGCACGATCCAGGGAATGCGACGCCGGGAACCCGACGGCGGCGTCGGGCGCGGGGCGGGCGCCACGGGTGCGGAGGATTCCTCGACCCCGCCGGGGGCACGCCCCCCGGCACCCGGCATCCCGGCGTCGGCGAAGCGTGCCGCCTGTGCGGCCTGGGCCTCCCGGAAGGCGGCGGCCTCGGGCTTCTCCGCGAGGGACCCCTGGTCGGCTCGGGTCATTCCCGCCACCTCCTCGGTCTCCTCGTCCGGGTCGAAGGACGCGCCCTCCTCGAGGGGGATCCCGCCGGGGAGGAGGGGGCGCATGTCGGCGGGATGGAGGAGGGGGAAGGGCCGCCCGCCCTCCACGATCTCCCGACCCACCCGGAAGGTGCGATCGGCCAGGGGAAGGAGGGGCGCGACCCCTTCGCGGTTCCCGGGGAGGAGGAGGAGCACCACCTGGTGGGCCGCCCGGAAGCGGTCCAGGAGGCCGGACCACGCCTCGCTCCCCCAGGCCCGGGCCGCGTCGGGTACCACCGTCCCCACCGAGACCCGGAGGTGCTCCGCTCCGGGTACGGGGAGGGAGATCCGCTCCGGTGAGGCGCCAAAGAAGAGGGCGTCCGCCACCCCCTCCACCGGCCCCTGTTCGTCGGGGAGGGAGAGGATCGGGGCGGTGAAGTCACCATCCATGACCACCACCTTGCGACCGCGAACGGTCCACCCCCGGGCAAGGGCGTGGGACGCCTCGGATGCCCATCGGCGGAACTCGGCATCGACGAGAAGCACCACCACTTCCCCGCCCCGCTCCGGCGGAAGAAGGAGCCCCTCCGGGAGCTGTCCCGATTCGGTGTCGAGCGCGATGGTGCGGCGCGAGGCCTCAACGTTCATGGCGAACCCCTTCGGAGTGGATGGATTCCGGAAAGGTAGGGGGATGGCCTTGCGCGGGGCAATGCAGCGCCACCCCTGCTTCGGGACGAAATACCCCATCCCGCGGGAGGAGGGTGCGCCTTGCCTGCGTGCCCGCGGTACGGACCCGTCAGAGAGGCTCTCGCTCCCCACCCTCCGCCGGAGCCGGGCCATCCTCGTCGGGCCAGGCATGGGTGGCCGCATCCCCCCAGAGGCGCTCCAGCTGATAGAACTCCCGGGCTGCCGGATGGAAGACATGGATCACGGAATCCACGAAGTCCAGGAGGACCCAGCGACCGCCCTCGAGCCCTTCCACATGGTTCGGACGGAGCCCTGCCTCCCGGAACCGGTCCAGGATGTTCTCCGCGATGGCGCGGACCTGGATGTCGGAGTTTCCGGTCGCCAGGAGGAACCAGTCCGTGGCGGACGAGATCCCCCGGAGGTCCATGGCCAGCACGTCGCGCGCCTTCCGGTCGAGGGCGTGCGAGGCCGCCTTCCTCACCTCCTCCGGGATCTCGTGGAGGGGCAGATCCCCCTCCCGCCCCGACCCCGAGGCACCGGCCACCCTGTCCTCCGCCTCGGCGGCCGGACGGTCGGCTTCGATCTCTGGGATCTCGTCGGTCATGGGAGCCTCGGGGTCGAGACGAAGGAGGAAGGCAGGGGGCCGAAGGGGAGGCTCAGGCCTCTTCCCGCTCGACCTGCACCTTGACCTCCACATCGACTTCGGCGTGGAGGCGCACGGTGACCATGTGCGTACCCAGGGTCTTCAGGGGCTCGTCCAGGAGGACCTGACGGCGCTCCACTTCGAAGTCCAGCCCCTGCTCGTTGAGGGTCTGGGCGATGTCGGCCGTTCCGATGGACCCGAAGAGACGCGCGTCGTCGTCATCGCTTCCCGCCCGGGCGTGGAAGGTGAGGACGAGGTCGTCGAACTGGGAGGCGCGCCGGCGGGCTTCCAGGTAGTCGCGCTTGGCGCGCTCCTCGGCCTTCGCCTGCTCCTCCTCGATCCGGCGGAGGTTCCCCGCGGAGGCCTCGTAGGCCAGACCCTGCGGGAGGAGGTAGTTCCGGCCGTAGCCGGGCTTCACGGTCACCACGTCCCCGGCTTCGCCCAGGTTCGGCACCGCTTCCTTGAGGATCAGCTTCATGTCGTGCTCCTTCGAGTCTATTGGAGTCCGGGACCGTCGCCCCGGCTCGCCCGGGAGCGGAGATCCAGCCAGGCATCTCCGAGCCCCACCACCGATGCCCCCGCGATCATCACGGGCGCCGCTAGCACAAGCCCCACCACCAGGAAGAGCCCGCTCCACCATCCCACGCCTCCGGACAGGTGGAGGAGAACCGCCCCTCCGCGCAAGGCGAAGAGGGCGCCGGAGAAGGCGACCAGGTTCACCCCGGCGCGCCCCCACCCCACGTCCCACCCGAACCCGAGGATCAGAACGACCCCCAGGATCAGGACCCACACCATGCCGTCCGGGAAGGTGAATCCCCGGAGGGGACCCACTCCGTCGGAACGACCCTCCGCCACCCGGACCCAGAGCCACCAGGCTCCGGCCAGGGCCAGGAGGGAGGCGATCCCGGCCTGGGCCGGGAAGAGGAGGAGCTGCGCCGCTCCCGTCGCCTCTGCCGCCTCCCCGAAGGCCCCGGCACCGGCCTCTCCCACCACCGATTCCATGAGGGCCACCGTGGCCGCCGTCCCCGCCTCGATCCGTTGCGCCACGAGGGCCTCCAGCGCGACCCACCCCCCGGAGAGGGCCAGAACCGCAGCAGTCCACGCAGCCGACACCCCCACCGCACCCAGCGCCCGTTCCGTGGCGCTCCGGTGCGGGGCTACCAGGGTGAGGGCGACGAAGGTCCCTCCAAGGAGGATTCCCCACCCCCGGTCCACCGCACCGGCCCCCGTGGCCCCCGTGAGGAGGAGGAACCACCCCAGGAGGAGGGCTCCCATCCACACGCCCCGGGAAGAGGGAGCGGGAAGGAGGAGGCCCAGGAACCCCAGGGGGAGAGCCACCAGGAGGACCGGGCTTCCCACGGAGAGCGCCAGGCATCCCCCCAGGAGGGCCAGGGCCCGCCCGCGGGGAAGTCCTGGAGGGGAAGGAGCCCCCTCCGGGCCCGACGGACTCACCCGAGCCGGATCAGAGGTCGTGATTCTGGACGTAGGGGAGGAGGGCCAGGTACCGCGCCCGCTTCACCGCCACGCCGAGGTCGCGCTGAAAGCGCGCCGTGACCTTGGTGGTCCGCTTGGGGAGGATCTTCCCCTGCTCGGTGATGAAGCGGGAGAGGGTGGAGACATCCTTGAAGTTCAGGAGCTCGATCCGCGGCCCCTCCACCCGCCGACGCTTTCCCCGCCCTCCGGAGAACTCGGGGGGCGAGCCTTCGCGATTGTACTCCTCCTCCTCCTCCTCTTCGTCCTCGTCGTCGTCATCGTCGTCGTCGTCCTCCCGGTTCGCCACCGACTCGGGCACCTCGGCCAGGATGGACATCCCGGTGGTGGGCTCTCCCTCGGAGAGCACCATGAGGTAGCGGAGGAGCTCGTCTTCGAGCCTGAGGATCCGCTCGAACTCCGGGAGGTCGGCCGGGTTGGCGGTGAACTGGGCCACCACGTAGTGCCCCTGCGACTGGTCCTCGACGCTGTAGGCGAGCTGGCGCACGCCCCAGTCGTCAACAGCCGTGATCTCGGCGCCCTTCGTGCCGGTCAGGAGCGCGTGGAAGCGCTCGAGCCGGGACTGGACGCCCTCCTCGTCGAGGGCGGGGTGGAAGATGTAGACGACTTCGTAATTGCGCATGGAGGTTCTCGTCCCATGGTCCGTCGTGAAAGCACGGGCCCCACCGGCGTGGTGGAGCGGGGTTAGCCTGAAATACTAACGTCGAGGGGAATGGACTTCAATGCTGACCGGGATCCCGGCATTGCCGGCTTCCTTTCACCCGGCCCCTCGGTCCCCCGACCCTTCCCCGCCCGCCTGTCTCGGCCAGGCAGGCCTCAGATCAGGCAGGCGTCAGACGTTGAAGCGGAAGAGCATGATGTCGCCGTCCCGGACGCGGTACTCCTTCCCCTCCGAGCGCATCGTCCCCTTCTCGCGCGCGGCCTTGAGAGATCCCACCGCCTCGAACTCGTCGAAGTGGATCGTCTCGGCGCGAATGAAGCCCCGCTCGAAGTCCGAGTGGATGACGCCGGCGGCCTCCGGCGCCAGGGCACCGCGGCGCACCGTCCAGGCCCGGGCCTCCTTTTCCCCTGCCGTGAAGAAGGTCAGGAGACCGAGGAGGTCGTACGTGCTCCGGATCAGGCGGTGAAGCCCGGGCTCGGCGAGTCCCAGGTCGGAGAGGAACTCCCGGCGCTCCTCCTCGTCGAGTTCGGCAAGTTCGGCCTCGATGGCGGAGCAGACGGACACGATTTCCGCGCCCGCCTCCTCGGCCTCCACCACCGCCCGGAGGGCTGCCACATGGGCATTCTCACCGGAGGGAAGATCCGACTCCGCCACGTTTGCCAGGTAGAGCACCGGCTTCGAGGTCAGGAGATGGAAGGAGTGGAAGAGCGCGGCCTCCTCGGGCATTACCGCCACCTCCCGCGCAGGGCGCCCCTCGGCGAGGACCGCCAGCGTCCGGTCGAGGAGGTCGGCCTCGCGAACGGCCTCCCGGTCCCCCCCCTTGGCCTTCTTCGCCACCCGGTCCCGCCGCTTCTCCACGGTGTCGAGGTCGGCAAGGGCCAGTTCGGTGTTCACCACCTCGCGGTCCTGCACCGGATCCACCCCCCCGAGGACATGGGTGATGTCGTCGTCGTCGAAGCACCGGAGCACGTGGACGATGGCATCCACCTCGCGAATGTTCCCGAGGAACTTGTTCCCCAGCCCCTCTCCCTCCGAGGCCCCCTTCACGAGCCCGGCGATGTCCACGAACTGAACCACGGTGGGCAGCCGGTTCTTCGCGCCCACGAGGGCGAAGATCCGATCCAGACGCGGGTCGGGGACTTCCACCGTTCCCACATTCGGGTCCACGGTGCAGAAGGGATAGTTCTCGGAAGGCGCGCCCTGGGCGGTGAGGGCGTTGAAGAGGGAGGACTTCCCCACATTGGGGAGTCCGACGATGCCGGCCTTGAGCATGGGCGGGTGGGGGAGTGGTTCCGTGGGGAAGCGCGTCCGGAAGGGAAGTCCGGGATCGCTTCGGCACGGGGGGTGAGGGACGGCGTTCCGGGGGGCTCGTGCAGGAGCGGTCCGCGGGGCTTGTACGAGACCGGGGAGGAACGATGGCGGCCTTCGAAGCTAGAGGCGAAGCCGGAGATCGGGAAGGGTGCCGCAGCGGAGCGGGATTCCGTGCCGGGGGCGGGGGGAGGAAGGGGGCGAAGGGTTGCGGGCACCGCCCATACGGGTGACTTTTCGCGATTGCACACGCGCGAACCCGGAGGAGGCCGGAAGGGGATTCGGAGTCCGGATCCTGGCCCTTCCCCCGAACCGGCGGTCTACCGACCCCGCTGGCCCCGAGCGAGGGGTCGGCTTCCCCCCCGAGGCATGAGGGACGATGGATTTCTCCTTCGCAGGGCCACACGACGAACCCCGCTTCCGCTGGATCCGCGAGGGGATCCACCGCGAGATGGCCGAGCATGGACACCGGTTCGTCGAGGACCCGGACGAGGCCTCCCTCGTCGTGAACTTCTTCCCGAGGGAGGAGCCCCGTTCCTTCCGGCGAAAGGCCCAGGCGGTGTTCGTGGTTTCGGTCACGGAGATCGAGGGCGGAGACCAGACCATCAAGGAGGCGATCCCCCGGGGCTACCCCCTCCTTGTCCGCTCCCTCTCCAACCTCCTCATCGGGCTCACCGGGCCCGAGGGTTCGGATCCCGACGCCCACTTCATCACGCCGGAGCAGGGGCATTACAAGGTGCAGGGGAACGGGGACCCCCGGCACTTCTTTTCCCGGATGTACGCCCGGATCGAGCCGCTGGCCACCTCCCGGCTCATCATCGACAACGTCTTCGATCCCGATCTTCCGAAGGATCTCTGGGAGGGTGACGAGATCACCCGCTCCATTCGTCGTGCGGGGGAACGTCTCGACGCGATGAACCTCCTTCCGGCGCCCTTCCCCATCGAGGACATCCTCTCCGATCGGGAGTTGCGGCAGCTCAAGCGACTGTACGGGATCGGCGGGCTGTCCTACGGCAACCTTTCGGCGCGCCTCGATGAGACCCGCTTCTGGATGAGCGCCTCCGGGGTCGACAAGTCGAAGCTCGAGGAGATCGGCCGCGACATCCTCCTGGTGAAGGACTACGACGCCGAATCGGGGTCCATGATCCTCTCCGTCTCTCCCCACGTGGAGCCGCGGAGGGTTTCGGTGGATGCCATCGAGCACTGGATGATCTACCGGGAGCACCCCGAGGTGGGAGCCATTCTCCATGTGCATGGCTGGATGGACGGGGTTCCCTCCACCGAATTCAACTACCCCTGTGGCACCTACGAGCTGGGGAAGGCGGTGGCCGACATCGTGCGGGAGGCCCCGGAGCCAGGGCGCACCGTGGTGGGGCTCAAGAACCATGGCCTCACGATCACCGGAGCCTCGATGGACGAGATCTTCGAGCGCATCGACGGCCGGCTCCTCAAGTACGTCCCCATGAGCTGAAGGGAGGGGTGGCGGAGGCCTTCAGCGATTGAAGGCGTTCATGGCGGGCTGGACGCCCTCCGCCACCCACCGTTCCACGCCCTTCACCAGTTCGGGAAGGAGGCTCAGGAGCGCCTCCTCCTCGTCGGGCGCAGGGGGCGAGAGAACCCAGTCGGCCAACGCCGCCTCAGGTGGGGGCACGCCGACCCCGATCCGAAGACGGGCGAAGTCCCGGTGCCCCAGGACCCCCTCCAGCGATCGGAGTCCGTTGTGCCCCCCGTGGCTCCCTCCGGGGCGAAACCGCACGCCCCCCACCGGTCGGGTGGCATCGTCCACGACCACGAGGAGGTCGCGGGCGGGATCGAAGTCAGGGCGGTCCATCCAGGGAAGGAGGGCCGCCCCGCTCCGGTTCATCCAGGTCTGGGGCTTGACGAGGGAAACGGATGCGCCTGCGAGTTGCCCCCCCGAGACGAGGGAGGGGCCCTCCGCCTGAAAGGCTCCGAACCCCCGATCGTAGGCGATCCGGTCCAGGAGCCACCACCCGACGTTGTGACGGGTGGGATCATACCGCGCCCCCGGGTTCCCCAGCCCCAGCACCACCCGGCATCGGGGGGTGGTGGGGGCCTCGTGGGAGCCCGGGGGCGTTTCCGG
Source organism: Gemmatimonadales bacterium (assembly GCA_050485885.1). Classification (GTDB taxonomy): domain Bacteria; phylum Gemmatimonadota; class Gemmatimonadetes; order Longimicrobiales; family Gaopeijiaceae; genus SKNW01. The sequence continues at coordinate 128,538 of JBJHCG010000001.1, read as the reverse complement.
CATGAGGGTGACGGTGCTGCGCCGGGATCAGCCCTCGGCGCCGCCCTTGTCCGCGGGGGCCTCGTCAGCCGCTTCCGGGGTGGAGCCGATGAGCTCGGGCTCCTCCTCCCCTTCGGACGGCTCGGCGGCTTCCTCGACGCGGGGTGCCTGCACCGCAGCAATGGTCAGGGGCTCATCGAGATTGAGCCTCACGCCTTCGGGCAGGGAGAGCGCGTCCGTGTGGACCGAGTCCCCGATGGAGAGCCCGGTGATGTCCACCGAGAGGGATTCGGGAATGGCGGAGGGGATGCAGAGAACAGAGACCTCGTAGAGGACCTGCTCCAGAACCCCGCCCTGGTCCCGGACCCCGGCGGGGGTGCCTTCGAGGACCAGGGGGATCGTCACCTCGAGCTCAACCCCCTTCTCCACCCGGAGGAAGTCCACGTGGAGGATCTCGGCCCGGTAGGGATGAGCCTGGATCTCCCGCACGAGGGTCGCCACCGGAGCGTCCCCATCCACGGTAAGCTGGATCAGGGTGTTTTCCACCGAGATGGCGTGGAAGAGAAGATCGGCCTCGTGGGCATCGAGAACGAGGGAGACGGCGTCCTCACCGGCCCCGTAGAGAACGGCAGGGAGCTTCCCGTTCTGCCGGAGCTTGCGGGCCACGCCCTTTCCAGTGTACTTGCGGCGTTCCGCCTTGAGCTTCGCTTCCGTAGCCATGTCGTATCCTTCCTTACCTGTCGTCGGCCCTTCCGGGCCGGTGAATGCCGCCGACGTCCAAGTCGACGAAGGGATTCCGCAGGGCCTTCGTGCCTGCGGGTGCTGCGCCCGGACACCGGGTTCCGGGTCCTGCCAAGGGGCGGGGGCGGTGAACCCCTACCCCTCTGTCTGCTCCGGATGGATCTCGAAGAGCTGGCTCACCGAGTCATTCGAGTTGATGTACTCGATGGCCCGGGCCAGGAGCTCCCCCACCGAGAGCACGGTGAGCCGGTCGAAGACCCGCTCCTCCGGAATGTGGATCGTGTTCGTCACCACGAGTTCGTCGAGGGGAGCCGCTTCCAGGCGCTTCCGGGCCTCTCCCGAGAGGAGGGCGTGGGTGGCGCAGGCGAAGACAGTCCGGGCCCCCCGGTCCTTCAGGGCCTGGATGGCCGAAGCCATGGTCCCCGCCGTGTCGATCATGTCGTCGGCGATGATGCAGTTCTTCCCGCTCACATCGCCCACCACGCTCAGCACTTCGGACTGGTTGTGGGCCGGGCGCCGCTTGTCGATGATGGCGAAGGAGCCACCGAGCCGCTTCGCGAACCCCCGGGCCATCTTGGCCGAACCCACATCCGGCGCCACCACGACCAGGTCATCGAGCTTCTTGTCGAGAAAGTACCGGGTGAGCACGGGCGCGGCGTAGAGGTGGTCCACCGGGATGTCGAAGAAGCCTTGGATCTGGTGCTGGTGAAAGTCCACCCCGAGCACGCGGTCCGCCCCGGCAGTCACGATGAGGTTGGCCACGAGCTTGGCTCCGATGGCCACCCGGGGCTGGTCCTTCCGATCCTGGCGCCCGTACCCGAAGTAGGGGATGACCGCGGTGATGCGCGCCGCGGAGGCGCGCTTCGCGGCATCGATGAGAAGGAGGAGCTCCATGAGGGAGTCCGCCGGGGAAACGGTGGGCTGGACGATGAAGACGTCCCGCCCACGGGCATTCCGATCGATGCGGACGAAGATCTCTCCGTCGGCGAAGTTCTTGATCGTGGCGCTGTCCGCCCGGGTCCCCAGGAGCTGGGCGATCTCGTCGGCGAGGGGCTGATTCGCCCGTCCCGAAAGGAGAAGGAGGGGGCCCGGTCCGTAGGTCTCGGCCATGATGGTCCGCCGGCGGGGGTGCAGGGATGGATTCGGGTGACAGCCTTGGAAGGTAGATTCCCCCCGCACCATGGTCAACGGACCACGACGCGGGTCGCGGCGGTCGCCTCCCCCTGCCCCGGGAGAGGGTCCTCTCCCTCCAGCCGGACCCGAACCGTCCAGGCGCCAGGAGAAAGGGTCGACAGGTCGAGGGTCACCCTTCGAAAATGTCGTTCCGACGCCGGGGGGGAGGGCGGCCGATGGGCATCGGGGGCATTCCCTCCCGGGGTGACCGGCACCACTCCCTCCTCCCACCGGATTTCCACGGGCTCCAGGGGGGAGACCAGGCGGAGGGCCTCCCCGGCCCGCCGGAAAAGTCCCCGCTCCTCGCGCTCAACCCCCACCATGAACCGGAGGCGACCGGGATCTTCCGGCAGTCCGTAGACCTCCCACGCCAGTTCCACCCGCCTCCCGGCCAGGGAATCCGACGGGAGGGCTCGGTGGAGGTGATTCTCGAGCCGGTCGTCGGGCCCGGGGAGGGCCTCTTCCTCCTCCGGCTCGAGGAGGAGGAGGTCGGAGAGGGCGAGCCGCCCGGGCGCGAGGGGTTCACCCCGTACCCCTTCCCGGTGGCGCCAGGCCCGACCGCCAGCCTCATCGGCCACCTCGAGGGAGAGCCACCATCCCCCGCGGGCAACCCGGGCCATGACAACCCCCGTCTCCCCCGGGGTTCCGTCGAAGCGTTCCGGACTGCCCCGCGCTTCCTCCAGGAGGAAGAGGGCTGCCACATCCACGCTTCGAGGGGGCACCGTGTCCCAGGAGGGCGGCGGAGGGATCCTCCAGGCGGCGACCACGAGAAGGGAGTCCAGGGCAGCACCCCGCCGAAACCGGGTGGTGCGGGCTTCCATCCCGCGGATCCGGGGAAAGGTGGGGGTGGCGTGGCGGGATCGGGCCTGGAAGAAGGCCGCCGGGAAGTCCTCCGCCGAGGCCGAGGCGGGGTCCATGACGGCGCCCAGGCGGGGGAAAATCCCCTTCGGGTCCCAGGAGTAGCGCCCCGAGACCAGGGTGGGTCCGGACACGAGACCGACAGGCTCCCGAACCCGCTCCCACCCCACCACCGGGCCGAAGCGAACCATGAGCTCGGTGAGATCGTTGCCCCACCGCAGGCCATGGGGGTTCCGGGCTTCGGCCCGGGTGCGGGCCAGAACGTGGCGGGCCAGGTGCTCGTTCCGGAGGGCGTGGGGACCGGCCAGGAAGAGGGGCGATCCCACGAGCCAGATTCGCGCCTCGAGCCAGGCGCGCTCCCTCTCCGGAAGGGCTTGGAGGGCTGCCCGGAGGTCCCGCTCCAGGAGGGCGTCGAGCTCCAGAAGTTCCGCGCGCGCTTCTTCGGAGAGCGCCGCCAGGGCTTCGTCGAAGGCCCGAGTCGCCCTCTCGGCGTCGCCTCCACCATGGTACGCGAGCCCCTCCAGGAGGTCGCACCAGCCGGGGTCCGGGCTTCGACAGGCCCGGGCCGCTTCCAGGGCACCCTCCCAGTCTCGCACCTCGGCCCGGTAGAAGACCCGCTGTCCGGCCACCCACCCATCGGCCGGGAGTTCGGCCGCGATCCGCGCAAGGGTCGCATCGAGCTCCGCCCGGGCCTCCACCACCGCCTCATGTTCCGGGGGTGGGCGCCAGGGGGGATTGCGCTCGTCTTCGGAGGTGCCGGTGAACCGGAGGCAGAACCGCCCCACGATCTCGTCGCAACGCCCGCCCGCGGAGCCATGCCCGAGGGGGGCGCGGAAGACCCGGACCCGCTCGAAGCGGGTCTGTGCATCGCGCGCCTCGCTCCGCAGGGCCACCGAGTCGCTGGCGACTGCGTCGGTCGGCGTCGCGGAGACCAGAACGAGGGCAAGAAGGAGATCCGGAAGCATGGGGTCCGGAGCGCTGCGGGGGGTGGAGCGGGGGAGTTGGCCCGGGTGGATTCGAACCACCACCGCCGGTTCCAAAGACCGGTGTCCTGCCATTAGACGACGGGCCAGGGGGGGGGATGCCCCGTTGGGCCAAGAAGGCCTCCCCCACGATAGCCGGCCCCTCCAGCCGGCTCAACCCCTCGCGGAGAGAGCTCCTCCGCGAGATCTCGGACGGCCGTTCCGGGATTCGGGTTCGCAGAAGTCCTGTTGCGATCGGGCACGGCTGCATCCGCTCCCGTGGGCTCCCTGCGCGGGGTCACCTCCTGGGGAGAGCCCCCCCCGGGTCGGGAAGTCCCGTTCGCGAGAGGAGCACCCGGGCCCCGGGGACCCGTTCGGAGGCCAGCCCCCGGATGCGTGCCACGAACTCCTCCGGGGCCGGGTCCGCTCCGGGAAAGACCCCGAAGACGGCCGATCCGCTTCCGGAGAGGAGGGCCATGGAGGCACCCTGTTCCAGGAGGAACCCCCGGAGCAGGGCGAGTTCGGGATGGGAGGGTGCCAGTGCATCCTCGAAGTCGTTCGCGGCCCCGGAAGCCGCCTCGGCCCAGTCCCGGGCTCCGGGAACCATCCCGCCCTCCCGCACCTCCACCCCACGCGCCTCGCGGTGGCGGGCCAGGGTGGCATACGCCTCCGGCGTTGCGATGCCTTCGGGGGGGAGGAGGAGGAGGACGGAAGCCGGGGGGAGGGGGGGGAGGGGGAGGAGGCGGTCGCCCCGACCCCACCCCCGGGCCCGCGGCTCGCCAGTGACAAAAAAGGGGACGTCGGCCCCCAGCGCTCCTCCCAGAGTGAGGAGGCGGGAGAGGGGGAGCGGCCCCCCTTCCAGCGCATTCAACCCCACGAGGACCCGGGCCGCATCGGAGGACCCCCCCCCGAGCCCCGCCCCGTGGGGGATCCGCTTGACGAGACCCAGGCGAAGAAGAGTGGGGGCCGGAACCCCGGCCTCCCCGTAGAAGGCCCGGGCTGCCCTTACCACAAGGTTCTCCTCGGGCGGCCCCAGGGCACCCGGGGGGACGCCTTCCACCTGGAGGGTTACCGGAAAGGGCTCCCGGGAAGCCCCGTCGCCCGCCTCCCGCTCCAGGGTCAGGGTGTCGGAGAGGGTCAGCGCCTGGTACTCGGTCTCGAGCTGGTGGTACCCTCCGGCCTCCCGGGCGAGAATCCGGAGAAAGAGGTTCACCTTGGCCGGAGCCTCCCCCGTCCACCGGGCATGGGATCTCACCCGCCCGACTCCGGTGGCGGCCGGGAGGGGGCCGCCGGGAGTTCGGCCTCCACCTTGTCCTCCACCACCTCCTCGGCCTGGCCGAGGGAGCGCATGGAGAGTCCCATGCGCCCGGCGTACCAGAGCCCCAGGACCGTTACGGGAATGAACCCGCCCAGGTGGTAGCCGAACGCGAAGGCCAGCGTCTGGCTGTCGCCCACCCCGTAGACCTCCACCAGGGCCACCACCGCGGCCGCGTGAAAGGTCCCGAAGAACCCTGGTGCCGAGGGAACCGCCACCCCCAGCGCAATGATCCCCTGCACGAAGAGGGCGGTCACGTATCCTTCGTCGATCCCGAATGCGTGCATTCCCAACCAGAAGGAAACGGCGTTCCACCCCCAGAAGGTGAAGGACCAGGCGAGCGCTCCCAGGAGGAGGCGGGGGTTCTGGAGGGCGGTGAGTCCCCCGAGGAAGGAGCGGAGGCCATCCATGAGGAGGCGGGCCGCCCGATCGGGGAGAATGCGCGCGCCCCATGCAGCAAGGCCCAGGAAGACCCGGGGAAAGAGGAGGAGGGCGAGCACCCCTCCGATGATGACCCCGAGAAGGACGACAAGGGTCGTGACCAGGGCGCCCAGGGGGCGACCGGCCACGGTGGCCTCGGTGGGGAAGGAGGGGTGGAGAAGCGCCACCGCAAGGAGGGAGAAGACGGCGATGGCATCGAGGACGCGCTCCACCACGAGGGAGCCCAGGGCGCCACTTACCGGAATGGGCTCGAGGCGGGAGATGGCCCAGGCCCGGGCGAACTCCCCGACCCGGGCGGGAAGGAGGTTGTTCGCCGCGAAGCCGATGTTCACGGCGGCAAAGCGGTTTCCGAGTCCGGTGTTGGGGCGCAGGGGGTGGAGGAGGAGCTTCCAGCGGAGCGCCCGGAGGAGGAAGCCGGAGGTGGCCACGGCCACCGCCGCAAGGAGGAGTCCCCAGCGGGCTCCCCGGACCTCGGCCCAGACAAGCGCCAGGTCCACGTCGGAGAGGACCCAGGCGATGAGGGCGACACTGATGGCGATTCCCAGCACCGCCTTCCAGTCGAGCTTCATGGGAGCGCCGCCCTGCGCGTCGTCCGCCAGCCTCCCGGCACCCGCGTCACCACCCCAGGGGCTCCACCCAGCGTCCCGGATCTGCCACACGCCCCGGCGCTTCCCGAAGAAGGGCGCGCATCTCGGACACGGCCCGCTCCATCCCCACCAGGATGGCCCGGGCCATGATGCTGTGGCCGATGTTCACTTCCTCGATCTCGGGGAGGGCGGCGAGGGGGATCACGTTCTCGTAGGTAAGTCCGTGCCCGGCATGGACCGCCAGTCCCAGGGCCCGCCCCTTTCGTGCCGCCTCGTGCAGGCGGGTGAGTTCACGGGCCCGGGCCGCCCCCCGTGCATTCGCGTATTCCCCGGTATGGAGCTCCACCGCGTGGGCCCCCGCCGCCATCGTGGCTTCCAGCGCCTCCGGATCCGGATCGACGAAGAAGGAAACCCGGATCCCCGCTGCCACGAGACGCTCGGTGGCCCGGGCCAGCCGCGAGCGGGCGTCCTCCGACCCCAGGGCGAGCCCCCCCTCGGTGGTCACCTCCTCGCGCCGCTCCGGGACGAGGGTGACCTGGAAGGGAGCGAGTTCACAGGCGATGTCCACCACCGGGTCTTCGGCGGCGATCTCGAGATTCACCCCGGTTCGCACCGTTTCCATGAGGAGGCGGACATCCCGGTCCTGTACGTGCCGCCGGTCTTCCCGCAGATGCACGGTGATCCCCTCGGCTCCTCCCAGTTCGGCGAGGACGGCGGCGCGCACCGGGTCGGGCTCATCGGTCTTCCGGGCCTGCCGGAGGGTGGCCACATGGTCGATGTTCACGTAGAGGCGCATGACGGGACGGACTCAGGGGTCGACAGGGGTGGGGTCCGTGGGAGACGGGTCTCCCCCGGATGCCCGGGGATCGGCGGAGGCGGGGTCTGTGCGGGGAGGATCCGGGTGGGCGGCGTCCTCTCCCTCGAGGGCAGCGGGTGGGCGCGGCCGCCGGGCATGCAGAAGGTCTTCAAGGGTGGCGGCTTCGGCCACCCCCAGCCCCGCCCGGGCCGCCTCCAGCGCCTGGAGCCCCAGGAGGGCGTAGAGCTCGGCATCTTCTGGAGGAAGCGCCCGGAGGTGGAGCCCCACCACCTCCGGGTCTCCCCGGGAAACGGGGCCGGTGAGGGCGTGCTGAAGCCCGGCGTCTTCCGCGTTCTCGAGCGCTCCCCGGGCGAGCTGGAGGAGGGCCCGCTCCGCCTCCTCCGGGGAGGCGCCGGCCTCCTCCATGAGGCGGGCCGCAGCCCGAAGGAGGACCACCAGGTAGTTGGAGGCGAGAACGGCGGCGGCGTGGTAGAGGGGGCGCCGAGCCGTGGGAATGGGAAGGGCCCGCCCGCCCAGGGCCCCCACGAGGCGGCGGGCCGCGGCAAGGGCGCCGGGCTCTCCCGACACGGCGAAGGTGGCCCCCAGGAGTCGACGCACCCCCACGCCGGGGTTCGCAATGGCCTGAAGGGGGTGGAGGGTCCCCACCTGGTACCCCCGTGCGTGGAGGGGCGCCAGGGGGTCGGCGCCCAGGGCGCCGGAACAGTGCAGCACCGGCGTTCCCTCCGGGGGAGCGCCCCGGGAGGCCAGGAGCTGGGCAATCTCGGCCAGCGCCCGGTCGGGCACGGTAAGGAGGACCGCGGTGGTCCCCGGCGACGGCACCTCCATTCCGAATCCCCAGGTGGCCTTTCCCTCGCCGAAGAGGGGGTGATCCGGGGGCTCGGGGTGGCGTCCCCGGAACTCGAGGGAACCCACCGCTCCCACCTCCGCGAGGGCAGCGCCAAGGCTCAGTCCCACGCGCCCGGGGCCGACAATGACAAGACGCTCCACCGCGTCAGACCTCCTCGATGGCCACCCCCTCGGTCTGCCGAAGCCGGCCGAGGAGGGGGGCGGGGATGCGGGCTGCCACCTGGACGCGGGCCCCCTCGGTGACGAGCTCCATGACTTCCCCTTCGCGGTGCAGGGCGGCCAGGGACTCGCCATCGGCGGCCGGGAGCTCGATCCGGACCCGGGGGTAGCGGGCCCGGACCCGGGCGCGGATCGCTTCCACGAGGGACTCGAGCCCTCCCTCCTCCACCGCCGAGACGAATACGGCGGGGGTGGGATCGAAGGTCCGGACCCGGAGCCGGAGGGCCTCCTCCTCGTCGTGGGTGAGGCGGTCCACCTTGTTGAAGACAAGGATGCGAGGCCCTTCGGTGAGTTCGAGGTCGGCGAGGACTTCGTCCACGACCTCCATCTGCTCCTCCCACTCCGGGTGCGATGCATCCACCACATGCACGAGGAGATCCGCCTCCCGGGCCTCTTCCAGGGTAGACCGGAAGGAGGCCACGAGATGGTGGGGGAGCTTCCGGATGAAGCCCACCGTATCGGTGAGGAGGGCCTGGTAGCCGTGCCCCACCTCGATCTGACGGGTGGCCGAGTCGAGCGTCGCGAAGAGTCGGTCTTCCACGAGGACATCGGCGCCGGAGAGGGTCCGGAGAATGGAGGACTTTCCGGCATTCGTGTACCCCACCAGGGCCACCCGGAACTCCCCGACCCGACGCTGCCGCCGGGTGGCCCGGGCCTGTGCCACCTTCACGAGCTTCCTCTTGAGGTCGGCGATCCGGGTCCCGATGAGCCGGCGGTCCGTCTCGAGCTGGGTTTCTCCCGGCCCCCGGAGCCCGATTCCCCCGCGAATGCGGGAGAGGTGGGTCCACATTCGCTGGAGGCGGGGGAGAAGGTATTCGAGCTGGGCCAGCTCCACCTGGAGGCTTGCCTCCCGGGTGCGGGCCCGGGAGGCGAAGATGTCGAGGATGAGCTCGGAGCGGTCCATGACCCGGATTCCCAGCTCCCGCTCCAGGTTCTTCGCCTGGTCGGGCTTGAGGTCGTCGTCGAAGACCACGAGATCCGCTTCCCTCTCTTCCACGAGGGCGCGAAGCTCCGTCACCTTTCCCTTTCCGATGAAGGTATGGGCGTTCGGCGAATCGAGGCGCTGGATCATCGCACCCACGGCCTCGCCCCCGGCCGTGTCGAGGAGGCGGTGGAGCTCGTCCATGTGCTCCTGCACGGCCCGGGGGGAGACCTCCTTCAGAGGGGCCCCCACGAGGATGGCCCGCTCCACCGGGGTGCGGTTGTCGAGAAGCTGCGTGGGAATGGTTTGATTCCTCGGAGGGGGGAGTGAGCGCAGGGGTCAGGGGGTGAGGGTGCCCCGGGAGCGGAAGGGGAGGTCACGCTGGATCCCCGCCCCCCGGGCCCGGACTTCCCCCTGGACCCGGTAGGGAATCTCGCCTCCCTGAAGCCAGGCGCGAAGGGCCGTTCCCAGGGCGTTGTAGCGGAAGGGGATCTCCAGGGGGACCACGGTTTCGGTCCGCCCCGGGAGGCGTACGGTGTCGGGGGCCACCCCCACGGCCAGGGTGTCCCACCGCTCCGGGCGAGCCGGGTCGGAGATCTCCAGCAGGTACTCGAAGGCCCGGACCTCCAGGGCGAAGCGGTTCGGGTTGTCCACGGCCAGGAGGACCTCGGCCGTCCCCCCCGAGAGCCCGAGCCCCACCACCCGGACATCGGCAATGGCCACCTCGGGAGAGCGCACGAAGAGGGAGCACCCGGCCACCCCCAGGAGGAGGGCCAGGAGCCCGGGGAGGAGGCGCCGGGAGAGGCCGGAAGTCCGGAGGGGGATGCGAAGGGGCGAGGCGGATCGGTTCATCCGGATGTCTACCCCTCGTCCGGGCCCCGGGTTCGGCCGCCCCCACCCCGCTGCTTCTCCCACCAGGCCAGGCGGCGGGCGATGTCCCGTTCGAAGCCGTAGGGTCCCGGTTCGTACCACTGCGCTCCCTCGAGGGGGGGTGGGAGAAAGGCCTGCCGGGAGACGCCCCCCGGCTCGTCGGGGTCGTACTGGTATCCCTTCCCGTACCCCCACGCCTTCATGGGCTGGGTCGGGGCGTTCCGGAGGTGGAGGGGGACGGGGGCCGAAGGGGTGTCGGCCGCGGCCCGTGCCGCGCCCTTCCACCCCCGATAGAGCCGGTTGGACTTGGGCGCCGTGGCGAGGAAGACCGCCGCCTGGGCCAGGGCGAGTTCGCCCTCGGGGGGGCCCAGGAAGTCGAAGGCCTGCATCGCGGCCATGGCCTGGGGGAGGGCGGAGGGGTCGGCGAGCCCGATGTCCTCCACCGACATCCGGACGAGCCGGCGGGCCAGGTAGCGAGGGTCCTCCCCGCCCCGGAGCATCCGCGCCAGCCAGTACAGGGCGGCATCGGGGTCACTCCCCCGAATGGATTTGTGAAGGGCCGAGATGAGGTTGAAGTGCTCCTCCCCGGCCCGGTCGTACAGGGCAAAGCGGTGCTGGAGCGCCTCCCCCGCCACCTCCAGGGTGATCTCTCCCCCGGGCTCCACGAGGTGGGCCGCCCCCTCGAGCGCGCCCAGGGCCCGGCGGGCATCCCCATCGGCGCCCCGGGCCAGAAAGGTCAGCGCCTCGGGGGTGGCGGTGAGGCGGCGCTCCCCCAGCCCCTGCTCCCCGTCTTGGAGGGCCTCCTCCAGGAGCGCCCGGAGTTCGTCCTCCCCCAGGGGCTCCAGGATGAAGACGGGCGCCCGGGAAAGGAGGGGGCGGTTCACCTCGAAGGAGGGGTTCTCGGTGGTGGCCCCGATGAGGACCAGGGTCCCGTCCTCCACCGGGGGGAGAAAGGCGTCCTGCTGGGCCCGGTTGAAGCGGTGGATCTCGTCGCAGAAGAGGATTGTGCCCTGCCCGGTGGCTTCTCGAAGGGCCCTGGCCTCCTTCAGAATCTCCCGCACCCGGGGGACCCCGTCCGTGACCGCCGAGAAGGGGACGAAGGCCGCATCGGCACGGTGGGCGAGGAGGAGGGCGAGGGTGGTCTTCCCGCTCCCGGGCGGTCCCCAGAGGATGCAGCTCTGAAGCCCTCCCCCCTCGAGCATGCGGCGCAGGGGCTTGCCCTCCCCCAGGAGGTGGGCCTGCCCGCGGACCTCCTCCAGCGTGCGGGGGCGCATCCGGGCGGCGAGGGGGGGCGGGGGGGTCATGCGCCGGCCGCCGGGTCAGCCTCGGAGGTGCCCCCGGCCCGCTCCGCCAGGAGCGCCTCGGCCCGGGCCAGGAGAAGGGCCGCGTCGTTCCGCGACGGGTCGTCGAGCACCTCCTCGAAGAGACGCTCGAAGACCTCCCCGAAGGCCGGGCCCGGCCGGTACCCGGCCCGGATCAGCTCCCGCCCTCCCAGCGCCAGTTCTCCCGGCGCCAGGGGGACCCCGCTCCGGAGGTCGTGGCGGATTTCCCGGAGGAGACGGGCTGCCTCTTCACGGATCCTGGACATCCCCGCTTCGGGCCCCCGGTCCTCTCCGCCCCCCGCTCGAGCCCGGGCCGCAAGGAGTGGAAGAACCCGGGGGAGGAGGGGCCGCCCCAGGGATGCCATCCAGCGGCGTCGGCGAGGAGGGTTCGTCGCCAGCCCCCCTCCCCATCCCCCTTCCCCTCCTGCGCCGTCTCCGGGTTCGAGGGCCGCGAGGGCCCCGGCCAGGGCACCCACCTCGGCCACCCGCCGGTTGGACGACTTGAGGCGGAGGAGAATGGCGACCGCGGACCCCGTTTCGCCTCCGGCCGAGAGGAGGGCAGCCAGGCGAGCCTCGGGACCGGGGTCGGGGGGGAGGAGGTCCACGGTCCGAAGGGCCAGGGGAAGCCGTCGGCGGGCCTCGGGGGTGTCCAGCTCGGGATGGAAGAAGCCGAGGACCCCGGAGGCGGCCTCGAGGGCCAGGGCCGCCGAGGGACGGGGGCCGGCGAGGACCTTGTCCAGTTCCTCCCGGACCCGCTCGGCCGAGAGCCCACCCAGGTGGGGAACGGCACGACAGAGGGCCCGCCAGGTCTCTCCCTCCACCCGAAGTCCGAAGCGTCCGGCGAAGCGGAGGGCGCGGAGGACCCGGAGGTAGTCTTCGGCGAAGCGCTCCCCGGGGTCGCCCACCGTGCGGAGCACCCCCCGCCGGAGGTCCAGGGCCCCTTCGTAGGGATCGTGAAGGACTTCACGGAGGGGGTGCCAGGCCACGGCATTGATCGTGAAGTCGCGCCGGGCCAGATCCTCGTCGAGGGTCTGGGCGAAGGCCACCACCGCGTGGCGTCCGGTGGTTTCCACGTCGCGACGGAAGGTGGTGACCTCGTACATCGTGCCATCGCGGGCCAGGACCCCCACCGTGCCATGGTCGATCCCCAGGGGAACGGTCCGGCGAAAGATGCGGCGCATGGCCTTCGGGGTGGCCCGGGTGGTCAGGTCCCAGTCGCCGGACGGGCGCCCGGCGAGGGCATCCCGAACCGCACCCCCCACGGCCCAGGTCTCGTACCCCGCCTCCTCCAGGGTGCGGGCGATCCAGCGCACCGCTCCCGGAGCCTGCAGCGTCTCATCCACAGAGAACGGCCCCGCCATTCACATTCAGAACCTCGCCCGTGATGTGTCGAGCCAGGGGCGAGAGGAGGAAGAGGATGGGGCCGGCCACATCGGTGGCGGTGGCGATCCGGCCCAGGGGAATGCCCCCCAGCGCCCGCTCCCGGGCTTCCCCCTTCAGGACGCCGGCAACCATGGGGGTGTCGACCCATCCGGGAGCCACCACATTGACCCGGATCCCCCGGGGGCCCAGCTCCACCGCGAGTCCCTTGGCCAGGGAAATCACCGCCCCCTTGGCCGCGGCGTAGTCGGCATGGAAGGCTTCTCCTCGCTGCCCTGCCGTGGAGCTGAGGAAGACGATCCCGCCCCCGTCGGGGAGTCCCTCGACCCCCTCCCGGACCACGAGAAAGAGGCTGTCGAGGTTCGCCTCGCGGGTGGCCCTCCATCGGGCCGTGGGGATGCGGGAAAGGGGGCGGGGCTCGGAGGGCCAGACCCCGTGGTTCACCACCAGGTCGTCCATGCCTCCCAGGGCATCGAGGGCGCCCGCCCAGGCGGCCTGGACCTGGACCGGGTCGGAGAGGTCGGCCTGGAGAGACACCCCCGGGACGCCCTCGGCTTCAAGGGCCGCAAGGGTCTCTGCCGCCCCTTCCGCGCCCCGGTTCCAGGTAAAGGCAACCCGGGCGCCTGCGCGGGCCAGGAGGCGGGCGGTCACCTGCCCGATCCCGCTGCTCCCCCCGGTGAGGAAGACCCGGCGCCCCCGGAGGCCAAGGAGATCCGGAATCGGGGGAGAAGCCCTCGCCTCCGCCGCCTCCGCCGTCTCCTCCCCGCCCGTCATCGCCCCCCCCTCATCCCCTGCCTCCGAACGCCGAGCGCAGCCGGGAAAGGACGCCCCCGGAGAGCCCCATCGACGAGGCCACGGGAGGCACCGCCAGGGGATCTTCCCCCCGGGCGATCCGGGCCGGGTTCTCCTCCACGAGGAAGCGCCAGGCATCCTCCGCCTTCCGACCCTCGAACCACTGGCGGCTTCGCTCCAGGTACAGGGAAAGCTGGGGTCGACCATGAAAGTCCGTGGCGAGGGCATCGACCCACCCCTGGGAAAGGAGGTGGTGGGCATTGCGCTGGGCCTCCTTCCCGTAGCGACCCACGACGGACCCATGGTTCACGAGGAGCCAGGCCCCCGCCTCCCGCCAGGCCTCCGGAAGCCCCGGGTACGCCTCGAGACGGCGGTAGCGCTCCGGGTGAGCCACCAGGGGGCGAATTCCCCCGGCCACCAGGTCCCCCAGCACCTCCGTGGTGCGCGGCGGAATCTGCAGCCCCGGCCACTCCACCAGGACGACGTTGGTGCCGGGGAGTCGGAGGCCAGGGTGGGAGAGGTCCGGATCGGGAAGGTCGAGCTTGATCTCGTGGGCACGCTCGAGGCGAAGGTCTGGAAAGCGTTCCCCTGCTGCCTCCACCACGGGCGCGAAGGCGGCATCCACCCGGGCCAGAACCTCCTCGAGACGCGCCGGGTTCCGGGCCACCGAGGCATCGAGGTGGGGGGTGGTCACGAGATGCGTGACCCCCCGCTCCACCATTCGCTCGATCCCCTCGAGGGCGTCCTCCAGGGTGGGCGCACCGTCATCCACCCCGGGAACGAGGTGGGAGTGAAGGTCCACGATGGCCCGGGGGGGTGGGCGGGTCATGGATCGCGCCGGAGGGTCGGGAAGGCAGGAGGCGCCGAAGCGGATGCCCCGGAATCCCTGCCCCCCGCATCGACGCCGATCACCCCCTCGAGAACGGCGAGGAGCGCAGTCTCCGGGTCCTCCGCATGCGCTGCATCTTCCACGGCCCAGGTGAGGAGGGCATCGGCGGCAAGGAGGGCGTGCGCGCCCTCCCGGGCTTCAACCGGGATGCTCAGCGCCTCGCGGAGTGCGACCAGCCCGGCTCGAAGCGCCTCGTTCTCTGCCACGCCCTCTCCTTCCCCACCCCACCGCCGGACCCACGCCACCACGGCCGAAGGGGGCGGGGGGGTACGCGGGTCGGGGGGACTCACGCGCCCCCCCCGGCCCCGGGGAGCACCGGTCCCACCCGCTCGGCCAGAATGCGGACCCCGGCCTCCAGCGCCGCGTTCACGAGCCCCCGGTCCTCCACCCCCCCCTGGGCCATGTGGGGACGCCCGCCCCCCCGACCTCCGGCCACGGCCGCCATCTCCCGGATCAGGTCACCGGCCCGGATCCCCTTCCCCACCAGGTCGTCGGTAACGAACACGAAGAGGGCCGTCTTCTCGTCGGGGGTGTCGGCTGCCACCGCCATGACGGCCCCGCTCGAGCCCTCCCGGAAGGCGTCGCCCAGCGCGCGCGCATCGTCGGCGTTCCGTGCGCGGACGCGAACCCCCCGGTACCGGATCTCCCCTCCGTCGGGGAGGGGCACGACGGCCGCCACGACCTCGGTCTCCACACTCCCTCCGGAGCGGCGGAGCTCGTCGAGGAGCCGCTCCAGCTCGCGGCGTTCCTCCAGGAGCTCCTCCACCCGCTTCCGGACATTGCGTCGGTCTGCCCGCAGCAGGGTGGCCACCTCGTCCAGCTCGGCCTCCACCTCGCGAAGGCTCCGGTAGGCCCAGGGGCCTGCCACGGCCTCGATCCGTCGGACGCCGGCGGCCACCCCCGACTCCCGCAGAATGCGGAACAGCCCTGCCTCGCCGGTGTGCCGAAGGTGGGTCCCGCCACAGAGTTCGAGGCTCACCCCGGGGATCTCCACGACCCGGACCTCCTCGCCGTACTTCTCACCGAAGAGCGCCATGGCCCCCCGGGCGGTGGCTTCCTCGCGGGGGACGATCTCCCATCGCACCGGATGGTCCTTCCAGACCGCCTCATTCACCCATCCCTCCACCGCCTCGATCTGGCCCGGAGAAAGGGGTTCGGGGTGAGCGAAGTCGAAGCGGAGGCGATCAGGGGCCACGAGGGACCCTCGCTGGGTCACATGGGGGCCCAGGACTTCGCGGAGCGCGGCATGGAGGAGATGGGTGGCCGTGTGGTGCCGTTCCGTGTCGTGGCGGGGGGCGCCCGCCACCTGGGCCCGGACCTCCGGGGCACCCGGGGGGATCGTCCCCTCGAGCGACCCGAAGAGGCCGACCCGCCCCTCCACCTTCCGCACCTCGTCCACCGCCAGGCTCCACCCCTCGCCCACCACCATCCCGGCATCGGAGACCTGCCCTCCGGCCTCGGCGTAGAAGACGTTCTCCTCCAGGATGACCCCCGCGCGCCCTTCCGGGAGCGTCCGCACGGCCACAACCCGGGTGTCACCCTCCGGGACCTCCCACCCCACCCATGTCTGGGGAGCCCCCTCCACGCGGGTCTCCCACTCCGCGAGGCGCTCGTCCTCCCCGATCCCGGCCCCGGAGGCGAGACGATCCGCCCGGCTTCGGTTCCGCTGGGCCTCGAGGGCCGCTTCGAATCCCTCCAGGTCGAGGGCGTACCCCCGCTCCCGGGCCATGAGCTCGGTCAGGTCCACCGGAAACCCGAAGGTGTCGTAGAGGCGGAAGACCTCCGCGCCGGGGATCAGGGGCGCCGGGCTCGATGCCGCGGCCTCGGCACCCTCCACCCCTCCACCCGGTCGCGGGGCCAGCTCGTCGAAGCGTGCCATTCCCCCCTCGATCGTATCGAGGAAGCGCTCCTCTTCGAGGCGGGTGGTCTTGAGAATGAGGTCGGCCCCTTCCACGAGCTCGGGCCAGACCCCGCCCATCGTGTCGAGAACGGAAGCCACGACCTCGACCAGGGTGGGCTCCCGCCGCCCCAGGAGCCAGGCATGCCGCACCCCCCGGCGGAGGATCCGCCGGAGCACATACCCGCGCCCCTCGTTCGAGGGGAAGACCCCGTCCGCCAGGAGAAAGGCCACGGCCCGGGCATGATCGGCCAGGACCCGGTAGCTCGTGCCCCGGGGGGAGGCCGGGTCGTAGGGCGCGCCCACCACCTGCGCCACCCGGTCCAGAAGGGGGCGGAAGAGGTCGGTATGGTAGTTCGAATCGGCCCCCTGGAGCACGGCGGCGAGCCGTTCCAGGCCGGCGCCGGTATCGATGGAGGGGGCGGGGAGGGGATGGAGGACCCCGTCGGCGTCCCGGTCGTACTGCATGAAGACCAGGTTCCAGAGTTCGATGAAGATCCCGGCCTCTCCCAGGACCTCGAAGGTCTCCTGGTCGGGAGGGGTCCGCTCCCCCTCGGGCCGGAGGTCGTAGTGGAGTTCGGAGCAGGGCCCGCAGGGGCCGGTATCCGCCATCTGCCAGAAGTTGTCCCGGTCTCCCAGCCGGAAGATCCGGGACTCGGGTACCCCCACGGCATCGCGCCAGAGGGCCCAGGCCTCGTCGTCGGTGTGGTGCACCGTCACGTAGAGCCGCTCGGGGTCGAGCCCCAACTCCTCGGTGAGGAAGACCCAGGCGAAGTCGATGGCCTCGGCCTTGAAATAGTCGCCGAAGGAGAAGTTCCCGAGCATCTCGAAGAAGGTGTGGTGCCGAGCCGTCTCCCCGACCTGCTCCAGGTCGTTGTGCTTTCCCCCGGCCCGCACACACTTCTGGGTCGTCACGGCGCGCGGGTGCGCCGGCACCTCCCGCCCCAGGAAGACCTGCTTGAAGGGGACCATCCCCGCATTCGTGAAGAGGAGGGTCGGATCGTTCCCGGGCACCAGGGAGGCGCTGGGGCGAACCTGGTGGCCCCGGGCCTCGAAGAAGGCGAGGAAACGGGCGCGGATCTCGGCAGCCTGCATGGGGAGCCTGGCAGAGGGGACAGACAATGGGAAGGCGGGTCCACCGCCCGACGCCGGAACGACGCGAGAGCGGGGCATCCCGGTGGAGTGTAACCCCGGGACCCCCCGCCCTCAACGCCGCTTTCCGCGTCCTCGCCGGGCAACGCCGCGCCCGGCGGGGGTCAGTCGTCCGTTCCGTCGTCCGCGTCCTCGTTCCCGGCGGGGACGGCGCCGGGGATCTCCAGCGCGATCCGGACCTTCCGGTCCACCTCCTCCAGGATGTCGGCGTTCTCCAGGAGGAACTGGCGGGCATTCTCCTTCCCCTGCCCCAGGCGGAGGTCTCCGTAGGAGTACCACGCCCCCGACTTCTCGATCACCCCGAGCTCCGATCCCAGATCCACGAGGAGCCCGGAGTGGGAGATCCCCTCGTTGTACATGATGTCGAACTCGGCCTGCTTGAAGGGGGGCGCCACCTTGTTCTTCACCACCTTCACCCGGGTCCGGTTCCCGACGATGTCCTGTCCGTCCTTGATGGCACCGATTCGACGGATGTCCATGCGGAGGGAGGCGTAGAACTTGAGGGCCCGCCCTCCGGAGGTGGTTTCGGGGCTCCCGAACATGACCCCCACCTTCTCCCGGATCTGGTTCGTGAAGATGACCGAGGTGAAGGAGCGGTTCACCGCCCCGGTGAGCTTCCGCAGGGCCTGGCTCATGAGTCGCGCCTGGAGCCCGACATGGGAATCGCCCATTTCCCCCTCGATCTCGGCCCGGGGGACGAGGGCCGCCACCGAGTCGATGACCACCACGTCCACGGCATTGGACCGAATGAGGACCTCGGCGATCTCCAGGGCCTGTTCTCCGGTATCGGGCTGGGAGACGAGGAGGTTGTCCACATCCACCCCGAGCCGCCGCGCATACTGGATGTCGAGGGCGTGCTCCGCATCGATGAAGGCCGCCACCCCCCCCGTCTTCTGGGCATTGGCAATCACATGGAGACAGAGCGTCGTCTTTCCCGACGACTCGGGCCCGTAGATCTCGGCAATCCGCCCCCGGGGAATCCCCCCGATGCCGATGGCCGCATCCAGGTTGACCGCTCCGGTGGGGATGGCTTCCACCCGGATCCGGGCCCCATCCACCCCCATGCGCATGATGGCGCCCTTCCCGTGGGCCCGCTCGATCTGGGTCAGGGCGGACTGGAGGTCCTTCTTCTTCTGCTCGCTCACGTCTGGCGCTGCCATCTGGATCACTCCTGGAGTCGGCCCCTCGCCGCCGAGCGGCGCCTGCCGACCCCCATGGTTGGAGGGGGGGGATTCCCGAGCCCGGCCCCGAAGGTAGGAAACCCGAAGAGAATGCGAAAGGGGGATCCGGGAACCGGGTCCCGGGTAGCCGCGTTCTGAAGGTAGAAGGTGCCCCCCGGGCGCGGGAATGGAAGGAGGGGACAGGTCCCCCCCCTCCGGCCTCCCTCCCCCCTCCCCTGCCCCACCGCCTCCCGCCTCCCCGCATCATGATTTCCACCCCTCGCTCCGCCCGCCTTCCTCTCCTCCTGGCACTCCTTTCGGCCGCTCTCCCGGGCCTTCTCCCGGAAGGGCCGGTGGCTGCGCTCTCCTTCTCCACACACGCCATGGCCCCGCCGCCCACCACCCAGGGCTCCTCGGCCTCTGCGGGCACCTCCGCCCCCCCGCGGGCCGCAGGCATCGCCGGCACCTCCACCCCGCCGGCCACCCCCGGCGCCCTCCCGGACCACGCCCCCTTCACCCGCATTCTCCGGGAGGTGGTCCGAGGTCCCCTGGTGGACTACGCCCGCCTGGCCCGGGACCGAGGGGCCCTCGATCGGTACCTGGAGGCCCTGGGAGACACCGACCTCGCCGACCTCGAAGCCGCCCCCCGAAATGACCAGCTCGCCTTCTGGATCAACGCCTACAACGCGTGCATGCTCCGGATCGTCATCGACCACTACCCGATCCAGCGCCAGCGGGTAGGCCTCTTTCAGCGCGCCCGCATCGCGGTGGCCGGCTACCCGGAGAACTCGGTCTGGCAGATCCGCGACGTATTCTCCCGCCGGCACTGCCGGGTGGCCGGCGCCTCGCGCTCCCAGGACGAGATCGAGCACGAAATCATCCGCCCCACCTTCCAGGAGCCCCGCATCCACTTCGCCGTGAACTGCGCCGCCCGAAGCTGCCCGGTGCTCGCGCCCGAGGCCTACACCGGCGACCGACTGGAGACACAACTGGAGCAGGCCACGCGGAACTTCATCTCCACCCCGGCCCACTTCCGGGTCGAGACGGAGGGCACCCCCACCCTGCGCCTCAACAAGGTCCTGGACTGGTACAGCGAGGACTTCGGGGGCACGGAGGGGCTCCGGGCCTTCTTCCTCCCCTACCTGGAAGGGCGCCACCTCGAGCTCGTCCGCGACCGCTCCACCCGCATCGCCTTCTTCGAGTACGACTGGACCCTGAACGACCTTCCCCGTTGACCGGGCCCGCCCCCCTCGCCCGGCCCCTTCCCGTGCACCCTTCCCGCCCCCGCGTCCTCCTCTTCGTTCGCGCGCCCGTCGAAGGCCGGGTCAAGACCCGGCTTGCCCGGGGAAGGCCGGGGGTGGAGGGGGTGGGGAATGCGAAGGCCCTGGAGATCTACCGGGCCCTCGGTCGGGGCGTGGCGCTTCGGCTGGGCGCGGGGGCCGACCCCGGGGGGGAGGGCGCGGGCAGGCCGACCCCGGCCTGGACCCTGGAGGTCCACCTGGCGCCAGATCCCGAACTCGACGCCGCCCACCTCCTGGACCTCACCCGCGCCTGGCTGGAGGGCATCCGGGTGGCTTCGTGGCGGGTCCAGGAGGGCGCCACCCTGGGTGACCGGATGCGCCGGGCCCTCCAGGACGCCCTCGCCCGAGGGGCGCCCGCCACCTGCGTCGTGGCCTCCGACGTCCCTGAGCTGGGTCCCCGGCAGGTGGAGGCGGCCTTCCAGGCCCTGGGGGGCGCGTCGCAGGGGGGACCAGGGGGCAGGGCGGCCGAGGAACCGCCCGCCGAGGTCGTCCTCGGCCCCTCTCCCGATGGCGGGTACTACCTCCTCGGTCTCCGCCGCGCCCCGGGCACCGGGGGGTGGGACCCGCGCTATGCACGCCTCTTCACCGGCATCCCCTGGAGCACCCGGGAGGTCCTCTCCTGCACGCTGGAGCGGGCCCGCGAGGAGAGGCTCCGGGTCCGGACCCTCGAGCCCCTGGCCGATGTGGACGAGGCCGACGACCTCCTTCCGGGGAGGGAGGGGGAAGGATCCTCCCCGCTCCGGGAATCCCTTTCCCTTGTGGCCTCCCCCCGGGTTCGGTAACGTCGGGCGTCTCTCCTCCCCCTCCACGAAGCGAGCGCCCTCCGTCCGTACCCCCCTGCTGGAGCCGGGCCGCACCGGAACGGCCCCGGGGGCGTCGGGAGGGTGCCAAGGAGTGGCCGATCGCATGCCCACCCACGAACCCATTCTCCCTCACTGGAGGGAGCGGATCCAGCTCCTGAAGGTGGAGCTCGTGGTGACCCAGAGCGGCGGATCCGAGGTCACCGTGCACCTCGGGACGCCTTCGGGGGCAACCTTCACCGGGCACGGGGCGGGGCTGGGCCACCGGGAGGGGACGATGCGGGCCACGGTGGAGGCCACCCTCCGGGCCCTTGCTCCCCTCTGCGGCGACCGCCTCCACCTGAGCCTCCGGGGGACCCGGTCCCTCCGGGCCTTCGACGCCCTCCTCGTGATCGTGGCGCTGAATGCCCGAACCGGACCGGGAGGTGCGGGCCGCCCCCCCTTCGACCCCCCCGGGGATCGGCGTGGGTCCGAAGCCCCGACGATCTACCGGCTCATCGGCACCGTGGCGGCGCCGGAGGAGGATCTGGTCCGAGGCACGGTCATGGCCGTCCTCGATGCCGCAAACCGGGTCGTGGAAGGATATGCGCTTCTCGATGCACCCCAGACCTCTCGCCCTTCGGACCAGGAATGACCGAGCTCTTCGGTGGAATGTGGGGGCCCGTGATCATCTTCGGGCTCCGGATCATCGATGTGTCCCTCGCCACCCTCCGCATGCTCCTCACGATGCGGAATGCCCGGAAGCTCGTGCCGGTCATCGGGCTCTTCGAGTCGCTCATCTGGGTCGTGGCGGTGGGCACCGCGATCCAGAACCTCCACTCCATCTGGCACATTCTCGGGTACTCGGGCGGATTCGCCACCGGGACCCTGGTGGGACTCTGGCTCGAGGGGAAGCTCGCGGTGGGGCTGGCCACGATCCGGATCATCACCACGAGCCATGGGGGCGAGGATGTGGCCGACGCCCTCCGGGCCCAGGGCTTCGGGGTGACCGAGTTCGAGGGGCATGGCCGGCAGGGGCGGGTGGAAATGATCTACACCCTGGTGAAGCGTCGGCAGATCGACGCGGTCCTCGCCGTGGTGGAGCGGGAGGATCCGGGGGCCTTCATTTCGGTGGAGGAGCCCCGGACCATCCGTCGGGGGTGGATGTTCTCCAGCCGCCGAAAGTAGCGGGCGGAGCGAGGCTCCCTCCGCCGGCTACCCCGGCGCGGGGCCCTCCACCACCTCCCGGAAGGCGGCCAGGGCCCGATCCACCCCCTCGTCGTCCACCTCCAGGTGGAGCACGGCCCGGATCCGGGTAGGGCCGAAGGGAACCATCCGCACCCCTCGGTCGGCAAGGCCGGCCAGGAGATCGGCGGGGGGGCGTCCCGTCCCGGCCACCTCGATCATGACCACATTCGTCTCGGGAGCCGTGACCTGGACCCCCGGGAGGAAGGCGAGCCCCCGGGCCAGGCGCCGGGCGCGGGCATGGTCCTCCCCCAGACGGTCCCGGTGGTGCTCGAGGGCATGAAGACCTGCAGCGGCCAGGATCCCCGCCTGCCGCATCTGTCCCCCCAGGCGCCGGCGGATTCGCCACGCGGCCTCGAGAACCGGCGCCGGGCCTGCCAGCACCGAGCCCACCGGAGCCCCCAGCCCCTTGGAGAGGCAGGTCATGACGGTGTCCACCGGGGTGCAGAGCGTCGAAGGCGGTACGTCCAGGGCGGCGGCGGCATTCCAGAGACGGGCGCCATCCAGGTGGATCCGGAGCCCGGCCTCCCGGGCCACCTCGGCCACCTCGGCGAGGGCCTCCGGGGCGAGGACCCGCCCGCCCGAATCCAGGTGCGTGTTCTCCAGCGCCAGGAGGGAGGCCCGGGGGTGAAAGGGGGAGGGGGGCCGGAGGGCGCTCCGGAGGGCATCCGGATCCAGGAGCCCGTCGGAGGTGGGGATCCCGCGAAGGGTCATCCCTCCGTGGGCCGCCACCGAGGCCTCCTCGTAGTGAATGAGGTGGGCCCGGGCCTCGGCCAGGACCTCCGTTCCGGGCGCTCCCTGGGCCAGGATCCCGGCCTGGTTGGCCATGATCCCCGAGGGAAAGAAGAGGGCCCGCTCCTTCCCCAGGAGCTCGGCTACCCGGGCCTCGAGACGCTGAACGGTGGGGTCCTCCCCGAAACAGTCGTCCCCCACCGGTGCCGCCAGCATGGCCTCCCGCATGGCGGGGGTGGGCCGGGTCACCGTGTCGGAGCGAAGATCCACCGGGGCTGCCGGGGCGGGTTCGGTCACCGCCCCGGGCCCGCTCCCGCAGTTCCCTCTTCCTCCCGGATCCCGGCCTCGTCGAGGCGGCGAACCACCTGTCCCAGGCGGCGGAAGGTGGCCACCGCCCATCCGAAGACGAGGATCCAGGCGAGGGCGTAGGCGAGAAAGACGTGCCAGAACTCGTTCATCAGGATGCAACTCCTCCCGGGAGCGCAGTCGCCCCGGAGGTGGAAGAGGGTGGGGGCCCGCCGGCCCGGGCCCGGTGCTCCTCCCGCTCGGCCACCGCCTCGAGTCGTGCCACCCCGTACCGGAAGAGGTAGATCGAGAGGAAGACCAGGGTCCAGGCGGCAAGGGCGGTGAGTACCGTGGTGAGCATGTCGGGGTGGAGCTGGGGGCCATCGGTTCGGGCCACCACCGGCTGGGGGTGAAGCGACCGGAACCAGAGCACGCTCATGTGGATGAGGGGAATGTTCAGCGCCCCGACGATCCCCACCACGGCGGCGAACTTCTTCCCCCGCTCCGGGGAATCGGTGCTGCTCCGGACCAGGAAATACCCGAGGTAGATGAACCAGAGGAGGAGGGTCAGGGTGAGCCGGGGCTCCCAGGTCCACCACGTCCCCCAGGCGAGCTTTGCCCAGAGGGGGCCCGAGGTGAGGACGATGGTCGTGAAGACCATCCCCCCCTCGGCGGCGGCCCGGGCGGCGTGGTCGAGCTTCTCGATTCCGAGCCAGAGATAGACGGCACTGCAGATGGCCACGATCCCGAAGGCGAAGAAGGCGACCCAGGCCGCCGGGAGATGGATGTAGAAGATCCGCTGCACGATCCCCATGGAGGCCTCGGTGGGCACCCAGAAGAAGACCTGCCAGTGGAAGAGGAGGGTGAGGGCCAGCCCGGCCAGGCCGAGCACGAGCCCTCCCCACCGCACGAAACCGAACGACATCATTCCTCCACGATGTACCGGAAGAGGGCCACCCCGGCCGTGAGGGCGATGAGGGTGAAGGCCCCGAGGATTCTCAAGGTGCCATAGACCTCCGTCGCCGGGAAGCCCGCCAGGAGGGCGGCGGTGGCGGAGGCTCCGAACATGACCACGGGAACGAGCAGGGGGAAGAGGAGAACGGGAAGGAGGGTCTCCTTCATCCGCGTACCCGAGGCGATCCCGCTGAAGAGGGTTCCCAGGGCGGTGAACCCCAGGATTCCCAGGAAGAGCACCCCGGCCAGGGGAAGGGGGTTCCGGGGAAGGACCACCTGGTAGAAGAGGGCAAAGACGAGCACGGTGAGAAGGGTCACCACCGCCAGGATCACGGTGTTCGAGAAGACCTTCCCCAGGTAGAGGGCCTCCCGGGGAAGGGGGGCCGCCAGGAGCCCCTGGAAGGCGCCGTCCTCCTTCTCCAGTTCGAAGGTGCGGCCCAGCCCCAGGAGTCCGGCCAGGAGGAGGGTCATCCAGATGAGCCCTGCGGCAATCCGCCCCGGGTGGACCACGGTCCGGTCCACCGCGTAGTTGAAGAGGAGGGCGGTGAGGACCACGAAGGCCCCCATGGCCGCAAGGCGCTCCCGGGTGCGGAACTCCACCCGGAGGTCCTTCTCCGCCACGATCCAGGCCAGAAGGAGGGTCCGGATCATGGCGTGGCCCTCCCCCTCACCCCGCCACCTCCACCGCTTCCCGGTAGAAGCGCTCCTCCTCCCCTGCCGGGAGGGCGTCGACCTCGCCCAG
Organism: Gemmatimonadales bacterium; assembly: GCA_050485885.1. Taxonomy (GTDB): domain Bacteria; phylum Gemmatimonadota; class Gemmatimonadetes; order Longimicrobiales; family Gaopeijiaceae; genus SKNW01. Next base: position 104,178 of record JBJHCG010000001.1, on the reverse strand, counting down.
GAAGGTGAAGCGTCCCCGGGCCTGGATCGCCACCCGGTCGGCCAGGCGAACCCCCTCGGCAATCTGGTGGGTTACGAGGATCACGCTTCGGGCACCGTCGCGAAGCTGCTGGAGGACCTGGCGGAGGAGTCCGGCGGCATGCACGTCGAGGCCGGTAAAGGGCTCATCGAGAAGAACGAGGGCTGGATCGTGGAGGAGGGTCCGGGCCAGGGAGAGCCGCTGCCGCATGCCCCGGGAGAAGCCGCCCGCCGGTCGATGGGCCACCTCGGTGAGCCCCACCCGGGCGAGCTCGGCATCGGCCCGCCCCCCGGGGTCGGAGAGGCCGTGGAGACGGGCCCAGAAGACCAGGTTCTCCCGGGCCGTGAGGGGCCCGTACACGAAGGTCCGGTGCGAGAGGAGCCCCAGGGCGGCCCGGGCCTCGGTCCGGGTGGAATCCAGGGGTTCCCCCTGGAAGCGGATCTCCCCCGCAGACGGGTGCAGGGTGCCGGCCAGAAGCCCCAGAAGGGTGGTCTTCCCGGCCCCGTTGGGCCCGAGGACGGTGAGGACCTCGCCGGGGGCGAGGGAGAAGGAGATCCCGTCCACGGCGCGCAGGGGTCCGAAGGTTCGCACCAGCCCCCGGGCCTCGAGGAGGGGTGGGCTCAACCGGCCGCGCTCCCCGAAGGAGGGCCCCCTCCCGGAGGGGTGGCTCCGGGGGATGCCGGACCCGTGGTCGAAGCGGACGCCGAGGTCGGGGGAGGGCCTCCAGGCGCTGCGGTTGCGACCGGTTCGGGAGACGCGGTCCCCGGGGCGGGCCCGGGAGGCGCCGGGCTCGAGCCCGCCCCGCTGGGGGCCAGCGCCGCTCCGCACTCCCCGCAGAACCGGCTACCCCTGGGGTTGGGGTGGCCGCAGTGGGCACAGATGGCACCCTGCCGGATGGAGGCGCGGAGTTCCGCGATCTCCGCCTCGATCCGCGCCCGCTCTGCCGCCGCTCCCGCTCCCCGGCCTGCCGCACCCGCCCGGGCGGCCTCCGCTTCCTCGTCGAGCGCCGCCAGGGCCTCGGCCGAGACCTGGGCCTTGAGGGTTCGGTAGTCGGCCTCATCCAGCTTCCCGGCATGGAAGTCGTACTCCACATCACGAAGGGCCAGGAGGGCCACGCGCTTCCGGTGCTCGGCCTCGGTGGGCTCGTCCCCCTCTCCCCCCATGGGCGCCGAAGCCCCGGTGAGAAGGGGGTGGAAGAGGAGCCCCACGCATCCCAGGGTCAGGAGAAGGGCGGCGAGAATGATCATGCGCCCGCCCCCACCGGAACCCGGGGGTCGGGCTGCCCCTCCGGCTCACCCTCGGACCCGTCTTCGGGCCCCGGCCCCTCCGGTCGGGAGGCGCGCGTACCCGAGGGCGGGGGCACCGGGACGGGGCGACGCTGGCCGGGAACCCCGGCTCCGGGCCAGAGGGCCACGAGGGTCCCCAGCGCCAGGATGAGCCCTCCGTACCAGATCCAGGGAACGAGGGGGTTCACGAGAAACTGGAAGGTCGCCCCGTGGAAGCGGGGGTCGGCACCCGAGCCCACCCGCTCGTCGAGGGAGGCCAGGATGATGTAGAGGTCTTCCGTGAAGGTGGAGCGGATTCCGACCTCGGTCACCGGCTGGCCCTGGGCGTAGTAGAAGCGCCGCTCGGTGTTCATGAAGCCCAGCGGTTCCCCGTCCCGCTCCACCGAGAAGGTGGCGATCCACTGGGCCATGTGGCTCCGGTCGTCGGCCGTGGAGAGTCCCTCGTACCGGAGGGAATAGGTGTGGCCGAAGGGAGACTGGATCGTGGCGGTCTGACCGGGCTCCAGGTGCTGCCGGACCTCCTGGTCGTACGCGGCCCCGGCAAAGCCCATGAAGATGACCACCACCCCCACATGAACGATGTAGCCTCCCCACCGGCGACGGTTCTTCCGGATCAGGTGGAGAAAGGCATGGAAGGGGTTCTCCCCCTCGATCCGGGCCCGGGCCTTCGTTCCCTTCCAGAACTCGATGACGATGACCGCGAGAACGAAGAAGCCCAGCGCGAAGGTGAGGAGGGCCTGGGGATGACGCGTTCCCATGACCCAGAGCACGACGCCCACCCCGAGCCCCATGGCCAGGGGGAGGGCGAAGTTGCGCTTCAGGTTCCGCGCCGAAGCCTTCCGCCAGGCAATGACCGGTCCCACCCCCATGAGCCCCAGGAGAATGAGCCCGATGGGAATGTTCACCTGGTTGAAGAAGGGGGGCCCCACGGCCACCTTCGACCCGGTGAGCCCTTCGGTGATGAGGGGAAACATCGTGCCCCAGAGGACGGCGAAGGCCGCTCCCAGGAGGACAAGGTTGTTCATCAGGAAGGCCGACTCCCTCGAGATGAAGGACTCGAGCATCCGCTCGCTCCGCATGAGCGGAATGCGCTTCACGATGAGCCAGCCGCAGAGCACTCCCGTCACCGCCATGAAGCCCAGGAAGGTCCAGGCAATGGTCAGGTCCTGGGCAAAGGAGTGCACCGACTCGATGAGCCCGGACCGGGTCAGGAAGGTGGCGAAGATCGTCATCAGGAAGGTCAGGACGACGAGCGACATGTTCCAGACCTTCAGCATCCCCCGCGACTCCTGGATCATGATGGAGTGCAGGAAGGCGGTGGCGGTGAGCCAGGGGAGGAGGGATGCATTCTCCACCGGGTCCCAGAACCAGTACCCGCCCCACCCCAGCTCCTCGTAGGCCCACCGCATCCCGAACACGATCCCCAGCGAGAGGAAGAACCAGCTCGTGAGAATCCAGCGTCGGGTGAGCTGGATCCACCGCGAGTCCAGGCGGCCGGTGAGGAGCGCCGAAACCGCGAAGGCAAAGGGAATCGTGAAGGCCGTGAAGCCCAGGTAGAGGGTGGGCGGGTGAATCGTCATCCAGTAGTTCTGGAGCTGGGGGTTCAGTCCGCGGCCATCGCCCGGGGTGAAGGCGAGCTTCTCGAAGGGGGGGGTAATGAAGAGGGTGATCACGAGGAAGAAGGTGATCACCACGAGGAGGGTGCCCGTCACGTAGGGCATGAACTCCCGGTTCCGCTTCCGGTTGAACCAGACGGCCAGCGCCGAGAAGAAGGAGAGGTTCAGCGCCCAGAAGAGGAGCGACCCCCGCTGCCCCGCCCAGAGCCCCGAGATCTTGAAGTAGGTGGGGAGCCCCCGGCTCGAGTAGTTGTAGACGTACCAGTACTCGTAGCGGTTCCCGAGGAAGGCGGCGATGAGCCCCAGGGATGCCACGAGGGTGAGGAAGAGGACGAGGTACAGGCTGCGCTCGGCGCTGAGAACCAGGTCCCCGCGCTGCCAGCGCCCCCCCAGGAAAGCGAGAACGCCCCCCCAGATGGCGATTGGGAGGGCGATCCAGAGTGCGTACTCACCAAGCTCGGTCATGCTCCGTCCTGGCCCTCCACCCTGTCATCCCCTTCCGTGCCAGTCTCGGCATCGCTTCCCTGAACGGGGTCTGCCTCGTAGCCGGCCCCTCCCTGGTAGCCATCCGCCGCCTCGGCCGTGCCGTACCCTCCGTAGCTCCCGGACCCATCCCGGGCCTCGGCTCCCGCCCCGACGTAATCCGCTTCATCGGGCATGGCCTCGTATCGGCTCCCGCACTTCGTCAGAACCTCGGTGGCCTCGAAGATCCCCCCGCCCAGGTAGCGCCCCTCCATGACGACTTCAGCCTCGTCATTGAAGGTGTCGGGAATGGGGTGGCGGAAATGCACGGTGAGCACCACCTCGGGCGCCCCCGGATCGAAGACCTGAAAGGTGTGGAGGAGTTCGCCGGAGGCAGAGGCATAGCTGCCGGGCACCACGTGTCCACTGACCCGCACTCCCCGTTCGGCGTGGAGAGGATCCGCCTCGGCCCGTGCCATGAGCTCGGTGGGCGTGAGGTAGAACACCATCGTTTCGGAGATTCCGGTCCAGATGAGCCAGGTCACCGCGAGGGTGACCACGCCCAGACCGGCGAAGAAGCGGCGATCCCTGCGCATGGAAGGAGTTCCGGAGGGAGGGTCGGGAATCGGGGACGCTCCCTGAAGGCGGGAGCCGTGCGGTCGGCTCCGGGGGCTGGCGCCCCCCGAGAGGAAACGGCCGGGCTGCAGCCCGGGAAAAACCGCACCGTGGAAAGATACGGTGACGCGACCTGCGATTCAAACCCGAGGGTTCGGACCCGGTTCCTCCTCGGGGAGTCCGGAAAGGGAGAGGGCCCCCAGCCCCGGCCCCCCGACGAGGGTTCGCCGGTGCTGGTCCACCTGTCCCAGGTGGTAGGCGAGGTGGGACAGGAGGTGGAGGAGGAAGGTCTCCACCGTCACGGAACCTGCCGGCGCCCCCGGAGGAAGGGGGGCCGGCCAGGGGCGGGCGAGGTCCTTCGGAGCGAGGGTTCCGAGGACGCGCGCGGTCACCTGCCTCGCCGCCTCCACTTCGGCCAGGAGTTCTGCACGGGGGAGCCCCCGGGCCTCGAACTCCCGCGTTCGATCGCGGGTGTACCCGTCTTCTCCGAGCGTGGCGCCAAGGTAGTGCCGGAGGTTCCCGGACAGGTGGAGGGCCAGGGTGCCGGCGGGGTTCGGGGTACCGGGAGGGTGGACCCACACCGCGGCTTCCTCGGGGTAGGCCCGGAGCTGCGCCGCGAGGGTGGCGAGCTCGCGGTCGAAGAGGGCCGCCAGGGTCCGGGCCGTCGATGCGCGGGTGGAAGGGGTTGCGGCCGGAGCTCCGGGAGCCGCGGAGCGGGGCGTCGGGAAGGACCATGGGAGGCCGGCCTCCCGCAGGAGACGGAGGAGGAGGGGCACGGAGAGCCCCACCACGGCGGAGAAATCCCCCTCGATTCCCTCCACGAGGGCGCTCCCGAGCCCCTGGATCCCGTAGGCGCCGGCCTTGTCCATGGGTTCGCCCGTGGCCACGTAGGCCCGGGCCTCCCCCTCGTCGAAGGCGCGGAACCGGACCCGGGTCACCTCCACCCCGGAGCGGACCGCCCCCCCGGGGAGGACGAGGGCCAGGCCCGTGGCGACCCGGTGCTCCCTTCCGGCCAGGGCGAGGAGGATCGCCACGGCGTCGTCTTCATCAACCGGTTTCTCGAGAATGCGAGGGCCCAGCGCCACCGTGGTGTCGCCGCCGAGGACCGGGGCGGCCGGGTGCCGCGCTGCAACGGCCTCCGCCTTCTCCCGGGCCAGACGCTCGACGTAGGCCTCGGGCGTTTCCCCGGGGGCGCGAACCTCGACGATGGCCGCCGGGTCCACCCGGTGGGCGATTCCCAGTTCGGAGAGGAGGGCGGAACGCCGGGGGGAGGCCGAGGCGAGAATGAAGGAGGGGGCGCCGGGCCCGCGCTCCGGCGAGGGGGCCATCGGCATCGACCGCGCTCGCCCCGGGTCCGTGCGACCGGACCCGGGCTCCCGCCTGCCGGCCGCCGGGTCTCTCGGGCCCGATCCGGACTCCGACCCGGGCCTCACTCGCCCCCCCGCTCCAGGACCAGCGTCACCGGGCCGTCGTTCACGAGCTCCACCTCCATCATGGCTCCGAAGATCCCCGTCTCCACCGGCCCTGGCGCCCGACCGCGGAGAAGCTCGACGAAGCGCTCGTAGAGCGGGATGGCCACCTCGGGGCCTGCGGCGTCCACGAAGGAGGGGCGCCGCCCCTTCCGGGCATCGCCGTAAAGGGTGAACTGGCTCACGACGAGGATCCCGCCCCCCACCTCGTCGAGTCCCCGATTCATCCTCCCCTCGTCGTCGAGAAAGAGGCGGAGCCCCACCACCTTTTCTGCCATCCACCGGAGGTCGGCTTCCGTGTCGCCCGGGGTGAAGCCCACGAGAAGGAGAAAGCCCGCCCCGATGGCCCCGGTGACCTGGCCCTCCACGGTGACGGAGGCCCGGGACACCCGCTGGAGTACAACCCTCATTCCACCGTCACCGACTTGGCCAGGTTCCGGGGCTGGTCCACATCGGCGCCGCGCAGCACCGCCACATGGTAGGCCAGGAGCTGAAGGGGAATCACCGTAAGGATGGGGAGAAGCGCCGGGTGGGTCTCGGGAATCTCGATGAAGTGGTCCACCTTCCCCACGAGCTCCCCATTCGACTGGTTCACCACGGCAACGACCTGCCCTGCCCGCGCCTTCACCTCCTCGATGTTCGAAACCACCTTGTGGTACACGCCATCGTTCGGGGCGAGAAAGACCACGGGCATGCGTTCGTCGATGAGGGCAATGGGACCGTGCTTCATCTCGGCCGCCGGGTACCCCTCGGCGTGGATGTAGCTCACCTCCTTGAGCTTGAGGGCCCCCTCGAGGGCCACGGGGAACTGGTACCCACGCCCGAGATAGAGGAAGTTCGGCGCCTCCTGGTAGGAGCGGGCCAGCTCGCGGATGGCATCGTTCTGCTCGAGGATCTCCGCCACCTGGTCCGGAAGGGCCTGAAGCGCCGCCACGAGCTTTCGCCCCTCCAGAATGGAAAGGTTCCGGCGGCGGGCCAGGTAGAGGGTGAAGAGCGCGAGCGCCGCCACCTGGCTCGTGAAGGCCTTTGTGGACGCGACCCCGATCTCGGGGCCCGCGTGGAGGTAGACACCGAAGTCCGTTTCCCGGGCGATCGTGCTCCCCACCGTGTTCACGATCCCCATGACGGTGGCGCCCCTCCGCTTCGCCTCGCGGAGTGCGGCCAGGGTGTCGGCGGTCTCGCCCGACTGCGAGATCACGATGACAAGGGTCCGCTCGTCCACCACCGGGTTCTTGTACCGGAACTCGGAGGCGTACTCCACCTTCGTGGGGATCCGGGCCATCTCCTCGAGCATGTATTCGCCCAGGAGGGCCGAATGCCAGGAGGTCCCGCAGGCGGTGAGGACCACCCGTTCGATCTTCGCGAGCTCCCCGTCGAGCATCCGAACGCCTCCGAGGCGCGCCGAGCCCTCCTCCTCCAGAAGGCGCCCGCGCATGACGTCGCGGAGGGAGCGGGGCTGCTCGAAGATCTCCTTCAGCATGAAGTGGTCGAAGCCCCCCTTCTCGATGGCGGCGAGGTCCCAGGTCACCTCGTGGACGCGCCGCTGGACCGGGCCCTGGCCCAGGTGGTAGGTCCGATATCCGTCGGGGGTGAGAACGGCGTAGTCGCCGTCGTCGAGGTAGACCACGTTCCGGGTATGGGCGATGACCGCCGCCGCATCCGAACCCACGAGGACCTCGCCATCGTTCCCCACGCCGAGGAGGAGGGGGGAGCCGTTCCGCGCCACCACGATCTTCTCCGGGTCGCGTGAGCTGACCACGGCCAGCCCGTAGGCGCCGATGACCCGTTCGAGGGCTGCGGCCACCGCCTCCTCCAGGGTGCCACCCTCGGGCCAGAGACGATCGATGAGGTGGACCACGACCTCGGTGTCCGTCTCCGAGCGGAAGACCACCCCTTCCGCCTCGAGCTTGGTCCGCAGGGTCCCGGCGTTCTCGATGATCCCGTTGTGCACGAGGGCAATCGTGCCATCGGTGCTCAGGTGCGGATGGGCGTTGTCGCGGGTGGGGGGACCATGGGTGGCCCACCGGGTGTGGCCGATCCCGCAGCGCCCCGGGGGGGTCTCCTCCCGAAGGGCTCCGGCCAGCTCATCGAGCTTTCCGGCCCGCTTCACCGTCCGGAGCGCCCCGTCCGGGCCGAGGATCGTGACCCCCGCCGAATCATACCCCCGATATTCGAGGCGCCGGAGCCCCTCCACCAGGAGTCCGGACACCTCTCTGGGTCCCACATACCCCACGATTCCGCACATCGGCGACCTTCTCCCTTCCTCGATCAGGTTTGAGCCAGACTATCGTCCCACCACATCCCGAGCCCGCGCCACGAGATCCCGGGCCCCTGCTTCGTCCCGCGCCTCGGCAATGAAGCGCACGACGGGCTCGGTACCGGACGGCCGCACGTGAAGCCAGCGCCCCTCGGACGGCCAGTCCAGGCGCAGGCCGTCCGTCGAATCGACCTGTGCCTCCGGGAAGGCGCCGCGAAGCGCTTCGTACCCGGCTGCGACCCGCTCCCGGGGGAGGGGGGCTTTCTCCTTCACGATGACGTAGGCGGGCCAGGCCGCAGCCGCCTCGGTCAGCGTGATCCCCGTGTCCACCAGGTGCTGGAGGAGGAGGGCCACTCCCACCGGGGCGTCCCGGGTCCAGTGCAGCGCCGGAAGGATGATCCCGCCATTCCCCTCCCCTCCCACCACGGCCCCGTCCGATTGCATGCGCCGTGCCACATTGATCTCTCCCACGGGCGCCCTGTGGCAGGGAACCCCGTGGGCGGCGGCCACGTCGTCCACCACCCGGCTCGTGGAAAGGTTCGTCACCACCGGGCCCGGGGCCCGGCGGAGGACCACGTCGGCGCAGAGTGCAAGGGTCAGGTCCTCCCCCAGGGGGACGCCGTCTTCCCCCACGAGGGAGAGCCGGTCCACGTCGGGGTCCACGGCGAGCCCCACCTCGGCTCCTGTCCGTCGCACGAGTTCGCCCAGCTCGGCCAGATTTGCGGCCGTGGGTTCCGGGTCCCGGGGAAAGTGGCCGTCGGGCTCGAGGCCGATCCCGTCGAAGGAGGCGCCGAGGGCATCCAGAAGGCGGGGAATGACCCGCCCCCCGGCCCCGCGCACGCAATCCACCGCGACCCGGAACCGCCGCGCCCGAATGGCCTCCACATCGAGATAGGGGAGGGCGAGAATGGCCTCGAGATGGGCGTCGATGGCGGCGTCGTCGTCCGCGGCCTGCCCCAGGGCATCCCACCTGGCCCGCGTCACCGCCCCGTCGCGGAGGAAGGCCTGGAAGCGGAGCATCCGGGCGGCATCGAGGAACGTCCCGTCGCCGCCGGCGAACTTGAAGGCATTCCATGGGGCCGGGTTGTGGCTCGCCGTGACCCCCAGCGCCCCCCAGGCCCCCAGCCGCCGAATCGAGAGGAGGAGGGTGGGGGTGGGGACGATCCCCAGCCGGACCACATCGACCCCCACGGACTGAAGGCCCGCCGCCGCCGCCGACTCGAACATGGCCCCACTCGTCCGCGAGTCCCGGCCGAGGAGGACCAGAGGGCGACCGGAGGGAGGCGCACCCGCTGTCGGGCTCCCGGCCCCCTCCGCCTGCCCCCCCCGCCCCTCGCGCAGGAGAAAGGCCCCGAAGGCGGCGGCGATCCCGGCCATGAGCTCAGGGGTGAGGACGTCTCCCACCGTGCCCCGGAAGCCGGAAACGGAGGTGACGAGGCCGGGAGGGAGATCGAGGGGCATGGGAGGTCCGGGGATGAAGGGGAGGGAGGAAGAGACGCCGAGCCGCGAGGCGGGGAGGGCTGCAGGGGCCGTGCCGGGTCATCCTTCGGCGAAGGACCGGCTCCCGGGCCACCCACCGAGGGGGCCGCTCCCGGGTCACCCGCCCAGGGGCCGCCCCCATGCGAATTCGCCAGGCCCCGGTTCGCCCGCAGCGGGAAGGAGGTCGAGGGTGCGTTCATCGGGGCTCGCCAGGCGTGCGAAAGATGCCGGGGCATCGCCAGGAAAGGAACCCGTGCCTCCCGGGCCCCGGGGCAGGGGTCTGCCGGGAGCGGCCCCGGTGGCCAGAAGAGGGCTTCGGCGCTCCGCCGGGTGAACGCCCACGCCGCCGGAGGCCCCGGTCGAACCGGTGGATCGAGGCCCCTCCTCCCTTGACCCCGGAGACCACCGGGGGGAGGTTGCTCCCGGGGATCCGTGCCAGTCCGGCCAGCTCCCCTCCAGGCCTGCGTCCCGCCGGCCTCCTCGCCTTCCCCCCTCCCCTCCCTGGCTTTCATGACCGACGCCGACGCCTCCGCCCACCACCGCATCGCCACCCGCGCCATCCATGCCGGGCAGGCGCCCGAGCCCGTCACCGGCGCCATCATGCCCCCCATCTTCCAGACCTCCACCTACGTGCAGGGGGAGCTGGGAGGCGAGGTGGCCTACGACTACGCCCGGGTCTCGAACCCCACCCGGGAGGCGCTGGAGCGGAACCTGGCCGGGCTCGAGGGGGGGAAGCACGGGCTGGCCTACGCCAGCGGACTCGCCGCCATCGAGGGGGTCGTGAAGCTCCTCTCTGCCGGCGATCATGTGGTGAGCGAGGAGAACACGTACGGCGGAACGAACCGGATGTTCAACCACGTGCTTTCGCGCCTGGGGATCTCCTTCACCTTCGTGGACTCGCGGGATCCGGACCAGGTGCGCGACGCCATGCGCCCCGAAACGAAGCTCGTGCACGTGGAGACCCCCACGAACCCCATGATGCGCCTCTGCGATCTGGAGGCCGTGGCCCAGGTGGCCCACGAGGGGGACGCCCTCCTCATGGTGGACAACACCTTTGCCACCCCGGTGAACCAGCGGCCCCTGGCGATGGGGGCCGACGTGGTCGTCCACTCCACCACGAAGTACCTGAATGGCCACTCCGACGTAATCGGGGGGGCCGTGATCGTGAACGACGACAAGCTGGCTGCCGACCTCGCCTTCATCCGGAAGTCCACGGGCGGGGTTCCGGGTCCCATGGATGCGTGGCTCGTGCTTCGAGGGACGAAGACGCTTGCCGTGCGGATGCGGACCCACAACGAGAACGGGATGGCGGTGGCCACCTGGCTCGCCGACCACCCCGGCTTCGAGGCCGTTCATTACCCGGGGCTCCCCTCGCACCCCCAGCACGCCCTGGCGTCGCGGCAGATGGAGGGCTTCACCGGAATGGTCTCGGTGGAGCTGGGAAGTGGTGCACGGGCCAAGCGCTTCGTGGAGCGGACGCGCCTCTTCTCGCTGGCCGAATCGCTCGGAGGGGTCGAGTCCCTCATCGGGGTCCCGGCCCTCATGACCCACGCCTCGGTGGCGCCCGACCGTAGGGCGGCCATGGGGGTCACCGATGGCCTGGTGCGCCTCTCGGTGGGGATCGAGGATGTGGCCGACCTCCTGGAAGACCTGGAGGAGGCGCTGCGCGGGGTGTAGGAGGGGCGCCACAGGCGGGCGGGGGTAGGGCCCCCGGGCCGCCCCCCCTCCCTCGCTTCCGGATCCGGGCTACTCGGGAGGAGCCACCCGGGCCAGCGCCGCTTCCACTGCGGCCAGGGCGTTCACCACACCCCCGGTGGCGGAGAGGGCGCCAAAGGGGCGCCGCTCTTCGGCTTCCCCCGCAGCCTCTCCGGTTCCCGGGAGGATGACCTCCCGATCCCGATGGGGTGTGGCCGTCTCGAGGAGGATTTCCCGGACCTCGGAGGCGGTGAGTTCGGGGAAGTGGGCGAGGAGGAGGGCGGCAACCCCGGCCACCACGGGAGCGGCCATGCTCGTTCCGCTGTTCGTCTCGAGTCCGCCCCCTGCCGCCGCTGCGGTGATGTCGTCCCCGGGGGCGAAGAGATCCACCCCCTCGACCCCCCAGTTCGAGAACGGTGCGGCGAGGGTGTCGGCGCCCCGCCAGGTGGAGGCTCCCACCGAGATCCAGTTCCGGGCCCGGGTGCCGTCGGCCAGGGTCCGGGAGGGAAAGGCCCCGCGGACGTCCACATCGCGACCGTCATTCCCGGCCGCATGCACAAGAATGACCCCCAGCGAATCGGCGTGGCGGACCGCCGCATCCACGACCTCCCGCTGCGGGGACCAGTCCTTTCCGAAGCTCAGGTTCAGGACCCGGGCCCCATTGTCCACGGCGTACCGGATGGCGTTCGCCACATCCTTGTCGCGCTCGTCGCCATCGGGCACGGCCCGCACACTCATGATCCTCACGGGGAGCGGCCCCTCGGGTTCGGGCGTGCCGGCCACCACCGAGAGAACGATCCCGGCCACATGGGTCCCGTGGCGGGGGTCGGGACCCACCACGTCGTGGGACCCGTAGAAGCGCTCCAGGGGGTCGGTGTAGTCGTCTCCCACGATGTCGCGGGCGTCGAAGGCCGGGTTCAGCTTGTATTCGAGCCGGCTCCGGAGCTCGTCCCGGGCCTCCGCCACGTCCTCGGGGGTGGCCCCCAGGTCGGCAAGCTGGAGGAAGAATCCCCGGGCCTCGCGCTCCTGGGGGTTCCGGGGCGAGAGGCGAGCCACCACCTCGGGGGTCACCTCGCCCCCGAGCCCGTCGCGGTCCAGCGCCCGCTCCAGGAGAGGGAGAACGACGTCGAGCGCCCCGGCAATCCCCTCCACATTCTGGAGGAAGGCCTGCGCCTCCGCCCGTCGCTCCTCCAGGTCTTCGGCCACCAGCCGGCACTTCTCGCTCCCGGGCTCGGGGAGCGGGGGGGGCGAGGGAGGCGCACTGGAGGGATCGGTGCAGAGGGCATGGAGTCGCGCCACCTCCCAGGTATCCTTCTCCACCGAGCGGCCGTCGGGCCCTCCCAGGAAGCTCCACCCCCTGAGATCGTCGATGTAGCCGTTCCCGTCATCGTCCCGCCCCGTTCCCCCGACCTCCCCCGGATTCTCCCAGAGGTACGGATGAAGGGCGGTGTGGGTCGTGTCGACCCCGCTGTCGAGAATGGCCACCACCACCGGCTCGACCGGAGTCCTCCCCGCCCGGGCCAGCGCCTCCAGGGCGAGGCCCAGCGAGATCCCCTCCATTCCGTCGGCGTCTCCATCGAGAAGATGCCACCCTTCGGGCGCCTGCCGGAGCTCCGGAGGCGCCTCCGGGGCCTCCGGGGCTGCGGTGGGAGGAAGGGGGGCAACGGGATCGCCGGGCACGGCCCCCGGAGCCGGTGCGGGGTCCGCAGGGGCGGGGGCCGGGCCCGAGGCGCACCCGACGAGCGCCGCGAAGACGAATGCGCCGAGGGCAGCCCGGAGAGAGACGGCGCCGGCAGGTCCGGGGGCGGAGGGCCCCCGGGTGGAGAAGAGGCGGCGGAGAGGGAGACGCATGGGATCCGGTTCGGGAGGGGATGACCAGGGAGGACAAGGCGCTGGGAGAGACGAGGAGGCGTACCCCTCGAGCATCGTTCGTCGGCATAGTATGTCGCCAGGGGGCCGGGGTTCCTTCCCTCGGGCCCGGACCCCGGGGCGGGGCTCGACGGGCAACGCTCGCCTTCCTTCCCGCGCCCCCCCATCTTTCCCCCTGCCTCCTTCCCGCCCCCCCGCCTCGCACCGCTGGAACCTCGACTCCGGATGGATCGCCCCCCTCCCTCCCCTCCCTCGGCTCCCTCCTCCCAGGGCGCATCGCGGCGGGACCCGGCTCGCCCCCGGGCCCACCCGGGAGAGCCCTGTCGGAACTGCACCGACCCCACGCCGGGCGAATACTGCCGTGCGTGCGGCCAGCGCAAGGTGGAAGTCCGGGCCTCTCTCCGGGAGCTCGCCTCGGACTTCTTCGAGGACCAGTTCGGGATCGAACGCCGGACGCCGGCCACCGTCTTCGCCCTCCTCTGCCGCCCGGGTCACCTGACACGGGAGTACCTGGAGGGGCGGGTGGTGCGCTACATCCGGCCCCTCAAGCTCTACCTCGTGAGCTCGGTCCTCCTCTTCCTCCTCGTGGGAATTCTCTCGGCTCGGGGGATCGATGCCATTGCCTTCGGCGGGGAGGGAGAGGGCGCATCGGTCCTCCTTTCCGACGACTCCGTAGACGGAGAGCCACCCCCCCTGACGGACTCCGCGGGTGCGGAGACGGGGACAGAGGCAACGGGCACGGATGCAGCGACCGCGCGCGACGAGGCCCTCCGCGGCATCCGGGACGCATGGAGGGACCGCACAGGGAATCCGGAAGCCCCACCGGTGGACGAGCCCGCCACCTCTCCCGCCGCGGAAACGGGAGATCGGGCTCCGCAGCGAGAGCGGCCCGCCTGGTACGACGACGTGAATGTGAACACCGGGAGTGCACGTCTCGATGCCATGATCGAGGCCCGCCTCCGCCGCCTCGGTCGCATGGAACCGGCCGAGGCGGTTCAAGACGTGATCCGGACCCTGGTGGGGAACACCCCCACCCTCATGTTCCTCCTTCTCCCCCTCTTCGCGGCCCTGTACCAGCTCCTCTACATCCGGAGCGGCCGCTACTACGCCGAGCATTTCGTCTTCGTGCTCCACGCCCACGCCTTCGTCTTCGGCGCCTTCGCCCTCTCCATTCTCCTGAGCTGGATGGGGGCCGGCTTCCTCGTCCCCTTCCTCCTCCTCTGGGTCGGGATCTATCTCTACCTGGCCCTTCGCCGGGTCTACGGGCAGGGTCACCTCAAGACGGCCATCAAGTACTGGTGCCTCGCGTGGGGCTACTTCTGGATCCTCACCCTGGCCCTCCCCTTCTTCCTCATCGCCGCCTTCTTCATCGGGGGGTAGGGAAGGACGGGTGAGCCGGACCGGGGCCGCGGGCCTCCCCGGGTCCAACTGGGTCCGGAAGCGCCGCGGCGGGCGACAACAGGGGGGGCCGCCCCCTACCCGCTGCTCCCCGAGGAGGAGGAGGGATCGGGCACATCGGCGCCGAACCCCCCGGCCGCCGAGCGCCGGAAACCCTTGCGCGAGAAGCGGGGGCGCCGGGCAGGGGCCTGGAAGGGGCGGAGGCGCAGCTCCGGATCCGCCACCGGCACATGGTGAAGCTCGATGCCTGCGGTGAGAAGTTCGGAGAACCACTCCACCAGGTCGGGAAGGGGCACGTGGGGCCCGATCTCGGGAGCGTCGGGGCTTTCCTCCCCTCCGGCCCAGCCCAGGTAGACGACCCTGCGGATCCCCGCGCCCGTGAGGACCCGGGGGGTGGGAAGAATGGAATCGTCCAGGAAGTAGCGATTGTCGAATTCCCCGGCCTGCCCCTGTCGGGTCCCCAGCCGGGTCGCATCGCACAGGAAGAGGGGCGGGGCGTCCGAGGCGATCCGCCCCCGGGAGGAGGCCACCGTGGTGGCCCACCGGAGGAGCTCGGCCAGGAGGAGATCGGCAGGGAGCAGCCCCCGGGCGTGGGGCCAGTGGTCGAAGGTGCAGACGGGCTGGGCCCCGGCCCCGGTCACGAGCCAGACCGCGGCCTCCACCGTGGCCCGACCGGGAAGGTCCACCACGCAGAGGGTGCCGGGCTCAAGCCAGGGGGGCGGGGGGGCCTCCGGGCGAGCGTGCTCGGGCAGGAGAAACCCGGCGGTGGAAGGGAGCGGCGCGGGCTGGGACCGTCCGAACCCCCGGGGTCGAACCGGGGGCGTCGGCGGCGCCTCGGGGACAGCGGGAGGGGCCGGGGTGGAACCCGGAAGGGGCTGGCCTCCGCGGGAGGCTTCCTCCCTTCGCTTGCGCTCTTCCTCGATCAGGGCCAGCGGGGTGGGGCCCACCCGTCGCCGATCCGACCAGTCGAGGGAGGCAAAGAGGGGAACGGCATGGTAGGGCTCCCACGGACTCCCCTCCAGGGGTCCCCAGACCTGGAAGAGCGGCTCGGAGCGTGCATATGCGGCCCACCCCCGCCCACCCAGGGCGTCGGGTGCGGAGGGGTCGCCGGCCACGCGTCCGAAGCCGAACCGGATCGGGATGCGCAGCCGCCCCAGGGTCTCAAGAAACCTGTACCACGGTCGGGACATGAAGAGCCTCGTGCGTCAGGAAGGGGCGAGGTGCGGCCCGCGAGTAGTATCCGGCAAAGCGGCCATTCACGACAAAGGCCCCCAGGGTCGGGTAGAGGAGGCCGGCTTCGAAGGCCAGGGGAACGACGCGGAAGCAGGCCTGAATGCACCACTCCCCCGGCTTCCGCGCCGCCTCGCGGAGGGCCTCCCGCCAGCTCCGCTCCTCCACGAGGGAGCCCATGATGACTGCGTCTCCCATGCGGCCGAAGGCGCGCTTCAGGACCCAGGTCTCCCGTTCCTCCACGAGCCGCTCCATGTCGGCGGGGTCGAAGGGAAAGGTCCGGGGGGTGTGGGCCTCGAGCAGTCGCCGCGTGTCGGGGTCGGATGCCCCCACCTCCCACCAGAGGTCGAAGACCTTCTTGCTCTGCCGAACCATGTGCCGGAGCGGGTTCATCATGGGAAAGCCCGGGTTCAGACGCCGCCAGGTCCGGAAGTTCGGAAGGCGTGGCATCCACTCGCCCGGATAGAAGCGGAAGGCCGCGTCCACGGGCGTCCCCAGGACCCGGGCGCCCCCGAACCAGCGGCGCCGGAGGTGGGCCGGGGAGCCCCGCACCGTGGGGTGTCCGGCCTCCGAGAGCCACCGATCGAGAATGAGCATGTGCTGCAGATCCTCGGTGAAGGCGGTGGCGTAGAGGAGGGCAATCCCGTCCATCTTCTCGAAGGCCTGAACCATGGCCTCGCGGAAGCCCGCCTCCCATCGGCAGTCCGGACCCGGATCGCCCAGGAGGTGGGGCAGGCCCACCGTCTCGTTGAAGCCGCCCGGCACGTCCTCGTTGAACTCCGAGACCATGAGGCGGCCGTCCTCGCAGGGGAAGAGGTCGTACCGGGCACACTGGAGCACGCGCCCGGCCTCCTCCGCCAGAAGGGGGTGGAGGCGCGGAGGGATGCCCAGGCGCCGGAGGGCCTCCGGCTCGGCATGGAGACGGGCCTCGAGGGCCGCCAGCCCGGCCGAGAGGGCCTCCACGCTCTCCACCACCGTCCGATGGAGCGCCTCGGGAACGACGAGGACCTCGGGGAGGAGGGTGAAGTGGCCTGCAGAGTAGGTGTCCCACTTGAACCAGTCGAAGCGAAGGGAGCGGACCACCTCGCGCTTCTCCTCCTCGCCCACCCCCCACGGGCGGGTGGATAGCCCCCAGTCGTACCCGGTAGTGGCGGGGATCATCCAGGCCCCAGGAAGACATCGAGAACGCGGTTCGTGCCCCACGCGGCCACGGCCAGGAAGAGGTAGACGAGTCCCTCCGTGGCACGCACACCGGGGGCGGTTCCCTCCGCCCGCACCCCGCCCGAGGCCCCACCCTTCCCCCGTCCCTCGCCGGCCCGGGCGACCCCCGCAAAGATCTCGTGGGCCAGGAGGAGCCCGGCCAGAACCCCGAAGGTGAGGATGCCATGGCGCCACCCCCAGAAATCCCCCGACACCGCATCGGTGAGGGTCACCCCTGCTGCCAGGAGGAAGAGTCCGGCCGCCCGGGCATCCTCCATGGAGTGGCTCCTCCGCAGGAGCCCTCCGACGCCGCCGAAGGATCGCCGCTCCCGGCGCAGGTAGATCCGGAAGGCCACGACCAGCGAGACCCATCCCATGAGGAAGAAGGCCCACACGATCCACCAGCCGCCCTCGTCATCGCCCACCGGATCCGCATCGCCCCAGAGGCTTCCCCCGAAGATGAGGCCGGTGGCGAGGACGAAGGCCGCGACCACGAGTCCGGCTGCGGGGTTCCGCCGTTCCAGCACGTCGATCCGGTACCGGAACCCGATGATCCGCGACCCCGCCATGCCGAAGATCTTCACCGCCGCATACCCGAGGATCAGGTAGAAGACGACGTAGGGCCCCTGCACGCTCTCGTCGGCCCAGACGAGGCAGACGAGCCAGATCCAGGCCAGGGAGACGAGGACGGCGGCACGCACGAAGCCCGGGCCGGGGTTTCCGCGAAAGTAGAGGCGGTGGAGGGGCGCGTGGGCCGTCACGATCAGGGCCGGCACGGTGGCCATGAAGCTGAAAATGAGGATGAGGACTTCCGAATCATCCATGGCGCGGATCTCCAGAAGGCGGGTCGGCCGGGAGCCCCTCCCCGGACGGGGGTGAACCGGAAGACGGATCGCGGGGCGTCGCCCCCGGGTCCGCCTGGCGGGCCTCCCCGGAGGTGCGCAGGGGGGGGATGGGAACCTCGAGGGCCTCGGCCAGGGCCCGGATCAGCTCGGCCTCGGCGACCTCCACCCGGTTGTCGGCCTGGACCACGGCGGAAGCCGCCTGGAGGAAGGCGCGGCGGGCACCGGCCGAAGCGCCCTCCAGCGCCGAAATGGCCCCTTCCACCCGTTCCAGGGTGAGGGAGGCAGCCCCCGCCTCTCCGGAGGAGGGCCGTCCCGGGAGGGCCGCGATCCCCGCCGCCTTCGCCTCGGCCACCGCCTTCGCATCATCGCTCCCGGCCCGGGCCAGGAGATCGAGGAGAACCACCGCATCGTCCCGGTGCCGCTCCAGCCCTGCGCCACTCCCCGGTCGCTTCCCCGGCTCCCCCGCCACCCCGGCGGGGAGGTTCCGGCGAACGAGGTGATGAAGGACCACGAGGAAGGGATCCACGCCCAGGCGCGCGCCCTCGCCACGGGCGAGCCCCGCAGTCACTGCCTGGGCCACGGTAGCGAGGAGTGCGCCCGCCCGCTCCCGGGGGAGCCCCCGGAGGCCGGGGAGGGCCAGCTCCAGTGCGGGGAGACGGATCCCGTCGGGGAGGGCTTCGAGGGCCGGGAGAAGAGCGGACCCGCCCTGGAGGGCACGGGGTCCGAGTCGCTCGGTCACGGCAGCCTCCACCTCGGCCCGGAGGGGGGTGTCGCGGGCGGCCTGGAGGAGGAGCCCCACCACCCCTTCGAGGGCCCCTTCCGGGGTCCGGAGCCGGGCTCGGGCCTCGTCGGGAAGGGCGGAGAGAATGCGGCGCGCCTCCGAGACCTCCCCCGGTCCCAGGCTCCCCGCCGATCCGAGAATGGCGCCCAGGAGGAGGCCTCCCCCCGGTGCGCCTCCCTTCCCCACCCCGGGAAGGCCCCCGCGCCCGCCGCCCAGGGCCTCGCCCATGGGGCCCAGAAGGGGATCCAGGGCACCCCCGGGACCGCGTGCACCGCCAGACGAAGGGCGCTCCCCTTCCCTCCCCCGCTGCACCCGCCCACGGGGGGGAGGAGGAGGTGGCATCTCCCAGCTTCCGTCCCATGCGGGGTCGATGCGCCGGATCCGCTCGGGGAGGGGGGGATGGGTGGCGGTGAGCCCGGAGAAGGCCTTGCGCGTGCCGCGGGCGAAGAAGAGGTGGCTCGCCTCCTCCGCGTGGTGATCGTCCAGGCGGGAGCCATGGCTCGAGGCTCCGATCCGCTTGAGGGCCCCGGCGATCCCCTCGGGGTTCCGGGTGAACTGGACGGCGGCGGCGTCGGCCAGGTATTCCCGCTGCCGCGAGACCGCAGCCTGGATGAGACGCCCCGCCATGACCCCCAGGTAGCCCAGCACCACGAGGGCGACCCCGATGATCACGATCTGCCCCCCGCCCCGGTCCTGGTTCCCGCCCCGACGCCCTCCCCGCGAGTAGAAGCTCCCCCGCACGATTCCCCGCCCCACCACGGTGAGGAGGAGGATCCCGAAGAGGAGGCCCATGAGGCGAATGTTGAGGCGCATGTCGCCGTTCAGGATGTGGCTGAACTCGTGGGCCATGACCCCCTGGAGCTCGTCGCGGGAAAAGGCATCGAGGGCACCCCGGGTCACGGCCACCGCGGCATCGTTCAGGGTGTGCCCGGCGGCGAAGGCATTGATCCCCGCCTCACGGTCGAGAATGAAGACCTCGGGCACGGGAACCCCCGAGGCGATGGCCATTTCCTCCACCACATTCATGAGCTGCTGCTCGGCCGGATCGGTGCTCCCGGGATCCACCCGGCGCCCGCCCAGGAGCTCGGCCACCGCCGCCCCCCCCTTGCGGAGCTGGGCCGTGCGGAAGGCCGTGCCGAGCCCGATCATCGTACCCATTCCCAGCGCAACCACGGCAAAGAGGGCGGGATCGAAGAGGGAGAAAGCCCCCAGCTCCGCCCCCGGTTCCGTCACCCCCGAAACCCCCAGCGCCACGGCAGCCACCAGGTACACCCCCACGATCAGGGTGAATACCGCCACCCCGTAGAGAAGGACGAGCTTCCGCGAGAGGCCGCGGGCGTGATCCTGGGCTTCGAAGAAATCCACGGTTCGATCAGCCCCGGTCGTCCGCGTCGAACCTCACCTCGGGGGTGGCCCGCTCCCGGTCATCCTCGAGCTCGAAGAACTCGGCCCGCCCGAAGCCGAAGGCATTGGCCACGAGGTTCGTGGGTACGGCGCCCCGGGTCGCGTTGTAGCGCATGACGGCGTCGTTGTAGGCCTGCCGGGCGAAGGAGATCCGGTTCTCGGTCGAGGCAAGCTCCTCCTGGAGCTGAAGCATGGTCTCGTTTCCCCGAAGCTCCGGATACCCCTCCGAGAGGGCGAGGAGGCGCCCCAGCCCCCCGGAGAGGCGGGACTCCGCGGCCCCCAGCGCCTGCATGGCCGCCGGGTCTCCGGGATCGGCGGCGGCGGCCTTCTCGGTGGCCATGGCCTCGTTCCGGGCCCGGATCACCGCCTCCAGCGTCTCCCGCTCGTGAGCCAGGTACCCCTTGGCCACCTCCACCAGGTTGGGAACGAGGTCATGCCGCCGCTTGAGCTGCACGTCGATCTGCGAGAAGCCGTTGCGGTACCGCTCCCTCAGGGTGACGAGGCGGTTGTACCGGCTCACCCCGTACAGGACGAGGGCCACGAGGAGGACGATCCAGAGGTAGCGCATGGGGGGGCTTCCAGGTGCGGGGGCGCGGGTGGGGCCCGGCTCGAAGGCCGGTTGAGGTATAGGGGATGCGAAGGCCGGGCGCCAGAGCCGGAGGGCAGCGCCGGGCACCGGAACGGGGAGCCGCCGGCGAGCTTCTCCGGGAAGAGAGGGCGGGGCGTGGGAGGGGAGGGCCGGCCCGTGAGCCCGCACGCCGGCGCGGGACAAGACCGTGCCATGGGCCGGTGGCGGGGGGTGAAACTTCCCCGGGGTCGCTCCGTACAGTAGGAAAGGCGCGCGCGTGTCCGGCGCCCGTGCCCCTCCGTCCATTCCCTTCAGGAGCCCTACGTGCCATGAGCGACGATTCCTTCAACGCGGGTCACGAGCCCGCAGCCACCGGCCCCGATGGCGGGTACGGCGAAGCTTCGGGCCCCGGAGGCGAGGGTCCCGGAGGTGCGGGCCCCGGCGGTCCGGGCCAGGGGGGGAGTTCCGGGGGCGACGAAGGCCCCAGGGTCCGCTTCCACGACATCTCCCCCCGGGCCTGGGAACACCCGGCGGATCGGGCGGCCCTCACCGCCCTTCGCACCATCCCGGTGTTCGACGAGGTGCTTAAGAAGCTCTTCGGCTTCTTCGGCGAGAAGCCCATTCGCCTCGCCTTCCAGGCCAATGCCGTACAGGTGGGTCCGAACCAGTTCGCCCGCGTGCACCGGATCTGGACCGAGGTCCAGGAGACCTTCGATGCGAAGGAGCGCTACCCCCTCTTCGTCTCCCAGACTCCCGTGGTGAATGCGGGCGCCTACGGAATGGATCGCCCCTTCGTGATCCTGAACTCCGGCGCCCTCTATCTGCTGAACGACGAGGAACTCCGCTATGTCCTGGCCCACGAGCTGGGTCACATCCTGAGCGGCCACGTGCTCTATCGCACGATGATGGTCCTCCTCATCCAGCTGGCCGAACGCGGGTTCCCCCTGGTGGGGCTCGCCGCGAGGGCGGTGCTGGTGGCCCTTCTGGAGTGGTACAGGAAGAGCGAGCTCAGCTCCGACCGGGCCGGGCTCCTCGGTGTCCAGGATCCCGAGGTGGTCTTCGGCGCCATGATGAAGATGGCAGGAGGCGGCCGGGGCGAGGAGATGAATCTCCCGGCCTTTCTGGAGCAGGCCGAGGCCTACCGGGAGAGCGAGGATGTGGCGGACTCGGTCTTCAAGGTCCTCAACCTTCTGGGGACGACCCACCCCTTCTTCGTGCTCCGGGTCGGCGAGCTCCGGAGCTGGATCGAGTCGGGGGCCTACGACCGGGTCCTGCGGCAGGAATACCCGCGCAAGGGCGACCCCGAGCCAGAGTACGTGGAGGACCTCCGGGAGGCCGGCGAGAGCTACCGGAAGGAGGCCGAGGCCTTCGTCGATGACCTGGCCGTGGCCGCCCGGAAGATGCGCGACACCCTGTACGACGCCTTCCGGGGCACCCCCCGAGGCGGGGGAGGAAGCCCGGGCGCCGGGTGGTGAGGGGCGACATCGGGAGGTAGATTGCGGCGCCGGGGGGAGAGGATTCCCCCGGCGCCGCGCTCCTTTTCCCCGGCTGTCCCCCCCTTCCACCCGCCCTTCATGAAGATTCTCGTCGTCGGTCATGGTGGCCGTGAACACGCCCTCCTCTGGAAGCTCCGTCGGGATGCCCCGGGGGCCGAGTTCTTCGCCACCCGGCCGAACCCGGGAATGGCACCCCTCTGCACCCCGGTGGACCTCTCCCCGGACGATGCCGAGGGACTGGCGAGCTGGGCCGACGGGGAGGGGATCACCCTCACCGTGGTCGGGCCCGAACTTCCCCTGGCCCGGGGCATTGCCGACCTCTTCCGAAAGCGTGGCCTCCCCCTCTTCGGGCCCTCGGCCTCGGCCGTCCGGATCGAATCCTCCAAGGCCTTTGCCAAGCAGCTCATGGAGCGGGCCGGAGTCCCCACGGCGGCGCATCGGACCTTCACACGCTGGCCCGACGCCGAGGCCTATCTCAAGGATCGGGGCGCCCCCATCGTGGTGAAGGCATCGGGGCTTGCCGCCGGGAAAGGGGCGGTGGTCTGCACCACCGAGGCGGAAGCCCTCACCGCCGCCCGGGAAATGCTCGCCGAAGCCGCCTACGGCGATGCCGGTCGGGAGGTGGTCATCGAGGACTTCATGACGGGCGAGGAGATCTCGGTCTTCGGGATCACCGACGGGCGCCATGTCTCCCTCCTTCTTCCCTCCCAGGACCACAAGCGGGTCGGAGAGGGCGACACGGGCCCCAACACGGGGGGGATGGGGGCCTACGCCCCGGTTCCGGGCGTGGATGGACCCCTTCTGGACCAGGTGCGTGGCGAGGTCTTCCTTCCGGTACTCGATGCCCTCGAGTCCAGCGCCTCTCCCTTCCGCGGGCTCCTCTACGCCGGCCTCATGCTCACCCCCGAGGGGCCGAAGGTGGTGGAGTTCAATGCCCGCTTCGGAGACCCCGAGACCCAGGCCGTCCTCCCTCTCATGGAGGAGCCTCTCCTCGAACTCCTCGTGGCCGTGGCCCGGGGAGGGAGCATCGAGGGGGTGGGGGATCCGGCCTCCACCGGGAAGGTGGCGCTCAACACCGTACTCGCCTCCGGCGGATACCCCGGGGAATACGCCCGCGGAAAGACGGTCCGGATCCCGGAAGGGCTCGTCCCGTCGGGAGAGCGGAGCCGCCGGGGGGAAGAGGCGACCGAGCTCGCCGATCTGGCCGATGCCACCGGAGACCCGGACGACGGCCTTCTCGTCTTCCACGCCGGGACCCGACTCGACGAGGCAGGAGACATCGTCACGTCGGGAGGCCGGGTCCTCTCCGTGGTCGGGATCGGGGAGACGCTGGAGGAGGCGCGGGAGCGAAGCCACACCGCCGCCCGGGCCATCGACTTCGAGGGCAAGACCTTTCGCACCGACATCGGATGGCGGGCCCTGGACCGGGTCGCTCCTTCCAGGACCGGCTGATCCAGCGCCTTCCGCCATCGCGGAGAGGGTTCCTCCCCGGGCATTGCACCACACCGGAGGCGCGCGTAAGATGCGCGGGCTTCGGACCTGACGCGAAACCTCCAGCCGCGCCCGAACCGGCACACCACCACCACACTTGGAGCAGCAATGGACCTGTTGATGGTTCCCCCGATCCTCGGGATCGTGGGCCTGATCGTGGCCTTCGTGATCTACAGCGCGATGATGCGGTACCCGGCCCTCGAGGGGAAGCCCTCCGAGATCGCCGTCCTGATCCAGCAGGGGGCCATGGCCTTCATGCGCCGGGAGCTCATCCTCATTGCCCTTTCGGTGGCCGTGATCTTCGTGGCCCTCTCTGTTTCGGGGCTCGGGATCGAGACGGCCGTCTCCTTCCTGGTGGGGGCGATCTGCTCCGCCACCGCCGGGTTCTTCGGGATGATCGCCGCCACCCGGGCCAATGTCCGGACCACCACGGCCGCGCACCAGCACGGAATCAACAAGGCGCTCACCGTGGCCTTCTACGGGGGCTCGGTCATGGGGGTGGTGCTGGCCTCCCTGGGGCTTCTGGGCCTCGGGGCCCTGTACGTGATCTTCGGCACCGACCCGGAAACGGCCCACCGCATCCACGGATTCGGAATGGGGGCCGGCGTGGTGGCCCTCTTCTACCGCGTGGGCGGCGGGATCTTCACGAAGTCGGCCGACGTGGGGGCCGACCTGGTGGGGAAGGTCGAGGCGGGGATTCCGGAAGATGACCCCCGGAACCCCGGCGTCATCGCCGACAATGTGGGCGACAATGTGGGCGACGTGGCCGGAATGGGCTCGGACATCTTCGAGTCCTACTGCGGCTCCATGATCGCCACCGTGGCCCTGGCCACCGTGATGGTGCAGCAGCAGGGGCTCCCCGACGGGATGGTCCCGGGCATGGGACCGGGGGCCTCCCTCATGGGCCTCCCTCTCCTTCTGGCCTCGCTGGGGCTGATCTGCTCCATCGCGGCCATCGGGCTCGTCCGCCTTTCCTCCGGCCGGAGCCCCGAGGTGGCGCTGCGGACGGGGACGGTGGCGGCGGCCCTGGGCTTCGTGGCCCTCTCCTGGTTCCTCATCCAGGCGGTGGAGGTCCAGTCGGGCGTCTGGTTTGCCACGATCGTGGGAGCCCTGGGCGGCGTGGTCATCGGCCTTTCCACCGAGTACTACACCGCCGGCAAGCCCGTGCGGGACATTGCCAAGTCCGGAGAAACGGGTTCGGCCACGGTGATCATTGCCGGGCTCGCCACCGGGATGCAGTCGGTGGTGATCCCCATTCTCACGATCTGCGTCATGATCTTCATCGCCAACGGGCAGGCGGAGCTCTACGGGGTGGGGATCGCCGCCGTTTCCATGCTCGCCACGGTGGGCATGACCATGGCCATCGACGCCTACGGACCGGTGGCGGACAACGCCGGCGGGATCGCCGAGATGTCGGCGCTCGGCGAGGGAACGCGGAAGATCACCGACTCCCTCGACGAGCTCGGCAACACCACGGCTGCCATCGGAAAGGGGTTCGCCATCGGTGCGGCCGCCCTGGCCGCCCTGACGATCATTGCCGCCTACATTGCCGAGGTGAGCTATCGCCTCCCCGACTTCGAACTCCGGATTTCCGATCCGGACGTCCTCATCGGGATGTTCCTCGGCGGGCTCTTCCCCTTCCTCGTGGCCTCCATCACGATGACGGCAGTGGGGAGCGCGGCCTTCGAGATGATCCAGGAGATCCGGCGGCAGTTCCGCGAGATCCCCGGGCTCCTCGAGGGTACGGCCCAGCCCGATGCGGCCCGGTGCGTGGACATTGCCACCCAGTCGGCCATCAAGCGGATGATCCTCCCGGCGGCGCTGGCCGTTCTGGGTCCGGTGGTGGTGGGCTTTGGCCTGGGTGCCGAGGCCCTCGGAGGCATGCTCGGCGGCGCCCTCATCTCCGCCGTGCTCCTGGCCCTCACCATGGCCAATGCGGGCGGCGCCTGGGACAATGCCAAGAAGTACGTGGAAAAGGGGAACCTGGGAGGAAAGGGCTCGGAGACCCACAAGGCCAACGTGGTGGGCGACACGGTGGGCGACCCCCTCAAGGACACCTCCGGCCCGGCCATGAACATCCTCATCAACGTGATGGCCATCGTGAGCCTGGTCATCGCACCGCTCCTGACGCGTTGACCCCGGGACAGCCAGGCTGACGCGCCGGACTCCGGCGAACCGAACCCCCCACACCCTGCAGCGCGGGGTGTGGGGGGTTCGGCATGTCCGGAAGTGGCCCTGTCTCCGGGCGGGTGGGATCCTCTCAGGTTCTCCGGGAGTCCGGCCTCCGGAGCCTCGTCGCCCGGGGCCTCCTCACCGCCCGCGTTCGAGGATCCGGGTCTCTCCCCCAGCGCCCTCGGGGAGCACGATCTCCACCCGGGGAAGGCTCACCGGGAGCGTCACCTCGCCTCCGCGGGCGAAGGAGAGGATCTGTCCGGTGGCCGGATCCCTCAGGACAACCACCGGGTGAGCCTCCCCGTCCCAGCGCACGCGGGTCCCCCCAGCGACTCCGGTCTCTGCCCGGGGCTCGGGTCCGGGAATGCGAGCAAGGGCCGGGCCCGCCACCGTGCGGCGTGCCACCTCCACCCCTCCCTCCAGGAGGCGGAGCTCGACCAGAGCCTGCCGGTCGGCCTCGGGAAGGGGGTAGGCCATGGCAAAGTGCCGGTTGCCATCCTCCTCGCCCGTCTCCTCGCCATCGAAGGAGAGGCGAAGGAGGACCCGGCCCTGGGCATCCCGCCCCTCGAGGACGAATCGCTCGCCGGGGGTCGGGAGCTGAGGGGGAACGTCCAGGGCGATGGGAGGCTCGAGGACCGTTCCCGCCGGCCCCACCCGGCCCCAGAGGAGGAGGGTGCCCCCCGGTGACGAGGCGCCGAACCCCGCGACCTGGGGGAGGACGGCAGCCTCGGCGGCCCGGAAGGCCAGGACCCGCTCGAAGGTCCAGTCGCTGATCCAGGTCGGCTGGCAGTACCCCATGAGGTCGCGGTGCGTGTCCGCGCTCCGGATCTGATTGCCGTTCTCGAGCCCCGTTACCCCGATGGATCCGCCGGGGTGGGGGTAGGCGGCATCGCCGGAAACGCCGCAGGGGGAATGGGGCCGCCCGAAGTTGTGACCCAGCTCATGGGCCGTGACCCACGAGACCGAGCCGCTCCGGTCCCATCCGATGGAGGCGGGCCACCCGATGTACCCCATCCCCGCGATCCCCGAGGTGTGCTGGGTGCGGACCATGCCGTAGTAGTAGGGACCGCCCCCCTCGGCGATCCGCAGCGCCCGGATCTCGTTCAGGACCTGGTGCCAGGCCCCGTTGTTGTTGTTGGCCAGGAGGGGGGGCGCCGAGGTGGTGTAGGGCGCACGCACCGAGGCGTTCACCTCGCTCAGGGGAAACATGCGGATCGTCCCCTCGAGGGCATGGTCGGGCACCGTTCCGGTGAGCCCTGTGGAATCCTGGTGCACCGGCACGAACCGGATGTTGAAGGGAGGTACCTGCCGCACATCGAGCTCGAGGGGCGCCCCCCCAACCGGGAAGACGTTGTCGGTCCGGTCGGCCTCTCCCAGCGTCTCGTGCGGATCCACCTCGGCCACCACCCGGAGGCCGGGCACGATGAGGGAGCCCGGGACCGCCAGGTTCCAGGAGGCCCCGAAGAGGGTATCGTCGATGGTCTGGGGCACCCCACCACCCGGGCCCGCGATCTCCTGATCCAGGACGAGCGAGGCCCCGTGGTAGAGCCGGACCCGTACCGGGGGCGTCGCGGCGTTGGGCTCCGAAGCCCGAACGAAGACCCGGAGGGTGCCCTCGCGGCCGGCCACGAGGGGGATCCCTCCGGAGGTGGGCTGGACCACCTGGTTGATGTGCACCCCCTCGACGCTGAGGTTCAGCCCCACCGGGGGCGGAGGGGGGGGTGGGGGCGGAGGGGGGGGCGGGCTGCCTCCCAGCGTCACCGACCCCGGGGAGGACCAGGGGGAACACCCCACGGGAGCGCATCCCCGGATCCGGTAGTCGTAGCTTTCCCCGGCGGTGACGGCCGTGTCCACGAATTCGGTGGCCGGGGGCGCGACGGGGGGAAGGCTTCCCCATCCCCCCCCTCCCGCCCGTCGGCTGACCTGCCACGCAGTCGCCGAGGACCCGGCTCCGTTCCACGAAACCCGAACGGAGGGCCCGGCCTCCTCCACCGCCGTCACGCCATCCGGGGTGCCCGGGGGCGGGGGGGGCGGTTCCGGGGTGGTGGCCGTGGCCTCCTCGGACCAGGCCGAGCATCCGTGGGCAGCACAGGCCCGAAGCCGATACCGCCAGCTTTCCCCTCCGGAAATCCCCTCATGAAGGGCCGAAGTGTCCGAGACCCCGCGCGTGGCGAAGGTCGCCCAGCCCGCTCCCCCCGAGCCCGCCGGGGCATGCTGCACCTCGAACCAGGCGGTGTGGGTCCCGTCATGGCCCCAGGTCACCTCGATCCGGGTAGGATCCAGGGGAATGGCGTGTACCGGGGCCGGAGGGACCGGCAGGGGAAGGAGGTTGACCTCCACCGGCTCGGTCCACGCCGTGCAGCCGGCGGGGCCACAGGCACGGAGGGCGTACCGGTAGGCGCGCCCGGCCTCGAGGGCCGTGTCCGTCCATGCCCCGTCCCCCGGGTCGAGGGTTGCATGGAGCTGCCACCCCCCCCCGTCGGAGGCATCGCGGCGAAGCTCGAGACGGTCGGACCAGGCCGGGTCGTGGTGCCAGTGAATCTCCGCAGCCGACCCGGGGAGCACCTGCGCTCCCACCTGGTTCGGCTGCTGGGGAGGCGGGGCCGGGGTGGTTGCAGCCACCGGATCGGAGGGAGCGGAACACCCGTCTTCATTGCACGCCTCCACCCGCCACTCGTAGGGGGTGAGGGGGTCGAGCCCGGCGTCCGTCCAGGTCGTGTCAGGGTGATGGATCTCCACCCCGGAGTTCCACCCTTCCCCCTGGGTGCGCCGCTGGATCTGGTAGAGGGTGGCCTCTTCGGGGGCATGCCACACCAGGGTCGCAGCCTCCGGCAGAAGATCCGCCACCGCAAGGCCTTCAGGGGTCGGCGGGGGACGGAGGATCACGCTCCCCTCGAACCCGGTGGCCAGGGAGTCTCCGGTGGAAAGGACAACGATCCGGAGGGTGTCGGGGAAGAGATACCGCTCCGGGTCGAAGTCCGAGATCCGCACGCGATAGTCGCCCCGGGGGAGGTGCTCGAAGTGGAACGCTCCGTCTTCCTCGGGGGCGAGGGGACCTTCGGAGACAAGGGCGCCCTCGAGGCGTACCTGGACCCCGGGCACGGGGCCACCGCCGGCGAGGACCCGGCCGGCGATCTGCCCGGACCGATGCAGGGTGCCGGTGAAATCCACCCGGGTCTGGCCATTGGCCGCGACCTGCACGCTCCGGCTCGCCTCCGTCCAGCTTCCGTGGGGAGAGGTCCCTTCCAGCGCAACCAGCCAGGTGCCGGGTGCGATCTGGGAGAAATGGAAGCTCCCATCGGCTCCGGTGGTCGCCGAATCCGTCCGTGCCCCGGTGAGGCGGACCTGGATCCCGGGCTCGGGCGCTCCCTCGAGAAGGAGCGAACCGGCAATGCTCCCCAGCGGGGGTGGGGAGGGATCGGGGGGCGTGACCGGGGGGGCGGTCCCCCCCCCGTCCCCACTGCAGGAGACAAGGGCGACGAGGCAGGCGAACAGGCCGACCCTTCCCAGGGGGCACCAGCGGAGCGGAGGCCGGGGGGCAGAGAAAAGGGCCATGCGTGAAGGGCGCTCCAGATGCATCGAGGGGCACGAACGGTGGGAGGGGGCGGAACTCTCTTCCGGCTTCCGGGGAAATAGGGCGCCGCACGGGGGCCCGAGGCGTACCTTTCCTCCGACAAGGCCCGGCGAAGGTGCCGGACGTCCTCCCGGTCTTGCGAAGGACGTGCCAGAAGGGAGCCGGCTTCTCCCTCCCCTCCGGTTCCCCATGGCCTCGCACGCACCCGTTCGCGCCTTCCCGGGGCTGCGCGCCCACCCGCTTGCCCGCGGTTCAGGGCCCCGGGGCAGGGTCCGGGAGGGCCTGGGGCGGTCGATCGCCGCTCCCTCCGACCGGGCACGTTCCCGGCCCTCCGACCCCATCCCCCTTCCATGCCCGAGCTCCCCGAAGCCGAAACCATTGTCCGCGGTCTTCGCGAACCCCTGGCCGGGGCCCGCATTGCCGAGGTTCGGGTCCTTCATCCGGACCTCGTGGACGGTCCGCCCCCGTCCTTTCGCGCCGGGCTTCGCGGGGCCGCAGTGGAGGCCGTCTCCCGCCGGGGAAAGAATGTGGTGCTCCGCCTCGACACGGGAACCCGGCTCGTGGTGAACCTGGGGATGTCGGGGCGCCTCCTCTGGCGGCCGGAACCCGCCATCGACCCTCCCCCCTCCCATCCTGGAGTGATCTTCGAGATGGCGGCGGAACGGAGGGTGGCGCTCGCCTCCGCGCCCGCGTCGGGGCGAGCCAGGCCGGGCGGGCCGGGGTCGCCGGGGCGCGCCGGCGCACTCGTCTACCACGACCCGCGCCGATTCGGACGCCTCCGCCTCCTTGACCCCGAAGCGTGGCTCCGGTGGTCCTCGTCCCTCGGTCCGGAACCCCTCTCCTCCGCCTTCACGGCATCGTTCCTCCAACAGACGCTGGGCAAGACCCGTTCTCCGCTACGGTCCTTCCTCCTCGATCAGACGCGGGTCGCAGGGGTGGGGAACATCTACGCATCGGAGGCCTGCTTCCTGGCGCGCCTCCACCCGCAGTCGCCCTCGAACCGGGTCGAACCCGAGGGGGTACGCCGGCTTCATCGGGCCGTCAGGAAGGTTCTCCGGGAGGCCGTGGAGGGAGGAGGAACCACCCTCCGTGACTACCGGACGGCCCAGGGGTGGGAGGGGTCCCATCAGCATCGTCTCCGGGTCTACGGGAGGGAGGGCGACCCCTGTCCCCGATGCGGGGAATCCATCAGACGGACCGTGTTCTCAAACCGGTCCGCCTTCTTCTGCCCACGGTGTCAGGGGGAAGGCCCGGAACCGGCCCGGATGCAGGGAGACGGTGCCTCGGGGGGAACCGGAACGGGGCTCCACCGCCCCGACCGCACCGGGCCGAGGGGGTAGCGAACCTCTCCCTTCCGGACGGGGTAGGACGAATTTTCCCCCGTCGGTCCAGGCGCTCCGCCCGTCTTCCAGAAACGCCCCCTGACCGGAGCCGCCCATGCGCCCTCGGACCCTCTGCCCGCCCTCGCATCACCCTGCCCGACCCACCCGCCCGAAGGGGCGCGCCTTCGGGGGGGCAACCCTCCTCTGCTTCCTCGGCGCCTTCCTCCTCCCCCTCGTCTTCGCCGCGCCGGCCGAGGCCCAGGGCAGGGAATACGCCGCCGTGATCGGCGCCACCTTCCCCACCCTTCGGGGGGTGGATGGCCTCGAAAGTCGGAGCGGAAGCATGGGAGGCCTCCGGATCGTCCGTCCTCTTCCCGGCCCACTGGCGCTCCAGACCGAGTTCCTGGTTGTGAACCGGGGGGCCGGTGCAACGAGTGACTTCTTCGACGGGGATGGGCTCGAGTTCGATGCGGTGGAGATCCCCGTACTGCTCCGCTTCTCCGCAGCCCCCCGCGGGACTTTCCTCCCGCACTTCTACGCCGGCCCCTACCTCGCCTTCCAGGTGCGCTGCAGGGTGGAAGGCACCTCCACCGACTGCGACGACCGTCCCGGGATCAGTACCCGGACGGTGGACGTCGGAGGGGTGGCCGGAAGCGGGATCAGCCTGGGCGCCGGCCCGCTGTCGCTGACCGGCGGACTTCGCTACGGGTTCGGAGTGTCGTCCCTGGCAGAGTTCGACATGGAGGACGCCCGCGAAGAGGCACGGCACGGTGCATGGTCTCTCTACCTCGCCGTCGGACTCCGTTTCTGAGCGGGCGTCGGGACCTCGGGTCCCGGTCTTCACCGAAGCGCCGCGCGGGGGCTGCCGCGGCCCCGGGAGTCCCTCCGGGCCCGGGCTTCCCGGGGCTCACGCCCGCAGGATCTCCCTGGCCCGGGCTGCGGCCTCGGCATAGAGGGCCGGGACCTCCTCTCCCCGAATCCCGGCTTCCATGCCCAGGCGGGAGACCGCCTCCCACTCTCCCCGCTCCCAGGCCCGGGCGTACCCGGCCACATCGGCCAGGGGGCCCACCTGCCGGAGAAGGGCGTCCTCCACTTCCGTCGGAAGGGAGAGCCGGCCCACCACCTCATCGAGGGGTCGCCCCGTGAGGGCGTCCAGGTTCGAGAGGAGTCCCACGAGGAAGGCGTCGAAGGGACGCCCCACCGGCGAGGCCTTCTCGGCAATGGCCTCGCAGAAATGGGCCCGGAGGAGGGAGAGGTTCAGGAGTTCCGGCGGATGCTCGTCTCCCAGCCCCATCATCGTGACCATCATGGTCCAGCGTCGAACCATCCGCTCTCCGAGGATGCGCAGGGCCTGGCCGATGGAGGTGACCTCTCGCCGCCATCCGAAGGAGGCCGAGTTCAGGAGGCGGAGGAGGGTCACGGGAAGGGCCACATCCTGCCGGATCACCCCCTCCACCTCGTCGAAGTCGATGTCTTCGTTGGCCACGAGCTGAAGGAGCCGGAGCTTCGTGGCCTGGTTGGGCTCGAGGACCCTCCCGCTCACGATCTCGGGCTCGCAGAAGTAGAAGCCCTGGAAGAGGGTGAATCCGCGCTCCACCGTCTCCCGATACATGGCCTTCGTCTCGACCCGCTCGGCAAGGAAGGGTTTTCCCGCCGCCCGTCCGATCTCGGCCAGGGCGTCGAGGCGCCGGGCGTCCGCCCCGAGCACATCGAGCTTCACCACGTGGGCGAAGGGGAGGAGCGCCTCCCGATCTCCGGGGCCCTCCCAGTCGTCGAGGGCGAACCGGTACCCCTCCTCCCAGAGGTCACGGCAGGCGGCCACGACCGCGTCGTCGGCTTCCACCGACTCCACGATCTCCACCACCACCCGCTCCGGGGGAAGAAGGTGAATGGACTCCGAGAGGAGGACCTCGCGGGTGACATTCACGAAGGCCAGGGCATCCCCCACGAGGGCATCGAGCCCGAACCCCATGACCCCGGTCCCGATGGTCTGGCGCGACGATGCGTCGTCGTCGCCGGAGCGGTACAGGTTCTCGAAGCCCGAGCGGAAGAGGAGCTCGTAGGCGTGGATCCGTCCCTGCCGGTCGAGAATCGGCTGCCGTGCCACGAAGAGGTTCGGGGTTTCCGGAGAGGCGGCGGGCATGGCGAGGGAGGCGGAGGTGGGCGGCATGGCGCGAGGATCCCGGGAGGCGGGAGGACCGGAAGGGGCGGGCGGAACGGAACCCCGCCGACCCCTTCGGTTATCGGGCGCGAGGGGTGGCGTCTTGAGCCCGGAGGAGCCGCGATGCCGCCCTCTCCCCACTCTTCCATGCGGCAGCCAGGCTCACCCCCTCCTCCCAGTTCCCGGCCAGGGAAAGGCCCGTGCGGGATGCCTCGAAGGCCCGGATCCGCTCCACGCGCCCGAGGTGACCGGCCGTGTACTGGGGGATGGCACGGGGCCAGCGGGTCACCCGGGCAAGGCTGGCCGGGCCCTTCGCTCCCAGAAGTTCCTCGAGTTCGCCGGCCACGAGGCGGAGGAGCGCCGCGTCGGGAAGGTGCGCACGTTCGGGAGCGCGGGCTCCTCCCACGAAGGTGGCCGTGACGACCCACCCCGGGGGAGCACGGTCCGGGAAGAGGGAGCTGGGCCAGAGGGAGCCGAGAATCGAACGACCCTCCACCGAGGGCGCGAGGATCCCGAAGCCGTCCAGGGGGTGCGCCACGGCCTGCCGGGGCCATGCCATGTGAACGAGGGAAACCGGGGCGTACGGAATGGCGGCGAGGGCCTCCGCCGCCCTGGAGCCCAGGCCCTCGACCAGCGCGCCGGTGACGGCTGCGGGGGTGGCCAGGACCACGGCCCGGGCTTCGAGTTCGGCGACCCGCCCTCCGGAGTCTTCCAGGGACAGACGCCATCCGCCGTCTTCCCGTGGGGAGAGGCGACGGACCCGCCGGTGGAGGTGGACCGGGACACGGGACGCCACGGCCCGGGGCCAGGCCTGGAGCCCCCCCTCGAAGGAGAAGAGGCCCGGGGTGGCCCTCCGCCCCCCGCCCGCCCGTTTCCTCCGAGCCAGGAGGCCTCGGACCAGCCCCCCCTCCTCCTCCTCCATCCGGGCCACCTCGGGGAGCACCGCCCGGAGGGAGAGGCGCTCCGGGTCCCCGGCATGGACCCCCGACACGAAGGGGTCGACAAAGCGCTCCAGCACCTCCGGCCCGAGCCTCCGCCGGACGAAGGAAGCCACCGATTCCTCCGGGTCCCCTTCCCCTCTCGCCGGCGCCCTCCGGAAGGGCTCGCCCAGGAGGTGAAGGCGGGCCCCCATCGAGAGGAGGGGGGTGGAAGCCAGGGAGAGGGGACCCCGGGGGAGGGGTTCCGGGCGCCCGCGGTGCACCACGTAGCGGCGGGCCCCCGCGCCCCCGGGCCTCACCGGCTTCAGGGTGAGCCCGAGAGCGTCGAAGGTGGCGAGGAGCCCGGGATCCCGGGTGGCCAGCGTCTGGGGACCGAGCTCCAGATGCAGGGTCCGGCTGCGCCCCTCCGCCCCGCCCTTTCCCGTGATCCCTTCACCCGGGGCCTCCCGGAGCGGTTCGATGGGATGCTCGATGGACCGGACGACCCCTCCCACCTCCCCCCCGGCCTCGACCACGACCACGGGGACGCCTGCGGCGTGGAGCGCCCATGCCGCCCCCAGGCCGGCGAGCCCTCCCCCCACCACCACGACGGCCTCTCCGGGGTCGTGCCCGGGTGGGTCCCCCGCGGGACCTCCCCCCGGCGGCGCGGTCGGTTCGGAGGGGGTCGGGAGGGGAAGCATGCAGGGGACGCTCGGGGGAGGGGAGACGGCCGATGGCTTCGCCGGCGAAGGCGGGCGCGCCTGATCGAGGGCCGGATCGGGCGGCGGGATCCGGAGGGAGGCCGGCGGGGGTAGGAAGGGGAAGCGGAAGACCGGGACCGTTCGAACGCAGCGGAGCGAGGCGCACCGGGCCGGGCGAATGTGCATCCCGGGGGACGAAGCCAGCGCAGGCATGGCGACCGGGCCAGCCATCGGGCCAGCCATCGGGCCAGCCACCGGGCCAGCCACCGGGCCAGCCACCGGGCCAGCCACCGGGCCAGCCACCGGGCCAGCCACCGGGCCAGCCACCGGGCCAGCCACCGGGCCAGCCACCGGGGTAGGATTCACGGAACCCCCGCCGCTGTCAAGCGCACTTGACAGCCCCCTCCGCCTCGCCCCTCGCAGCCGTCCTGCTCCCGGCTTCCGCCTCAAGCCTCCCGCGTCCCCATCCGATACCCGGCCCATGACCCGCCACCTCTCCTCCCTCCTCGTTCCGGACTCGATCCGACGCTCCTCCGTTGCCGCAGGCTCCTCCCGCAGGCCGGGGTGGAGGCGGTCCCTCGGGTGCGGGCTCCTCCTCTGTCTCCCGGGCCTTGGAGGGTTCGGACTCGGAGGGGCGGAGCGCCCCTTCTCCCCGTGGGGCCCCCTCCCCCTGGCGGCCCAGGTGGGGTCGGGCTCGGAGGTCCTCGACGAGATCCGCTCCCTCGAGGTCCGGGGGGAGGTGAGCGGCGGAGAAGGGGTGAGCCCCTCCCTGGCCCGGGAACTCGAAGCGCTGGTGGTCCGGGAGCTGGAGCGGACGGGGATCCTCCGGGAACTCCCTCCCCCGCGCGGAGGGGCGTGCTGCGTGCTTCGCATCGACACCCGCCTCGGCTCGCCGCGGGGCGCCCTCCGCCTGGGCACGGGCTACACCGTCCGCCTCGACATGGGGGTGTACGAGCGGTTCGGTCGCCATGAGGGGTGGGTCCTTCTCTGGCAGAGCCGGACCCTGGGAGGGGTGGTGGACGCACGGGAGCTCCCCGAGGTCCTCCGGGCCCAGGTCCGGGAGCTCGCCATCGAGTTCACGGATCGCTACCTGGAGCGGTTCCCCCCCCGGTAGGGACAGGTCCGGATCGCCGGGCACCGCACCCTCCGG
Organism: Gemmatimonadales bacterium; assembly: GCA_050485885.1. Classification (GTDB taxonomy): domain Bacteria; phylum Gemmatimonadota; class Gemmatimonadetes; order Longimicrobiales; family Gaopeijiaceae; genus SKNW01. The sequence continues at coordinate 69,002 of JBJHCG010000001.1, read as the reverse complement.
CGGTGCTCCCCTCGGGCCGCGCTCCCGGCCGGCAGCCTCGCATCCCGGGTCATCGGGATGAGGCCCCGGCACGGCGTGCTTCCTCCTCGGCCCGAAGCTTCCGCATCGCCTCCTCCACCGCCGCGTGGAGTTCCCGATCGAAGCCGGAGAGGACATCGTCGGGGGTGTTCTCCACCCAGACATCCGGGGCGACGCCGAGGTTCTCCAGATTCACCCCCTGGTTGTCGGGCTGGGTGGGATCCCAGGTCACCACGAGGGAGCCCGGGGTTCGAATGGAACCGCCATGGAGGAGGCCGTAGCTCCCGGTGGCGATGACCGCCCCGGCCGTGGGGTTCCCCACGAGGGAGCCCAGGCCCAGCTGCTGGAACCCCAGCGGGGTGACCTCGGCATCCGACCCGGAGCGGTGGTTGATGAGCATGACCCTGGGGCCGGCAATGGCCTGGCGGGGGCGACGCCCCCAGGTGGCATCCCCCCAGCGCGGGTTCCAGAACTGGTAGGGCTGCCGCTCGAGGATGTCGATGAGTTCCTGGTCGATGTTCCCGCCCCCATTGAAGCGCACGTCGACCACGATCCCCTCGGCATTCCAGAACCGGTTGATCTCGTTCCGGAAACGCTCCAGCGACGGCTGGTTCATGGCACGAATGTGGACGTAGGCGATCCGCCCCCCCGACGCCTCCTCCACGACCCGACGGTTGGCCTCCACCCAGGCTTCGTAGCGCAGGTTCACCACCGAGGGCACGGTGGCCATGCGCAGGTCGCGGGCATTCCTCCCCTGCGGATCCGAAGCCACGCGCACGGTGACCCAGTCGTTCACGAGGCGCGAGAGGGTGCGCCAGTAGTTGTCGCCGGCCCGGAGCTCCTCCCCATCGAGGGCCAGGACGTAGTCTCCCACGGCAAGATCGAGCCACTCGTGGTCCGCCGGACCCTCGGGGTAGAGGTAGCTCACCCGGTAGCGACCACCCTCGGCCGGCTCCATCTCGAAGCCCAGGTAGCGGGGGCGGGCCGTGGAGGGCTGGGAGCGGCTCGAGGGGCCCGAGACCCCCAGGTGGGAGGCGTTGAGTTCCCCGAGCATCTTGTTCGCCACATCGTGCAGATCGTCGTAGCTCGCCACATTCGGGAGGAGGGCCCGGTACTTCTCCCGGATCGCCTCCCAGTCCGTACCGTGCATCGTCTCGTCGTAGAAGCGGTAGGTCATGACCCGCCAGCTCTCCTCGAAGATCTGCCGCCACTCCTCCTCCAGATCCACCCAGAGGGGAAGGGTGAAGTCCACCCGGGCACGGCGCTGGTTGGAGAGCTGCATCCGGTGTACCTCGCTCCCCGGGGCTCCCGCCGACGTCCCGCGGAAGAAGACGTAGCGCCCGTCGGCCGAGGGGGTGAGGCCCGGAAAGCTCCCGGCGGCCACCCGTCGACGGTTCCGCCCGTCGATGCCCACGGCGAAGAGACCCGCCCCGTCGCCATCGGAACCGAGGAAGTAGACGGTCCGTCCATCGGCGGAGAGGAAGGGGCTCGAGACCCCCGTGTTCCCGGTGGTGAGGGGGCGGGCCCGGCGCTCGAGGCCCTCCTCATCGACCTGAATGGAAACCGCGCCCCCGCGGGAGCCGGAGGCGTTCCCCTCCCCTTTCCCGCCCCCCCGGGTCCCCGATCCCCCTGCCCCTCCGGACCCGTTGTCTGCCGCACGTTCGCGAAGAACCGCCCCCCGCGCCTCCCGCTCCCGTACGAGGGGGTCGTCCGGGTCCTCCGTCATCCGGGCCAGACTCACCGCCCAGAGCTGGGTGGGTCCGCCCTCCCGGTTCGAGAGAAAGACGAGGTGCCGCTGGTCGGGGGTCAGGATTCCCCCCGTGTTGGTCCAGGGGTTCCGGGTCATGTCGATCTCGCGACGGGTGGCGATCTCGAAGAGGTAGACCTCGGCATTCATGTCGCGGTCGCGGCGGGTGTAGACGAGCCAGTCCCCGTCGGGCGAGAACCCCTGGACGTTGAACCCGCCCGCCCGGTTGTAGGCGAGCTCGGCCTGACGCCCCCCTTCGACCTCCAGGAGGAAGAGGGTGTTCGAGGCCTCGAACACAAGCCTCCGGGAGTCGGGAGACCAGACCGCCCCGGTCTTGAGCGAGGGGTGCCGGGAGAGCTGCCGCTGCTCCCCGGTGGCCACCTCGTGGACCCAGATCTCCTCCTCCCCGGACCGGTCCGAGACGAAGGCGAGCAACCGTCCGTCGGGCGACCAGGCATGATGCCGCTCCCGGAAGGCGCCGGGAGTCAGGGGGATCTTCTCCCCCACCCCGTCCTCCGCCGGAACGAGGAAGATCCGCCCCCGCACATCCACCGCCAGGTACTCGCCGTCCGGAGAGGGGGAGAACCCCTCGGCCCGGTTCTGGAAAGTGTGCATCTCCACCGACGGAGCGCGCGGATCGGTCCGCATCTCCAGCGTCAGACGCCGGGGCGTGCCCTCGTCCAGGTCCAGGGTCCAGATGCGGAAATCCTTCGTGTAGCTGAGGATGCGACCATCGGGACTGATGGAGGGGTACTGGATCCCGTCGGCCGTGTGGAAGGTCACCTGTTCGGGCTCCCCTCCTTCGGGGGAGACGCGCCAGAGGTTGAAGGGCCCGGACTTCTCGGCCATGTAGTAGACCATGCCATCGGCCCCCCACATGGGGAGGGCCGTGTGCCCCTGCGCCTGGTAGTCCCGCATCTCCACATTCGTGAGCTGCCGGAAGCTCCCGGATGCCACCTCCTGCACCCAGAGGTCGGCGGCGTTGTTCCCCAGATAGCCGCGCCGCGTGAAGGAGAACCCCTTCCGGTTGAAGGCCACCATGGCCCCATCCTGCCGCATCATCCCGGAAGAAGCCTCGTCCATCCCCAGGGGAGTCGGGATGGACCCGTCGAGGGGAGCGCGGTAGAGGGGGGTCCGGAAGGGGTCGTGCCCCCGGTTCGTCGAAATCAGAATGGCCCCGCCATCGGGCGTCCAGTACTGGACATTGTCCGCCGAGGGGTGGAAGGTGACCTGCCGCGGCTCCCCGCCCTCGACCGGGACGACCCAGACATGGTTCGAGCCGGCCCGGTTGCTCGTGAAGGCGACCTGCGTCCCGTCGGGGGAGAAGCGGGGTCGAATGTCGTTCCCCACATGCGAGGTGAGGCGACGGATCCCCGAGCCGTCCGCGGCCCCGATCCAGAGGTCGCCGTGGTGGCTGAACACGAGCTGCCCATGGCTCACATGGGGCCACCGGGCGAAGCGGACTTCGGTGGGGCCGGGAGCCCGCCCTGCGCGGCCCGGGTCCCACGCCCCCTCCGGAGGATCGGACGCGAGGAGGGGGGATGCAGCCGATCGGTGCTCCGCTCCCTCGTGCTGATGGGGTCGCGGATCAAGGGGGGATGTCCCGGTTCCTCCTGGACTCAGGCCCTCGACCGTGGAAGGCCACCCTCCGAGGAGGGCCCCGACGGCCAGGGCGGTACCGACGCGCGTCCGCCACCGTCGGAGGAAAGGGGATGCGCTGGCGGGGACGCGCAGGACCGGTGCGAGGCCGAAGTGCATGGAAGGCTCGGGGGTGGGGAGAGGTCAGGTCCGGCTACAGGATCGATCGGGCAACCTGCAACCCTCGTCCCTCTCCCCGCCACCCCCGTTCCAGCGATCTCGTCCCCCACGCTCGCCCGTGGCAGGGCCGCGGCAGGGCCCGTGGGAGGGGTCAGGGCGTTCGGGAGATCACGATCGCGCCCCGCGGATGACCGGTGCCAAAGCGCTGCGTCGCATCGGCAGCACTGAGACGCTGGATCGAGGTCACTCCCGTCGTGGGAAGGCTTCGAAGATCGTCCACGATCCCGTGTCGGACGCCATCGAGATAGACCACGATGTGGGCGTCCTGGAGGAGTTCCCCATCGTCGGTGGGTGTGGTTCTCAGGGTCACCGCACCCCGTTCCCGAAGCCAGGAGGGCCTGCGCGTCTGGATGAGACGGTGGACATCCGTGGCGGAGGAGGCTTCGATCTCGGCTCGCTCGAGGGTATCCCCTCCCCCTCCCCCCCCGGACGGGGAAGCGCACCCCCCGATCCCCAGGGCGAGGAGGAGGACCAGAAGGAGGGAGAGGCGGTTCCCGGCCGTGGCCGGGCTCGTCCGCTCCGCCCCCCCCTTGGCGGGGAGGTTCGGCCTGCGGGAACGCGGTTGGAACGTATTCATGACAACCCTCAGAGGTTCGGATTCAACCGGACTTCGTTTGCGCCGATCGGAAGGCAGAAGTCTCCCTCGATTTCCAGCACGTTCGGTCGCGGATCGTTCTCCGCGTCCCCCCCCGCAGCCCCACGGACCACCGTGAAGGGGACCCACCCGGGGGTCTGGGACCATCGCCGCATGTCGGGGAGTCGGCGCCCGGTGAGCCAGAGTTCGATGCCACGCTCCCGCATGAGCAGTTCCCAGGCCTCGTCGAGGTCACCGGCCTCCACCAGGTCCAGGGGGTGTCCGTCACGTTCGTATGCGCCCCCCTGGAGCGAGTTCCACCATTCGCGGAGCTCGTTGATCTTGTCGATGGCCCCCGACCAATCCCCTGCCACGAGGCGGGCTTCCGCCTCGATGAGGCGCATTTCGCGCCCGGTGGCGAGCCGGAAGGTCGCATCGCCGGTGGTGCTCAGCTGCTTCGACGGGCGGCGCCAGGGACGGCGGGCATCCCCCCCCCACTCCCGGTGCGGATTCGCGTTCGTGCGATGCTCCGAGAAAATGACACGCCGATCCACGCCGGCATTCTGGGTTGTGTTGAACCCCCACTCGAGGAAGGGGGTGCCCCAGAGGGTGGTGTTTCGGCCCCCACCCCCGTTGGCGTTCGCAAAGGGTTCGTCGAGGAAATCGATGAACCGGAACCAGTTGTACTGTCGCAGGTCGGGCTCCACGGTGGTGTGTCCGGTGGCGAGCCCGTTGAACCCTGTCTCCACCTGTGCCGCGTCGGCCTCTGCTCCCGACCAGTCCCCCATCATCATCCGGATCTGGGCCCGAACGGCGTAGGCGGCCCGCACCCCCAGTTCGTCGAGGTCGGCGACCTGGTTCGCCTCGGCGAAGGCGATTCCATCGTCGAGGATCTCGAGCCCTCGTTCGTAGAAGCGGGTGTGAGGCTCGGCCGGTCCTCCAGCGAAGACGGCCTGACAGAAGTTGTCTCCCAGCATCCTGAAGGCCACCCCCCCCCACGCGTGCATCCGGATCCGGTCCCGGGTCACCTGGTCCTGGAAACGCGTGAGGGGGTGGTCCTTGTAGTTCTCGTAGATTTCCACCGCCCGCCGGACGCCGAAGTCCGCCACATAGCGGGTGGTCATGGCCTGGGCCCAAAGGTCCTCCACGGCTTCCATCCCGGGAGAGAGGGACACCCCGTCGCTGAACGCCCGGAGATGGGGAAACTGGCCGGGAAGGCCGGAGTGAACGAGTTCATCGGTCCGGAGTGCCCCGAAGGCGAAGACCCCACCCGTTCCCGGTGGCCCGCTGGAAAGGTGGGACACCATGCCCAGGGTGCCACTCCAGAGCGCCTCGATGGAGTTTTCCGAGTCCAGGGTGTCTTCGTCCACCGTGGCCGGACTCAAGACATCGAGGTCGCATCCGGACGCGAGGAAAAGGAGGGAGAGGGCAAGGGCCGCACCCCGCATGCGACGGAGGAAGCCCGCTGCGGAGACCGTCATCGTCGTGTGGGTCGTCATCATCGGTCGTCGTTCCTGAGGTGTCGGGCGGGTCAGTCGAGGGCGCCGAAGCGGGCGCTGAGGCCTACCACGAACTGTCGGGGAAGCGGTGCACCAAAGAACGTCTGGTTCCCCCGCTGCATCAGGGGGTCGAAGCTGGCCTGGTTCTCGAGCCCCGGGTAGCGCTGGGTCCGCCAGAGGTTTCGGCCAGCCACGCTCAGCTCCATGGACTGCACCGGGAGGAACTGGAAGACCCGCATGGGAACCTCGTAGGACGCGACAACCTCCCGAAGCCGCCAGAAGTCGGCTTCGAAGACGTAGGCGGAGCGTGGCGTATCGAAGCTCTCGCCCGGAGGGACCGCCGCCTGGTCCAGCGTCCGGAGGGTGTTGCTCTCCAGGTAGTGCCCCCCCTGGTGGTCGAGGAGGACCCGGACGCCGAGGCCTCCGGGAAGTCGGAGCGATGTCCCGACGTTGACCGTGCGCGTGGGATACGCCGGGCCGATGAGGTTCTCGTCCTCGTCGAAGAAGGCAGCGACGGGGTATCCGGGTCGGATCCACTGCGTCCCGTAGATGTGCTCGGGAACCGCTGTCGGATCCTGGAACTCGAGAACCTCCGAACGGTGCAGGGCAAGGTCCGAATGGAGCGACCACTGGAATTCCGGCGAACGGAAGAGGACGGCCTCCCCCGACAGCTCGAATCCGCTGGACTCGAGCCCTGCCACATTGCGCACCTGCGGCTCCACGAATCCCTCGGAGGGAATGGCGAAGACCGGATAGATCGCGTTGTCGGTCCGCTGGTGGTACCAGGTCGCCTCGAGGGCGAGCCGGTCGTCGAGGAGGCCGAGGTCGGCCCCCAGTTCCACCTCCCGGCTCCGTTCGGGAGCCAGGTTCGGATCCCCCAGGTTCCCCGGAATGATCCCGCTGGCCACATTGGCCACGACCGCGATCCCCCGAAGCGTTCGAAGCGCGGAGTAGTCCTCCGGAGCCTGTCCTGCCTCGCCGAAGGCCGCGCGAAGCCGGACCGTGCCGAGGGCAGGATCGATGAGACCCTGTTCGGAGGGAAGCCAGGAGAGGCCCAGTTTCGGATAGAACTGCCACCGGGCGTCGCGCCCTGCCGCCGAATGCCCGTCGAGTCGCCCCGCCACCGTCAGGTAGAGCCAGTCCTCGAGGCTGAGCTGCTCCTCCAGGTAGAACCCCATCTGTTCGGTGTAGTACCGGTTCTCGTTTCCAGTCTGGTTCGCCGCCACATTCACGGTTTCGAGCCCGGGCGCCGGCCACCCTTCTCCGTACGCCCAGTTCCAATTGATGTCGCGCGTGTACCCCTGGACCCCGAACGACGTCCTCGAAGCCACCCGCTCGGTCAGGTCGAGAAAGAGGGTGGTCCGATAGTCGGCGTTGTAGGTGTTGGCAATCCGGCGGGCGTTGGACTTGCTCCCCTGCGAGGCCGGGGCGGTGGGGACCCCGAAGGGATGAAAGTCCGTGTTGTCGGAGGTGAAGAAGTCGAGGCCCAGCACGAGTTGGTGATGCCAGTTCCTGTGGGGCGTCCAGTCCATGCGAGCACCGGCCGTGTACCGGGAGGCGGCGAGACCGACGTCCAGGAGGAGCACCGTGTCAGGATGGACGTTGACCCCTCCCTCCTCGGACCCAAGGGCGTTCAGGCCCAGCCCGATGGGACTGTCCCCGTCGTAGGGGAACTCGACCGAGCGCCGCGAGAAACCGGTGTGGACCCCGAAGGTGAACTCCTGGAAGGGGGAAACATTCATGTTCGCCCTGAAGGAGGCATGGCGCATTCCCGTGTTGGGAAGAACGCCTTCCACGTCCCGGAAGCTCCCCGACGCGTAGTAGCTGAACCGGTCCACCGCCCCCCGAACCGAGACATGCTGACGGTGCTGGAAACCCGAAGCCATGTAATCGTCGAAGAACGCACTGGAACCAGGGGCACGGCCGTCGAGTTCCCACCACTCCCGCGGGGTGTTGCTCACCCCGGCCTCCGAGCGGAAGTAGAAGTTCTGGACCCCCTCGAGCCCCTGCTTGGTGAAGACCTGGATCACCCCGGCTGCCGCTTCACTGCCATAGAGGTTCGCGGCAGAGGCACCGCGCACGATCTCGACCCGTTCGATGTCCTCCGGGGGCAGGTCGTCGAGCCCCATCCAGGCGTGACCGCCGAAGCTGGTCTGGTCCATGAAGGTGTCGCCGGAGTTGTCGATCCGGATCCCGTCCACATAGATGGCGGGCTGGGTGTTCCGCTGAAGGCTCCCGAGCCCCCGCAGGATGACCCGGCTCCCCTGCCCCGGGAGACCGCCACTCGGCATCACCGTGACCCCCGGAGCCCTCGCCATGATGAAGTCCGAAAAGGTGTTTACCGGAGCGTTCTCCAGAGGCCCGGACTCGATGGTGGCAATGGAGGTGGCCAGGCCTCTCCGGGCCACGGCCCCGGGCTGACCGGTGGCGACCACTTCATCGAGGGGGACGGTGGTCATTCGGAGCTCGAAGTCCGCATCCGCAAAGACCTCAGCCCTGACTCGGACGCCGAGCCTCTCGGAGCGGTAGCCGATGGAGCGCACTTCGACCTCGTATTCTCCGGGCCGAAGCTCTCCGAGCTGGAACCGGCCGTCGCGCCCGGTCAGCGCACCCCGCGTCGTCCCGCGAACGAGGACCTGGGCCTGCGCCACAGGGGCTCCGGTCCGGGCGTCCACCACCACCCCCCGAACTCCGCCGGCTTCTTCTCTCTCCTCCTCCACACCGGCCTGCTGACCCGAAAGGGCAGGAGGGGGGTGAAGGAGCGATGTCAGGAGGAAGCCCCCGAGGAGAAGGCCGAGGCGGAGAAGGACGGCGGCCGACGACGGTGTGGAGCCGAGGTGCAGGGACTGGATGGCCATGCGCGCAGACCGGATTCGAGGGTGGGAGGAGAGATACCGGCTTGAACCGCGGCCCGTGGGCCGTCCTGCGGCGTCCGGCATCATCCTCCGATGTTGGGGTTGGAGGACTTCTCGTCTCTGCTGACCTGGAGACACATTTCGTTTTCGGGGATCAGCGACTCACCCCGCTCCCGGGCGTAGACCCAGACCTTCGCGTCGGCCCAGGGGTCCGAGGTTCCAGCATCGCGTCGCACCACCTCGAAGGGGACGAAACTCCGTCCAGGGGTGGTCTGCCAGCGCCGCAGATCAGCCACCCGCCGGACCTCGAGGTAGAGTTCGATCCCGCGCTCCTTCATGAGGACCCCCCATGCCTCCTCGAGGGAGGCGGGTTCCTCGATCATGTCGAGGGGCTCGGGCCCGAGCAGGTCTCGCCACCACGCGGGAGCGTTCAGGTTGTGGTGCTCCCGTACGGCATTGATCCGCTCCGTCATTCGTGTCAGATCCCCATCCCGCGCCAGTGCGACCTCTGCTTCGATGAGGCGCATCTCCGTGCCCTTGACCAGGGGAAGGTTGTTCCCGACCGAGGTGTACTTGCGCTGCATCCAGGCGGGGCGCCGGTTGTCATGGGCCCGCTCGAACTCCCCGTCGATCATCGGAGTTTCATACGGAACCCGGGGGTCGCCTCCAGCGAAGTGGTCGTCCACGTTGAGCCCCCAGTCGGCAAAGGGCGTCCCCCACATCGTGGTCTCGGTGCGGGACCGCGTCCATGCAGGAATCCGATTGGAGTTCCGGTCGCCGCTGACCATGGTGAAGGCGAAGGAGAAGTCCGTTTCCACCATCCCGGCGTACTGCTCCGCGAGGCCCCAGTACTGGTCCCCCATCCCCTCGCTCGCCATGAGGAGGTAGGTCTGTGCAATGGCACCCCGGGAGGCGTGGATCAGGGTTTCCATCGAATTGACCGCCGACTGGATCTCTCCCGGTGTCAGCTCCCCGTCTGCCTGCACCGCCGCGATCCGGTTCTGGGCGCGACGAATCGCGTTCTCGTAGTGCTCGAGAGCGAGAGGCCAGGCATCGGAGTAGGGCTGAAGCGGCCCGCCATCGTAGACGACGTGGCAGAAGTTGTCTCCGAGGGACCGGTGGGCCATCCCGGCGAAAAAGGTGATGCGGGCGACCCCGGGGTGGCTCTCCGGGTCGATTCCCTGGTCCGAGAGGACTTCGAAGGCCACCTCGATGGCGTTCTCGGTGGTGTAGCGACCCCGGCTGGGTTCGGACCAGCGGGACTGTGCCTCGACCCAATGGTCTCCCGCCAGCCCCCAGCTCGGACCCTCGAGGCCGACATAGCTCCCACTGTGGACGAGTTCGTCCGTGAGCACGCCCCCTGCAATGGCCAGCCCCCCGCCACCGAGCTGTGTCAGACCGCGACCGTAGTCGCTTTCCGCTCCGGTGATGAGTGCAGACAGGATGGCAGGGTTCCGGATGTCCGCATCCTCGATCTCGGCCGGGTTGGGGGTGGTGAGATCGCATCCCGCCACAGCGAGGAGGAGGGCCGCCGGCACCGCGTGGACAGTTCGAGCCCGTGGGCGGGCGGGCGCCCCGGGGATCCGGGTCCTGATCTCGTTCTTCTTCATGGTCGTTCGCGCTCCGTGGAAGATCGGGTCGGAATCAGAAGGTCAGATTGATCTGGGTCACGAACTCCCGAGGGAGCGGTGTGTCGAAGTAGGCCTGGTTGGAAAGCTGCCGGGTCGAGATGTAGCTCGCCTCCGCCTCCAGACCCCAGTAGCTCTGCTGGCGCCAGAGATTCCGACCGGCCACGGAGAGGGTGGCGCTCGAGGCCCCGAATCGGGCGGCCATCTCCCGAGGCATCCTCCAGGCGAGGGAAACCTCCCGGAGCCTCCAGTTGTCAGCCGCGTGGGCGTGGTTGCCACGTGCCATGGACCATGGCTCCTCGCATACCTTCTGGATCACGGGATCGGTGGGTTCGATGCACCACCGTGCCACCGGTGCGTCCGGTGCGAACCGGGCGGTGGTCGGATCGTTCGGATCGTAGAGGGGCTCCCCCCCCTGCACCTGCATGTCCGACATCCAGCGGGTGGTCGCACTCTCGAGGAAGTGCCCACCCTTATGGTCCACGAGGAAGGAGGCGGTGAGGCGCTGTCCAAGCCCGAAGGTGCTACCCAGGTTGAAGTTCCGCGTCGGAAAGGCAGGCCCGATGTAGTCCCAGTCCTCCGGGAGCTCGCCCTCCGAATCGGCGAGGAGTTCGCTGGCCAGCCCGACCGTTCCATCGACCTCGATCCATCGATCGTCAAAGAACGCACCCACCGGGTGACCCTCCCGGATCCACTGCATCCAGTGCACCTGCAGGGGCGCCCCGCCTCCGAGGGAAACGACCTCGTTCCGGTTCGTGGAGAAGTTGACGTTCGCATCCCAGCGGAAGTTCCTCCGCTCGAGGAGTGCGGCGTTCAGTCCCACCTCGAACCCCGAGTTGTGGATCTCTCCCACATTCATGAGCTGGGTCCCCACAACCCCCTGGGAGGGGGGGTTTCGGACGGCGAAGAGCAGGTCCTTCGTGCGCTGGTCATACCGCGTAACCTCGAGGCCGACACGCCCCTCCAGGAGGGAGGCATCAAACCCCATCTCCACCTCGTGCGAGACCTCCGGGGCGAGATCGGGGTTCCCGACGTTCCGGGTGGTCACCGCCGGCTCGGAATCGAAGGCGGCCACGGCCTGCCAGGTTCTGGCCGCATCGAACTCCCCGGGCTGCTGGCCGGCCGTCCCGTAGGCAGCCCGAACCCGGAAAGTCCCGATGGCCGCGGGCCAGAAGTCATGGTCCGAGATGTTCCACGAGGCGTCGACCTTGGGGTATCGCGCCCATCCGGCCTCGGACCCGAAGGCCGAGTGTCCGTCGGCCCGGATGCCCAGGGTCAGAAAGAACAGGTCGGCCAGCCCGAACTGCTGTTCGGCAAAGACCCCGGCCTGCTTGTCCCAGCTCCGCCACTCGGCGGCCCCGCGGTTCACGGTGGCCTGAACCACGCGAACGTTGGGACCTGCCATGCGCCAACCGCGGGCGTGATTCGAGCTGCGGGCCCGGTCGTATCCCTGGAATCCGAAGGAGGTCCGCGACTCCAGCCATGGGAGGAGCGGACGCTCATAGGTTCCCATGTAGTCCAGGTTCACCGTAAGCGATGCGCGGCGGTAGTTGTACAGATGCCCCAGTACGTAGTTCTCGTCGCCAAAAGGCCAGTGTCGCCGATTGTCCCAGTTGACGATGTCTGTTCCGAACTGCAGGCGGTGCGAGAAGTTATGCAGAGGAGTCCAGTTGAGATTCGCTCCGGCCGTGAACCGACCCGAGTTCTGGAAGTCCTCTCGAACGAAGAGCTCGGCGGGCGGGAAGTTGTTTCCTCTGGGCCCGCCCCGCATGGCGTTCATGATCACGTTGCGCGAATTGTTGCCGTTCTCCGCGAACTGGAGCATTCGCCAGGTATACCCGGTGTTGATGCCGAGGGAGAACTGATCGTTCGGCGTGAACCGCATGTTTGCCCGAAACGCCCGGTAGTCCTCGTTGTCGTTGGATAGCACACCGGCGGCCGTCCGGAAGGTGCCCGACGCGTTGTAGCTGAACCGACCCAGGGTTCCGCGAACCGCCAGATGCTGGTTCTGGCGATGGCCGGTCTTGACGATCTCGTCATAGAACCAGTCCGAATAGACCCCGATGTCCCAGGCCTGGCGTGGCGTGTGGAGGAGACCCCACTCCGTCCGGACGTTCCACACCTGTGCGGACTGGGCACCCTGCCGGGTGAAGATCTGGATCACCCCGCCGGAGGCCTCCGTTCCGTACATGGTGGCTGCAGCCGCGCCTCGAATGATCTCGATCCGCTCAATGTCGGCGGGGTTGATGTCGTCCAGTCCGGACGACCCGGCATCCGAACTGACCCCCGTCCCGGCCTCCGACGTGATTCGAACGCCGTCCACATAGATCACCGGTTCGATGCTCTGGGAGGCCGACGTGGCCCCTCGGAGGACGATCCTCGCACCCTGCCCCACCTGCCCACCTCCGCTCATGACCGTGACCCCTGGAGCCCTGGACTGGAGCATCTGGGTCACGGTGCTCACTGGCGCGGTCTCGAGCTGGCGTGTGTCGATCGTGGCCACGGCTGCCCCGATCTCGCGGCGTGCCGTCACCCCTCCCTGACCGCTCACCACGATCTGGTCCAGCTGAACCGCGGCCTGCCGGAGGCGCAGGGTCACCGAACTCGTCTCTCCGGCAAGGACGGTGACTCCCTCGGTGGCAACACGGTACCCGATCCGGATCGCCTGCACCTCACGGGCTCCCGCGGGAACGTTCGTCAGGACGAAGCGACCTTCGGCGTTGGTCAGCCCCCCAAGCTCGGTGCCGACCACCGTGATCTGGGTTCCCCCCAGGGGCTCGTCGGCCTCCCCGAGGACCTGGCCAACGATCACGCCGGTCTCCTGAGCGGAAACCCGGTCGTGCATGCCGAAGAGGAGGAAACCGGTCAGGGCGACGCAGACGAGGACGTGCGGGTGCGTTCGAACGAGGTCCGGGACGAACGTCCTGCGCACTGGCATGGAACTCATGAGCCTTCTCCCGAGGTGAACGCCCCAGCCGGGGGCGCGGGCGGCAGGCGCCGCGATTCTTGGTTTCACATCGCTTTGTGCTGTTCCGTAGATGCTATGCTGCACGCGTTCCGTATCGCCCCCTGGACCCTGGATCGTTCCCTTCCCCCACTCTTTCTTGTGGATGCTGGGGGGGTCGGCTGGAAGCCTGCGTCCCGTGGAGGGAGAGCGCAGGGATGTCCCATGGCGGGGGGCTGGACGGTTACCGGACCCGTTGCCGCTGCGATGTATACAATACCGCCACCTTAGGCCCCCCTCCGGGGAACCGCAAGTCTCTCGGATTTCGGAAAGCGCTCAGGGGGGTCCTGAGGATCGCTATGACGGGGCTCAGGAAAGCGAGATGAGTCGCCGTGCAGCCATCCGCGCTCCTGCCACATTCCCCGCCACCGGCCCGAGTTCAAGATCCGCAAGGCGACCCATCAGGTGGAGCCCTGGACCCCAGGAGAGATCCCGGCCGGGAAGGGGGGTGCCATCGGGAAGCACCGGGAGGTCCAGCGCGTCGGACAGGGCCGTCCAGGCGGGCCCGGGGAGGGGGAAGGCGGCAAGCCCGGTGGCAAGGAGAAGGGCGCCCAGTCGTTGGGGCGCCGTCTCCGCATCCGCGAAGACAAGTTCGAGCTCCGCCTCCGATCGGACCGCGGGCGCTCCCCCGGGTGCGTCCGGGAGGCCCCGCCCTCCCCTCGAAGCCCTCTCCGACCTTGCCTGCAGGGCGCACGGCTCGCCACGAATCACCTTCAGGTACGGCCCCCGTTCCAGGGCCCGGAGACGCCCCGACTCCTCTTCGGGTACGGACCCCCGGTTGCGTGCAGCCAGAATCATCGCCCTTCGAGAAAGAGGATCCGCTTCCCGCTCGAAGGCGGCGAGCCGGAGGGGGCCCAGCCATCCGGGATCGGCGTCGAACCGGTGTACCCGCCACGGATGCCGGACAATGAGCCGGGTGGCGATCCCCGAGCGCGCCAGCTCCAGGGCGCACTGGGCGGCGGAGATCCCCCCTCCCACCACCCCCACGGGGCGCCCCGCTCGGCGGGCCCGTTCAACGGCCTCGCTCGGGGAGCGCCGAGGATCGAAGAGGTGGAACACCGCGCCCTCCTCGGCGAGCGAGGGAGGGACCCAGGGCGGAAGCGGGGGAAGGGCATTCCCCATGGCGAGAACGACGCGCCTGGCCCGGACCGACCCCCTGGAGGTCTCGGACTGGTAGCCCCCCCTTCCCTTCCGAAGCCCGACCAGGGTGCCCCTCAGGTGGAGGGCCTCCAGCCCCCACTCTCCCACCAGGGTCCGAGCATGGGCCTGGAAGAGGGCAAGGGACGGTCGTCGGTTCTTCCCGCGGAAGGGGGGCGTGTCCCCGGGAGGGCGGCGGGCCTGGCGGGCGAAGCGGAAGAGATCGTGGGGGCCCGGGGCGAGGTGGTGGACACCCGGGGAACGAAGAACGATCATCCCGGTACGCCCGGTCCGTTCCTCCCAGCGCGCAAGAAGGCTCGGATGGGGGTCCAGGATCCGGATGCGCGAGGCACTGACCCCGCAGGCCTGAAGGAGGATCGCCAGATGCGTTCCATGGATCCCCCCTCCCACGATGAGCCAGTCGAGCATGGAATCCGTCGATCGAAGGGGTGGCGGCGCGCGCCCTGGAGGGAGTGAACACGACGTTCAAACCGGGGCAAGGAACCGATAATGATAACTCAACACCGTATGTGCACCCCACCCTTCCCCCGCCCCCGGGTAGGCTGCTCCCTTCCGCGCGGCTCCCTCCCGCACCTCCGCCCCGGCCTGCTTCTCGCGGGAAGCCTCCTTGTCGCCGCGCCCGGAGCGGCCTCCGCCCAATCGCCCGAGGGGGCCCTCGACGGTGCCCGTCTTCCGGTGGTGGAACACACCCTGGAGAACGGGATGCGCTTCCTCGTCCTTCCCAGGGCGACCTCCCCCACCGTCTCCTTTGTCGTGCACGTCCCGGTGGGGAGCACCCACGAGGCCCTGGGACACACGGGGGTGGCGCACATGCTCGAACACCTCCTCTTCAAGGGGACGACCACCGTGGGGACCCGGGACCTCGATGCGGAAGAGGCCCTCTTTGCCCGGATGGATGCGGCCCACGACACCCTCCGCCACCTGCGAGGGACCCCGTCGGGGGAGGGACACGCCCCCCGGATGGCCGCCCTCGAGGATCGGATCCGGTCGCTCGAGGACTCGGCCCGGACCTTCGTCGTCCCCAACGAGTTCGACGAGATCCTGAGCCGGGCCGGCGCCCGGGGGCTCAATGCCTCCACCTCCTACGAAGCCACCGAGTACTACGTCGATCTCCCTGCCCATCGAGCCCGCCTCTGGTTCGTTCTCGAGGCGGACCGGATGCGGAACCCCGTCTTCCGGGAGTTCTACCGGGAACGGGAGGTCGTGGAGGAGGAGCGTCGGGCCCGCCTCGAATCGGACCCGGGAGGTCGACTCTGGGAGGAGCACATGGGTGCAGCCTTCCGGGTGCACCCCTACGGGGTGGCCCCCATCGGTCACATGGCCGACATCCGGAACCTGACCCGGGACCAGGTGAAGGAATTCCACCATCGGCACTACGGCCCCGAGAACACGGTGGTGGCCATTGTGGGCGCCATCGACCCCGACTCGGTGGTGGCCTGGGCGGAGGGGTACTTCGGCCCCCTCCCCCGCCGCGGGTCGGCTCCCCCGGTTCTTGCCGAGGAACCGGTACAACGGGGAGAACGGCGAATCGAGGTGCTGGCCGACGCCGAGCCTCAGCTCCGCATGGGGTGGAAGGTGGGAGATGCCCACGACCCGGACCTTCCCGCCTTCTCCATGCTGGCCAATGTCCTCGTGGGAGGGCGCGACGCCCGCCTCCATCGACGCCTGGTCCGGGAAGAGCGCCGTGCGACCTTCGTGAGCGCGGGACTCGCCCCCGGGGGGAGGGACCCCGGGCTCTTCACGATCCAGGCCGCACCGCGCTCACCCCACACTTCCGCCGAGGTGGAAGCGATCATCCTCGAGGAGCTTGAGCGCATTCAGGAGAACCCGCCCACACCCCTCGAGCTGGAACGGGTCCGGGTGCGCCTCGAGGCCGCCCGGGTCCGACGGCTTGTCTCGAACCAGGGGCTGGCCCTCCAGCTGGCCCAGTCTGCGGCCCTCTGGGGGGACTGGCGCACCACCTTCCAGCTCCAGGAGCGGCTGCAGGCGGTCAACTCGGAGGACATCGTCCGGGCGGTCCGCAGGCTCCGGAACGAGGTCCTCACGGTGGGCACCCTCCGTCGCGCGGAGGAGGGATGAGACGCCCCGGCCCCCTCCCCCGTCTTCCCCGCCGCCCCCCCCTTCGGCTCCCCCGCGTCCAAGCCCCCGGCCTCGCCCCCGGCCTGGCCCCAGACCGGGCCCCGGGCCCGGGTCTGGGACCGGTCGCCCGGGGATCGCTGGTCCTCGCGACTGCGGCCACGCTCTTTCCCCTCCTCACCCTCCCAGGATGCAGCGCCCCGGGCGCGACCTCGGGTACGGTCACCTCCCCGCCCCCGGCCGCCCCTCCCGCCCCTGGCCGCGCGGAAGGAGCGGAGGCGGGGGAGCCCGGGTCCTTCCCCGTCGGGAGGGAGGCCGCCCTCGCCCTCGACTTCCCGGAGCTGGACTTCACCCCGCCCCGGGTGGAATCCTTCGAAGTCGAGGGCGTCCCGGTGTTCCATCTGGAAGATCGGACCTTCCCCCTGGTGGACATCTTCCTCCAGGTCCGCGGTGGGGTGTCCCACGTCTCCCGGTCCGAAGCACCGGCCACGTCCGCCCTCTCCCCGCTCCTCCGCACCGGGGGAACCCGTGCACTCGAACCGGACTCCGTGGAAGCCCGCCTCGACCTTCTCGCCGTGCAGCTCGCCATGGGGAGCGGAGGGGGAGGCACCTTCGCCTCCGTCAATGCCCTGACCCCGAACCTCGAGGAGGCGGTGGATCTCCTCCGGCAGCTCCTCCTGGAGCCGCGCTTCGACCTCGAAGCCCGGGAGGTCTGGCTGGACCAGGAAATCGACCGCATCCGGCGCAGGGAAGAGGATCCGGGCAGCCTGGCCTTCGCCGAGTTCAATCGCCTCGTTTTCGGAGACCACCCGGTGGGGTGGGTCTTCACCGAGGAAGAGATGACCTCCGAGTCGCTTTCGGAGGCACGCCTGCGACGGCTCCATGCCCTCACCCATTGTCGGGACAACCTCCTGGCCGGCGCCGCCGGAGACCTGTCACGAGACGAGGCGGAGCGGGTTCTGCGCCCCCTCCTCGAAGCCTTCCCCCCCTGCCCCTCCCCGCTCCCGGAGGTCCCCCTCCCCACCCTGCGCGAGGGCCCGGGCATCTGGATCCTTCCTCGTCCCGTGGAGCAGACGACGATCATCGTGGCGGGGCCGGGGGGGATCCGGCAGGAAGATACGCCCGACTACTTCGCGTCCCGCATCGCCCACTCGATCCTGGGAGCCGGAGGGTTCACCTCCCGCCTCTTCCAGCGCGTCCGGACCGAAGCCGGGCTCGCCTACGGAGCCTCCTCGGTCTGGACCACCCCGGTTCGCTACGAGGGGATCGTGGGCGCCGTGACCGCCACCCGCCCGGAGCGCACCGTGGAGGCGGTGGAACTCGTCATGGAGATCCTCGAGGACTTCCGGGGAGCCCCTCCGGAAGCGGAGGAGGTGGCCCTGGCCATCGAGCAGGCCGTGGAGGGGGCGGTCTTCGCCTTCGAGTCGGCCGGACAGGTGGTGGCCCGGGCCATGGGAGACCGGGCCCTGGGGCTCCCCGAGGGGTGGTTCGAACGGTACCTGGAGGCGGTCCAGGAGGTGGATGCGGCGGCCGTGCACGCCGTGGTGCGACGCCATCTGGATCCGACGCGGATGGTCATCCTCCTCGTGGGCGATGCCGACCGGTTCGCCCCGGGGCTCGAGGCCTTCGGTCCGGTCCACCGCCTCCTTCCCGACGGAAGTTACGAGCCCTGGGACGACCGGCCCGACCCCCCGGGACCCCCCTGACCTCGTGGAGCCGGCCTCCCGGGCCATTTGCAGGGGCGGGGCCGCCTCCGACCTCACCCTCCTCCTGGGTCCGATCCTCCGTGGGCCCTACCGCGTTCCCACGTGCAGGGCGGCGATCCCCCCCGTCAGGTAGCCCCACTCCGCCGTCGCGAACCCGGCCTCCCCGAGCATGTCCGCCAGCCTCACGGGCCCGGGAAACTCCTTCACCGACTCAGGAAGGTAGGTGTAGGCCCACGGGTGCCCCGAAACGATCCGCCCCACCACGGGGAGGACGCGGTGGAAATACGCGTGGTACCCCCACCGGACCACCGGGTTGGGGGGCGTGGTGAACTCCAGAACCACGAGACGCCCGCCCGGGCGCAGCACCCGGGCGAACTCCTGGAAGCCCCGGGCCACGTCGGAGAGGTTTCGCACCCCGAAGGCGACCATGGCCGCGTCGAAGGTGGCGTCGGCGAAGGGGAGACGGAGGGAGTCGGCACAGACGGGGCGTACGGGTGCGGCATCGAGCTTCCCCTTCCCCTCCACGAGCATGGGGCGCGCGAAGTCCGAGGCCACCACTTCGCCCTCGAACCCCTTGCGTCGCGCGAGTTCGAGGCTCAGGTCGTAGGTCCCTGCACAGGCGTCCAGGACCCGGGCCGGGCGGTCCGTGGGAAGGTCCAGCCGGGCCACCGCCTTCCGCCGCCACCGCCGATCGATGTTGAGGCTCAGGACATGATTCAGAAGATCGTACCGGGGCGCGATCTCGGAAAAGATCGTCTGCACCTGGTTCTCTCGGGCCCTTCCCGTTTCGGGTCGGGCTTCGGGGGTGGTCGCCATGGTCGAGGGGCGGAGGTAGGTTGAGGGGAGGGACAGGGACGGGCTCGGACACGCCATGCCGAACCTCCCCGGAGGGCGCGCTCCGGCGTGAGGTCACCAGCCTCGAAACTTCGACCCACCCTCTCCCGTAGGGAACCCCGGGGGACGAACCCGTCACCGGTGCGCCGGTTCCCCCCTGGCCTCCGACCCCCCCTTACCCCCGGCCCCGGAACCCGGAAGCCCACCCCTTGGATTACGCATCCCTCGACGACCGGGAGGTGGTGGCCCTCGCCTGCAAGGGGCGGGAGGCCGCCTTTCGCGAGCTGCTCTCACGCTACGAGCGGCCCGTGTTCTCGCTCGTTGTGCGCATGGTCCGCGATGCCACCCTGGCAGAGGACCTTGCGCAGGAGGCCTTCATCAAGGCCTTTCATGCCCTGGGAAGCTACGACCCCCGCTTCCGCTTCTCGAGCTGGCTCTTCAAGATCGCCAACAACCTCACCATCGATCATCTCCGGAAGAAGCAGCTCGACACCGTCTCCATGCACGGCGCCCCCGGGGCACAGGGAGAGGAGGAAGAGGCCCGGAGCCGGATCGTCCTGGCCGATGGTCGGGAGACCCCGGAGGAGTACACGGCGAACCGGGAGCTGGGCGGTCGGATCGAGGCAGCGATCTCCCGGCTCCGTCCGGAGTACCGAACGGCCATCCTCCTCCGCCATGTGGAGGGACACTCCTACGAGGAAGTGGCCGAGATCATGGAGGTTCCCCTGGGAACGGTGAAGACGTACATCCACCGGGGGCGTCATGAGCTGAAGGACCTGCTGGCGGGAGTGGCGGCATGAGAGACCCCTCGGACGATGCGACCGAACCGAAGCGAAACCCGCACCCCTCGAAATCCGTAGGGAAGCACGAACTTCCACTGGAGCCTGACCCCATGCCCGCCCCACGCCCACCGTCCCACGGCCCGACTTCCGGCCATCCCTCCGGCGAACGTCTCGAGGCGTTCGCGGCGGGAGAGGTGCACGGTGCGATGGCGCGAGAGGTGGAGGGGCATTTGGCCGGGTGTGCCCGTTGCCGCGCGGAGGTGGAGGGATGGACGCTCCTCTTCGGAGACCTTGCCTCCCTTCCCGAACGGGGGCCTTCCGGAGACTTCGTCGGTCGGGTCATGGCGGAAATCGAGGGTCTCACCCAGCCGGAACCTGCCCGTCGGCCCCTCCCGGTGCCGACCCATGCCTCCGGCCTGAAGGGGCTTGCCGACCGCGTCCGGGATGGTGCCGGAGACCTCCTCTGGGGGGGCGTGCGGGCCCTTCGTCGACCGAGGGCGGCCCCGGCGGCTCCCGGTGGCGCGGGGACGCGCCACCTCACGCCGGCAGGGATCCAGGACTTCATCGAGGGTCAGCTCGCTGCCCGGACCGAAGTCCGCGTCCTGGATCACCTGGCAGGGTGTCCGGACTGCTCGAACCAGGTCGAGGGCTGGTCTGTCGTCCTGGCGCGCCTCGATGCCCTCCCCCGCCTGGCCCCCCGCCCCGGCTTTGCGGATGCCGTCATGGCTCGGGTGGAGGTGCAGGCCGTGGCCGCCGTGGCCGCCCGCCAGGCCCGGGCCCCTGCCTGGGCAGCTGCCCTGGGCAGCCGGGTGCTGGCCGGCGCTTCTCGTCTTGTTCCCGTCACGCGCCGCGGGTGGGTGGCGGCCGGGACCCTCATGGCCATGCCCACCGTGGGACTCTTGGCGCTGGTGGCGGCCGTGGTGACGAACCCGGTGGTCGGGTTCGGAGACCTCGTGACCTTCCTGGGATGGCGGGTGACCGACGCCCTCGGGGGGCTGGCAGCCGGCACCCTGGCCCTCTTCACCGAGACCCGCCTCGCCGCGGCGCTCTGGCAGGCGCTCTTTGCCTTCGTCCAGGCCTCGCCCCTGGCGCTGAGCCTCTTCTTCCTTCTGACCATGGGCACGGTGGCCGCCGCCGCCGTCGTGGTCTATCGCAACCTCTATCGACCCCATGAAGCGGGGGAGACCCATGTCCAGGCCCTGTCCTGAATTCGACGCCCGCACGGGCATGTCCGTCCTCACGACCCCTGGCGGGGCCGGGGGGTGGTTCGGCCGCCCGAGGGGGATGTCCGCCCTCGTGGCCCTGGCCGTGGGCACAGCCCTGGCCCACGCTCCGACCCTCCTGCATGGGACCGGAAGCTGGCTCGGGGCCGAAGCGCTCGAAGCCCAGGTCAGGACCGAGACCGGAGTCCGGATCGGGACCGAGGGCGGAGCCCAGGAAGGCGCAGGCACCCTCCGTCCCGTGGTATTCAACGAGGTGGGGGTCTCCAGCCAGGGAGCCTCCATTACCCTGGAGTTCGAGGGCGGGGACCGAACGACGCTGGAGCTCCGCGGCGGGGTGGTGCGCGTCGATGGCACGGAAACCGGCCGCTACACCCCGGGAGGCGCCCTGGATCGGAGCTGGCGGGCCCTCCTTGGCGAGGCCATCTCCGCCGACAACGGGGCCGTGGCCCGTCTCCTGGCCGGGTGGACCCCCCCGGCCGATCTTTCCGGTGCCGCCCGCGACGCCGCCGAGGCATTGGGGGAGGCGCTCCAGGGTGCACTGCGCCCCCCCACCGACATGCCCCCCGCCGACGGCCTGCCCTCGGCATGGGGAGCCCTCGATGCAGCGGCAGAACGCTCCCTCCTGGGCCTCCTCATTCAGCGACCCGAGCTGGCCGCCACGGTGTCGTCCCTCCTCGAAGGCGCCGAGCTTTCCGAGCTGGCCGTCCGGTCCGGCTCCGATGTACGGGTGGGTGCCGAGGAGCGGATCGAGGGGAGCCTCCTCGTCCTGAACGGCGACCTCCGGGTGGAGGGGGTCATCGAGGGCGACGCCTTCGTCCTGAACGGAACGCTCCGGATGGAGGAAGAAGGCCGGGTCCTGGGGATGGCCCGGGTGGCCGATGGGGAGTTCAGGGGAGAGGAAGGGGCCGTGGGAGGGGGCTTTCGCGCCCTTTCGCCCCCGCGCGCCCCCTCCCCCCCGGAGCCCCCCTCCGTGACCGACCTCCGGCGGGAGATCGAGCAGGGGATTCGCGATGGAATGCGCGACGCCCCCTCCCGTGATGCCCGGGGCCGGAGCGGCAACCGCTTCTTCCGGAACCTGGCGTCGGGGGTCGGCGGAATCCTCCAGGCCGGCGTCAGCTTCCTCCTCCTCCTGGGAATGGGAATGGGGGTCCTCTACTTCTTCCCCCGGCACTTCGAGGTGGTGGCCCGGACGGCCGCAGCAGCACCCGGGCGGTCGCTGGTCACGGGCTGGGCCGCACTCCTCCTCTCTCCCGTGATCTGGGTCTTCGGGATCGTCTTCTTCGCCATCACGATCATCGGGATCCCCATCATGATCCTCTGGATCCCCCTCTTCTGGGTGGCCATGGCGCTGGCGACCCTTGTGGGGGTCCTGGCCCTTTCCCGGAACGTGGGCACCTGGTGGGTCCGGCGCGGGGACACCTACCAGCCCCAGGGACTCGATCCGGAGCAGCCCGCTGCCCGGATGGGGATCGGGCTGGCCCTCCTCCTCGTCCCCTTCGTGGTGGCAGGGCTCTTCGAGATCGGAGGCGGGCTCTTCGCGGTTTTCCGGGGGCTGGCCCTCGGTGCGGGGTTCCTTGTCCTGATCAGTGTGGCGGCCGCCGGCCTGGGTGCCACCCTCCTCTCCCGGGGCGGCCGCGACCGCCGATGGTCGGGACCCCTCGACGATCTGGAGTACGGGGAGGACCCCTTCGAGCCGTTCGGCCCCTCGAGGCCGTCCGGATCAGGCCCCGGGGGCCCCGGCACCGCATCCGCATCCGGAGCGCACGATCATGACCCGTACTGAACCCTTCCGCCCCCTCGGGATCGCCCTCCTCCTCCTGGCAGGCTTCCCCGCCCTCTGGACCGGGAGCGACCTCCGGGCCCAGAGCTGGTCCGAGACCCAGTTCGAGCGCCGGGACGGGGGGGAGTCCGTGCTCCGGGTGGAGGTGACCTACGGTGCCGGCATCTTTCGCCTGGCCGCCGCGGATCCGGGTCGACTCTACCGGGCCCGCTTCCGCTTCGATGAGGAGGCCTTCACCCCGATCCATACCTGGGATGGGGAGACCCTCCGCATCGGCACCGAAGGGCGAAGTGGGCGGCGGAGCCCGGTTCGGCGCTCGGGCGACCAGGCAGAGCTCGAGCTGCGGCTGGGCACCCGGATCTCCACCGACCTGGAGATCTCCATGGGCGCCGTGCGGGCCGAGGTGGACCTGGGGGGCATCCCCCTCCGGAGCCTCGATCTCACCACCGGAGCATCCGAGACGACCCTCCGGGTGAGCCGGCCGAATCCCCGGGTCCTGGAAACGGCCACCCTCAAGGTGGGTGCTGCCTCCTTCCAGGCCCGGGAGCTGGGCCGCCTCCGCGCCCGGAACCTCGAGGTAACGGCCGGGGTGGGAGAGGTCCGCCTCGACATGAGCGGGCTCGAGCCCGGAGAGTCGACCCTCCGGGTTACCGTGGGGATCGGTGCTTTCGAACTCGTCGTCCCCGACGACGTGGGCATTCACCTCACCCGACAGAGCTCCTTCCTCGCATCCCTGAATGCCCCGGGGCTGAACCGGCAGGGGAGCACGAATGTCTGGACCACCCCGGGGTGGGAAGGGGCCCGGACACGCCTCATCGTGGAGGTGGAGAATGCCCTGGGGAGCGTGACCGTGACCCGGGCCCGCTGATCCGGCCATGCTCCTTCCTGGCATGGCGCTGAATCCTTTCCGCACCGGAACCGTAGGATAGGAGAGGCGGCGCTCGTCACACCCCACCGCCTCCCCGCTGTCCGTCCAACCAGAGCTTCCTCCCCGCGGAGATTTCCCATGCTTGGCACCCTCCTCACCTTCTTCGCCGTGGGTCTCGTGGCCCTGGTGGCGATCTCCATCATCCTGGCCGTGGTGGGCACCGTCTTTTCCCTGGCCTTCTCCGTCGTGGGCTTCCTCCTCTTCAAGGTCGCCCCGATCCTTCTCGTGGGATGGCTCGTCCTGAAGGTCTTCGATCGCACCCGCCGGAAGGATGCCCTTTCCGCCGGAGACCGGGAGTGGCTGGAAGGGGGGTGATGCGCCCTTCCCCGCACCGCGCCGGTCCGACCGGTCGGCGGTTCGGAGTTCAGGTGGAGGGGCCGCGAGGCGGCGGGGGCGAGGTCAGGCCTCGGCCGGGCCGGGTCGCCAGGCGGTGAGGGCCTCCAGGTCGTCAAGGAGGCCCTCCTCGGGGTCCACCTCGAGCGCCGTCCGCTCCCCCATCTCCTCGGGGAGAATCCCCCATCCCCGAAGCTCTTCCAGCGTCTCGGGGTAGTCCCGCACGATCACGTGGAGGGGCTGACGCGCGAGATGCTCGCGCGAGGGGCGGGGGTGGAAGACGGGCCTCATGGCGTGGTCCGGGCCCCCGATGCCGAGGGCGCCGGGGCTGTTCCGGGTGCCGGCGCGGTCCCGGCCTGGCGGAGCGCTTCGAAGACCCGGCCCGCCACCTCCCGGAGGGCCATGCCGGCCGGGGAATCCGGAGCCGCGAGGACGGTGGGCGTGCCCGCATCGCCAGCCCGGCGCACCGCCACATCCAGGGGCACCCGCCCCAGGAAGGGAAGCTCCATTTCCCGGGCGAGCCGCTCGGCCCCGCC
The DNA here is from genome assembly GCA_050485885.1 of Gemmatimonadales bacterium. GTDB lineage: Bacteria > Gemmatimonadota > Gemmatimonadetes > Longimicrobiales > Gaopeijiaceae > SKNW01. The sequence goes on along the minus strand of JBJHCG010000001.1, from coordinate 44,503 downwards.
CTCTCCGAAGATCTCCCCTGCCATGTTTTCCACCACCCCCACGACCGGGGTGTTCACCCGCTCGAACATCTTCACCCCGCGACGTACATCGCCGGTGGAGACGGCCTGAGGGGTGGAGACCATGACGGCACCGTGGACATCGATGGTCTGGACCAGGGAGAGCTGGGCATCGCCGGTGCCCGGGGGCATGTCCACCACCATCACATCGAGGGGGCCCCAGGCCACCTGCTCCAGGAACTGTCGGAGGATCCCCGCAATGAGGGGCCCCCGCATGATGGCCGGCTGTTCTTCCTCGAGAAGGAAGCCAAGGCTCATGAGTCGAACGCCATGGGCCTCCAGGGGCTCGATCATCTCCTTCCCCTTCTCCCCGGTGACCTGCGGACGCCGGGTCTCGCCGAACATCCGCGGAATGTTGGGCCCGTAGATGTCGGCATCGAGGAGGCCCACTCGCAGGCCCTCGGCGGCCAGCGCCGCTGCCAGGTTCGTGGCCACCATGGACTTCCCCACCCCCCCCTTCCCCGAGCTCACCGCCACCACGTGGTCCACCTCGGCGAGAAGCCCCGGACGGGGCGTCGGGGCCGGGACCGAGCCGGGGCGAAGCCCGCCCCCGGACGGCGCCGGCACGCTCCCGGCGGGCGCCTTTCCTCCTGCGGCGCCTCCGGCGGGCGCGGCCGCAGGCGAGGGGCCCGCCGCCCCGGCACGGGGGAGTTGCACGCTCACCTTGACCGCATTCACGCCCTCGAGCGCCTCCACCGCCCCCCTGGCCTCCCGGATGAGGGAACCCGGGTCCTCCGGACGGAGCAGGACCCCGAACCGGACCTTTCCACCCTCCTCCACCTCGAGCCCCTGAACGTGCCCTCCCGCCACCAGGTTCTCGCCCGTGTGCGGATGGAGGACGCCGGTGAGGGCAGTGAGAACAGCGCGCTTGAGGGATTCCTGATCCATGGATCTCGACGGGGGTGCAATGGGAAGGGATGCGAAGAAAGCCGGTGGAAACACCGGAAGATCAAGGGCTCGGAGGCGCCCGCGGAGGTGCGGGGCCTTCAGGGTGCGGGAGGTATTCGAGGGCGTTCGGGGGAGCATCGGGGAAGGCGCGCCTCCGCCACCCACGTGGGGAACGTCCTTCCCTCGTTCTCCGGTCAGACGGCTACGACCTCGGTGACCTGGGGGAGGGTGCTCCGGAGTCGCCGCTCGATCCCGTCCTTGAGGGTCACCATGGAAATGGGGCAGGACTCGCAGGCCCCCATGAGCCGGAGCTGGACCACCCCCTCATCCTCGTCGAACCCGAGGAACTCCACGTCGCCCCCATCGGCGTGAAGGGCCGGGCGGATCTGATCCAGGACCTCGAGGATCCTCGCTTCGTTCGTCATGGCCCGGGGCCTCCGGCGGAGGGGAGAGGGGGGGAAACCCACGCGGGGCGTGGATGCTTATCAAGAATCATTCTAAACAAGGTGGGCGACCCGATCAACGCGCACCGCGTTCCACACCCTTCAGATCCCGTCCAGCGCCTGACGGAAGTCGGCCTGCAGATCCTCGAGCCCCTCGATGCCCACCGAAACCCGCACGAAGCCTTCCTCGATCCCCATGCTCCGGCGGCCGGCCCGGTCGAGGTTGCGGTGGGAGGTGAGGCGGGGAAGGGAGACCAGGGTCTCGACCCCACCCAGGCTGGGGGCGAGGGCCGCCAGCCGGAGGCGCCGGACGAAGCGATCGGCCGCGCCCGCCCCCCCTTCCAGCACCACCCCCAGCATCCCCCCGTACCCTTCCAGGAGTTCGCGGGCGAGGGCGTGGTCCGGATGGTCCGGGAGGGAGGGATGGAGGACCCGTTCCACCCCCTTCTGCCCGGCGAACCAGGCGGCCAGTGCCTGGGCGTTCTCGTTGTGACGGGCCATCCGGACCCCCAGGGTACGGATGCCCCGGTCCAGGAGCCAGGCGGCGTGAGGATCGAGTGCGGGGCCGTAGAGGTGCAGGAGGCGGCGCACTTCGGCCACCATGGCCTCCGGTCCGCACACCACCCCCCCGATCAGGTCCGAGTGTCCGCCCAGGTACTTCGTGGCCGAGTGAAGCACCACATCGGCGCCGTGTTCCAGGGGTCGGAGGTTCACGGGGGTGGCGAAGGTGGCATCCACGAGAAGGGGCACCCCCCGTTCGCGAGCCAGGGCCCCGATGGGGCGAAGATCGAAGAGGCGCAGGGTGGGGTTCGTCGGCACCTCCAGATAGAGGGCCCGGGTCTCGGGGCGGAGCGACCGGCGCCACATCCGGGGCTGCTCGGGATCCACGAAGGTCACCGTGACTCCGCGCCGGGGAAGCTCCTCCTCCATGAAGACCCGGGTTGCGCCGTAGAGGTGGGCGGAGGAAACCAGGTGGTCTCCCGCCCGCGTCACCGCGAGAAGTGCCAGGGAGATGGCGGCCATCCCGCTGGCCAGCGCCAGCCCGTCTTCCGCCCCCTCCAGCGCGGCCACCTTCCGCCCCACCCGGAGCTGGTTCGGGTTCGTCCCGTACCGCGAGTACAGGAGGGGACCTTCGTCGCCGGGGCCGCCCCCGAAGAAGGTGGCCGACTGGACCACCGGGGGGACCACGGGAGCGCCCTCGGTCCGCACCTCGGACTCGCCTGCGTGGATGGCCAGGGTGTCGGGGCTCTGCCGCTCGAAGGTCATGTCGCGTCCTCGTTGGGTCGGGGGGAAGGGGTGCCGGGGCCCCTCGCGGCCTCGGCGGCCAGGGCCCGGGCCAGGGCACTGAGGGCCAGGAGGTCGCCGGACTGCGGGTGCCGGAAGAGGAGACGGTCCCGCACCAGAAGCTCGAGGCGGTCCATGGCGAGCGAACCCGCAGGCGCCAGCTGGGGGATCTCCGCAGCGGGAACCCGCCCCAGGGCCTCCACCTCGTTCCAGAGGGCTCGGTCCTCCTCCGGGGTCGCCCCCATGAGCTCTCCCGCGCCCCCTTCTCCTTCCTGGAGAACCGCGCCCAGGGTGTGGCGCTCGAGGACGGCCTCCACCGGGTCCCGGTGAAACTCCCGGAGCCCCCGGAAGAGGACCCAGGCCCGGCCCCCGCCCATTCCGTCGCGAAGGGCCAGAAGGAGCTTGGCCACGACCTCGTCGGCGCACGAGTAGTCCAGGATCGCCACCGAGGAGAAGTCCACGAGGGAGAGCACCGGGCGGTTCATTTCCTGGAGCTGCTGTTCGATGGCGAGGCGCACGGCACGGCCGGTGGGGCGGGTCACCAGGTGGGAGTAGAGGTTGGCCACCGTCCTCGACATGAGATCCCTCACATCCACGGCGTGGGGATCCATTTCGAAGCGGGCCGCGCCGTCGGTGGCCGATCCCTCCCCCCGGCCCTCCCCACCGCCCCCGCCTTCCCCCGGAACCGTCATGACCCTTCCCCTCCACCCGCGCCGGGCCGGGGCGCGGAGGCCCGCGCCTCGTCGGGCTCCGCCGCCGGAAGGACCAGGGTGACCCAGGCCCCCGGAAGGGGAGGGAGACCGGACTCCAGGGGGGGAAGGTCCTCCCACTCCGGGAGCTCGGCAATCCGGGCCGTCCCGCTCCGGACCGTGATGAGCCCGCCCCAGCGGCGCACCTGGCGGCGCATCTGCTGGATCCCCTGCCCCCGCCCCTGGTCCGGGAAGCGGGTCAGCCCGTGGAGGAAGGCCGCCTCCAGCGCGGTGGCATCGCTCCATCGATCGCCGTACCGCCCGGCGTACTCGGGCGTGAGGGAGCCCCGGAAGCCCCGACCCAGGTCTCCCACCGCCACGATGAGGACCTGGCGCCCCAGCCGCCGCGACCAGTGGTAGGTCTGGGCGGCCACCCACCCCGGGGCCTCGGCATGCTCCAGGATGTTTCCGCATACCTCCGAGAGGATCACGGAAAAGTGCACCACGGCGGCCGGGGGATACCGGAGGGTGCGAGAGAGAATGGCCCCGGCCCGATCCTGGACCCGCTCCACCAGGTCGTGGACGTGGCGGTTTTCCGAGATGGGGGTGATCTCGAGGAGGACGTCGGACCCGCGCCCCCGGGGGCGGGAGAGATCGCCGGCCACCCCCTCGAAGATCTCCCGGGCCGCTCCCTGGAAGCCCATTCGCGCCAGGTAGCTGGGAACGTCGCCGCTCTCGGGGAGGTGGAGGACCGGGCGCACCCCGGTCCGCTCGGCCAGGATTCGCCCCACCCCCAGGAGCCCGATCATCCCGGCGGGGTCCACGAAGCGGAGGTGGCGGGCATCGAGGAGGGTCTTTCCCCCGCCCTCCCCCGGGAGGGTGGCGAGGAACCGGTCCAGGGTCCGGTAGTCCAGCGAAGAAGGAAGCTCCACCACATTCATGGGGTGCGCTCCGAGCCCACACGCCCCAGGAGGTGATGCCGGAGCCCCCGTGCCCCATGGTGCCGTGCATTGCGCGCCGCCATCCGGTTTCCCTCGGCCATGGCCTCCTCCAGGGTGGATCCTCCCAGGAGCCCGGCGAAGACCGTGGCTCCCCAGACGTCGCCGCACCCGATGGGGTCCGGGTCCTCCACCGGAGGCCCCTCCCCCCGAACCCGCCCGCTCCGGGAGGGGCCGGGAGCGGCCAGGCGGTCCCGGGAGGGTGGCCAGCGGAAGGGGTCGGGTTCGAAGCCGGGCGCGGCCACGTAGGCCGCCCCCTCGCCTCCCAGTGTCACGGCGACGAGGCGAAGGTCCCGTCCAACCGCCGATGCCGCAAGGGCCCAGGGGTCGCCATGGAGCGTGCCCAGGAGGGTGAACTCGTCGTCGTTCATCTGAACGGCGTCGAAGGAGCGAAGCCACTCGGCCCAGTGGGGGAGGGGCCGGGGGATCCGGGTCCCCGCCGCCCCCAGCCCGAGAAAGAGGGAGTGGAGATCGCACCAGGTGGGGCCGGGGAAGTGATCCCGAAGGGCCGTGGCCGTTTCCAGCTCCATCTCGAAGCCCGAGATGAAGTTCAGGTAGAGGGCATTGCATCCTTCGATCCGGGGGGCGAGTTCCTCCCACCGCCAGGGGGGCACCCCCCCGGTGAGGCGCTCCACCCGACGGTCCCCCTGCGCGCCGGGGTGCCCCTCTCCCGAAGACCCATCCAGGTAGACGAGTTCCACCCGGTTGTTCGCCTCGGGGACCACGAGGATCGCGGCATCCGCATCCACCCGGGGAAGCTCCCTCAGGTAGTGAAAGGCCGCCTCCGAGAGGTCACGCCCCACCTTCAGGATGGGGCGGATCGTCCACCCTTCCGGGAGTGTCGCGGTGAGGGCCTCGAGAGCATACCCGATCCCCCCCCACTCCTCCACCGGAAGATCGCGACGCCCCCGGCGGTGGATCGTGTCCCACACCAGGGTGCCCACCACGCCCAGGGTGCGGCGGGGAGGGGCATCTCCCTCTCCCGCCCCCCCTCCCGGGACGGGGGCAGACGGGCGCACGGGTGGCATCTTCCGAGACCTGGAGGCGGGGCGGGTCACTCGCCCAGCGAGAGCACGGCGAGGAAGGCCTCCTGGGGAATCTCCACCGAACCCACCTGCTTCATCCGCTTCTTCCCCTCCTTCTGCTTCTCGAGAAGCTTCCGCTTCCGGGTGATGTCGCCCCCGTAGCACTTGGCGGTCACATTCTTCCGCACCGCCTTCACATTCTCCCGGGCCACGATCCGGGTTCCGATGGCCGCCTGGAGGGACACCTCGAACTGCTGGCGGGGAATGAGCTCCTTGAGCTTCCTCGTGAGCTCCCGGCCATGGCTCTCGGCCTTCGCCTCGTGGATGATCACCGAGAAGGCATCCACCGGCTCCGAATTCAGGAGAATGTCGAGGCGGACGAGGCGGTCGTCGCGGTATTCGAGGAATTCGTAGTCCATGGAGGCATACCCCCGGGTCCCGCTCTTCAGCCGGTCGTAGAAGTCGAGGACGATCTCGGCCAGGGGAAGCTCGAACTCCATCTCCACCCGCTGGGGGTCCAGGTACTGCATTCCCTGGAAGATGCCACGCCGCTCATGGGCCAGCTTCTGCACATTCCCGATGTACTCCGACGGGCACATGATCCGGGTCTTCACCACGGGTTCGGCCACGGTGGCGATGCGCCCCCGCTCGGGGAGGCGGGTGGGGGTCTCGACCCAGAGTTCCTCGCCATTGGTGAGCTTCACCCGGTACTTCACATTCGGAACCGTGGTAATGAGTTCCACCCCGAACTCCCGGTCCAGGCGCTCCTGCACGATCTCCATGTGGAGGAGCCCCAGGAACCCGCACCGGAACCCGAAGCCCAGCGCCGCCGAGGTCTCGGGCTCGTACTGAAGGGCGGCGTCGTTCAGGCGGAGGCGGTCCAGGGCCTCGCGCAGTTCCTCGTAGTCGTCGGAGCTCGTGGGGTAGAGCCCGGCAAAGACCATGGGGCGGACCTCCTGGTAGCCCGCCAGGAGCTCGGTGGCCCGGTGGTTCGCATCGAGGATCGTGTCGCCGACCCGGGTGTGGGCCACCTCCTTTACCGCCGCCACCACGTACCCCACCTCCCCGGGGTTCAGCTCCTTCTGCGGCACCCGCTGGATCCGCTGGAAGCCCACTTCCGTCACCTCGTACGTCTCGTCGTGGGAGCCGAAGGCGATCTCCATGCCCGGCCGCAGGGTCCCGTCGACCACCCGGATGGAGGGGACGGCGCCCAGGTACTTGTCGTAGTACGAATCGAAGATGAGGGCGCGGAGGGGGGCCTCCCGCGCTCCGGAAGGCGCAGGCACGTGCCGGACCACCGCCTCCAGGATCTCGGGGACCCCCTTCCCCTCCTTGGCGCTGGCCAGGAGGATGGAGTCCGGGTCCACCCCCAGAAGCTCCACGAGCTCGTCGCGCCGACGCTCGGGTTCGGCCCCGGGAAGATCGAGCTTGTTCAGGACGGGGATGATCTCGAGCCCGGCGTCGAGGGCCAGGAAGAGGTTCGAGAGCGTCTGGGCCTGTACTCCCTGGCTCGCGTCCACCACGAGGAGGGCCCCCTCGCACGCCGCCAGCGACCGGGACACCTCGTAGGTGAAGTCCACGTGCCCCGGAGTGTCGATGAGGTTCAGCTGGTACATCTCCCCGTCGGCGGCCTTGTAGTCCATGCGCACGGCGTGGAGCTTGATCGTGATCCCCCGCTCCCGCTCCAGCTCGTTGGAATCGAGCACCTGCTCGCGCATGGCCCGCTGGTCCAGCGTCCCGGTGGCCTCGAGGAGACGGTCGGCCAGGGTGGACTTGCCGTGGTCGATATGAGCCACGATGCAGAAGTTGCGGATGTTCTCGATGCGCACGGGGAGGGCGGAGTTGGGGGAGGGGGGCCCGGGCCCGGGAGGGAATCCCAAAGCTAATGGAGACCGGGATCCCCGATCAATTCGCCGGGATCCCCCATCCGTTCACGGGGGGGTGGCCCCGGGCGACCCATCGCTCTAGTGTGGTGTACGCATCCGCGGTCCCCGGCCCATCCCTCCGGACCCTCCCCCTCCGGATCTCCGCCTCGGAGCCCCCCATCATGGTTCACCCCCCTCGTGCCTCTCCGGGCCACGCCTCGGGCCTCCGGTTTCCGGGCCACCGGACCTTCGTCCTCCTCCTTCTGTCCGGGGCCGGCCTCCTCGCAGGCGGAAGCCACGCCGGCATGGGTCCCCTCGGTCCTGCCCCCCTCCTGGCCCAAACCGCCCAGGACCAGCTCCGCGTCCTCGCGGGCGAGAATGCCGAGGGGTACCTCCGACCGGCCGCGGAAGGGCTGGGCCGGGCCCTTTCGGCCGGCCTCTTCGACCGGGCCCGGGTTCTCCCCGCCCTCCATGTGGATGCCGGGATCCGGGTGGCGGGTTCCTTTCGCGCCGACGACGATCGCCTCTTCGAGGCCCGTCTTCCCGAGAACGTGACCTGGTCCCATCCGACCCTGGGGAGTCGGAGCTATGACGATCCCTACCGGTCCGCCACCGGAGATCTTACCACCCCTACCGTCATGGGCGAGGGCCCCGGGGTCCTCCTCGAGCCCCAGGGCGCCTTCCGGCAGGACCTCATCGCGGCGGGGGAGAACCCGGACAACTGGCGCATCGCCTTTCCCTCGGGACTCGACTTCTCCATCATCCCGGCCGCCACCCTCCATCTGAGCGTCGGCGTGGGCTTCGGCTCCGAAATCACCCTCCGCTACCTCCCCTCCCTCGAGGTGAGTCCGGACCTGGGAAGCTGGAGCGGGCGGGGGTTCGGGTTCAGGCACGAGATCTCCCAGTGGCTCCCCTCCCCCCTTGACCTCTCGGTGGGCGTGGGGAGCCAGGAGCTTGAATCCGATGGCTTCTTCGAGGCCCAGGCGCTGGAGGGATGGCTCCTGGCCGGGCGCGGCCTGGGCCCCCTCTCGGTGTACGGCGCCGCCGGCGTGCGCCGCACCTCGGTGGATGTCCGCTACCGGGCGGAGAACCCGGGGAACGTGCCCGGCCTCCCGGCCGATGGGGTGGAGGTGGCCTTTTCGGTGGACCCGGGAATGCAGGCCACCTGGGGAGCCGGAGTCCGCCTCCAGCTCCTCCTCCTGAACCTGGCCGGCCAGTACAATGGCGGGGACCATGGGAGCTTCTCCGTCAAGGTGGCGGTGGGGATCCCCTGAACACGACCCGGCGTCCTGACCTCCTCCCCCCCGAGGTCCTGGCGCTCCTGGGGGGAGGGCTGGAACTCACGGCCCGCCGCGTCATGGACGGCGCCCTGCTGGGCCTGCACCCCTCCCGGCGCCGGGGGGTCTCCTCCGAGTTCGCCGAGGTCCGCGAGTACCGCCCCGGTGACGACCTTCGGCTGGTGGACTGGCGCCTGGTGGGGCGGGCCGACCGCTGGTACGTGAAGCAGTTCCACGAGGAGACCCACCTCTCGGCCTGCCTCCTCCTCGACGCCAGCGCCTCCATGGCGTGGTCCTCCCGCCCGGGAGAGCTCCCGACGAAGGCCTGGTACGCCGGGCTCCTTGCCGCTGTCCTGGGCCTCCTCCTCCTTCGTCAGGGGGATCGGGTGGGGCTCGCGGTCTTCGATACCGAGATTCGTGGCTGGCTCCCCGCCCGGGGGGGACGGGGGCAGGAAGCCCGCCTCCTTCGCCACCTCGCATCGGTGGAGCCCGGGGGCGAAAGCGAGGCCGGGGCGCCCCTGCGCGAGGTGGCCCTCCGCCTTCGCCGCCCGGGCCTCGTCGTCCTCCTTTCCGACCTCCTCGTGGACGAGGGGCCCGCCGTCCGGGCCCTGCGCTTCCTCGCCCACCGGGGGCACGACGTGGTGGTAGCCCACCTCATGGACCCGGGGGAGCGCGCCCTCACGGGTTCGGGCGCCCGAATCCTCCGCGATCCGGAGAGCGGGAACCGCCTCCGGGTCTCGGTCCCCGAAGTCCGAACGGCCTACGCCGAGGCGGTGGAAAGCGCGATCCGCCGGTGGAGGGAGAGCCTTCGAGGCATGGGGGCGGGGCACCACCTGGTGGACACCTCGGCGCCCCCGGGGCGGGCGCTCCAGGCGCTCCTTCGCCGGGGCGGATCACCGGAGGGGGCCCGCCGGTGAGCCTTCTCGTCCCTTCCGCCCTCGTGGCCGGCCTTCTTGTCCTCGTCCCCCTTCTCCTGCACCTCCGCCGAGGAGAGCCGGCCCGGGAGGAGAGCTTCCCTGCCCTTCGACTCCTCCTCGATGCGGGGAAGGACCGGGTCCGGATCCTCCGCCTCCGGGAACTCCTCCTTCTCCTTCTCCGGACCGGCGCCATCGTCGTGGCCACCCTGGCCGCCGCTCGCTGGATCCTCCCCCTGGGCGGTGCCCACGAACCGCCCCTGGACCTCGTCCTCGTGGTGGACCATGGACCCCTCTCGGGGGCCGTTGTCGACGGAGTCCGGCTCCTCGATGCCCAGCGGGCGCTGGCCCACACCCTTTTCGCAGAGCTGGGAGGGCACGACCGGGTCTGGGTTCTCCCCGCATCCGACCCCGCCCACCCCCTTCGACCCCTCTCCCCCGACGAGGCCCGGGCGGCGCTGGCCCGCATCGAGCCCGTGCGGGACTCGGCCACGGTGGGGGCGGCCGTGACCCGGGCCCGGGCCCTCCTCGCGGTGCGGAGGGGGGGGCGCGAACCCGGGGGGGCGGCCTCCGGGGCGCCAGCCTCCACCCCGGCCGCGACGCCCCCCCGTGGGGGGATCGTGGTGCTTCGCCCCGATGGCCGCCGCCTTGCGGCAGAGGCGGGGGCCGGCGTCTTCGAGGTGGATCCGGGGATCCCTCTCCCCGCCAACCGGGGGATCTCGCGGGTCGTGGTGCAGGAGGGCCGGCCGCCCCGGGCGGGGGAGCCGGTGGAGGTCCGCGTCCAGGTCCGGGCCCAGGGGGGTGGGGAGGCGGGAGGGGAGCCGGTGCGGCTCTTCGAGAACGGGGCCCTGCGGGGGAGCAGCCGCACCGATGCCGGTGGCGAAGCCCGCCTCGTTCTTCCGGCACCGGACGGATCCGGGCCCCTCCTCCGCGTCGAGCTCGACCCCGACGCGCTCCGACTGGATGACGCGGTGGACCTCTCCCTCCGGATCGATCCCCTCCCCGAGCTCCGGCTCGAGGGGAGCCCCGGTCGGTGGGTCGAGGCCGCCCTCGAAACGCTGCAGGAGGCCGGGTGGATTCGACTTGCCCCGGAAGGAAGGCGTCCCCCGTCTCCCCCCTGGGCCTCCCGCCTTCCCCCCGGGAGTGGCGCCCTGCTCTCGGAGGGCGTCACGCTTCTCCTTCCCCCGGAGGACCCGGTCCACCTGGCCGCCTTCCACGCGGTTCTCGACGCCGTGTTCCCCGGGGGGACCCCGATGCGGGGCGTCGTGGAGGGTGGGGGACCGGTTCACCGGGTCCAGGCCCCGCCCGGCCCGGAGGTGGCGGAAGGGGTGCGGGTGGAGCGCAGAATCCGCTGGACCGGCGGCGGAGTGCATGTCTCCCCCCTCCTCCTCCTGGACGACGGGGTCCCCCTGGTGGTGGAGCTCCCGGCCCTGCCGGAAGGCCCCCGGGAGGAGTCCGGCGTGGTCCGCCTTCTCGCCGCGCCCCTCGTGCCCGGTTGGAGCGAGCTCCCCCTGTCCGCAGCCATGGTCCCCCTCCTGGATCACCTCCTCCGGCCTCCGGGAACGCCCGCGCTGGTGGTGGAGTTTCCCGCTCCTGCCGAGCCTCTCCCTCCCCTGGGTGTGGCAGAGGGGTGGGCAGGAAGGGCGCTTCCCCCGAGGGACGGGCGCGAGGCCTCCCCCTTCCTCGCGTGGCTTCTTGTCGTCATCCTCCTTGTGGAAGGATGGCTCTCCCTAGCGCGGAGGGCCGCCCCATTCACCGAGCTCGAGACCGCCCCGCCATCGTGACCCCCCGACAGCACAGGGTGGTAGAGGCCCTCCTCACCACCCCCGTCCTTCGCGCCCTCGCGTCGGACCCCCCGAAGCCGGGAACGCGCCTTCGCGTCCCGGGCAACCACGGTTCTTCCGATACGGCCCTTGCTGCCGCCCTTCACGAGGCCCTCCCCGGGCGGATCGTGGTGGTGGTGGCCCCCGACCCGGACCGGGCGGCGCGGGCCGAGGCCGACCTCCTGGCCCTCCTGGGCGAGGGGAGGGTGCACCATTTTCCCCAGGGGGAAGCCCGCTTCTACGGCGAGGAAACGGACCCCCGGATCGGGGGGCTGCGGGTGGAGGCGGTGGAAGCCCTCTTCAGTGGTGCATCGCGGGCCTTTGTCACGACCCCCCGGGGGCTCCAGGAGCGGGCCGCCCTCCCCGACCGACTGGCCCGGCTCCGGCTGGAGCTCGAGGTGGGCGAGGAGATCGGGTTCCAGCTCCTGGTGGAGGAACTGGAGGTCCTGGGCTACGAACGGGTCGCCCTGGTGGAAGCGGTGGGGCAGTTTGCCGTTCGCGGGGGAATCGTGGACATCTACTCCCTGGGCGCCTCGGACCCGGTGCGTCTCGAGTTCTGGGGGGACGAGATCACCTCGATCCGGCGGTTCCGCGTGGCGGACCAGCGCTCCACCCACACCGAGCCGCGGGTCCACCTCCTCCCCGCGGCCTTCCACACCCCGGGGGCCTCCGGACAGGTGGACCCGGTTCCGCCCTCCCGCTCCGACTCCGGATCGCCGGTCCCGGCCGGCCCGGAGGTCCGCTCCTTCCTCCAGATCCTCCCTGACGACGCCCTCCTCGTGGCCCTGGAGGGCCCGGGGTGGCCCGAGACCTTCCAGCGTCACGACGAGCAGGCGGCCGGAATCCGGAGCGACCGCGAGGACGGGGGCGAACGCCTCCCTCCGGTGGAGCGGATCCTTCTACCGTGGGAGGAGGCGGTCCGGAAGGTCCAGCGACACCCCCTCGTCTCCCTCGTGGCCGACGGCCGGGGGGATCTGAACCTGGGGGCCCTTGAACCCCCGGTGGTGGAACGGAGACTCGAGGTCCTTGGCGACTTCCTCCGGGAGGAAGCGGCGCGGGGACACGCCACCGTGATCCTCTGCGACAACGACGGGCAGGTGGACCGGCTGGAAGAGATCCTCACCGAGAAGGGGCGGCTCCTCCCCGGAGTGCAGGTAGGGGTCGGGACGCTGGAGGGAGGGTTCCGCCTCCCCTCCGCCGAGCCCCCCCTCAATGTCCTCACCGATCACGAGATCTTCCGGCGGAGTCGCCGGGTCCGGAGCGGACGGAGCTTCCGCGGGGCGGTTGCCCTCGAAAGCCTGGCCCAGCTTTCTCCCGGCGACTACGTCGTCCACATGGAGCAGGGAATCGGGAAGTTCCGGGGGCTCGAGCAGCTGGAGGTGGCCGGGACCCACCTCGAGGTGGTGGCCATCGAGTATGCCGGAGGCGAAGTCCTCCGGGTCCCCGTCTACCGGGTGGATCTCATCGAGCGCTGGGTGGGCGATGCCGATGCCGAGGAGCCCCCGCAGGTGCACCGCATCGGGGGGAAGCGCTGGAAGACGCTCCGGCGGAAGACGGAAGAGGCCATCGAGAAGCTCATGCGGGAGCTCGTGGAGCTCTACGCCGAGCGGGAGGTCGCCCAGGGGCACGCCTTCGGCCCCGACACCCGGTGGCAGCGCGAGATGGAGGCCTCCTTCCTCTACGAGGACACCCCGGACCAGGCCCGCGCCACCGCCGACGTGAAGCGCGACATGGAATCCCTCCGCCCCATGGACCGCCTCGTCTGCGGCGATGTGGGGTTCGGAAAGACGGAGGTGGCGATCCGGGCCGCCTTCAAGGCCGTGCAGGACGGCAAGCAGGTGGCGGTCCTGGCTCCCACCACGATCCTGGCCGAGCAGCACCGCCGGACCTTCGAGGAGCGCCTCGCCGACTTTCCCGTCCGCGTGGGTGCACTCTCCCGCTTCCGGACCGCGGGCGAGACCGCCGAGATCATGGCCGGGCTCCAGGACGGAACGGTGGACATCGTCATCGGGACCCATCGCCTCCTTTCTTCCGACATCCGTTTCCAGGCGCTGGGCCTTCTCATCATCGACGAGGAGCAGCGGTTCGGGGTCAAGCACAAGGAGAAGCTCAAGCGCTTCCGGGCCTCGGTCGACGTCCTGACCCTCACCGCCACCCCCATTCCCCGGACCCTCCAGTTCTCCCTGGCCGGGCTCCGGAACCTCTCGCTGATCCGGACCCCACCCCGGGACCGCCTGGCCGTGCACACCCAGAGCATTCCCTGGAGCGACGGCCTCCTGGCCGAGATCATGGGGCGGGAGCTGGACCGGGGGGGACAGGTCTACTTCCTCCACAACCGGGTGGAGACGATCCACACCATGGCCGAGCGCGTGCAGAAGCTCGCCCCGGAGGCCCGGGTCGAGGTGGCCCACGGGCAGATGGGAGGCGGAGAACTCGACCGGGTCATGCGGGACTTCATCGAAGGGGAGACCGACATTCTCGTCTGCTCCTCCATCGTCGAGAACGGCCTCGACGTGCCCAACGCCAACACCCTCCTGGTGGACCGGGCCGACCGCTTCGGGCTGGCCCAGCTCTACCAGATCCGGGGACGGGTCGGACGGTCGGACCGACGTGCCTGGTGTTACCTCATCACCCCCGATGCCATGACGGAGGAGGCAAGGCAACGCCTGGCCGTGCTCGAACATCATACCGAGCTCGGGAGCGGGTATCAGGTGGCCCTGCGCGACCTGGAGCTCCGGGGGGCCGGAAGCCTTCTCGGGGCGGATCAGTCGGGCTTCGCCCACGCCGTGGGCATGGACACCTACCTTCGCCTCCTGGAGGATGCGGTGCGCCGGATCCGAGCCGGCGAGGGAGGGGGTCGGGAGTTCCCCGAACCGGAGGTTTCCCTTCCCGGCTCGGCCTATCTTCCGGACACGTACGTTTCGGATTCGAGTCAGAAGCTGCATCTTTACCGCCGGCTCACGAAGATCGAGGGCCGGCCCGAGGTGGAATCCATCCGGGCCGAACTCGCCGATCGCTACGGTCCCCTTCCCGCCGAGGTGGAACGCCTCCTCGATGCGCATGTGCTCCGGCTCCAGGGAACGCGCCTGGGGATCGAGCGGATCTCGGTCCGCGATCGGGAAGGTCGCCTCACCTTCCGGGCTGCCGCCAACCCCCGAATGTCAACCCTGGAGGCCCCTTTCCGGAACCGGCAGGTGGAGGTCGAGGTCAAGCGCATGATCCCGCTTTCCCTGGCCCTCCGTCCCATCGGTCCCGAACCCCTTACCCGAACCCTGATCCGGGCCCTCGATGCCTGGCTCGAAGCGCGGGAGGCCGCAGCCTGATCCGCGTCGGGTCCCTTCGCGGACCCGGGCGGTGGCCCTGCCCCCTCCCCTGCGTCCCCTCTCCTCACTCCTGAACGAGATCTCCCGCATGCGTCCAAGGAACTGGACACCGCTCCTCGCCGCTCTCCTCCTCGTCCTCGCCGGCTGCGGCGATCGAGCCAGCGGCCCCTCCCTCTCGGCCAGTGACCTGGCCCGGGCCGGCGACCTCCGCCTCACCATCGATGAGGCCACCGACCTGCTGGCGCCGGTCGAGACCCTTCCCAACGACCCGGAGGTGGTGCGGGCGCTTGCCGACTTCTGGACGGACTACACCCTTCTGGCCCTGGCCCTCCATGGCGAGGGGGGGCTGGACCGGGTGGATCTCAGCTCCATCACCGACCCCCAGGAGAAGCAGTCCCTCGTGCTCCGGCTCCGGGACGAGGTGATCGACGACGAAATCGAGATCACTGACGCCGAGATCCAGACGATCTGGGACGAGGAGCGCCCCGGGGAGGAGGTCCGGGCGCGTCACATCCTCCTCCTCTTCCCTCCGGATGCCACCCAGGTCCAGCAGGACTCGGTTCGGGCCCAGGCGGAGGAACTCCGTGGGCGCCTCGTTCGAGGAGCCGACTTCGCCCAGCTCGCGCGGGACTTCTCCGAAGACCCGGGGAGCGCCCAGCGGGGCGGGGACCTGGACTACTTCCCCCGGGGGGTCATGGTCCCCCCCTTCGAGGAGGCGGCCTTCAACACGCCTCCGGGGACGATCTCGGAGATCGTGGAGTCCCAGTTCGGTCTTCACATCCTCCGGGTGGAGGACCTCCGCTCGCCGACCCTCGACGAGATGCGCGACGAGATCCGGGAGATGCTCCGACAGGACCGGGTTCTCTCGGCCGAGTCCACCTTCGTCGCCGACACCGAGGCCGTGGCCAATGTCCGGGTGGAGGACGGTGCGCCGACCCTCATGCGCGAAGTGGCCGAACAGGCGGGTGAGCCCCTCCCCCGTCGCACGGGACAGCGGGCGCTCGCCCGCTTCGAGGGTGGCAGCTTCACGGCCGCCGACTTCCAGGAGTTCCTGGCCGCCCAGCCGCCGGGGATCCTCCAGCAGGTGGACGCCGCCAGCGACGAGGACCTTCGCGGGCTCCTCGACAACCTGGTGCGAAGCGAGGTCCTGGTGGCCGAGGCACGGCGCCGGGGAATCGAGCCGGACCGGGAAGAGACGGCCCAGATCGTCGAGGGGATCCGGGAACAGTACCGCCAGGTGGCGGGAGCCGTGGGGATCGAGACGCTCGAGCGCCAGGAGGGCGAGTCGGTGAACCAGGCGATCCAGCGGCGGGTCCGCGAGGTCCTGGAGCAGGTGGTCCGCGGCGAGACCGATGTCTTTCCGCTGCAGGGACTGGCCCTTCCGCTGCGAAGCCACTTTGGCGCCGCAGTCTCCGACGCCGGGGTGGATCGTACGGTGGAGCGGATCGAGGCACGCCGAACCGCTGGGGGCGAAGGGATGACTCCGCCTCCCGCCGGGTTCCCCGAGCCCGAGGGGCCGAGCCCGGAGGGCGGCCCGGGTGGAGGTCTCGACGACGCGCCCGAGGGGGGTCCCGAAACCGATCCCTCGGAGCCCGAGGGGCCGAACGACGACTGACCCCGCTTGCCATGCGCCTGCCGGGGAGGGAGGAACCGCCCTCCCCGGCAGGGTTACCATTTCCAGACGTGCTCCGGGTGCCTCGGGCTCCCGGGGGGGCGCTCCCCGGACCGCTGTCCGCCCGCGCCCCCGTGCTTCACCCCGTCTCGCCCCCCCCGCCTCCCTCCGCACTCCGCGACATGGCACTCTTCTCCCGCTCCCCCCGTCGTACGATCCCCGCCCCTGCCCTCTCTGCGGCCGTGCTCGCGGGGCTCTTCCTCCTCCCCTTCCCCCCCCTTCCCGCAGCCTCCGGCCCGGTGGCACCGGGTTCGGCGGCGCTGGGTCCGATGGCGCTCCAGGGTCAGGAGATCCGCCTTCCTTCGGGGCATGAGGACCAGCGGGTGGACCGGATCGCAGCGGTGGTGGGGGATTCCATCATCTTTCTAACCGACCTCGAGGAGCAGCTCCTCCGCCTCGAGGCGGCGGGGCAGCCCATTCCCACGGATGCCACCGAGCGGGAGGCCCTGCGTCGCGAGATCCTGGAGGGGCTCGTGAACGAGCAGCTTCTCCTTCAGGCTGCAGCGCGCGACACCATGGTGGTGGTCACCGATGACCGGGTGGACTCCACCCTTCGTGCCGCCTGGGAGGACGAGATCCGCCGGTGGGGCACGGAAGCCGCTCTCCGGGAGGAGTTGAACCGTTCCCAGGGGCTCTCCGTGACCCAGTACCGAGCCCAGCTTCGAGACCGGATCCGGCGGGACCTCACGATCCAGAGCTACATCCAGTCCCACCGCCGGCAGTCTCGCCCGGTGGCCGTGACCGACCAGGAAATCCGTGCCTTCTACGAGGCCCAGCAGGCCGCGATCTCCCGGAGGCCCGCCTCCATTGCCTTTCGACAGATCTTCGTGACCCCCCGACCCGGGGGCGAGAACATGGCAGCGGCCCGGGCCGAGATCGAACGGATCCTGGGGCTGCTCACCGAAGGCGGGGACTTTGCGGCGCTGGCCCGCCAGTACACCCAGGACGAGGGGACCCGTCAGGCAGGGGGCGACCTCGGGTGGTTCCGGCGGGGAGACGGCCTCGTTCGCGAGTTCGAGGACGCCGCCTTCCGGGTCCGGGAGGGCGCCGTGGTGGGCCCCATCGAGACGATGTACGGCGCCCACCTCATTCGGGTGGAGCGTGTCCGGGGAGCCGAGCGGCGCATTCGTCACATCCTGATCACGGCCGAGGTCTCGGAGGAGGACATGGTCCGCGCCGAAGCCCGGGCCCAGGAGGCGCGGGAGCGTCTCGAGGAGGGACGCTCCGTGGCCGAGTTCCTCGAGGAGCAGCGATCCCAGCAGGTGGGGGAAACGGCGGAGATCCCCCGGGAGCAGCTGAGCGAGCTTCCCCCGGCCTTCGGCGATGCGCTCCGCGGAGCCTCGGAGGGAGACGTTCTCGGGCCCATCCGCTTCCAGGTCGGGCCGGACCAGTGGGCCTGGGCGGTGTTCGAGGTCACCCGAATCCGGGAGGAGGGCGCCTTCTCCCTCGAAGACCTGGAGAGCCAGATCCGGGAGCGCCTCCAGGCGGAGAAGATGGAAGACCGGATGATCCGCGACCTCCGGGCCCGGACCTGGGTCGACATCCGCATCTGACGCCGTGATGGAGGCCCTCCGACTGGCCGTGACCCTCGGGGACCCCCGGGGGATCGGCCCCGAGGTCATGCTCAGAGCGGGGGCCCTCCTCGCGGCGGAGCGCCCCGATGTGCGCCTTGTCTTTCTCGGGGCCCCTCCCCCCGGGGGTGGAGCAGCCGGACTCCCCGGCGCCTCCTTCCATGCCGTGGGTCGCACCGGCCCCGGTGCGGCTGACCCCGGGTCGGAGGAGGGGGCGGGGGAGGTCTCGGTGCGCGCCCTCGACGCGGGGATCGCCCTGGCGCTGGAGGGGGAGGTACACGGCCTCGTCACCGGCCCCGTGTCCAAGCCGGCCCTCCATGCAGCCGGGGCCCGCTTTCCCGGACAGACCGAACTCCTCCAGGAGCGAACGGGCGCCGACGAGGTGGGAATGCTCATGGCCGCCACCGCCTCCCGCCTGGGCGGCCCCCTCCGCATCCTCCTCCTCACCACGCACCTGGCGCTCCGGGAGGTTCCGGAGGCGCTGACGCGGTCACGGATCGAAGGTCAGCTTCGCCTTCTCGACCAGGCCCTGCGCACGGGTTGGGACCTTCCTTCTCCGAGGATCGCCCTCTGCGGCCTGAACCCCCACGCCTCCGACGGAGGGCTCTTCGGGACGGAGGAGGCGGAGGTGCTGGCGCCGGCCGTGGCGCGCCTTCGGGCGGAGGGGCTTGGCGTCGAGGGCCCCTACCCGGCCGACACCGTCTTCCAGCGGATGCTCCGGGGAGAGGCGGATGCGGTGGCTGCCCCCTACCATGACGTGGGGATGGCCGTCTTCAAGACCCTTGCCTTCGGGGCGGGCGTGAATGTGACGCTGGGGCTCCCCTTTCCCCGAACCTCCCCCGATCATGGCACCGCCTTCGACCTCGCCGGAACGGGGCGCGCCGACCCTGGCTCGGCCCTGGAGGCCCTCCGACTGGCCGTGCAGCTCGCCGAGGCCCGGAAACAGATGACGTCCCACCTTTGACACTCCACTTCCGGCGCCGGTAGATTTGGTCGTCCTTCTCCCTCCGGCCCGTGACGCACCCGCGCCTCGTCGACCCAAGGTCCGTCCGTGATCCGTTTCTCCCAGGTGACGAAGGAATACCCCCGCCGCGGGAAGGCCCTCGACCGGATCTCCTTCCAGGTCGAGAAGGGGGAGTTCGTCTTTGTCACGGGCCATTCGGGGTCGGGGAAGTCCACCACCCTGCGCCTTCTCCACCTGGCCGATCGTCCCACCGAGGGGGAGGTCCGCGTCTGCGGTTTCTCCAGTGCCGTCACCTCCGACCGGGAGCTCTGGAAGGTCCGTCGGCGGGTGGGCATGGTCTTTCAGGATTTCCGCCTCCTTCCCGGGCGCACCGCCCGGGACAACATCGAGTTCGCGCTGGAGGTCACAGGAAACGCCCGGGGCGAGATCGTCCACCGGGCCAACCGGCTCCTGGCCCAGGTGGGGCTCTCGGCGAAGGCGGGGGCCGCCGTGGAGGAACTTTCGGGCGGAGAGCGCCAGCGGGTGGCAGTGGCACGAGCCCTGGCCAACGAGCCCCAGGTCCTCCTTGCCGACGAACCCACCGGCAACCTCGACGAGCGCGCCTCCCGGGGAATCCTGGACCTCTTTCGCGATCTCAACGCCTCGGGGATGACCATCGTCATGGCCACCCACGACCTGGACCTGGTCCGGGCCCACCCCTCGATTCGTCTCCTGGAACTGGCCCAGGGCCGACTTGTCTTCGACGCCGGGGCCCCGGATCCCCACGATCCCGACCCCCGTGCTCCGGAGCCCGACGAAGCCGAGACCGTGGCCCTGGCCGAGATGGCGTCGAGCCCGCCCCCCGCCGGGGACCCGACCCCCCCCCACGGGCCGCCTCCCCCTGCGGCGCCACGCGCCCCTGCGCCCTCGTCGGCCGCGTCCCGGGAGGAGTGAGCCATGTACGCCTTTCGTGAAGCAGCGGCGGCCGTCCGGCGGGCTCCCTTCCTCACCGTGCTCTCGGCAGCCATGGTGGCACTGGCCCTCTTCGTGGTGGGCCTTTTCGGGGTGGCCACCTACAACCTGCACCAGGCCCTTCAGCGCATTGAGGAGCGGGTGGAGGTGGTGGCCTTCCTCCGGGACGACGCCCGACCCTCGGAGATCACCGTGCTGGAGGAGGATATCCTCCGGATGTCGGAGGTGCAGGGGGTGCGGTTCGTGTCGAAGGAAGAAGCGCTGGAAGCAGCCCGCCGCGACCTGGCCGACTTCGAGGAGCTCTTCATCGGCCTCGAGGCCAACCCCCTTCCCGCCTCCCTGGAACTCGAACTCCGGGAGGGGTTCCGAACCCCCGATGCCGTGGCCCGGGTGGCCGAGCGCCTCACGATCTACCCCTTCGTGGAAGATGTGAGGTACGGGCGCGAGTGGGTGGATCGCCTCCACCTCCTCCAGCGGATCGGGGCCCTGGCCACCACGATTCTCGGCGGGGCCTTCGCCGTGGTGGCGGCCCTCATCATCGGAACCGCCATCCGGATCGCGATCTTCGCCCGGCGGGAAGAGATCCACATCATGCGGCTCGTGGGGGCCCGAAACGGCTTCATCCAGCGCCCCTTCCTCCTGGAAGGGGCCTTCACCGGAGCGCTGGGCGGACTTCTGGCGGCCGGTCTGACCTGGGGGTCGTACCAGCTTGTCGCCCGGACCATCTTCCGGATCGACTGGATCCCCTACACCTGGGTCGTGGCCGGGATCGTGGGGGGCGCCTTCTTCGGGCTCTTCGCCAGCGCCCTCGCGGTGCAGCGCTACCTGCGGGAGATCTGACCATGGCCCGCCCCTCCCGGAGTCTCGCAGGTCCGGCCCTTCTCCTTCTCCTTGCGGGGAGCGGGATCCTGGCCCTCGGGGCTCCCCTCCCGCTGGCCGCGCAGCAGACGGGGCAGAACCCGGAGCAGATCCGCAGGGAGATCCAGGAGAGCCAGCGCCGCCTCGAGGAGATCCGGGCGGAGCGGGCCCGCCTGCAGCGGGAAATGGACGCCCTCCGCTCACGGGTCCAGAATGTTTCGGGCGAGCTCCTGAACATCGAGCGCCAGCTCTCGGCCACCCACTCCGTTCTGGCGGAAATCGAGTTCCAGGTGGAGGCCACTACCGACCGGACCCGGGCCACCACCGCCGACCTCCTGCGCACACGAAACGAGCACCGGGAGCGGAATGCCGTCCTGAACCAGCGCCTTCGGGGCATCTACAAGCAGGGTCCCCTGAGCACCGTGCGGGTGCTCCTCGGGGCGGACAGCTTCACCGATCTCCTGAACCGCTACCGGTATCTCCAGCTCATGGCCCGCCACGACCGGACCCTCCTGGCCGGCGTCGAGCGACTCGAGCGGGAACTCTCGGCACAGAACCGCGATCTCCAGGAGTCGCTGGCCGAGCTGGGGCGTCTCCGTCAGGCCCAGCTGGGCGAGGTGGCCGAGCTCCGACAGGTGGAGGACGAACACCAGCGGACGCTGGCCCGCTTCCGATCGTCGGAACGCCAGACCCAGTCCCGGCTCGAGCAGCTCCAGGCCGACGAGGGACGCCTGGCCGGGGTGGTCGCCGATCTGGAGCGACGCCGGGTGGAGGCCGAGGCGCGACGGGCGGCGGAAGGTCGCGCGGGCGAGACCCCGGCCACCACCCTCTCCCTCTCCGACATGGGTCGACTGGACTGGCCCCTCGAAGGGGAGATCGTGTACCGATTCGGTTCGGAGCGGCGCCCCAACGGAACGATCCTCCGGTGGAACGGAGTGGGGATCCGGGCCTCCCCCGGCACCCCCGTCCGGGCCGTTCGCGACGGGACCGTAGCCCTGGCCGGCCCCTTCGAGGGGTACGGCCCCACCGTGATCCTGAGCCATGGCGATGGGTTCTACACCCTCTACCTCTACCTCCAGGACATCGGGGTGGTGGAGGGTCGCCCGGTGCGGGCCGGGCAGGTGGTGGGAACGGTGGGAGGCGCCCAGACCCCCGAGGGTCCGCACCTGGAGTTCCAGATCCGGGTCCCCATCGGGGGGGCTCCCCAGGCCCAGGACCCCCTGACCTGGCTCCGACCCCAGGGGGGGTGAGGCGCGCGGTGGCCCTTCTCCCCCTCGAGGGACACGAATCCCTCCGCACGGCCCTGGCCTCGGCGCTCCGCCGAAACCGGCTCCCCTCCGTTCTCCTCTTCCATGGGGGCCCCGGGGTGGGCAAACAGCGCCTGGCCCTCTGGCTCGGGCAGCTCCTCCTCTGCGAAGGCGCCGAGCCTCCCTGTGGCGAATGCCGGGGGTGCACGCTGGCCGGGCGACTCGAACACCCGGACCTTCACCTCTACGCGCCCCTTCCCCGCCCGAAGAGTCGAGGGAGCCGGGAGAAGGACGACGAGGCCCTGGAAGATGCCCGGCGGGCCTGGCTGGAGGAGTTCCGGGCCGGTCCCCTCCGACCCAGCCATGCGTCCGAGGTCCGGGCCCTCCACCTGGGGACGATCCGGAACCTCCGGAAGGAAGCCCAGCGGGGGCGAGGGACCGGGGGGCGCCGCCTCTTCATTCTGACCGATGCCGAGGAACTCGTGGCCCAGGAGGCGAGCCAGGAGGCGGCCAATGCCCTCCTCAAGCTCCTGGAGGAACCGCCCGAGGGAACCCGTTTCGTTCTCACCTCCTCCGAGCCCGGGCGCCTCCTCCCCACGATCCGCTCCCGGGCCACCGCCCTCCACCTCCCCCCGCTCACCGACGCCCAGGTGGAAGGATGGCTTCGGGCCCACACCCCCGCACCTCCCGAGGCGGTGGAGCGCGCGGCGCTCCTCGGGGGTGGGTCCATTGGCCGGGCCCTGGGGTTCCTCCCGGAGGGGGAGGGGGACGGCCCACTCGATCGGACCCGCAAGTCGGCCCTCCGCCTCGTGAATGCGGCCCTCTCTCCCCGCGACGGCGACCGTTTCCAGGAGGCCCTGGGCTTCAAGGCCTCGGGCGCCCGGGGGCTCATGGAGCTCCTCTCCTTCGTGGAACTCTGGCTCCGGGACCTTGCCGCCGCGGCCTCCGGAGCCGAAGGCGCGATCCGGAACCGCGATGTGGCGGATTGGCTGGTCAGAAAGGCCCGCGATCGGGAGATCCATCCCACCGGGCCAGGGCGCGCCCTGGCCTCGGTGGAGCGAGCCCGGGAGGAGGCGGCGGGGAATGTGAGCCCCCAGCTCGTCCTGACCGGCCTCATGCTGGGGATGCACCGGGCCCTGGTCGGAGAGACGGCGCCCCCCTGATCCGAGAGGGCCACCGGATCCAGGAGGCCCACCTGACCCGAGGGGCCCTCCTGAATCGGAGGGGTCGTCCTGTTCGGAGGGGTCGTCGAGGTTCCCCCGCTTCCCTCCCTCAGGGAATCCGGAGAACCTCGCCCACCCGGATCACCTGGGAGGTCCGTCGCCCGTTGGCCTGTGCCAAGGCAGCCGTCGACACCCCGTAGCGCTGTGCGATCCCCCCCCAGGTGTCGCCCCGCGCCACCGTGTGGGTTCGGGCGCCCGCGGCCACGGCGAGACGCTCCCCCGGGCGCAGGGTCCGACCGTTGGAAATTCCGTTCCACCGCTCCAGCTCCCCGACAGTGACCCCGTAGCGGCGCGCCAGCGACCAGAGGTTGTCTCCCGACACCACGGTGTGCGTCCGGGCTTCCGGCGTGGCGTCTTCTTCCGCAGCGGCTTCCGATGCAGGAGCGCCCGAACCGGAGGACTCGGGAGAAGGTACCGGCCTCGAAGCCTCCGGGGCCCCGCTCCGCGAGGCGTCGGCAGGAGTCGGGACTACGGGCACCTGGGGTTCGCTCCCCGCGACACCCCCACCTCCCGCGGTCCCCTCCCCTTCGGCGGCGGCCACCGTGGCCGTTGCCGGGGCGGAGGGGCGCCGCCCCCCGGCCACGGGAATCGCGAGGCGCTGGCCGATCTGGAGGCGCCGGGGATCCAGGTTGCCATTGGCGGCCTGGAGGTCGGCGAGGCGAACCCCGAAGCGCCCGGCGATCCCCCCAAGTGTCTCCCCCCGGGCCACCACGTGCTCCATCCAGGAGATGCGTTCCTCGGGAGGGAGCGAGGCATAGGCCACCTCGAAACGGGGGCCCGTGCCAGCGGGAACCCGGACGGAGCGGGTCTCCCCGGGGGGCGTGTATCCCCGCAGGTAATGCGGGTTGAGGCGGCGGATCTCGTCCTCCTCCACGCCGGCAGCCCACGCCACCACGTCGAAGGAGGTGGCATCGGGTACCACCACCTCGTCGAAGGCGAGGGGGGCCACCCCCGTCGGACGACCGAACCCATGGGCCTCCGGGTCCCGGGCAATCCGGGCGGCGGCAAAGAACCGGGGAACGAACTCCCGGGTCTCGGCCGGGAGGTGGGGGCGGAGTTCGAGGTAGAGGGCATCATCCAGGAGCTCACGATCTCCGGCATGCCGGTTGACGATCCCCCGGATGCGCCCGGGTCCGGCATTGTAGGCGGCCAGCGCCAGAAACCAGGAGCCGAACATCCCGTGCATCTCCTGGAGGTAGTCCAGCGCTGCCCGGGTCGAGACCACCGCATCCCGCCGTTCGTCCAGGACCCCCGAAACGGTGAGCCCCAGCCCTCCGGCCGTAGGCGCCATGAGCTGCCAGAGCCCGGTGGCCCCCACCCGGCTCACCGCCACATCGTGGTACCCGCTTTCCACAATGGGAAGATACTTGAGGGAGAGGGGAAGCCCCCGATCCGCGAGTTCCCGCTCCACGAGCCCCTCGTAGAGGGCCATCCGCTCCAGGTAGCGGGAAAAGTGTCCGGCGCCCCGCGAGGTCCAGAAGTCCACCCAGAACTCCACCCGTTCCTCGAGGCGGGTGTCGGAGGCCACGAGAGAGTGGAGGATGGGGTCCACCGAGGGACCGATGGTCACCGGAGGAAGCGGGGTGGCCCGAATGGGACCCGCCGGCGCCCCCACCCGCTCCGGGATCACCGGCGCTCCCACCTGCGGGACCGGGGCTTCCACCGGGGGCGGTACCACGCCAACCCGCTGACACCCGGCCACCCCCACCACGAGGAGAAGCCCTCCGGCCAGGGCGGGGCGCATCACCCGGCCCCCGCCGCCGCCGGGGCGGGGGTTTCCCCCCCCTCGGGTGCGAGGACCCTGTCCACCGCATGGAGGAGCCGCTCCACCGAGGCTTCGTGGGCCCCTGACCCCATGAGCCCGATTCGCCAGATCTTCCCGGCGGCCGGCCCCAGCCCCCCGCCCACCTCGATCCCGTGGTCCTCCAGCAGCCGCCGCCGGAGCGGTCCCTCCTCCCGGCCTCCGGGGAGGTGCGCGGCCGTGAGCTGGGGAAGGCGCACCCCTTCGGCGGTGAAGGGAGTGAAGCCCCGGGCCGCCAGGGACTCCTGAAGCAGGAGGCCGACGCGCCGATGGCGCGCGAAGCGGGCCTCGAGCCCCTCCTCCTCCAGCTCCACAAGCGCCTCATGCAGGGCGTAGATGAGGTTGATGGGCGCGGTGTGATGGTAGCGCCGCTCCGAGCCCAGGTATCCGGCAATGAGGGAGACGTCCAGGTACCAGCTCGCGCAGGGGGTCGTTCGATCCCGGATCCGTTCCAGGGCCCGCGGAGAGAAGGTGATGGGGGCGAGGCCGGGAGGCACGCCAAGACACTTCTGGGTCCCGGCGTAGCAGACGTCGATCCCCCGGGCATCCACCTCCACCGGCACCCCTCCCAGGGAGGTCACGGCATCGACCACGAAGAGGGTGTCTCCCCGGGAGAGCTCGGCCCCCAGTGCATCCAGGGGCTGGTGCACCCCGGTGGAGGTCTCGGCGTGCACCACGGCGGCGAGCTTCGCCTCCGGGTGGGCACGCACCGCTTCCACGAGCTTCCCCTCGTCCAGGGCTTCTCCCCAAGGGGCCTCGACGGTGACGACCCGGGCCCCCATCCGACGGCCCATTTCGGCCAGGCGGGTCCCGAACACCCCGTTTACCCCCACCACCACCGTGTCCCCTGGCTCCACCAGGTTCACCATGGCGGCCTCCATCCCCGCCGAGCCCGTTCCCGAAACGGGAAAGGTCGTGGTGTTCTGCGTACCGAAAACCGCACGGAGACGGGCGCTCACCTCGTCCAGGATCCCGAGGAACCGGGGGTCCAGATGCCCCAGGGTGGGGCGGCCCATCGCCTCCCGGATCCGCTCCGAAACGGGAGAGGGTCCGGGGCCGAGGAGGAGGGGAGCGCTCGAGTCGGGGGAGGAACGCATGGCTGCGGCGTCGGTTGGGGTCGTGGGGATGGGGAGCCGGAGAGGACGGGGGTGCCTTTCCCCGCGCCTCCCTCGATCCTCCCGGAGCCGGTGGTCTCTCGTCAGAGGCGGTAGTTGGGAGCCTCGCGGGTGATCGTCACATCGTGGGGGTGGGACTCCCGGAGCCCCCCGGGGGTGACCCGGCAGAACCGGGCTCGGGAATGGAGTTCCTCCAGCGAGGCGGCCCCCACGTACCCCATGCCGGACTGGAGGCCACCCACGAGCTGGAAGACGATGTCGGTCACCGGCCCCTTGTAGGGGACCCGGGCCTCGATCCCCTCGGGAACGAGCTTTCTCGCCCCCCCGGAGGCATCCTGGAAGTAGCGGTCTGCCGACCCCTCCTCCATGGCCGAAAGGGAACCCATGCCGCGGACCATCTTGTAGCGGCGGCCCTCCAGGAGAAAGCTCTCGCCGGGGGATTCCTCGGTGCCGGCGAACATGGAGCCCATCATCACGGTGGAGGCGCCGGCCGCCAGCGCCTTGACCAGGTCGCCCGAGTAGCGGATCCCCCCGTCGGCAATGATCGGGACCTTCCCGGCCACCCCGTCCACGGCCTCCATGACGGCGGTGAGCTGGGGGACTCCCACTCCGGTCACCACGCGGGTGGTGCAGATGGAGCCCGGTCCCACACCCACCTTCACGGCATTCACGCCGCGATCCACGAGGGCCCGCGCCCCCTCGGCCGTCCCCACATTCCCGGCAATGAGCTGGATGTCGGGGAGGGCCTCCCGCAGGCGGGCCACGGCCTGGAGAACCCCTTCGGAGTGTCCGTGGGCCGTGTCGATGACCACCACGTCGGCCCCGGCCTCGGCGAGAAGTCGGGCCCGATCCAGATCGGCCACGGACGCCCCCACCGCACCCCCCACCCGGAGACGCCCCCGCTCGTCCTTGCAGGAATTGGGGAACTGCCTGCGCTTCACGATGTCCTTCACCGTGATGAGGCCGGCCAGCTTTCCGTCGGCCCCCACCACCGGGAGCTTCTCGATGCGGTGGCGATGAAGGATGGCCTCGGCCTCCTCGAGGGTCGTTCCCTCCGGCGTGGTGACCAGCCCCTCCGAGGTCATGACCTCGGTCACCGGGCGGTCCAGGTCGCGCTCGAACTGGAGGTCGCGGTTCGTGACGATCCCCCGGAGATCCCCCTCCTCCCCCACCACCGGAACGCCCGAAATGGAGAACCGCTCCATCAGCTCGTGGGCCTCCCGGAGGGTGGCCCCCTTCCCGAGGGTGATCGGGTGGAGGATCATTCCCGACTCGGAGCGCTTCACACGGTCCACCTCGGCGGCCTGCCGCTCCGGCGGAAGGTTCTTGTGAATGATCCCGAGCCCTCCCTCCCGCGCCATGGCGATGGCCATGCGCGACTCCGTCACCGTGTCCATGGCGGCGGCGAGGAGGGGGATGGAAAGCTCGATGGTGGCGGTGAGCTTCGTGGCGACCCGGGTGTCGCGGGGGTGCACCGTGGAGTGCCCGGGAAGGAGGAGGACATCATCGAAGGTGAGCGCTTCGCCGATGATGGTCGTGCTGCGGCGGGGGGACTCCGCCATGCTGCCTCCAGGGTGTGAAACGGGGGTGAAAAGGGTCTGGGGCCGGCTCGCCGCCTGACCCCTCGGGTCAGGACTGGAACCAGCCTGATATGACTCGATCCCCCTGATGCGGCCCGATCGTGCCGGGGGGATACGAAAAAAGGCCCCCTGAAGCGGGAGTCCCCGGCAGGGGCCGGGTCCCGGATCAGTGGGCCTTCGTGCGGTCCCGTCGCATGGGCGGGAGGACGTTCCAGCGATTCATGGGAAAGGTTACCGGGAGGCCCCGAGAGGTGTCAACCCTGCGGGTCCGGACCCCCCTCGGGGGCCGACGGCCGGGGCGGCGAGGGCCGGGGCGGCGACGGCGACGGGCGCTTCTCCCCCGGAGCCTCCGCCTCGGCGCCCTGCAGTTCGTCGAGGAGCTGCTTTCCGGCAGCCGAGACGGAGGAGAGGACACGGTCGGCGGTGGCAATGAGCTGGAAGGCCTCCCGGACGTTGGAGGGGTTCACCTTTCCCTTCCGCAATCCGTCCTCGAGCTTCTCGGCCAGCTTCTGGAGGGCGGTGGTCTCCTCCGGAACCCCACGGTTGTAGCGGGACTCCAGAAACTCGATGTAGTCGAGGATCTGGTACAGCTGGGCCTCGGGGAGGCTCTCGAGTCGGCGGAGGATGCGCTTTCGCATGGCCTCGTGCATGGCGGTCCCTTTCTCCTGACGGGTTGGTGCAACAGGCGTTCCTGTGGCAATCGAGGGGGGGCGCATCCGGCCCGGCGTCGTTCCTCCGCCGCGCCGGGTCGCGCAGGGGAGCGGAAGCCGGATTCCGTCCCCTTGGCGAAGCACCCCCATCTGTTAGTGTAGTGAACCGGAGGCCCCTCCGCGCCCTGCCTGGCGAGCGCTCTCCCGGGCCCCGGGCGCCCCCTGCCGCGCCTTCTCTCCCTACGCATCCCAGGTCGGTTTCCCTTCATGCCCCAGTTTCCGCTCCGCCCCGTGGAAGTGGCCTCCGAGGCCCGGACCCGGTACGACGCCTGGCTCGCCGGGATCGACCGCGAACTGGATGATCCGGCCTGCGACCGGAACCTCCTCTGCCGACGCGTCCTGGAGGCGCTCTACCTCCCGGGAGGGCGCCCCGACCCGGCCACCCTCTCTCCGGGGCAGGCGGTGCTCCTGGACCAGCTGGATCCGCGGAACGTCACCCTGGAGCCCGAATACTACCACGAGATCGATCTGGAGCGGTATGCCCGGGTCAAGCCCCTCCTCTGGATGTGGGAGATGTTCGACCGGAGTCCGGCGGGGGAAAACGTGGCCCTGGGGATCCCCTTCCGGCGCCTCCTGGCCCGGCGAATCTTCCGGCGGTGCGGGCGGAACTTCAAGGCCTTCCCCTTCGTGCGCTTCTCCTTCGGCTACAACATGGACGTGGGCGACGACGTGGTGATTCACCGCCACGTCCTTCTCGACGACCGGGGCGGGATCCGGGTCGGAAACCGGGCCTCGGTCTCGGACTTTGCCAACGTCTACTCCCACACCCATGACATACGCGATCCCAAGGAGGTCTCCACCCCGGTGACGGTGCTGGGCGAGGGGGTCCGGATCACCTACCACGCCACGATCCTGGCCGGGGTGCACGTGGCGGATGACTCCATGGTCGGGGCTCTGGCGCTGGCTACCCGCGACACCGAACCCTCCACCGTCCATGTGGGAATCCCGGCGCGCCCCATCACGAAGAAGCCGGACCGGCCCGTTCCACCGGGACCTCGGGACCCCCTGGCCGAGGATTCGGGTCCGGGAAGCGCCTGACCCGGAGGGTCGGGGCGCCGGCCGTCTTGGCCCCGGGGGCCGAAGGCAGCTCGGGTTCCGGGAGGCGCCTGGCACCGTGCTCCCGGAACCCACCGGTCCCTCCGCGACGGGCGACTACCCCTCCCCCGACTCCTCGTACCGGGCCTTGAGGCGGGCCACCACCTCCGGGTCGGCGAGCGTCGTGGTGTCGCCCAGCGCCTTCCCCTCGGCAATGTCGCGAAGGAGACGGCGCATGATCTTCCCGGACCGCGTCTTCGGGAGGTCGGCGGCAAAGAGGACAGTGTCGGGGCGGGCAATGGCCCCGATCTTCTCCGCCACGTGGCCCCGCAGCTCCCGGGCCAGGGCCTCGCTGGGATCCGTGCCTTCCCGGAGAGTGACGAAGGCCGCCACGGCCTGTCCCTTCAGATCGTGGGCCTTTCCCACCACCGCCGCTTCCGCCACGGCGGGGTGGTCCACGAGGGCGCTCTCCACCTCCATGGTTCCGATCCGGTGTCCGGCCACATTCAGGACGTCGTCCACCCGGCCCAGAATCCAGAGGTAGCCGTCCTTCCCCCGCTTGGCACCATCGCCGGGAAAGTAGGTCCCCTCCCACCGGGACCAGTACGTCTCCCGGAAGCGGTCGTCGTCGCCCCAGATCGTCCGGAGCATGGAGGGCCAGGGACGGGTGATGGCCAGGTACCCGGCCGGGACCTCGCTCCCCTCGTCGTTCAGGACGGTGGCGGAGATCCCGGGAAAGGGGAGGGTGGCACTCCCGGGTCGTGTGGACGTGAGCCCCGGAAGCGGCGTGATCATGATGGCCCCCGTCTCGGTCTGCCACCAGGTGTCCACCACCGGGCAGCGCTCCCCCCCGATCACCCGGTGGTACCAGACCCAGGCCTCGGGGTTGATGGGCTCTCCCACCGACCCCAGAAGGCGCAGTGCCGAGAGGTCGTACTTCTCCGGCCAGGACGCCCCCCACTTCATGAAGGCCCGGATGGCCGTGGGGGCGGTGTAGAAGATCGTGACCCCCCACTTCTCGCAGAGCTCCCAGAAGCGCCCCCGGTCAGGAAAGTCGGGCGCCCCTTCGTACATGAGGAGGGTGGCCCCGTTGGCCAGGGGCCCGTACACGATGTAGGTGTGCCCCGTGATCCACCCCACGTCGGCGGTGCACCAGTACACGTCCGAGTCCTTCAGGTCGAAGACCCACTTCGTGGTGGCGGCGGCCTGGGTCAGGTACCCGCCCGTGGTATGGACCACCCCCTTCGGCTTCCCCGTCGTACCGGAGGTATAGAGGATGAAGAGGACGTCTTCCGCATCCATGGGCTCGGGGGGGCAGGCCGTCTCGGCCGCCCGGATCAGGTCGTGGTACCAGTGATCCCGACCCGGGGTCATGGTGGCGCCGGTGGTCCGGCTCACGTTCCACCCCCGGGCCACCACCACCACGTGCTCGATGGTGGAGACCCGGGCCAGGGCCTCGTCGGCGTTCCGCTTGAGGGGGACCACGTTGCCGCGACGATATCCGCCGTCGGCGGTGATCAGGACCTTCGCTCCGGCGTCTTCGATGCGGTCGGCCAGGGAGGTGGGGGAGAAGCCCCCGAAGACCACGGAGTGGATCGCCCCGATCCGGGCACAGGCCAGCATGGCGATGGCGGCCTCGGGGATCATGGGGAGGTAGATGGCCACCCGGTCCCCCTTCTCCACCCCCAGCCCCTTCAACGCGTTCGCGAAGCGGGAGACCTCCCGGTGCAGGTCCCGGTAGGTGTAGGTCCGCGTATCGCCGGGCTCCCCCTCCCAGAGGAGGGCCGCCTGGTTCGCCTTCGCCCCCCGGGCATGCCGGTCCAGGCAGTTGTAGGCCACGTTGAGCTTCCCGCCCACGAACCAGCGGGCATGGGGGGGCTCCCATTCGAGGACCCGGCTCCAGGGCTCGAACCACTCCAGTTCCGAGGCCCATCGGGCCCACCACCCTTCCGGATCCGCCTCTGCCGCTTCGTGGATCGAAGGGTCGGAGACATGCGCTGCCGCGGCAAAGTCCGGGTCGGGGGGGTAGCTCCGCTCCTCCTGGAGCAGGTCGTCGAGGGCACCCCCCTCGGCGGGGTTCGGGGCGTGGGACATGGGGTCTCCGGGAAGTTCGTTCGGGGACGAAGGGGCGCGGAGGGCGCCCGAGGATCAGAAGGGACGCACCCGGCGCCTGCAACGCCGGCCCGAGCGCGCGACAGGGGTACGGGGTGACGGGTACCCCCACCGCGAGGGGACACGGTCACGACCTGACGACATGGCGACGGCGAAGAGGGTAGCCGGGGGCCGACCGCATGGGCAAGGCGCTGCCTCCCGCACCCGGGAGTCCGGGCCCGTCCTCCCCCTACTCCACGACCGGGGGGAGAAACTCGGCCACCTCCGGTCGCTCCAGCATCGCCTCGAAGGCTCCGACCGCCGAAGCCGTGTACCGGCAAACGGTTTCCGGGCGGATCTCGGGGGTGATGGGAGGGAGATGCACCCGGATCCGGAGCTGGACCCGGGCCTCCTCGCTCGGCGTGTCGGCCCTCGGGAGGTGCAGGCGAAGGGAAAGGGGGGTCCTGCATTGAGCGGGGAAGGTTTCCCGGGCAGCAGAGGCAATCCTTTCCAGGATCGTGGAGGCCTGTCCCAGGTCACCATAGCAGGGACCTTCCACCACGAGGGTCAGGTTCCCCTGGAGCCCCCGGGAGGTCTCGTCGAGGAAGCCTTCCACCGAAATGGCGTCGGGGAGGTCCGGGCGATGAAAGAAGAGGTAGGCACTCCGGGTCGAGGAGCCGGCCCACCGGCCCTCGAACTCGTGGCTCGTGGTCTTCTGGAGCCCGGAGAGCTCCCATGCGGCCTCCTCCACCCCGGTGCGAACGGCATCGAGGAGGGGTTCCAAGGTCAGAATGCTCTCCTCCCGGCCCTGCGTTGACATGCCAAAACGGCCTCCCTTACCTTTTCTGAAGCGAAGATCCCGCATCAGGATTGGGGTCTCGAGCCTTTTCCCCCCGTGGAAGCCGGGAGTTCCATGGCCCCCCACACCTCGCCTCCCCCCGAGCAGCTTCTTCGGGAAGCGCTGGAAGCCAGCGGTCAGCGCTACACCGAGCAGCGCGCCGCCGTTTTCCGGTACCTGCGCTCCACCGACACCCATCCCACCGCCGACGAGGTCTTCGTCGCGGTTCGGGGGGAGGTGCCCGTGATTTCGCTGGCCACCGTCTACAAGAGTCTGGAGACCCTCGTGGGGTGCGGGCTCGCCACGAAGCTTACCTACGGCGACGGTTCGGCCCGCTACGACGGCCGAACCGACCCCCACCATCACGCCCGGTGCCTCGCCTGCTCCCGCCTCTTCGACGTGGCGGGGCAGCTCCCCCCCGAGGAGATCCACGAGCTGAACCCCGAGGCCGAGGGATTCCAGGTCACCGGATACCGGCTGGAGTTCACCGGATTCTGCGAGGACTGCCGGGAGGCGGCGCGCCACCGGGGAACCGCCCCGCGCCCCCTCCCGGAGGCAGGAACCCCCGACGTGCACCTCACCCACGGCCACAGCGACGCAGGGTCCGCCGGCCCCTGACCTCCTGGTGACCTCTCTTCTTCCGCCGCCTCCGGCCTTCCGCGGCACCTGGCGCACCGGGGAGGAGGCGGGGCGTCGAGCCGGAGAGATCTCCGGCCCCTTCCGGCTCGATGCGGACCCGGCGGCGTGGGCGGCCCCCATCGACACGGAAGACCTCTCCCGAGTCATCCTCCATGCAGGGCGGGAGGGGATCCCGATCATCCCCCGAGGGGGCGGGACGGGGATGCCAGGCGGGAATCTGGGCCCGGGGATCGTGGTGTCCATGGAGGCGTTTCGGGAGCGGAGCCTCCTTCCGGGAGGGGATGAGCCCCGGATCCGGGCCGGTGCCAGCGTCACCGCCGAGGCCGTGGATGCCCTGGCCGGAACCCGGGGGCTCGAATTCCCTCCCCTCCCCTCCTCCGCTGCCTGGGCCACGGTGGGGGGGCTCGTGGCGAACAACGCCGCCGGCGCCCGGAGCTTCGGCCATGGCGCGGTGGACCGCTGGGTCGAGGGGGTGGAGGGGGTGGATGCACAGGGAGCGCCCCTCGATCTCGAGCCAGGCGCACCGCCCCCTCCGGGATGGGAGACCGCCCTCGGCTCCCCCCCTCCCCTTCCTTTTCGCCTGCGGAAGAACAGCTCGGGCTACGGGATCGACCGCTACCACGCCACCGGGAATCCAGCCCAGCTCATCGTGGGAAGCGAGGGCACCCTCCTTCTCGTCACCGCCGCGACCCTTCGGCTGCGCCCCCGGGCGCCTGCCATGGGGGTGGTCCTCCTCCCGGTTTTCGATGCGGACGAGGCCGGTGCGCTGGCCATGGAGGCGGCCGGTCTGGGGGCCGTGGCCTGCGAGTTCCTCGGCCGACGCCTCCTGGACATGGCGGGGCTGAAGGAGGACCCGGAGCTGGGCCCCCTGGCGCGGGAGGCCTTCGCCCTCTTCCTCCTCGCCTTCGAGGGGGACTCGGCCAGGGAGGTGGAATCCGCCCTGGCCCGGGCGCTGCGGTCTCCGGGGATCGCCACCCGGGACCCAGCGGTGGCCGCCCGCCTCTGGGGCCTGAGGCGGAGGGCGAGCCCCCTCATTGCAGCCCAGGCAGGGCGTGGCCGCTTCTCCACCCAGTTCATCGAGGACTCGGTGGTGCCTCCCCACCGCCTGGGCGCGTACCTCCAGGGGCTGGACCGGATCCTCCGCGAGGAGGGTCGCGGCATGGATGCGGTGGTTTTCGGGCATGCCGGCGACGGGAACGTCCATGTGAATCCCCTGGTGGACCTCTCCGATCCCGGGTGGCGTACCTCGGTGCGAGAGATCCTCGAAGGGGTCGTTGACCTCGTGGTCGAGCTCGGAGGGACGCTGGCGGGCGAGCATGGCGATGGCCGCCTCCGTGCCCCATTCCTTCGGGCCGTGTGGGGAGAGGACTGGTCGGCCCGCTTTCGCGGTCTGAAGGATGCCGCCGATCCCTCGGGGCTGCTGAACCCGGGGGTGATCCTCCCCCTTCCCGGGCAGGATCCGCTCGCGGGACTCGCGCCCCGGGCGCGAAGCTGGCCCCACACATGAGGCCGTGTGCGACCAGGGGGGCAAGGTCGCGGCGAGACGGACCGGGAGGCTTCCGACAGAGCGAAGGGGGGCGGCCCTCTTCCCCCGGGCGCCGCGGGCAGTCCGGGCGATCCGGGCGTCACGGGCAGTCCGGGCAGTCCGGGAGATCCGGGCGATCCGGGCAGTCCGGGCGATCCGGTGGAAAAGTGGCATTTTCTTCCGGACCCTCCCAGGTTGGGGTGCGCTGCCCCGAGGCCGGGATGGGGTCAGGCCCGCGGGGAGGCCCGCTTCCCCCCTGCCTTGAGCCGGCACGAGCCCTGCATAGTCGAAGGTGAGTGAACGTCTACCCTGGAGTCGAATGAGCCCCCTCTCCCTCCCCGCCCCCCTGACTCGCACGCGCTCTCCACGGGGCGAGCGCGGGGGGGTCGGGCGACGCGCCCTCCTCCTGCCCGCGCTCCTCCTCGTGCCCTGGGGGGCTCCGGTGGGAGGAACCTCCCCCACCGCCCTGGACGGGATCGCACCTCCGGAGCACCGCCTTCACGCCGTGGGCCCGGTGGCGAACGGGAGCGGGGACCTCCTCACGGCCGCATCGAACGCCTCCGCCAGGCTGCACGCCGGGGTTGCCGAAGCAGGAGTGCCGCATCGGGATCCGGCGACGCTGGGCTCGACCCTGGCCCGCCTCGCCACCGCCGGGAGCCGGAGCGAGCGGTGGGGGATCATCGTCGTCTCGCTGGACCGGGGCGACACCCTCTGGACGCACAACGCCGACGAGGCCATGGCACCGGCCTCGAACATGAAGCTCTACACTTCGGCAGCGGCCCTCCACCTCCTGGGTCCGGACTACCGGTTCACCACCTGGCTCGTGACCGACGGACCCGTGGTGAACGGAGTCCTCCACGGCGACCTCCTCCTCTACGGCACAGGCGATCCGACCCTGGCCACCCGGATGCCCGATCGCCCGGCCGGGGGGATCGAGGCCTTCGTCGAGGCGGTGCGGGAGGCAGGAATTCACGAGATCCGGGGGCGGATCGTGGGAGATGGCTCCTACTTCCAGGGCGATCCGCGCCGGCCCTCGTGGAACCCGGCCGACCTGGACAACTGGTTCGCGGCCCCCGTTTCGGCGCTGACCTTCAACGAGAACATGGTCACTCTTCGCGTGCAGCCCACCCGGGCGGTGGGCCTCCCTCCCCGGGTCCTGACCCTTCCCGAGGGCGCCGAGGTGCGGATCCGCAACGAAAGCCGGGTCCAGGCGGCGGGGGCACCCCTGGCGCTCTTCCGCGACGACCCTGACGGTCCGATCCGGATCACGGGGACCCTTCGGCCGCGCCAGGTGGAGGCGTGGCGCTCCATGACCCACCCCGATCCCCCGCGCTACGCCGCCTCGGTCCTCCGGGCAGCCCTGGCGGAGGCCGGAGTGGAGGTCCAGGGGGGAACGGCGTCTCTCGACGCCCGATCCGGGGATGCGTCGGCCTCCCGGATCAGTGGGCGGACCCTGGTGGCCCCGGCCTTCGGATCAGGGGAGCGACTTCAGACCCTGGCCGTGCATCACTCGCCCCCGGTTTCCGAGATGATCCACCCCGTGAACAAGCGGAGTCACAACCTCTTTGCCGAGGCCCTCCTCCTGGCCATGGCACGTGCGGAGGGGGAGACGCCCGACTTCGAGGGCGGGGCCCGGACCCTGGCCCGCTTTCTCGTGGACGAGGTCGGGGTGGACCCGGAGACCCTCCATGTCGAGGACGGATCGGGGCTCTCCCGGCTGAACCGGACCACCCCCCGCGCCCTCGTGCGCCTCCTCGCCTGGATGGACGGATCCCCGCACCTGGAAGCCTACCACGCCTCCCTCCCGGAAGCGGGGAACCGGCGGGAACTGGGGCGCATGGAGCGCACCGCCGCCGCCGGGAACCTCCGGGCGAAGACCGGAACGATCCACCGGGTCTCGGCGCTGTCGGGCACCGTGAGAAGCGCCGAGGGCGAGCGACTCGCCTTCAGCTTCGTGGTGAACGATGTCCCCTCGCCCTGGGCCGCCAAGCGCGCCGAAGACCGCCTGGGGGTGGAACTGGCCCAGTTCCGGCGAGGGCTGCCCGCCGGGAACCCCGGCGACCCGACGGCCGCCGGAGTGCGGGTCCAGGATCAGGAGTGAGACCGGCCCCGGGCTGAGCGAAGGCGACGCCGGAGCTCCACCTCCGACATCGTCTCGAGGGTTCTCCGGGCGGTGTGCTCCGAGTTCCAGCGAACATCTTCCAGCGCCACCGGCCCCCCCGCCCCTTCGGGCCGGAGAACGAAGTGGAAGCGCCCCTGGTAGTCGGGTCCCTCACGCCCCTCGATGGTGGCGGTCCAGCGCTGGCCCTCGGCGTCGACGAACTCTCTCACCCTGACGGCTCCCTCATTCGATCCCGGCGGTGCGGGGGTTGGGTTGGACGGCTTTCGGTACGAAAGTTATGCGCGACCGCCCCCGGAACCAACGCCCCGCTCCTTCCGGGGGAGGGATCCGGACCTTCCCCTCCCCTTTCGGCATCCGGCCGGGAACCCCTCCTTCCTTGAACCCCCGCGATACCCCGGGTCCCGACCGCGCCACCGATCTCGGGCTCCTCTTCCTGACCCTCATCTGGGGACTGAACTTCGCCGTGGTGAAGGGCGCCCTGGAGGCCATCCCTCCCATGGCCTTCAACGCCCTCCGCTTTCCCCTGGCCTCCCTTACCGTCTGGGCCATTCTCCGGGCCCGAGGGCCCCTCCGGATGCCCGAGCGGAGGGATCTGGGCGCCATCCTGGCCCTGGGGATCGCCGGGAACGGGGTCTACCAGCTCCTCTTCATCCAGGGGCTGAACCGGACCACGGCAGGAAACACGGCCCTCCTCCTGGCCACCGTCCCCGTCTGGGCGGCACTCCTCTCGGCCTTCTTCCGCGAGGGAACGCTGGACCGCTGGGTTCTGGGCGGGATCGCCGCCACCCTCGGTGGAATGGTCCTCGTGGTCATGGGCGGACCCACGGGGGTGGCCCTGGGCGGCGCGACGCTCCTGGGTGACCTCCTGGCCGTGGGCGCGGCCGTTCTCTGGGCGACCTACACCGTGGGGTCGCGGCGGCTCATTCTCCGATACGGGAGTGTGCCGGTCACGGCCTGGACCCTCTGGTCCGGGACCGTGGTCCTGGTTCTCCTGGGGATCCCCGACCTGGGGACCCTGGCGTGGAGGGAGGTGCCCTGGGTCGCGGGGTGGGGAGCCGTGGTCTTTGCCGGTGTCCTGGCCCTCGGGCTCAGCTACCTCCTCTGGTACCGCGGCGTCCACCGACTGGGGAGTGCCCGCACCGCCGCCTACTCGAACGTCGTGCCGGTGGTGGCACTCGGGGGGGCATGGGCCCTCCTGGGGGAGGTCCCCTCCGGGATCCAGTGGGCCGGTGCCGGGATCATTCTCGGGGGGATCCTCCTGACCCGGATCGGGGCGCGCGTTCCCCTCCGGGCCGGGCCCGTCCCCTCGCCGGTGGCCCCCGCCCCCGGCCCCGCGGACAAAGGGTTCGAAGGGCTCAGGGACGGGGCCCCGGAAGCTCCCCCGGCATCGCCCCCCGCCGGATTTCCCGGAACTCGAACACGAGAATCCCCTCCTCCGTCACATCGGAGGTGACCCGGAAGCCGTCGTCGAGGGAAAGGAGAACCCGCTCCGCCGCCGGGAGGGAAAGATCCATTTCTCCCGCGACATCGGTGGCGGTGAGGATCCCCCCCCGCTGGCGCGCCAGTCGAATGACCTGCCGCTGCATGCGCTGGAGGAGGTCCTGCCGCCGCTGCTGCTGGGCCTTCCACCCCCACCCGAAGGAGAGGGCCCCGGACGCCCCCAGGAGGCCTCCGGTGAGGACTGCGCCCAGCTCGCTTTCCACGATGCCAAGGCCCACGAGGAAGAGGGCCAGGAGCACGAGGATCACCCCGCCAAAGCGACGGAACCCTCCGCTGCTCGGGAGGCCGGCCATGCTCACTCCGCCGGGCATCTTGGCGAGGGAAGGACCGGAACGGGGAACCACCGCCCCGTCGTTTCCCCCGTAGTCCGTTTCCGCAGCGAGGACCAGGCTTTCCCCCAGGGGACGGGACCGGCTCCACCCGAGCCCGCAGCCGGGGCAGATCTGCTCGTTCCGCTTGAGGAGCCAGTAGGCCAGTCCTCCGACCCCATACGTGAAGATCGTGGCGGCACCGAGGAGGGCCAGGTGGGTCCCGCGGCGGAAGTAGGGGATCCCTTCCCCCCGAAACCCGCAGGCCGGGCAGCTCCGGAGCTGGAGGGGCGACCGCGCCGTCCAGTGCACCGCAGGGGGGGGCGGGGCGGGGTGGTACGGAGGGGCCAGGAAGGAGGGAGGCAGGCCCGGTCCGGGGGGGCCTCCCGAGGCCGGCGGCTGCGTGGAGCCTCCCCCTGCCCCGCGGTCTCCACCCCCTCCGCCCTGTGGAGTCCCTCCCTCGGGAGGACGCCCTGAAGCCGCCGACCCGTGCGCATCGCCTGCTCCCCCCCCTTGCCCCTTCCCGCCCTCCTCTCCCTCCCGGGAAGAGGTGGACGACGAGGGATGGAGGGCGGCGCCGCAGGCGGCGCAGAAGCGCGCCTCATCGGTGCTCCGGATTCCGCAGGACCAGCAGTACATGGGATTCTCGAGTGGTGGATGCGAAGAAGGCGGAGCGGACGACCCCATGGGCCCCCACACCCTACGCAGGGAACGCCCCGGGGATTCAGAAGCGGGAGCCGGAACTCCCACGGCCGGAACTCCCCGGGAGGGGGGAGATGCGGGATCCGGGCCGCTCTCCCGGGAAGCGCATCCTCATCGTACGCGTCGGAACTCCACCAGATCCAGGACCGGGTTCCCGGTCAGGGCGGCGGCCCCGGCCCTCACCCGGCCCACCACCTCGATCCGTTCCAGGGGCTGGAGCCTTCGGACCTCGGCCAGGTTCTCCTCCGTCACCGCCAGGTAGACAAAGCTCCGGGAGGGATCGGTGGAGCGGGCCAGGAGAAAGGGCTCGCCTTCGAGGAAGTCGGTCCGGACCGCCTCGGCCCGCTCGAGCGAGATGAACTGGAGCTGGAAGGCCACGAGGCGCCCCCGGTAGCGCTCGGGCTCGCGGGAGAGGTCCCCCACCCCGACATCGCGGAGGACCACGTCCGGTCGACCCTCCGTGCCGGCGGTGGTCTCGGTTCCCGGAAGCCAGACCCAGCCCTCCATCCGGACCCGTGCCCAGTTGCCCTCCCGCCCCAGGACCCGGAGCTCGGCCCCGCCCCGGGTCGTGGCCACCGTGTCGCCATCCGGGGCCAGGAGGAGGGGGGCCCCCCGGCTTCCGGCACGGATCCATTCCTGCCCTGCATCGCCCGGGGGGGCGGTGGGTGGCGGCGCCGGTGTGGCCCGCTCCGGGGTC
Organism: Gemmatimonadales bacterium; assembly: GCA_050485885.1. Lineage (GTDB taxonomy): Bacteria > Gemmatimonadota > Gemmatimonadetes > Longimicrobiales > Gaopeijiaceae > SKNW01. The sequence goes on along the minus strand of JBJHCG010000001.1, from coordinate 4,768 downwards.
CGCGTCGGGGCGGGAGCCGGGGTTGGAGCGGGGGCCTCTCCCCCTCCCGAGAGGGAGGCAGACCACATCCAGGCCGTGCGTCGCACCCGGATCCATCCTCCCTCGCGGGAGACCTCGTTCAGGAGGGTGCCCTGGTTCAGGCGGCCGAGGATCCGGCCGGCGGGTTCGGCGCGGAGGTTCTCTCCCTCCTCCTCCGAAACGATGAGATCGAAGGAGCCCCCATCCCGCCGCTGAAGGGATCGTTCCCAGACCACCCCCTCGAAGGTGACCCGACTCCACGGACCCTCCACGCCCTCGATCCGCACAGGGGTACCGGCCTGGAGCCGGGCCACGATGATCCCCTGCGGCTCGAAGCGCACGTTCTCGTCCACCCGGAGCGTCGCCTGACCCGACGTGGCCTGGGCAGCAAGCACGGGGGGAATGGCGAAGGGGAGGACTGCCGCGAGGACCAGGAAATGCGCCAGGATGCGCGGGACTGCAGCGGAACGGGAGAGGGTGCTCATGGGACCCGAGGGGCTCGAGGGGTACGGAGAGGGATGCCGGGGCGCCGACCCACCTCTCCCGCGCGGAATCTGCCCGGAGGCGTGGGCGAGGTCAAACCCCCGTGGCTTGATCCGCCCCCCCGGCTTCGGGTAGCTTCGGGGGCGCATCCGGGGACCCCGGGCCCGTTCGGCCCGGTCCTTTCCCTTCGGTCCTCCTCCCCCCCAGGTCCTTCCTGCCCATGTCCTCCTCCCGACCCACCCTCGGTCCCTTCCTTCGAGGAGCCTCCTGCGTGGCGGTCTTCGCCTCGCTCCTCGGGCCGACCGCCCTTGCCGTCGAGGCCCAGTCCATCACCTCTCCCTACCGCTTCATCGAGGGGAGGCACGAGATCGGGGGGTACGTGGCCCATGTTCCCGGAAATCGGGGAACGATGGAGCTGGGCCCGGGAGACGGGGTGATGGTGGGCGCCCGCTACGGGCTTGACGTGGGGGGGCCCTTCACCCTCGAATTCGGTGGGTTCTTCCTTCCCACTGATCGGAATGTGCGGGCCCCCAACGAGCAGGGAACCGCCATCGAGGACGTGGGGTCTGCCAGCGCCCTGGTGGGGGGGATCGACGGGAGAATCCGGTTCACCCTCACGGGCCCCCGGACCTGGCATGGACTGGCACCGCACGTCCTGGCGGGAGGGGGTGCGGTGGGGAACCTCTCCGGCCGGATCGAGGAGGAGGCCGCCTTTCCCTCCGATGTCCGCTTCACCTTCGGGCCCTCCTTTCTCGGGGTGCTGGGGGCAGGGTCGCGGTACTTCGTCACGGACCAGATCGTGGTCCGCTTCGATGCCGTGGCGCACTTCTGGAAGCTCGGTACCCCTCGTTCCTTCCTCTCGGTGGAGTCCGACACGCCCATCGTGGGGGACCAGTGGCCGGCGGTGGGCGGGTTCGCGGTGGGGCTGAGCTGGCGGTTCTGACCGGGGTCATGGCCCTCCCCGCGCCGGCCCGGCCGAGCGACCGGCCCCGTCGGGGCGGCGCCCTCCTCCGAGGGGGCCTCTTCCTCGTGGTGGCGGTGGCCCTCTCGGGATGCGCCCTCCCCCGCTGGCCCGTGGAGGGGGAGCTTTCCTCCCCCTTCGGCCTCCGGGTGAGAAGCGGGGCCATCCTCCCCACCGTGCATCACGGGGTCGACCTCCCCGCGCCCACGGGGACCCCGGTCCTTGCCATGCTCCCGGGGCGGGTACGCTTCGCCGGGACGATGCGCGGGTACGGACAGGTGATCTGGCTCGAGCACCGGGGAGGCGCCCTCACCGTGTACGCCCATCTCTCGGAGATCGGTGTCCAGAGCGGCGGCACCGTCCGGAGGGGGGAACGGATCGGGGCGGTGGGCGCCACCGGCAGCGCCACCGCCCCTCACCTCCACTTCGAAGTCTGGAAGGGGGGGCGCCCCGTGGACCCGGTGCAGGCCCTGGGGCGGCGCCCCCCTCCTCGTCGGTAGGGTCGTGTCGTCTCAGGACTCGGCGCGAACGGCGCGCACCGCCTCGGTGAGACGGGGGAGAACCTCGAAGAGATCTCCCACGATCCCGTAGTCCGCCACCTTGAAGATGGGCGCGTCGGGATCCTTGTTCACCGCCACGATCGTGGTGGCCGTGCGCATCCCCGCGAGATGCTGGATCGCTCCCGAGATTCCGATGGCGAAGTAGAGCTTCGGGGCCACGGTCTTCCCCGTCTGCCCCACCTGCTCTCCGTGGGGGCGCCATCCCGCGTCCACCACGGCCCGGGAGGCCCCGAGCCCGGCTTCCGACCCCAGGGCAGCCCGGAGTTCCTCCAGGAGCTTCCAGTGCTCGGGGTCCTTCATGCCCCGCCCCCCCGACACCACGATGGAGGCCTCGGCCACGTCGGGGATGTCGCCCCCCGTGGCCTCGAAGCTCACCACCCGGGTGGGCCAGCTCTCCGGATCCTCGCTCACCGGAACGGCCTCCACCGCACCGGCCCCTTCCGACGGGGCGGGCTGGAAGACGTTCGGGCGGAGGGAGGCCACCACCGGAGAGGCATCCACGGTGACCCGGGCAAAGGCCTTCCCGGCGTACATGGGGCGGGTCATGACCACCTTCCCCCCCTCGACCCGCACTCCGGTCAGGTCCGCGGCCAGGGGCACGTCGAGGCGGGCCGCGACGCGGGGGGCCAGGTCCTTCCCCTGACCTGATGCGGCGAAGAGGATCACGGCATACCCCCCGTCGCGCCCGATCCGTGCCGCCACCGCGGCATGGCCATCGGGGTGGTAGCCCGCCAGGGCCCCGTGGGCCGCCACCTTCACCACTTCCGCACCCCAGGCGCGAAGGTCGGCGGCGGGGGCATCCACCCCCGGGGCTCCGATGACGAGGGCGTGCACGCTCCCCCCCAGCTCGCGGGCCACCCCGGCGGCGGCCGACACCACTTCCCGGGCCGTGCCCCGGAGGGCTCCGTCCCGTGCTTCCACTACGGCAAGTACGTTGCTCATGTCAGGTCTCGGTTCGGGGTCAGAGGGCGTTGGCTTCTTCGCGGAGAATCCGGACCAGCTCGGTGACTGCGTCCGGACCCTCTCCCACGATCCGCCCGGCGCTCCGCTCCGGGGGGAGTTCCAGCGCCTCCACCCGGAGGCGGGAGGGCACCGTCTTCGCCTCCCTCACCTCGAGGGGCTTCTTCTTGGCCGCCATGATCCCCTTGAGCGAGGCGTAGCGTGGCTCGTAGGCCCCCTTCGTGATCGTGAGCACAGCCGGGAGCGAGACCTCCACTACCTCGGTTCCCCCTTCTCCTTCCCGGCGGCAGCGTACCAGGTCCCCCTCCTTCTCGAAGGAGGAAACGGCCGTGACGCAGGGGCGGTCCAGGAGGGTGGCGAGCATGGGGCCCACCTGCTGCTGGTCATCATCCGCCGCCTTCACCCCCAGGAGAACCAGGGGAGCATCCTCCCCTTCGAGTTCGGCGGCGAGGGTCTTCGCCGTGGCGAGGCCGTCGGAGGTCACCTCTCCCTTGAGGAGGATGGCCCGGTCGGCTCCCATGGCAAGGGTGGTGCGGAGAATGTCCTGTCCCGCCTCCTCCCCGAAGGAAAGGGTGACCACCTCCCCTTCGCCGGCGGACTCCTTCAGGCGAAGGGCGGCCTCCACGGCGAACTCGTCGTAGGGGCTCACCACGTACTTGACGCCGCTGGGATCGATGGAGGTGCCGTCGGCCCCGACCCGGATCCGGGTTTCGGTGTCAGGCACCCGCTTCACGCAAACGATGATCTTCACCTCAGGTACTCCGGAGTCGCGAGGAAGGAAGGGTGTCGGAGGTCCGGTCGGCCCCCGACGCTACATGCCGAGCCCCACCAGGGCGAAGCCCACGGTGGCGATCCCCCCGGCCAGAAGGGCGTAGGGGAGCTGGGTTCGGACGTGATCGATGTGGTCCGTGGCGGCAGCCATGGACGAAATGATCGTGGTATCGGAAATGGGAGACGAATGGTCTCCGAAGATCCCCCCTGCCAGCGCTGCGGCCACGAAGGGGGAAGGAGGAAGCCCCAGCGCCAGCGCCGCCGGCACGGCAATGGGGAGCATGATCGCGAAGGTCCCCCAGCTCGTACCCGTGCTGAAGGCGATCCCCCCCGAAACCAGAAAGACCAGGGGGAGGAAGATCACCGGGGGGAGGACCCCGGCGGTAAGCTGGGCCACGAAGGGCCCCGTGCCCAGTTCCCGGGCCACATCGCCCAGGGCAAGGGCCAGAAGGAGGATGAGGGCCAGGGGAACGAGGCCTCCCGCGCCCTTGAGCCCGGCCCGGGTGAGTTCATCCACCGTGGAGGCCCGCTGCACCAGGAGGAGGATCCAGCTCATGGCCAGGGCGGCCAGGACGGCCCAGAGCACCGAGGTCGAGCCCGATCCGGCGCGCAGGTCCCCCCCTCCGGTGATCCAGAGCCCCAGGGGCATCATGACGACCATGGTCACGATGGGCACGACCATGTTCATGGCCCGGGGCGGGATCCGGTCGTTGGGCTCGGGCGAGAGAATGGCCTCGTCGATCATGGGCTGGGCGTCGGGCCAGAGGAGGGTCCCCCCCTGGGTCCGGGCTTCGGCCCGCTTCATGGGGCCCAGGTCGAAGCCCCAGATCGCCACCGCCAGGGCCACGAGAATGGCCGCCAGGGCGTAGAAGTTGAAGGGGATGGAGCCGATGAAGACCCCCAGCGGATCCTCGACCCCGAGGGAGTCGAGGATCCCCAGGTTGTAGGCGCCCCACGCGTTGAGGGGAATGAGGCTGCACACCGCTGCCGACGTCGAGTCGATGAGGTAGGCCAG